>NZ_LUUI01000092.1 GCF_001644015.1 Methylomonas lenta
AACTTAATGGCAGTGAGGCCTTGCCTGCAAATATCACATTCTGATAATCAGCTTATTTCAATCCATATCAGATTTGAATTTCACCAACAAAAAAGGCGTCCGAAGACGCCTTTTTTGCTCAGTACAAATTAAACGCCGTCGGGATAATCGTAGCTGTAATGCTTACGAAGCGGCTTTACCACTTCCCATTGACTATCCATACCTGCTGGAAAAACGACTAAATCGCCAGGAACTATGCGCACAGGTTCGCCACCCGCTGGCGTGACCAGAATTTCACCGTCCAGCACATAAGCGCATTCTGTTTCGTCAAAGTCGATAGGGAATTTTGAGACTTCTTTTTCCCAAATCGCCCAACCGGATACGCCCAGTTCCTGCAAACGCTCTTCACTGGGTTTATGTTCAATCTTAATTTGGCTCATGTTGTTCCAGAATAGGTAATTATTGAGAGCGGGATTTTAGCACTCCGTTCACGGCTTAACCACGTGCCAACAATAAATTTGCTAAATCGACAATCTCTTTCGGAGGGATTTCGGCTATTGAAAAATCGTTTTTGTTCAGCTTGAACGGATTAACCACAGAGGGAGATTTCAATACCTTATTGATATTCGTCTGGTAAACCCGACTAACCGGTGTCGGCCCAAATAAAGTAATCGATGGCCGATTCAGCCCCCAGGCCATATGTGTAGGGCCGGTATCATTACCAATCAGTAAATCAACACCTGCAATTGCAGCCTTTAAATCATTTAAACTCAATCGAGGTAATAACCTGGCATCGCTACGATCAACCAGCCATAGCCCAGCCTGTCGCTCTTGTTCATTACCCCAGCAAATCAGATAGTTGGCCGGCAAAGCTTGCATCACTTGCAAAAACTGCTCTTTTGGATAATTACGACTTGGCCAGGTCGAACCGATAACCAGCATAAGATTAGCTTGGTTAGCCTGAAAGTAGTCATGCAAATCTGCATCTGCAGGTTTGAAATACAAAAATGGCTGTTTAGCCAAAATTTGCTGTGGAGATACACTAACACCCAAGGACTGAGTCAATACGCTTACATTGCGGTCTATGGTGTTCGCATCGTAAGCACAAGCGACAGTCTTGCGATAAAATTTTGCCGCCCACTTTTCTCGAATCGAATTTCGATCAAACCCAACCGTGTTGCTAGAGAGTAAGCGCGCAACAATGGCCGATTTGATCAAACCCTGGGCATCGATAACCACATCATAGTGCTGCTGACGATATTGTTTAACCTTGGCCAACTGACTAAAAAACAAGCTTTTATCTGTTTTTAAGGCCTTTAGATTAACCGTCAATACCTGTCGAATATGCGGATTATCCGCCAAAACACCGGCAAAATTCTGCTCGACTATCCAGTCTATTTGAGCCTGCGGCAGCGCTGCTTTAATAAATTGCAGCGCAACCATAGCATGCACGATATCACCAAGCGCAGAGAGTTTAACGATTGCGATCTGCATGCATTAACCGGCTATTGCCTTAAAACTGCGTCGACTCTTGTTCAATAGACATCTAAGAGACTAATGACAACCATTCCTGATGATCGTTGCGGCGACCGTGAACGTAATCGAAATAGAGTGATTGCAATCTTTCAGTAATTGGTCCACGGCTACCCGAACCAATATCGCGGTTGTCGTATTGACGAATAGGTGTCACTTCGGCAGCAGAACCGGTAAAGAAAGCTTCATCGGCCACATATACTTCATCACGAGTGATGCGCTTTTCGATCACTTCATAGCCTTGTTCGCGCGCAATTGTAATCAATGTGTCGCGGGTAATACCTTCCAAGGCAGAAGTAGTTTCCGGGGTGTATAGTTTGCCATTGCGCACGATGAATAAATTCTCACCGCTGCCCTCTGCAGCATAACCTTCATGATCCAACAGCAAAGCTTCGTCATAACCAGTCGACAAGGCTTCCTGCAACGCTAGAATCGAATTGATGTAATTACCGTTGGCTTTGGCTTTACACATGGTGCTATTAACGTGATTACGGGTATAAGACGAAGTACGGATACGAATGCCTTTTTCCATGTTTTCCGCACCCAGGTAAGCACCCCAAGTCCAGGCAGCCACCATGACATGAACTTTCAAATTGTCAGCACGCAAGCCCATGCCTTCCGAACCGAAAAACACCATACTGCGAATGTAAGCGGTGTCTAAATTGTTTTTAGCTACCGCATCTCGATGCGCCTGATTAAGCTCTTCTTTAGAAAACGGCATTTTCATATTCATGATATGCGCCGAGCGATATAAGCGATCCGTATGCTCGGCCAATTTGAATATCGCTGTACCTTTATCAGTTTTATAGGCGCGCAAACCTTCAAAAACTCCGCAACCATAATGCAAGGTATGTGTCAGAACGTGAACTTTCGCCTCACGCCATTCGACCCATTTCCCGTCCAGCCATATCCAACCGTCTCTGTCATCCATCGTCATCATTGTCAAAACCTGCGCTTCAAGTGTGTGTTATTGGGGATTTTCGGCCTCAGCCATAGTAAGATTGTACTATAGCGAGGCTTATGTCTCTAAGCAGAAAATCAACTCAGTTAATTCCGCTCAACGACTGTTGATCATCAGAGACTTATACACAACTCAAACAAAACGCCTTCCTCATTTAGAAACGCTGTTGACAGGACAAACATTGAACAAGGAAACGCTGATTAAGCCACAACCATATCCAAGATAGCTAAAACTCCATGCGGGCACCCAGGGTGAACAAATGGCTATCCACACTTCGATAGCCAAGCAGGGCATCATAGTTAAAAAAGGCACTCACACCCTCTGCAAAGGTACCCGATATTCCGGTACCGACAGTATAGTAATTGCGGTCAGGCGCAGTGGTCACGGCATTAAACGATAAGCCGCTGGTCGTATCACCTAAAAAGCGGGTAGTAATGTTTCGACTGTTATCCTTATACTGGTGGTGCCATTCGCCGCGGATAGTCGGCATCAACACCCCCCAAGAAGTACTGAGCGCATAAGATGCTTGAGTACCCAGCGTAGTAGTGACCGACTCAACCGTCTGATCCTGAAATTGCATACCCCAACCATTTCCGCCTGACTCACTAAATCCGTCAACATCAAGCTTTAAATAATTGACTTTTGCATATGGATTTAATGTCCATTCCTGAACAGCAAAGTTATAACCAGTACCCAAACCAATGGCATATTGATTACCACCAGGCGCAGCTGTTGCCTGAGTATTCACACTATCCACACCAGATAAGGAATACTGGATGTTTCGGGTAGAATCATAATTAATACCACCAACGCTGGCGATACCGTCAAAATAGAGATTTTCAGTGGCGTAGTAATTACCGTATATCGCGCCAGTGTAGGCATTACTATCTAAACTACCGCCATTTCCATCGAAACTTGATTCAGCCCGCATATAGGTAAATGCAGTCCCCAACACTAAATCGTTAGTCAACCGATAATCCAAACCGAAATTAACACTACCTGTATCAAAGTTATAGCCCAACTGGTTAAATTCCGAGTTAACGCTACCTGTATTGTAATTACCATTAGCAAAACCGCTCAGCCTATCCCAACCACTCGATTCATCCCCGGCTGCACCTCCGCTAATATTGGAAAGTGAAGCAAGATTTACCGGTAACGCATTCTTACCTAAGCCAGCAACCTGAAACCCTCTGGCTCCAGCCCTAAGCGCAGCAAGACGCCCAGCGATAACATTAAAGGATGTGCGCGTTGCTGATATACCCTGGGACGGCATTTGTTCAGGAGAGGATACTTGAAGTGCGTTATAGGTTTGCGACAAATCGCCTTCTTGTGCAGCATCAATAAGTCCATTACAGCGGGCCTGAAAATCCGCGGCGTTAGTTCCATTTGGACAGGCAATCTCGATGACCTGAGCCATGTTATTCTGAGTGGTATCCAATGCTGATGAGCTTTGCAGTAAACCATCAATTGTAGATTCGCTGGTACTGGTTGGCGGAGTAACAATTTCGCTAGTTGTGGGGCTAACTGGAGGAGCGGTATTTGGTGGCACTTGAGCATGAGTGAATGTTGCCCACCCCAACCCTAGAAGCGCATAAGCTATTTTCCGAACATAAAGTGCAGCCAGCATCGGTTTGCCATGAGACTTTTTTTTATTTTTACATTGAATTAGCATAATATTTTTCCAAAACAATTATTTATTCCCTCAAAACAACCGCAGCGCCTCCATTCAGGGCAGATTAAAAACTGAGTATTAGCTTGATGTTTTATACAGACCCGTTAAGTATAAAATAAAATCAAAAAACCGTGACGCCACTCTAACATTCCTCTCATAATCACATCAAACTATATCTTTTTCAGCTGAAATATTAAAAAGAACTAATATGGATTGAATTACCAATTAATTCATCGGATATTGATTTCACCGATCAATATTGCAGCCATAGGCAAATATATGGTTTCATTTCCAGCGTCTACTTACTCCATTACGCAATAATGCGACAAACTTCGCCCGACAGTTTGATAACATTTGTGCATAAAATGCTTTTTATCCGGTTGAAAATATTCTTAGGCGCACGATTCGTGTAATCCATGCCGGCGTGAAGGTGTTTGTCTGTCAGTCACTCAAGAGCAAACAAGCTGAACTTATATTTTGACATTGGTGTTTTAGCCAATACCTAGAAACAACGTATAATGGTCGGTTTTATAACCAACGAGGATCAGACAATGGCTGACAATTTAATTGCACCTTCCATTCTCTCCGCTGATTTCGCGCGCTTGGGCGAAGAAGTGGACAATGTATTAAAAGCAGGCGCAGACATCGTGCATTTTGATGTCATGGACAACCACTTCGTGCCCAACCTGACCATCGGTCCTCTGGTCTGCGAAGCACTGCGTAAACACGGGGTTACCGCTCCGATTGATGTACATTTAATGGTCAACCCTGTTGACCGCATCATTCCAGATTTTGCTAAAGCAGGCGCCACTTACATTACCTTCCATCCGGAAGCGTCTTTGCATATCGATCGCACCCTGCAAATGATAAAAGATCTTGGCTGCAAAGCCGGTTTAACCTTCAACCCTGCCACCCCGCTGCACTACCTTGATCACGTCATGGACAAATTGGACATGATTTTATTGATGTCAGTTAACCCTGGTTTCGGCGGTCAATCCTTCATTCCTTCTACTCTGGACAAATTACGTCTAGTCAGAAAACGCATCGATGAAAGCGGCTTCAATATTCGTTTAGAAGTTGATGGTGGCGTGAACGCTGCAAATATCCGTGAAATCAAAGCAGCTGGTGCAGACACTTTCGTTGCAGGTTCAGCAATCTTCGGTAAACCCGATTACAAGGCTGTTATCGACGAAATGCGCGCAGAAATGGCTAAAGCTTAAGTCAAACCCGCCTTTCCGCTTCGGCCGTTAATTCGACCGAAGCGACTTTATTTGATTTCAGAACCGGGCGGGAGCAAACCGCATCCATTCTGTTTACTTGTTACATCAAAGGCAAAATCTGATCTAAAAGCTTGCCATTGGTTGCTAAAACTTGTTTTGGAAATACGCCAGGATTACCTTTAAAGTCTGTGACTGAAGCACCTGCTTCCATGGCAATCAACGCACCAGCGGCAACATCGTATAGATTAAGCTCTTGCTCCCAAAAGGCATCCACTTGACCATCTGCAACCGTACATAAATCTAAAGCGGCCGAACCTAAGCGGCGCTGACCCGTGGTGGCTTGGGCAATCCGCGCAAAACGTGCCAGATTATTATCTTCCAGATATTGGCGCAAACAAGCAAAACCTGTAGATACCATACTCGAAGCCAGGCTGGTCTCCTCTGATACCCGAATTGGTTTACCATTTTTCCAGGCACCCTTACCTTTTTCGGCGCAATAATAATCGTCCAATGCAGGACCATACACAGCGCCCATTATCAATTCACCTTCGATTTCCAGGGCTACACTAACCCCCCAATAATATTGACCTTTGGAAAAAGAATGCGTGCCGTCGATAGGATCAACGATCCAACGACTGCTTTGATTAGCTGTTTTACCACTTTCTTCCCCCCAAAATCCATATTCCGGGCAGTGCTCTTGCAAAGCTTGCTTGAGATAATTTTCGACAGCAACGTCGGCATCGGTGACTAAATCGCGGGCGCTTTTTTTGCTGATTGCCAGCTGATCCAGATCGTTAAAATAAGACATCGCCACCTCACCGGCGGCGCGAACTATAACTTCCAGGGTTTCAAGAGTGATGGGCATGTTGTTCTCAGTTGATAAAAAAGGCAGTGAGCTGACTACCGTCAACTCACCAGACAAGCTTCTATTCTAACCTGCAAGCCCTAAGTTTACAGATTGTGATAGCCAGTCTCTTCGTGTAACACAATATCCAGACCTTGCACTTCTTCATCTTCGTTAACCCGTAAACCAATCGACATATTAATCAGTTTTAACAAAATATAACTAAACAACCCGCTCCAAACTATAGTCGCTAAAACAGCCAACGCCTGCACACCGACTTGCTCGGACATGCTGACGCCGCCTAAACCCAAGCCACCGAAACTTTCGGCAGCAAATACACCTGTCAGGATAGAGCCTACACAACCACCAACCCCGTGCACCGGAAACACATCAAGGGAGTCATCTATTTTCAAAATCCGTTTGATGAACTGAGTGGCAAGAAAACACACAACGCCGGCAATGATACCAATCGCCAGACCACCCACAGGCCCGACAAAACCAGATGCGGGTGTAATGGTGCCAAGCCCTGCCACCATACCCGTGACGATACCGAGTACACTAGGCTTGCCAAAACGCAACCACTCTATGGTCATCCAGGTTAATGAACCCGCGGCGGCTGCAATATGGGTTACCACAATCGCCATGCCAGCACTACCATCGGCAGTTAATGCGCTACCACCATTAAAGCCAAACCAGCCAAACCAAAGCATGCCGGCACCTGTTACGACCATAGTCATATTATGCGGTGGCATCGCGGTAGTTGGAAATCCGCGTCTAGGCCCTAACACCAAAGCCGCAACCAAGGCGGCGACACCGGCATTGACGTGAATCACAATGCCGCCCGCAAAGTCTTTTACACCCAGATCAGCTAACCAACCGCCACCCCAAACCCAATGACAGATCGGCATATACACCACAATTAACCATAAACCACTAAACCACATCATGGCGGAAAACTTCATGCGCTCAGCAAAACCACCGACAATTAGTGCCGGCGTGATAATGGCAAACGTCATTTGAAACATGAAATAAACACTTTCAGGAATATCACCAATCAGATTTTGCGTAGTCATATCCGGCAGAAAAATCTTGCTACCGCCACCGATGAATTGCTGCAAATCCCCGCCATCGGCAAAAATAAAACTGTAAACACCAACCAGCCAAAGCATTGATACCAAACAAGTAATCGCAAAACATTGCATCAATACCGACAACACGTTTTTGCTTCGTACCAGTCCACCATAAAACAATGAAAGACCCGGTATGGTCATAAACAGCACTAAAGCGGTAGAGGTTAAAACCCAAGCTGTATTGGCCTGGTTGATTTCAGTGGCGCTCGCTAATTCCGGCAACATCAACATGGCCGGCAACATGATTTTTTTTATAGTTATAGTCATTATTTTTCACAAGATTCCTGGTCTGATGACAAGCCGGATAACGCCAGACATAATAAAATCGCCTCTATCTGCATTGGTTTCTGCAGCTAGGGCGATTTTGAGTAAGCGGCTTACCGGTTTGCAATCAAACCGTTATATGGCATCGTCCCCAGTTTCACCGGTTCTAATGCGAACAATTTGCTCCAGATGAGTAACAAAAATTTTGCCATCACCGATTTTTCCTGTATTAGCGGCCTTGACTATAGTCTCGACAGCTAGGTCGACAACGCTATCTGCAACGGCTATTTCAAGCTTTACCTTAGGTAGAAAATCGACAACATATTCAGCCCCACGATAAAGCTCGGTATGGCCTTTTTGACGACCAAAACCTTTTACTTCGGTTGCAGTAACGCCGGCCACACCAATCTCAGACAATGCTTCTCTCACATCATCCAATTTAAACGGTTTGATAATCGCGGTAATTAATTTCATACTGTCCCCAGTTAAGTGATTAAAAAGTCAAGCCTGCCGGCAATAATAAATAATTCCCGGTCAACATACAATTTTCAAAGCAATAAATGCACCAAAATAGTGCCTGACGGAAACAAAAAAACCCGGGCGCTGAAGCGCCCGTTCCTGTCGGCAGACTTAATTTTTAACCTTTACTGCTCTCGGTAAACTCCGGATAGGCTTCCATTCCACATTCGGAAAGATCCACACCATCGTACTCTTCTTCTGCGGTGACACGAATACCCATGACCGCTTTAATCGCAAACCATGTCAGCAAACTGCTGATAAACACAAAAGTAAAGATGCTGGCTATACCAATGAGTTGGGCCGATAATTTGGCTTCAGGGTTGGTAATACATACTGCCAGCAAACCCCAAATTCCAATTACACCATGAACAGACAGCGCACCAACCGGATCATCAAGCTTCATTTTATCCATGAAGATAATCGAGAACACCACCAACACACCACCGACAGCACCAATTAATGTTGCAACCAAAGGTACTGGGGTTAACGGTTCAGCCGTAATGGCAACCAAACCGGCCAAAGCACCATTGAGTACCATGGATAAATCAGCCTTACCAAATTTCAATTGCGACACAATAAGTGCGGCGATCAAACCACCAGCAGCAGCGGCATTGGTATTTACAAACACCATGGCAACTGAATTGGCTTCTCCTACATTAGAAATTTTCAATTCAGAACCACCATTAAATCCGAACCAACCCATCCAAAGAATGAATGTACCTAAAGTTGCCATCGGCAAGTTACATCCAGGAATTGGATGAACTTCACCATTAGGACCGTATTTACCTTTACGCGCACCTAATAACAAAACCCCGGCCAAAGCAGCTGTCGCTCCGCATAAATGCACTACACCGGAGCCGGCAAAATCCAGAAAACCCAGCGCATCCAAAAATCCTTTACCCCATTTCCAGTAGCCTTGTACCGGATAAATAAAGCCGGTCATCACCACTGCAAAAACCAGAAAAGCCCATAATTTCATGCGCTCAGCAACAGCGCCGGACACAATGGACATTGAAGTTGCCACAAACACAACCTGGAAGAAAAAGTCAGACAAACCTGAATAATATGTCTCACCATTACTGGCCAAAACCTCTTCCAGAGTATGCTCACTACCGATTAAAAAGCTGAAGCCGGGCCAGACACTGTTAACAGCCGCACTGGGATACATGATGCCGTAACCACACAATAAATACATCGTGCAGGCAATCGCAAACAAGGCAATGTTTTTGGTTAGAATTTCGGTAGTATTTTTAGCCCTAACCAAACCCGCTTCCAGCATGGCAAAACCTGCGCCCATCCACATGACCAATGCGCCACAGATCAGAAAGTAAAAAGTATCAAGCGCATAGCTTAATTCAACAACTTTATTTAGATTTTCCACTTGCTTCTCCTCTATTGATTAAAGCGCTTCTTCGCCGGATTCGCCGGTTCTAATCCGCACGACCTGCTCCAAATTGGTTACAAATATTTTGCCATCACCAATTTTGCCGGTATTAGCAACTTTAACGATAGCCTCGACGGCTTGCTCCAACAAACTATCCGCGACCGCCACTTCAATTTTGGCTTTAGGTAAAAAATCGACAACATATTCCGCGCCTCGATAAAGTTCTGTATGCCCTTTCTGACGCCCAAAGCCTTTAACTTCAGTAACAGTCACACCGGACACACCAATATCGGATAACGCTTCCCGCACGTCATCCAGCTTAAATGGCTTAACAACTGCTGTTATCAGTTTCATAAATTCTCCTTATATTTATTGCGACAAGATCAGGAATCATTGGCTGGTGATAAAACACCAGCGCCTGAATACAAATCTCTTTCGGAATTTGGTTGTAATTAGAGGCTATAGGCAGTTTCGCCATGCTCTGGTAAATCAAGACCTTCTCGCTCAACGACTTCATCAACACGCAAGCCAAGAAAAATATCAGCAACTTTGAATGCAAAAAATGACACCACCCCTGACCAGACAATTGCAATAGCAATCCCCCAAGATTGGCTAATAAGTTGGGCAAACATGTCGTAATCACCCACTGAATTAGACACATAATCCCATACGCCAGCACCACCTAAATCCGGGCTTGCAACGATGGCTGTACCTAACGCGCCAACGATACCACCGACACCATGAACGCCAAATGCATCGAGTGAATCATCATATCCAAGCTTGTGTTTCAGACTGGTAACTGACCAAAAACAAATGGCACCAACGAACAGACCTAGAAAAATAGCTCCCATCGGTCCGGACCAGCCACAGGCTGGTGTAATTGCAACCAAACCAGCAATTGCCCCGGAAGTTGCGCCTAACATGCTAGGTTTTCCTCGCACGATCCACTCTATCGTCATCCAGGATAATGTTGCTGCAGCGGCTGCAAGCAAGGTGTTAACAAAAACCATTGCCGCCAGACCATTAGCTTCCAGGTTGGAGCCAGCATTAAACCCAAACCAACCTACCCACAAGAGAGATGCTCCAATCATGTTCATAGTTAAACTATGAGGCGCAATAAATTCTTTTCCATAGCCTATGCGCTTGCCTATCATCAAACAGCCAATTAAACCGGCAATACCAGCGTTAATATGCACAACGGTACCGCCTGCGAAATCCAGCGCGCCTTTTTGGAACAAAAAGCCCGCCGTAGCGCCAGCTGCATCTGCTGCCGCTTGGTCTGTATAGGCATCAGGGCCAGCCCAAAACCAAACCATGTGCGCCATTGGCAAATAACAAAAGCTAAACCACAATACGGTAAACAATAAAACTGCCGAGAATCTCACACGTTCCGCAAAGGCGCCAATGATCAAAGCCGGTGTTATGGCCGAAAAGGTCAATTGAAAGGCGATATAAATATATTCCGGAATATAAACCCCTTTGCTAAAAGTGGCCGCCATCGAATCTGGGGTAACACCTTGTAAAAAGGCTTTGCTAAAGCCACCGAAAAATGCGTTGCCTTCTGTAAACGCTATGCTGTAACCATAGGTGGCCCACAAAATTGCAGTGAGTGAGAAAATGACAAAAACCTGCATTAAAATTGAAAGCATGTTTTTAGCGCGGGCCATACCGCCATAAAACAAGGCCAAGCCAGGAATTACCATTAAGATAACCAATACAGTGGCGACAATCATCCAGGCGGTATCGCCTTTATCAATTGTTGGCTCAACAACTGCCTGAGCTACGGCTAAAATTTCCTGCGCTAGTGCCGTTTCTGAGAAACCAAATAACGCAAATAGCGCCATATACACATGAATTTTTTTCATAATCATTCCACCTTTTTAAATTAGAGCGCTTCTTCGCCAGATTCGCCGGTTCTAATCCGAACAACTTGTTCCAGATTAGTCACAAAAATTTTTCCGTCGCCGATCTTGCCAGTATTGGCGACTTTAACGATGGATTCGATGGCTTGTTCCAGCAAGTTATCAGGAACCGCCACTTCAATTTTTGCCTTGGGTAGAAAGTCGACAACATATTCGGCGCCGCGATAAAGTTCTGTATGCCCTTTCTGACGCCCAAAGCCTTTAACTTCAGTAACCGTCACACCGGACACACCAATATCGGATAACGCTTCACGCACGTCATCCAGCTTAAATGGCTTAACAACTGCTGTTATTAGTTTCATAAACTGACACCTCTTTTACACATGACTAAATACCCCTAGAAAATAAAAACTTCAATCACAACAAAGCATTTAGCATGCCATTTTATATACCGCTGTTTTTATTAGGTTTATTAGAAACCAGCTTGACTAGACTGCAGTTTGCGCACTAACCTGGTGCGTAATGCGTCATTTTGAAACATCCTCTAACGCTAAATCTAATAATTCATTTAAATGGTGCAATACCCCCCCCTTCGTACTCGACCACTGACCCAGAGCCCGGGCAAAGTAACAATGCTCACCTATACTCCATATATTATCGATGAACAGCCATATCACTATCACCTCTACGCCAAACCCAGCAGCCTTTAGATAAAGCAAGCAGAATTGCAAAAGATTAATAGCCGCCAAGAGAATAGAGCCCAATGCCACAACATCTCAGATACCTTTACCAACCGAAAATAAACAAATCCGTTGCTTATAAGCAAAATATTAGATTTTTTACAACAAAAATAGTGCGCCTTGCGCACTTTTTTGGTGCGACATGATGTTACTTATTGGCGCATAATTTCATAGGCATTTGATTTTATTGTATTTTAATAATGGCACATTTAATGCTTTAATTATGCCGAGTCTTAAATCTGGAGAAATTATATGAAAAAAATCTTACCCTCATTAATAACAGGCAGCTTGGTGCTGACCGCTGTTAATGTCTTAGCCGACGATGCTGCCATTAACAGCGACCAACGCTACAGTCATGAGGCCATGGATGCCTTAACCGACGATGCTGGAGCAATCGAATCCTTGACCGATGCTGGAGCAATCGAATCCTTGACGGGTTATAACGTTAACGAAAGCGCTTTAACCAAAAGCACAGGCATAGAATTTGGTGGCTGGGCAAGTGGCGGTGTTACCTATGCATCGCATAACAATCCATCTAACAGCAACTCTCCTATCAGTTTTAATGACCGCATTAACGAATTTCAATTTAACCAATTGAACCTCTTTATGGAAAAAGCAGTAGAAAAAGGTGATAGCTGGGATTTCGGTGGCCGCGCGGACTGGATGTACGGCATGGACAGCACCAAAACTCAAGCTTTGGGCTGGGACAACAAAATAATGGTCGAGGACAAGTCTTCCTATTATTCGGTTGCCTTTCCACAAGCCTATGCAGAAATTTACGCCCCATTCGGCAATGGTATCACCGCTAAAGTCGGTCATTTCTATACCCTGATTGGCTATGAAGTCGTCACATCACCGGATAATTTCTTTTATTCACATGCCTATACCATGCTATACGGCGAACCATTCACCCATACAGGCGCATTACTAAGCTATGACATTAATGACATGGTTTCTGTAACCGGTGGTGCGGTTATGGGCTGGGACAACTTTCGTGAATCACCTGGCGCATGGGACTTCCTAGGTAGCGTCTCCGTTAAACCAGACGATGACACCTCGATCGTAACTTCTTTGATTACAGGTGACACCTTATTTGGCGGCGAACTTCGTAACACGACCATGTACAGCATCGTGCTAAGTCACGATTTTACCGACAAACTGCATTATGTAGCGCAACATGATTATGGTGTTGCACAAAGCACACCTAACAGTATTCACGCTGACTGGTATGGCATCAATCAATATTTAACCTACGACATTAACGATAAATTAGCCGCTGGCCTTCGCGCTGAATGGTTTAGAGATGCCGATGGTTACCGCACAGGTGCAGACGGTAGCTTTTATGCTGTCAGTGCCGGCGTGAATTACTCACCTCTCTCTTGGCTAAAATTGCGTCCGGAGTTGCGTTACGACAACTTCGCAGCTGACAATGGCGCCGCAGCCAATGGCATGGCAACTCCTTTTGACGGCGGAAACGAAAACGATCAGATTGGTGTCGCCATGGATATGATCGTTACTTTCTAGAGTCAGTCTCAATTTTTTTTACTCAGCAAAAATCCGCAGCAACAATCACAAATCCCTATGCTTGTTGCTGTGGCTCTTTGTAAAAATAAATGATATTGTTTACCCGCTTAACACCCATAATAACCAAAATAATTTTCCTTTAGGAGACCTTGGCCGATGTCAGTTGAAAACGCACTTAAAATGATCCAGGAAAACGACATCCAATTTGTCGATTTTCGTTTCTGCGATACCCGTGGTAAAGAACAACATGTCACCTTCCCTGCTCACAGCATAGATGAAGACACTTTTGAAGAAGGCAACATGTTCGATGGTTCATCCGTTGCCGGCTGGAAACACATCAACGAATCCGACATGATTCTGATGCCCGATCCAAGTACAGCTAAAATTGATCCTTTCTTCGACGACAAAACCCTGATCTTGCGTTGCGACATCATTGAGCCAAAAAACATGCAAGGCTACGAGCGTGATCCACGCTCTATTGCTAGACGCGCTGAAGCGTATATGCAATCGACCGGCATCGCAGACACTGCATTCTTTGGCCCTGAAAATGAATTCTTCATTTTCGATGACGTGCGCTGGTCTGCAGAGATGGGCGGCTGTTCTTACAAAATCGATTCCGAAGAAGCTGGTTGGAACTCTGAAAAAGTCTACGAAAATGGCAACATCGGTCATCGTCCTGGCATTAAAGGCGGCTACTTCCCTGTACCACCTGTAGACTCATTTCAAGACATGCGTTCTGCCATGTGCTTGGTTTTGGAAGAAATGGGCCAAACCACCGAAGTACATCACCACGAAGTGGCAACTGCCGGCCAATGCGAAATCGGTGTCAAGTTCAACACACTGGTTAAAAAAGCCGACGAAGTATTGGAACTGAAATACGTTATTGCCAACATTGCACACGCGTACGGCAAAACCGCTACTTTCATGCCTAAACCACTGGTTGGCGATAACGGTAGCGGTATGCACGTTCACCAATCTTTGGCTAAAGGCGGCGTAAATTTGTTCACTGGCGATTTGTACGGTGGCTTGTCTGAAACCGCGCTGTACTACATCGGCGGCATCATCAAACATGCAAAAGCTTTAAACGCTTTGACCAATGCCTCAACCAACAGTTACAAACGTCTGGTACCAGGTTTTGAAGCCCCTGTTATGTTGGCATACTCTGCACGCAACCGTTCTGCGTCTATCCGTATTCCTTATGTAACCAATCCTAAAGGTCGTCGTATCGAAGTTCGTTTCCCAGACTCAACTGCTAACCCATACTTGGCCTTCTCTGCCATGTTGATGGCAGGCCTGGACGGCATCCAAAACAAGATTCACCCAGGTGAAGCGATGGATAAAGACTTGTACGACTTGCCTCCAGAAGAGGAAAAAGCCATCCCACAAGTCGCGTTTTCTTTGGATTCAGCTCTTGATGCGTTGGATAAAGACCGTGAGTTCCTGACTCGTGGCGGCGTATTCACCGACGATGCGATTGACGGCTACATTGCCCTGAAACAACAAGATGTGACTCGTCTGCGTATGAGCACTCACCCTGTTGAGTTCGACATGTACTACAGCTTGTAAAGTTTAAGCCTGTTTCAGACAGGCTCAGACTGACCCAAAACCCCGCAAGTTATCTGGCTTTGCGGGGTTTTTTATGCCCCAAGTATTCCCATGAAAACCCATTGAAGCCGGCTAATTTGTCCCGATCGAGTTACCAAGATAGTTGACGCTGGACTTATCTTGGCCGTCAAAGCAAAGGACAATATGTTTTGCTGCGCAAATTTTCGGATTGATAAAAAAACATCTGTCGACTGCTAAAAGGCTGCGTTGGAAACACCCGATCTTCGCCCTCAATAAGAACAGGTGTATTCCTATCTAAACTCAAGCAGCCTGTCGGGTTTGCACCAGTTCCAATAAATCCTGGCAATCAGCTTCAATAAGCTCTAAACCCATTTTCGAAGCATAGCGTTTTTCTTTGTCGGTGGGGTTTTTTCGCAAAAACCAGCCTCTGTGCTCATCAGCAGCATAAGTAATATCGCTCATCACCATACGCTCGGAATCGCGGTTTAAAGGTACGCCGACTAACAAATACTTTTTACCGACCCGATAATCCTTCAAAAAGTCCGGAATCGCAAACCCGCCCATTAACTCGGTGATGTAATCAACGTAATCGGCGTCTGAGGCAACATAATTAGATTCGGGTTTAGGTGTACCCATGGGTTTAAATAGAATAGGCAGTTTTCTATCGACCTGCTGTTGTTCGACTTCAAAATATTGTTCTCTGTCGTAATGATAGATTTTAAAGCGGAAATGGTTACCTATGACCCGGGCCAAACCCACCACTAAGGTATGCTCCTCATCGGCATAGCTATCTTGCAATTGAGTGTCGCGATTAATGTCGACGATGTAATTAGGTTTCCACTCGGCCAACCAATCATGTACTGCAGCCCTAGTCCACTTCATTTCTGCATAGGTTTTATCCAGAAATTGGCTGACATAATTACGGCCGCGTTTTAATTCTTGATTCATTGCCGCGCGGGGAAATTCGTACATTAATTTGGGCGCCATCGGCTTACCGCCGTTCATGGCCAAAATCAAACTATCACTATCAGCTGGAATGGGGGTGCCATTTAGCTTACTGGTGACATCGAATAAAACCCCTGGCCCCAGATAAGGCACCACTTGATTGTCATATAGACCGCTAAGGATCTCAGAAAAAACCGGATTGGACATGGTAAGACTCCTGAATGGATGGATAACTTATCCATAACAAAGCAATTTTCAATCCAGTTATACAGGCTATGGGCGCACAAGCCCGGCATTCAAGGCATCACGGACTGTGGCTCTGATTAATAAGGTCTGAATCAGATTAACTATGTCAATGATAGTTGTAGGGTTTATCACAAGAGCTTGGCCTGATGTCGAGATGCCGCCAAACAAAAGTAGATCTTGATGTGCATCATTATATGACCAGCCTGAATTAGAATCTGCAGCTACACCTAGAGCGCATAAAAAACCTTATTTTTCATGTTGTCTAATCAACATCGGCAGACAATTTGTTGGGTATACAACCAACAAATCCCCAACAATTTATATTTTTTCTTTTAATTTCAATATGTTGAAACCGCTTACAACCTTGGCATGGGCTTTGCTATAACTAGGTTGTCATTAACTGTTGATCCACAAGAGGAGAAGATCATGGCGAAATTACGTCAATGTGCTATTTACGGTAAAGGTGGTATTGGTAAGTCCACTACTACTCAAAATTTGGTTGCTGGCTTAGCTGAGCTTGGCAAGAAAGTCATGATAGTAGGCTGCGACCCTAAAGCGGATTCTACTCGCTTAATTCTGCATGCAAAAGCGCAAAACTCCATTATGCAAATGGCAGCTGACGCCGGTAGCGTTGAAGATTTGGAACTGGAAGATGTATTGAAAGTCGGCTATCGCGACATCAAATGCGTTGAATCCGGTGGTCCGGAGCCAGGTGTAGGCTGTGCGGGTCGTGGTGTTATCACCGCCATCAACTTTTTGGAAGAAGAAGGCGCTTACGACGAAGACTTAGATTTCGTATTCTACGATGTACTGGGTGACGTTGTTTGCGGTGGTTTCGCGATGCCTATTCGTGAAAACAAAGCCCAAGAAATTTATATCGTTTGCTCAGGCGAAATGATGGCTATGTATGCAGCCAACAACATCGCTAAAGGTATCGTGAAATATGCTAACTCAGGCGGCGTTCGTTTGGCCGGTTTGATCTGCAATTCACGTCAAACTGCTCGTGAAGACGAACTGATCATGGAATTGGCTGCTAAATTGGGCTCACACATGATTCATTTTGTACCCCGTGACAACGTGGTACAACGTGCTGAAATCCGTCGTATGACAGTGATCGAATATGAGCCACAAGCTAAACAAGCTCAGGAGTATCGTGATCTGGCCACTAAAATCCTCAACAATAAACAATTGGTCATTCCAACACCCATCACTATGGATGAATTGGAAGACATGTTGATGGAATTCGGCATCATGGAAGAAGTGGACGAAAGCATCGTTGGTCAAACCGCATCAGCTGAAGCTGGCGCGTAATACTCAAGCATGCAGGTTGGGCTGAGCAAGCTCAATCCAACCTGCCTTATAGTTCCTAATCGAGGTCAGTTGGGGGATTACCCACGACCACAGGAGGATGACATCATGGCAGCCATGACAAGAGAAGAGACTGAAGCACTTATTCAAGAAGTGTTGGAAGTCTATCCCGAAAAAGCCAAAAAAGACCGCGAAAAACATTTAGCGGTTAACGATCAAAGCCTGGAGAAGGCAAATAAATGCATTACTTCAAACCGTAAATCCCTACCCGGCGTGATGACCATTCGTGGTTGTGCCTATGCCGGATCAAAAGGGGTGGTTTGGGGTCCAATCAAGGACATGATCCACATTTCTCACGGACCTGTAGGTTGCGGTCAATATTCCCGTGCTGGTCGCCGTAACTATTATGTGGGTACCACAGGTGTCAATACCTTTGGAACCATGAACTTTACCTCCGACTTTACCGAAAAAGATATCGTATTTGGCGGCGATAAAAAGCTCGCTAACCTGATAGACGAAATCGAAGTATTGTTCCCATTGAACAAAGGCATCTCGATTCAATCCGAGTGCCCAATCGGTCTGATCGGCGACGATATTGAAGCGGTTGCCAAAGTCAAAAATAAAGAACACGGCAAAACCATCGTACCTGTACGTTGCGAAGGTTTCCGCGGCGTATCGCAATCCTTGGGTCACCATATCGCCAACGATGCGATTCGTGACTGGGTATTGGAAAAACGCGATGGCGACGATAGCTTTCCAACCACACCGTATGACGTTGCGGTAATTGGCGACTACAACATCGGTGGTGATGCTTGGGCCTCTAGAACCCTGTTGGAAGAAATGGGTTTGCGGGTTGTTGCGCAATGGTCCGGCGACGGTACCATTGCCGAGATCGAAAAAACTCCGAAAGTTAAATTGAACCTGATTCACTGCTATCGTTCAATGAACTACATCGCCCGCCACATGGAAGAAAAATATTCCATCCCCTGGATCGAATACAACTTCTTTGGCCCGACTAAAATCGCCGAATCCTTGCGCAGAATTGCCGAGCATTTCGATGACACCATCAAAGAAGGTGCTGAACGCGTTATCGCACGTTACAAAGCTGAATACGATGCAGTTATTGAAAAATATAAACCTCGCCTGGAAGGCAAACGTGTGATGCTTTACATCGGCGGCTTGCGTCCACGTCATGTTATCGGTGCCTACGAAGATTTAGGTATGGAAGTGGTCGGTACTGGTTATGAATTTGGTCACAACGACGATTACGACCGTACCATCAAAGAAATGGGCAACGCGACCCTTTTATATGATGACGTCACCGGCTACGAATTCGAAGAATTCGTCAAAAAAGTTCAGCCTGACTTGGTAGGTTCCGGTATCAAGGAAAAATACATTTTCCAAAAAATGGGCGTGCCTTTCCGTCAAATGCATAGCTGGGATTATTCCGGCCCTTATCACGGTTATGACGGCTTCGCCATCTTCGCCCGCGATATGGATATGACTATCAACAATCCTTGCTGGAAAAGCTTTAAAGCGCCTTGGAAAACCGAAGCTGCTAGCGAGCCGGTCAAGGCTGTTGCATAAAAAATCAAGGCCCAAGGCGAAAGATGAAAGGCAAAAATATTTGCCGATGAGTATTCTCGTTCATCTTTTCGTCTTGAACCTTTCGTCTTTAGCCTGTTACGTTAGTCCACAGATTAGTGGCGCGTTAGGAGATTATCATGAGCCAAGAAGTCGACAACATTCAACCCAGTTATCCTTTATTCCGTACCGACGAATACAAGGAAAACCTGGCAAACAAACGCGAAGCCTATGAAGAGCGTCATCCGCAAGAGCAAATTGATGAGGTTTTCCAATGGACGACCACACAAGAATACAAAGAGCTGAACTTTAATCGTCAAGCCTTGACGGTAAACCCTGCTAAAGCCTGCCAACCTTTAGGTGCTGTACTGTGTGCGTTGGGCTTTGAAAAAACCATGCCTTATGTACACGGTTCACAAGGTTGTGTGGCCTACTTCCGCACCTATTTCAACCGTCATTTTAAAGAGCCTATTTCTTGCGTATCTGATTCTATGACTGAAGATGCGGCGGTATTCGGCGGCCAGAAAAATATGTTCTCCGGCCTGGAAAATGCCAAAGCCCTCTACAAACCTACCATGATTGCCGTGTCTACAACCTGTATGGCTGAGGTAATTGGTGATGACTTAAACGCGTTTATTAACAACGCTAAAAAAGAAGGTTATATCGAGCAAGAATTTCCAACCCCGTTTGCGCATACGCCAAGCTTTGTGGGTAGTCACACCACCGGTTGGGACAATATGTTTGAAGGGATTGCGCGCTACTTCACGCTGAACTTTATGGAAGGCAAAGAAGTGGGCTCCAATGGCAAAATCAACTTTGTGCCCGGCTTTGAAACCTATTTAGGCAACTTCCGGGTCATCCATCGCATGATGAAGGAAATGGGCGTTGATTACACCCTGATGAGCGATCCAACCGAAGTACTGGACACGCCTGCAGATGGTGAATTCCGCATGTACGCGGGTGGCACCACTATGGATGAAGTGAAAGATGCGCCTAACGCGATCGACACCATTTTGTTGCAACCTTGGCAGTTGGAAAAAACCAAAAAATTCGTGCAAAACACCTGGAAACACGATGCACCCAAGCTGAACATTCCGATGGGCTTGGAATGGACCGACCAATTGTTGATGAAAGTCGCTGAGTTGACCGGCAAACCTATCCCAGCTTCACTGGAAAAAGAGCGCGGACGTTTAGTCGATATGATGACAGACTCACATGCCTGGTTGCACGGCAAAAAGTTTGCCTTATACGGCGATGCCGACTTTGCCTTGGGTATGACCAAATTCCTGTTGGAAATGGGTGCCGAAGTCACTGACGTATTAGTCAATCACGCCAACAAACGCTTCAAAAAAGCCTGTGAAGAAGTATTGGCAGAATCTCCTTACGGTAAAAATGCCACTGTGCATATCGGTAAAGACTTATGGCATTTTCGTTCTCTGATGTTTACCAACAAACCGGACTTCATGATCGGTAACTCATACGGTAAATTCATCCAACGCGATACCTTCTACAAAGGTGAAGCGGACGAAGTGCCATTGATCCGTATCGGTTTCCCAATCTTCGACCGTCACCATCTGCACCGCATGACCACTTTGGGTTACGAAGGTGCGATGTACATGCTGACTACCTTGGTGAATGCTGTGCTGGAACAGTTGGATAAGGAAACCAAAGGCATGGGAACCACTGACTACAACTACGATTTGATTCGTTAAAGTAAGTTAGCGTAGGGTGGGCACGGCTGTTCCGTGCCCACCATCAGCTTTAAAAGGTGGGCAGATTGCCCACCCTACGCCTAACGGATAGGTAACTGCTCCTGCGTTACCTATCCTCCTGCATCCATGCAGTCGTAACCCGACCTACATTTGTCTGGAGAACCTTATGCCCAGCGTCATGCTTAGAAAACGCGAAGATGGCAAATTGGTGTTTTATGTAGCCAAAAAAGATCTTGAAGAAACCATCGAATCGTTGGAATTCGACAGCCCGGAAAAATGGGGTGGTGAAGTGGTATTAGGTGACGGTTCTAAGTATTACTTCGAACCTATGGAGCCCGCACCCAGAATCCCTACGACTTTACAAGCAAAACGTTTATAAAAGGAGGCCGCCATGGCTCTAACTATTGTTGCTGAAGAATGTATTTCCTGCGGAGATTGTAAACCAGTCTGCCCGACCGACTCTATCAAGGAAGGTGCAGTAGTTTTCGAAATCAGCAAGAAAACCTGCACCGAATGTAACGGTGATTATGATGAGCCGCAATGCGTGAAGGTTTGTCCGATAGATAACTGCATCTTGCCTTTAGTGGCTTGAACTCTGTAGGGCGCAATTGCGAAAGCGTATTGCGCCAATTAAACAAACCGTAAAGGCAAAGTATTGCACAATGCTAATACGCCCTAGGGTCTTAAAAAGGTGGCATTACTATGATCAGCTCTGAACAAATGCAACGCGTAGCCTCGACCATCCGCACTCAGCCGTTGACAGAAACCCTGGTGTCAATCTTGAGAACTGAATATCCTGGCGTCCACTTCACCTACTGCATGGAAGACGATATTCCCAATCAAGAACCCGTGTTAGAAGGCGAAGGTTTTAATCTTTACCTGGTCGACGGGCGCGAACATTGCCTATGTCTGACCAACAACTACGAACATGCCACAGGCATTGTGATTGCCGAAATTATTGAAGATTAGGGGTTAGCATGGCCGAGCCCAACGACTCTCCCGTATCTCTGCCTATGGCCGATTGCAGCCTGTGTCCTTTCCGCAACAAAACCCTGCTGATGGGACGCTGCATGCCTGGCGATACTTGCGTATTAGTTGATAGCGGCCGCCAGATCGATCGCTTCTTTCGGGTAAACCCCGCATATGCCGTGCTGTATTTACAGGACAAGTTCTGGGAGCGGCGCGCCATTGCAGTTCGCTATGCCCCGCAAAAAGCCATTCAAGCCTTGGTTACTGATGAAGACGAAGTGGTACGCAGGGCCGTAGCATTCCGCTTGCCTAGCGCTCAATTACAACATTTAATTAAAGATTCGGATCGAGAGGTACGCATGACCGTGGCTGATCGCATCGATCTGGAGCATCTTGAATTATTAGCCAACGATGACGATTACATCGTCCGCCTGATGGTAGTCAAACGGCTAGCGCCCGGACGATTATTTCGCTTTATCAAAGATGAGGATATCCAGGTGCGTAAAATAGTTGCAGAGCGCCTACCAGAAGTTAGTCTTGGCTTAATGGTAAGCGACCCAGCAGCTGAAGTACGCCGTATCGTTGCCGAACGCTTGTCTGATGAGGATGCTGTGGCTCTACTCAGCGACAGCGACTGGGTAGTTCGCTATACCGCAGCTTTGAAAGTCGACCCGAAAAATTTAACCGCTTTAATCGACGACCCCGAACCCGACGTGCGTGACGTTGTGCAAAAACGTCTACATTCTAATAACGCTTTGGACTCAGATCATGACTGAATCTCGTTTAATGCTTGCCGGACAAGACATCACTGATTGTTGCAAAAAAATTATTCCTGGCCAGAATGAAGACCTATTATTGAGCCAGCTACAGAGCCTAATCCCGGATCATACAATTAAGCTGGCATTAACGGGTGATGAATGGTATCGATTGGGTGGCGTTGTGGATATGAATAACAATCGCATTGCCAATGATTTGATCGAATGGGCTGAACGCACCTATCTGGAATGCGGACAAAACCTGCAAACCTTAATCGATTACAGCATCGAACAACAACTCATCGCCACCAAACAGACCGGCAAAACCTTGTATTTTGTCGTGCAAACCGGCGATCTAGCTGAAGAGTTTAGTTTGATAGAAATTGACAAAACTCACGAAGTATCCGACCGCATGCTAGTCAATCAACTGATACCACCGGAAGACTTGGAAGAATTCATCGATCCCTTGCAGCCCTTTTGCATCGAAAGCTTTTGTTTTGGACACTCTCGATATACCTACCGACGTAAGACCGATGTCAAAATGTTTATGGAAGTCATCAACGAACGTTCCCCAGGCGAACATCCGGTGCAACGTTTCATGGATGACTGGAACCGCAGCAGTGCTGGTCAAAAACATTGCATGTCCGACGACTGGATTATTCGCCCGTTCCAAAACACGGGCCGTTTCGGAGAAACAAATATCAATGTCGAAATTATCAATACTCAAAAAACCAACCTACCGCAGCTGGAAGATTTCACTGGCAAAAAAGGTAGTGCACTCAGTAATGTCCTAAACCGTTTTGATCGACAAGCCGGTTACCCGTTTGCCTGGTTCTTCTATATGATTAAGGGTAGACAGGTGTCGACCTATAGTGCTGAAGCAGTTTACCGCGATATCTCCAATGATTTTGCCTACTTGCCAAAACGCGACGAAGCGGTGTTAAGAGACTGGATTGCTAGCCCATATAATGCTTAGGCTATTGCCAAGCAAGAAAACTCGATGATTTCATAATAGCGAATTTGGGCACAGGCCGGTGAACTCAGTTATTGCTAACTCACTGCATCAGGTGTCAGATGGAAATGAGCGCAACTGAGATAAGAACTATCGGCTAAATTACCGGTTCTGGTATTGACTGATTGCGTTGCTTAAGCTGCGGCATTTAACTGCAATTGCTCTACCCAAACTGTTATACGTCAGCACCCCAGGTGCATTAGTATCAACATAAACTGTTTTGACGGTAATTTTTTCTTAATCCTCTGGGCCAAAACAAACGGGGTAATCTTTACAAACCTCGCAAGATGGCGCACGGCATAAGTAAAGTCCCTCTGCTTCGCACAATTGCTTATACAAAAACTTTTTCCACTTCATGTCCTTACTGTTACGTGCTGCCATTTCCGGGAAATTGTGCTTTAGCATGGCGGACAAATCTTTACGACTCCAGAGTCCCAGGTCTTGCCAGAGATGATCGCTGCCCAGACAGGCGGCCACGATAATGCTAATCAGCCATTCAGTTTCTTCATTGCTAATTGCAGCATATTTTCGCAATAGCTGTTCCAAATCCTGCTTTTCCAGCATGCGATTGAAATCCAGGCTGTTAGCCGAATGAGTATCTGCATCTAGGCCAAGAAAGCGTTGCCGGAGTTGATCGAATTGCAGATCGGTTAAACCCAATTTGTCCGGCAATACACCCTCGCCTGCCTGCCAGCTGGCAATAATCTGCGCCAGCCAGATAGCATTGGCCGAGCTATCACTACCGGCCAACAAATGTTCATAAAATTGTTGCCGTGTAGGTAATGCGAAAGTCATAGCTTGAGCTTGCATGGTGACATCCTCACTCGCCAACCATGTTGCACCGGTTACGCATGGATATGCTGCAAGGCCAGTGAAACATAGTTAGTACCCGTTAATACTCGACGCGAAGATCTTCATCGCGCACTATCATCTGACAAGCCAGCCGCCATTCCGACGGCAGGTCATCGACGATCATTTTTTCCAGTTCTTCTTTGGTGACTTTACCGAGTTGTTTCAAAATGCTTTTCTCCTTCTCGGTCAGCGGCCCCCCCATGCGTTGATGTTTTTTATCGATACTGGATACCTTGACCAAACAAGTACCGCAATCACCATCTTCGCATTCAAAGTTGATAGGGATTTTATTTTCCAGCGCCAGCTTCAAAACCGATTGCGTATGACTTCCAGCAACGGCATATACGGTTTTATCACGATATTCCGGACTGGTGAATGTAACTAATGCCATAAAAAATACCTCTTTGTTTAAACGGGTTTGACGGAAATAGTACCGCCTAGTACCTGGGCCTGACAGGCCAGCCGATTGTGTTTGCCTGCCATGTTTTCCCGCAGAATTTTGTCCTCCAGTACTGAAGGTTCGCTGAGGTTGTTCCAGCCTTCGGTGAGTTTCATCAAACAGGTTCCACAGTCACCTTCACGGCAACCGTAGGTAATCGCAGAGCCGACTTTTTCGGATACTTCGATTATCCGGGTTCCCGCCGGCACGGTGACGGTGACATTGATATCTTCAAAAGTAATGGTCGCTTTGGCCATTGTGTTGCTCCTTTGTGGTTGAAATACAAACGAAAACCGCCTAATCCGACGTATTTTCAGTTTAGAGCCATTGCCTTTTGGGCTATGGTTTTTTCCGCATCTTCCTTGAACTGGAAGGGTTTGCTGTTTTTTGTCTGACGACCTGGAAAATGTTTATCCGGCAGCAGGAAACCCGCCTGAAAAACACCTCATCAGTCTGGTCAGGGATACAAAATCTCCTTACGCCAAATCGGCAAAATTAATCACCCTCGCCTCCCGTATACCCATCAACTCTTGCGCCAGCTCCAAACCAAAGGCCTGGCATTCGATAATTTCGTCGTCAGTAGGGATTAATTTCACTCGCAGCCCAGGAATCGGCACTCGCAGCTTCAAGCCGCGTAATCTATCCTCCACCAGCCGGACGCCTTCACCTGTCCAGCCATAAGAACCGAACACGCCCCCCAACTTGCTTTTCAGACTGACCACCGTCAGAGAAGACAGTAAATCCCAAATGGGCTTCACCGCATCGCCGTTAATGGTTGGCGTACCCAGAACAAGGCCATCGGCTTCCTCGATCAAATCCACAAACGGCGCCACTTCACCGCCTTCCAGGTCGTAGAGTGATACACGTACGTCATCGACCTGCATGGCGCCCTGATAGATGGCTTCGGCCATGCGTTTGGTATTGCCGTAAGAGCTGATGTAAAAAATTAACAAGGTTTTTTGCTGCGCACTGATTTCGCTATGCAAAGCCGGACTGGATAATTGTCGATAGCGCTGGATATAACGTGTAGGTCGATCACGCAATATCGGGCCGTGAGTAGGGGCAATCAGTTTCAGCGGTAAGGGTTCGATCAACTCAAGCGCTCGCAGCACATACTCCTTGAAAGGCCGCATGATGTGAGCGTAGTAATATTCGAAGGAAAAGCGAAAGTCGCCCACCTGATCGTTCCACAAACGGTTATCGCAAAAATGACAACCAAACACGTCACCGGAAAACAACATGGCTTCTTCCGGCACATAAGTGCATTGAGTATCCGGCCAGTGCAAATACGGTGTGTGTAAAAACTGCAAACAACGATCGCCCAAGGAAACCGCATCGCCGGTAATCACCGGGGTATAACTAAGCTGATCCTGTTTTAACAGGCCTTTGAGCATGGATTGGGCTTTTTGCGAGATGAATAACTGCGCTTGCGGCGCCCGGCGCATTAACTCCGGCAAGGCGCCGGTATGGTCCGGTTCAAGATGATTGAGCACAATCACTTTAATTTCTGCATATTTCGCCACGCTCTCCAACCTGGCGAAAAAGTCATCGGCAAAGCCTTCCTTGACCGTATCAATGATCGCCACACCCTCGCTACCGCGCACAATATAAGCGTTGTAACTGGTGCCGTTAGCCGTTTTAAGAATGATATCGAAAGTTCGTAAATTAGGATCCAGCGCGCCTATCCAATGCACCCGTTCGGACAATGCAACAGCTTGTGGCATACCTGTTTCATTTTCCAGAACCACGCTATTCATGACCTGCAGGCCTGTTTTTGCTGCAGCTTGGGACACGTTTCCAGATCGACAGACTGTTTTGTGTTGGATTCAGTCAAGCCTAGCCAGGCATCGATGTTGTCAGTATCAAACCCGACCCGGCGCACACCTTCCGCCTCTAGCAGAGGCCGGCGAATCAAGAGTGGATCAGCCACCATCCAGTCGAGTGCCTGTGATTCGCTAGCCATTTCAGGATCAATTTCGCCGTTTTTTATGGCGGGTGCACTACGATTAAACCAACTCGCCACTGGTAAATCCGCAAAAAATGCACGTAAGCGCTGGCGATTGTCCGCCCAGGGATATTGCAGCAAATCATGCACGATCAACAGATGACCGGCTTTGATTAACAGCTGCTTCTGCCGGGTATTATTAATACACCCGGGTTTTTCATAGAAGTGCACGATAGCCATGGTAATTAATGGGCTTGAAGTTCAGCCATCGCCTCAGCCATTTTTTCAGGTGGAATACCTGTCAATGAACCGGGGGGATTGATAGGCACGCCGAGCGAGTCCAGAATCGCTCCTTCGATTGGGCAAATGGCCGCGCATTGCGGTACCTCAAAATCACCCTCGCATTCAGTGCATTTTTTCGGGTTAATTAAAAAATATGCTTCGGCTTTATAAATCGCTTTACTAGGACATAAAGGTTCGCAAGCAAAACAATTGACACAGGTATCGATAATTTTTAGGGCCATGATGATCGCTCTCGTTATGGTTGATTGCTGGTAGGCCGGAATACCCAAAGGGCACAAGTAAGCCGGTTTGAGCGCTAGCGAATACTGGCGTTTCAGGCAAAAGCCAGCGACTTGCCGGAAACACTCGCCTGGGCTATCGCCAGGCGAGTGTTTCCGGCCTACATTTATGCCGTGGCTCGCTGTTCGGCCTTGGCCTCATCTAACTTGCCTGCTGCAGCCATTTCCTTGTAAACAGCCATCACAGCTTCTTCGATAGGCTCCATGGCATGTTCACCGTTAGGCATAATTCCGGCCTGTTCCAACATATCCCAAGGCTCAAAACCTATTTTTGAACACAACACCGCTTCGCAGCCTTCCAGAGTACGAATAGTGACTTGCAATACGCTTTCACCATCACCGCAGCTATCGTCACCACTACAATAGAGATCGGTTTTGCGATGACTGATAAAACGCACACCTTCCGGTGAGGCTTCGTATATCAGGAACTCTTTGGCATGCCCAAAGTGCATATTGATAACGCCTTGTCCGCTGGTAGCAACTGCCATCAGCACTGGACGTGTAGTCAGTTTCTCTGCCTGAGCATGTAGATTTGCTGATTCGGCCTTTGCGGCGCGTTTGCTATTCATTTCCTCGGCAATAGCTTCGTGAATGACTTTGCGTTTTTCCATCGCAGCCTGATAATCGATTTCCATATCTTCGATTTTATCCAGGGTAAACTCATCACCGCGGTCTTCACCCAACATACCCACAGCATCGGCACGACATTGACGGCAATGCCGCATCATATTCATATCGCCCGAACAAGCATCCTGTAATTCCATCAACTCCTCAGGAGACGGCCCACGCTGCCCCATGACACCATAAAAAGTGCCATGTTCGGCTTCTGCAATCAGTGGCATCACGTTATGCAAAAACGCACCTTTAGCTTTGACGGTTTTACTAACTTCGGCCAGATGTTTGTCATTGACGCCGGGTATCATCACCGAGTTAACTTTGACCAAAATGCCTTTGGCCACCAGCATCTCTAAACCTTTTTGCTGTTGTTCTATCAGTATCCGGGCACCTTCTATGCCATGAATACGTTTGTTTTCCCAGAATATCCAAGGATAAATCTTGGCACCCACTTCAGGATCCAGACAGTTGATGGTGATAGTGACGTGATCAATGTTGTGTTTAGACAATTCTTCCACCGCATCCGGCAAGGCTAAACCATTGGTTGATACACATAATTTGATATCAGGCGCTTCTTCGCTCAGGCGACGGAAGGTTTCAAAAGTACGTTCAGGATTGGCTAACGGATCGCCTGGACCGGCAATACCCAAAACAGTCATTTGCGGAATGTTCGCAGCGACTGCCATAGTTTTCTTGACCGCTTGATCCGGCATCAACAGCTCCGATACCACACCAGGTCGCGATTCGTTGGCGCAATCGTATTTGCGATTACAATAATGGCACTGAATATTACAAGCTGGCGCCACCGCTACATGCATACGCGCAAAGTAATGATGGGCATCTTCCGAATAGCACGGATGGTTTTCCACTTTTGCACGTATGTCATCAGATAAATGACCTAATTGGTCATCCGTGGTACCGCACGAGCTGGCAGAGCAGCCCCCTTTGCTTGCAGGTTGTTCGTTTAATACTGGCAGTTCCATGAAAGTCACCTCACTAGTTTGTTACTAAGTGACTATGCACAGACTATACCAATTATTATTTATCTTATATCTTACTGATAATATTAGTTTTTTAGTGATTTTAAATTTTTAGCTTGTCATAAATACAACAAAATTCTCTACACAACACTCAGTCAATTGTAGGCATTTAGCAATTACACAAGGCTCAATAACGATTTATGTCTTTTCAGCCCCATGCCATTCTTACTGCCTGGAAATCAGTGCAAGTACTGCCATAAGCAAATAGCTTCCTGAAGCTTTCCAATAGACGAAGACCTAGACCGTTGCAGAAGTGATTAATGGGAAACAATTTAAGCGTGAAGATCTGCTTGAAGCGCTAAACGAAGACTCTGGATATTCTCAGCGGTCAAACATAAGCCGCATTGGTAGCATACTTGAAAAATCAAAACCTTGATTTTGATAAAACCGCTGAGCATCCCGGTTACCTGAGTCGGTTAACAAGGTAATGCGTCTGCAGTCATTCGCCTGGGCGAAGGCTTTGGCATAACCGAGTAACTCGGAACCTATGCCGGCGTTACGAAAAGCGGGGCTTACTACCATATCTTCCAACAAGGCCACCCGTCCGCCTAATGCAGTCGATACCGTAAAAAGCAGGCTAATCATGCCCACCACATCAGCTTCTGCACGAGCGACAAAAATGCTGCCCATAGCTTGATTATTAATAATCTCCAATAGGCCACACTGCTGCGCGGTCCGATCTGGCTGAAACTCGGCTTCCTGCTTAAACAATAGGGCTAATAACTCGCAAAGTGCCGGCATATCATCAATTGTTGCCGGCGTAATATCGATGATGGCTTTCACAAAGATTAATCCACTGCGGTAATTGACTGGCCTTGTTGGTCAAATATCAGCTCATTGATCTCACCATCCATGTCGGTAATTTCTGCCCGCCTCAATACGCCGTTGTCATCATAGCTATAGATGTGGAGTAATTCAATTTCGCCATAGACTCGTTTTTCACAGCGCATCAGTCGCTGTTGATCATCGTAAAAGCCACAGAAAAAGCTGTTTCGATTAGCCCTGTCGCTGTCCTGTATTTCATTGAGTAATTTCAAGGGTAATTTTACGCCGCTATAGCTGACAAAGTAGCGGCATTCGTATTGTTCTTTAGGCATCTGCTTTTGGCTGGCTCAGAGTAAAATTTTATAGGCAGCAATGATTGTGCCTTCTACTGGAAGCTTATCAAACAAGCTACCACCTGCAGTTTTTAATAGCCGGGTCTGTCGAGTTTCTACCGATTTCGAACCTATTGTCGTGTTTATTACAAGGAAGATACTAATGCATGCCAGCATGGCCTAAGTTTTGCGAGTGGCGTTGAATTTGCTTGCATTTTTGTTTTCAACTGACGCTGTGCTTATGAAACTGCATATTGAAAAACGCCACCTACCAGCTTTTCTGGAAGCACATCCCCGTTTACACGCATTAAATGAGCAATTACGCTTCGGTAATAAGGCGCAAGTGTTTTACGATCAGCTGAGCGAAGCCGAACTGGCCAGTTTAGCCGAGCTCTATCAACAAGAGGGCGAAGCATTACAACAGCAAGCCGCATTATTAAAAGCCCTACAATCCGCGCTGGCCGACAATAGTCATCGCTACAATGCGGAACAACTGGAAATGTTGCTGCCGGCTATTGCGCATTACCTGTTGGAAAACGCCATCCGCGGCTGGTTGTTTCATGTCGAAGCCAGCGGAAGAACCCTGGCTTATCTGATTACCCGTCTGGATTACACGCCACCGGGGGAAGAAGAAGCCGGCCGCATATTGCTCGAACTAAAAGCCAATAGCAAAGGCAAAATCAGCCTGGAAAATGTAATTATTCGCGGCAAGGATTTGGCGGATAAAACCATTACAGAGATTTTTATCGCTAAAGGTTATTTAAAAGAAACCCCGGATTTGATTGCCAATTACGACGAAGCCGCCACCCGCTATTTCGATTGGCGGGCTCGCTACGGCGAACAGTTTTCCGGCTGGGGCACCGGAGAATATGCCGATGATCCTACCGCCAGCCATAGATCTAGCGACTGGACCCGTAAAAATACCGTGGTACTGTCTTCGGGCGGCGGCGCCTGCCGCTTGGTCAACGATGAAAACATCCTCAGCGAACGAGTGTTGAGTCTGAATGCTTCCGGCGATATTTTAGGTAAATATCTACGCAAAGCCGGTAAAAGCCTGCGCTACGACAGCAAAACCGAATCAGCAATAGCAGCCTTTAAAGGTGAAATTCCTGTGGGTTTGTTTACCGAATTACCGGTGCACGGCTACATCTTGACCTTTCATCTGGAATTACATCATCACGTTTGGGTACATGTGGACGATATGCAGCCGTATATCTATCAGCCGGAATTAAAGCAAAAGCTGATTTTGCCGCCGGAGCAGACCGATTTGATTGATATTCTGACTGCCGAAATGGACATGTTAACCGACGATATTATCGAGGGTAAATCGGGCGGTACCACAGTGTTATGCGCCGGACCGGCCGGTGTAGGTAAAACGCTGACGGCGGAAGTTTATTCGGAAATCATTCAGCGGCCGCTTTATCGGGTGCATTCCGGACAACTGGGCTTGAATGTGGCCGAGATGGAAAAAATTCTGAAAGAAACCCTGATTCGGGCGCAGCGCTGGGGGGCGGTGATGCTGATCGACGAAGCCGATGTCTATATCAAAAAGCGTGCTGACAATCTGGCCGCGAATGCGGTGGTGGGCGTTTTTTTGCGAGTACTGGAATATTTTAACGGCCTGCTGTTTATGACCACCAACCGAGTTGATGACATCGACGACGCCATCATTTCCCGTTGCATAGCCATGATTCGTTACCAGGCTCCCAATCATGCCGATCGCTGCAAAATCTGGCGAGTGATGACCGAACAATTTTCGCTGCCGGTGACCGAATCTCTGATCGACGACTTGGCGAGCCTATTTCCTGGTGCCAGTGGCCGCGACATCAAAGGTCTGACCAAACTGGTTGCCAAATTTTGCCAGCAAAAACAGTTACAGCCAGATTTGGAGATTTTCAAACGTTGTTCTGTGTTTCGTGGACTTGAGTTGGCAAATGGTTATAACTGAGGCGAAACAATTGTAAGGATTACGACATATCCTTTAAATTTGTCGGGTAATAACTAGATCCTTTCTTAGCACCTTAACTGTAAGCCACTGAAAAAATAATATAACTCCAAATTGGTCATGATTTTGCTATTAAAGAATTGGATTTTTTCCATCTATTTGTAAATTTATCACGGAGCAACTCATGTCAATCAAGGTAATTAAAGACTTTTCCGAAAAAGCTAAAATAGACCCTGAGCTTAATGAAAAGCTAAAGGCCTGCCTCAAGATCAAGGAGATGTTGTTATTAGGCAAGGAATTCGGTTATGAAATCGACGAAGTGGAACTGTATCCACCCAACGAGCCACAATTTACTGAGGATCAGCTTTCGGAAAAACTGGCCAAGGCTTTATTGAGAGTGTAATTCCTACCACGAGTAGCTATTTTTCGTACTCATGCGAAATCATTCAGCACTACAGGGGTGGGTGAATAAACCTTGCTTACCCCTGTCAGTGATAAATGGCTAACGCACTTATGCTACGAATTCGCCACAAACTATTTAATGCGATTGGCACAAAATGCTAGGATTTTCTTCTGCGCTTCGCACCATTTTTTCCAGATTCGCTAGCACCAACAAACTGGCTTCTTCCATGCTGCCGATTTGTTTTAGCATAGCTACAGTATCATTTTTTTCATAAGCTTTAAGTGCGCCGATAGCGGACTCATGAATCGTGACATGGGGTTGTTCAATATCACGATAACCCGGCAGCTGAGAAAAACAGTTTTTGCCTTCGCCACCGTAATACCATTTCCCTAACCGGCATTCAGTATGTTGAGCAAAGTCTTCAACTGATTTTTGCGATAGTTGAAACAAAACTTTATATACTTCAAATTTATACATCAGATGATCAACTTTTGCCAGTTCGCAGAAACTTCTAAGCGATGAGGCAGCTACAACTTGTTCCATAGTGTGAGAAAAATCCACCATTTGCCTCATAGTGAAAGTGGCCTTACGGCCTTCCTCGCTAAACTTGCGGGATTGTTCGGCCAATGTAGACATTTGATCGCGTGTGGCACCACTGCCGACTTGTATCGATTCAGCTAGATTTGAGATTTTATCAGTAGCTTCAGCTGTGCGTTTAGCCAGCGTCCTGACTTCGTCAGCTACCACAGCAAAACCTCGTCCCTGCTCACCAGCTCTAGCAGCTTCGATCGAGGCGTTTAAAGCCAGTAAGTTAGTTTGATCGGCAATGCCTCGAATCATTTGCACCACCCCAATGATTTCTCTTGAGCTTTGATCCAGGGTACCCGCTTGTTCGGCTGCATAACTGGATGAACCTGCCAAGTTGGCCAAATTTTCTGCAATGTGCTCGATTGCTTGACTGCTGGTAAGGGAAATGCCCTGGGCTTCTACAGCGTTATTTTTTTCTTTTCTTAATTGATTCGCCAATGTTTGAAAACTGTTTTGAGTATTCAGCAAAGATTGGCCGAAATTTTGCAAAAAACCAATGATGTCTAAATTAAGTTTTAAATGAGTTTCCGCTAATACTTTGGCCTGATTGCTTTGTTTTAATTGCTGCAAAAGAGCCTCATGCTCACTCTCAAGCTGCTGATTGCGTTGTTGAGCGGTCACTAATTCCAATTGCAAAGCTTCAGCGCGTTTATTTTTAAAGAATGGAAGGGTCATATAAAAAATACCAAAAGGGGTTGATCAAACTGCATTAAGCGGCATTGGTTAAAATCAGACGGAATTTAAGCTCTGCGAAACCTGCATTTTTGAAATGCATAAATGACGGAAGAACTTATCGTCTGATTGTAGTTCATTGACTACGGAATTTGTAACTTAGGGTTTGTTTGGAATAGCTTCCCGCATTGGAATTCCCATGCAAAACATCGTCGTTCCGACAGGGATTGCCGAAACCCAGAAGTCATGGATAACTGAGCGCCTTCCACATCCAGCTAACTTGGATAGCGGGAATTTATCTATAAGATAAAAGTTCAAGATGCAACGCATGCCAACGCCTGCAGAGGTTAGAGCACTTAATGTTGGTACCCCACTTTTTACTTCAAAAAATACATAACGGCTACTACAGCAAACTGACCTAGCGGTTTTTTGTCGATAATTAGTCATGACTTAAAACCCCCAACACCCAAAAAACCGGTTTTAAATAAACCCCATCACTCACCGAGCTGATTCTAAAATTTCAAGTCCGTGTTTCTGCCCGCATTTAATTTGACTGACAGTCGATACCGGGACGGGTCGATGTTTGATATCGTCCTGATCAGCAAAAAAGTCATAAATCTCTTAACCGGTATTTCTACAGAAAACTCGACATCAATTAATGCTAAATTAAGCACCCGCTTCATTTCAGGATCGCCACCCGTATGAGTTTTTCCGATGTTTCCAGAGCTTTGGCTCAGCCGGTTCGCTTTCGAGTTTTGGCGCGTTATCTGGCTCAGATCGGATTGGTGATGATTGTGTTGAGAATTCCGCCTATTTTGGTCGCCTGGCAAAGTGCGGATTGGTCGTTCATGCAAGCACAGCTATTCAATATGCTGGTGTTACTGACCATCTGTTGGCCTTTGGCCCACCTTTCGGTACCGGCAGAGATCAGAAATAATGAAGTGATGGTGATCACCGCGCTATCGTTTGTGCTGGCTGCGCTGCTGGAAGCCGTTCCACTTGCCACCGCGGGCTTGAATGGTATCGACGCACTGTTCGAAGCGATTTCGGGGGTAACAACCACCGGTCTGAGCACTATGACGCATTTGCAGGACTATTCAACAAGTCTTTTGTTTAGCCGGGCCTGGATGCAATGGTATGGCGGCCTGGGGGTAGTTATTTTTTCCATTGCATTGCTGTTGCTGGATAGAAGCCTGTCAGTCCAACGTTTGATTATCAGCGATAGCAGCGAAACCAGGGATATTTTGGGCAATGCGCGTAGCCATTCGCTAAAACTACTGCTGCTTTATTCCGCCCTAACTATTTTTATAATCGGTGTTTTGTGGTTGGCCGGCTTATCTGCGTTTAGTGCCGTGACCTATGCCTTAAGCGGCATATCGACAGGCGGCTTTTCGATTAGCGATACCAGCCTGGCAGCTATCGACTCCCGCTGGGTGCAAGGCCTGGTGGCGATGTCGGGATTTTTAGGTGCAGTATCCTTACCTTTTTATTACCGCTTCGGCCGAAATGGCATCAAAGAACTGGTTTCCAATCCGGAAACTCTGGCTTTGCCGGTGATAATATTAGCGGTCATCGGCTTACTGTTTTTATGTGCCGATGCCAACGCTGGCGATACCATGGCCCGCCTGGATTACGCGGTGATCATGGGCTTATCGGCGCAAACCACCACAGGATTTGCCTGCGTCGATGTATCGGCTCTAAACGATGCCTCCAAGTTGAGCCTGATTTTTTCCATGCTGATCGGCGGCTCCATGGGTTCTACCGCCGGCGGCATCAAAATTCTGCGGTTTTTGATTGTGTTGCGCCTGTTACAATTTTTTATTGAGCGCACGGCGTTGCCAACCCATGCCGTACTGGCAAAAAGATTGGCTGGCGACAAGCTGGAAGCCGATGAAATCGAGCGAGTCCTGCTATTGATTTTGATATTTATCGCCACGGTGTTGTGCTCCTGGCTGCCCTTTCTGGTGATGGGCTACCCCCCGCTGGATGCGTTGTTCGAGGTGGTTTCCGCCTGTTCCACGACCGGTTTGTCGGCCGGCATTAGCCGAGTGGAACTGGAACCGCTGCTGAAGATTGTATTAATGGTGGATATGTTGTTAGGCCGGGTGGAGTTTTTGGCTTTTCTGGTATTTTTATATCCGCGTACCTGGTTCAAAATTGGAAATAATTCATGAAAGTGGTATTCATAGGCGCGTCTTCTCTGGCAGTAGCGACTGCAAGCCATCTGATCGATGCCGATTATGAGGTTATCATCATTGAAAACAATAAAGACGTTATCGATAACTTGATCGGGAAAGTCGATTGCGTATTCATTCACGGTAATGGCTGCAAACCGGCTATTTTGCAGGAAACCGATCCAAACTCCATCGCGGTGCTGTTTTGTCTGACCAAGAGTGACGAAGCCAATATCATTGCCAGCCTGGTCGCCCGTTCGCTGGGTTTTAAGCGCGTCATAACCCGCATCGAAGACCCGGAGTTCGAGCATATTTGCGTGGAATTGGGGCTGAATGAAACCATAGTTCCTACGCTTACCAACGCCCGCTATCTGGCCAATATCGCCGCCGGTCGGCATATTCACGAGTTATCAGCAATGATTCGAGGCCCGGTCAGATTGTTTAGTTTTATAGCCGATGAAGCCGACGCCGTCCCGATCGATGATTTAGCGCTGCCGAAACAGTCCCGAGTGATCTATTGCTATCGGGATAATCAATACCTGCCCATAGATCACGACAGCACACTTAAACAAGGCGATGAGGTCGTGCTGGTGACTACTTCGGAAGACTACGAAAAATTGCAAAACAAATGGGGGAATGGCAAAGCCAAATAACTAGCTACCGCTGGGTCAGTGCAAGTTTGAGTAACAACCCGTACTTATTGTCGATTAGCATTGCTAAAAATCAGTTAGAACGCTCACGAAATAACTTCAAGGCCTTGTCCCCTCTCCCACTGGGAGAGGGCTAGGGTGCGGGAATTAAATGATAGAGTTAATTCGCGCGCATTCCTTACATAGCGGTTAAATGAAACCAACAGGCAAAAAAAAGGCCTAGGTCGTTAAACCTAAGCCATTTCTTAAATATGGAGCTGGTGATGGGACTCGAACCCGCAACCGCCTGATTACAAATCAGGTGCTCTACCAATTGAGCTACACCAGCAAGTTTAATAGTCTCAAGAAAACCGAGTGTTGATTCGGATTGATAGAATCCGGTCACACTGCGATCACACAAAACCAAAAGTCGAAAAAAAAGGACTCGTAAAAAATTACAAGTCCTTGATTTATCTGGTAGCGGGGGCAGGATTTGAACCTACGACCTTCGGGTTATGAGCCCGACGAGCTACCAAGCTGCTCCACCCCGCGATTGATTTGGTTATTATACGGTATTTAGTTTTTATAGCAACTACTATTTCCAAATAACTGAAAATCCCTCTGCAAAAACGGCCTACCAGGATTAATACTTAATAAATTAACTAGCACTACGCGACTGTAAAACAACAACAGCCGGCAACTCTTTACCTTCCAAGAACTCAAGGAATGCACCGCCTCCGGTTGATGTATAGGATACTTTATCAGCAATGCCATACTTATCAATTGCCGCCAAAGTATCGCCGCCGCCAGCAATCGAGAACGCTGGGCTTTCGGCAATGGCCATCGATATGCTTTTGGTGCCTGCGCCAAACTGATCGATTTCAAACACACCCACAGGGCCATTCCAAACGATGGTGCCGGCTTTTGCTAAAATTTCCGCATACTGCTTAGACGTTTCAGGTCCGATATCCAAGATCAGATCATCGGCCTCTACATCGGCAACATTTTTGACAGTAGCAACTGCAGTGTCTGAAAACTCTTTGGCACAGACCACATCCACTGGCACAGGAATGTCAGCCCCACGACGCTTGGCATCGACCATTAATCGTTTCGCCTCGTCAACCAAATCAGCTTCGTACAAAGACTTACCTACCGGATAACCAGCAGCAGCGATAAAAGTATTCGCGATACCACCGCCGACGATCAATTGATCAACTTTACTGGACAACGACTCCAATACGGTCAATTTTGTAGAAACTTTTGAGCCGCCTACAATGGCAACCAATGGCTTGTTGGGCGTTTCCAGTGCTTTACCCAACGCATCCAGCTCAGCTGCCAGCAAAGGTCCGGCACAAGCGATAGACGCATGTTGCGCGACAGCATGAGTCGATGCCTCTGCACGATGCGCGGTACCAAATGCATCCATCACAAAAATATCACACAACGCCGCCATTTTTTGACCCAGTTCGGCGCTATTTTTCTTTTCACCTTTATTGAAGCGGACGTTTTCGCACAACACGACTTCGCCACGTTTTACTTCAACACCTTCCAGCCAATCTTTGACCAGGCGAACCGGTTGACCCAGTAATTTTGAAAATCGCTCAGCGACAGGCTTCAGACTTGAGGCTTCATCATATTCACCTTCCGTAGGACGACCCAAGTGCGACATCAAAATAACCGCAGCACCACCAGCCAAAGCGGCTTCAACCGTTGGCACACTGGCTTGAATACGCAAATCGCTGGTAACTTTGCCATCTTTAACCGGTACATTCAAATCCTGCCGAATCAGCACGCGCTTGCCAGCCAGATCCAGATCGACCATTCTCTTAATAGACATAAACTCTCCTAGGTGTAAAAAACGTAAGCATTATAAAGTGTAATTTACCGACAAACCTTAATAAACAGTGGTATTGGCAAGCGGTTAGACTATAGTTGAATTCATTTAGCCAAACTTTACAGCGAACTTATGAAGACGTCGATCATTGTTTTCTTTATCAGCTTGCTACTGATAGCCAGCAAAGTTAATAGCACACCTCAAAGCCCAACCGATACGGACGAAATCCAGATATTGATTGATGTTTCAGGCAGCATGAAGCAAAACGACCCACAAAATTTGCGTGCAGACGCGGCCCAACTGATTATTAATCTATTACCGGATAACGCTAAGGTCTCTATATGGTTGTTTGCCGAAAAAACCACGCTATTAAGCCATAGCGATGCCGTTGATAAAACATGGCGCACACAAGCCGCGAAAACCAGTCAATCTATCCACTCACGCGGCATATACACACATATTGAGGATGCCATCCAAACCACACTGAAACAGGGATTTAGCGGAAATGGCAATAAAAACCTGATTCTGTTAACCGACGGCATGGTGGATATATCAAAAGATATCATGGTCAGCGCTGATTCCAGAGAACGCATACTCAGCGAATGGCTACCCACACTGCGCCAGAAAAACATCAAAGTTCAAACCATAGGCCTCTCCGAACAAACCGATAAAGAGCTGCTGGAGAAGTTGGCGTTTGAAACCGGCGGTTGGCACGAAACAGCAGAATCTGCTGAGCAACTACAACGCTTGTTTCTAAAAACAGCACAAAAAGTCGCGCCTCAAGACACTCTGCCACTGAATGATAATAAATTTTCTATCGACAACAGCATCAAAGAATTTTCGATAGTGGTATTCAAAAAAGCCGGCGCCCCAGCGACTCAATTGATTGCACCGGATCAGCAAAAACTCAATAAAAAAACCGACTCTAAAACTCTATTCTGGCTGGAAAGCAGCGGTTACGATTTGATCACGCTAAAGCAACCTATTCCGGGCGAATGGCAGCTTGAAGCATCCGCCGACCCCGACAATCAGGTCATGATACTCACTGATCTAAAATTACAAATCGATGAGCTGAATAACTTCATTGCAGAAAAACAATCTATACCACTAAAACTGCACTTTACCGAACAGGATAAAATCATCACTCACCCCGACTTTCTAAGCTTGGTAAATCTCACCCTATCCATTGATCATCAAGACCCGATTAACATACCGGCAATAGCAACAGAACCCGGATTTTTCAGCCGCAGCTTAAACGAATTACCCAAAGGCAAACACCAATTAACTATCATTGCCGACGGTAAAACCTTTCAACGCGAAATCAACCAAGATATCGAAGTTGTCACCTCCCCTATCACACTGGAAAAACTGATCGACGCAGAAAACCGGCAGATCAGCCTTAAATTCCAGCCGGATATCAGTCAATTGGATAGCTCGTCTGTCGCCATCACGGCGATAATCCATAAACCCAATCTAGCCGCAGAATCTCAACTTGTTGAGGAACAAGATGGCGTATTGCAGTTAAAACTACCAGTCTTAGCTGCAGGTGAAACCATGCTAATTAACTTTAACATCACGGCCAAAACCCTAGATGGCAGCAGCGTTGCGCCTTTATTGCCGCCTATCTCGATCGATGATAGTTTTTTCGCTCCGCCTGCGCCAGCCGTTTCTCCAGTAGAACCCCAAGCCAGTTTGACCCCGGAAGTCGCCGATGCCACTCAAGCGCAACCCGAGACGGAAGTTGTTCCAGCCGAAGTAGAATCAAACTGGGGCATTACAATTGCGATTGTGCTGACTGTGAATTTACTATTAGGCGGGATGGGATTTTTTATCTATAAGAAACTAAAAATAGCCCACGCTAAAAAGCAACAACAAATATTGGAGAGATTGGCATGATGGCACTAGACTCAACCCTCATCATCATTATGCTGGAGATATTAGTACTATTGATAGTATTGGTCATCAGTTTGTTATTTATCTCCAAGCGCAAGCGCAGCAAGGAACTCAACGCCATACATAGCTTTATAGATGAGTTGGAAAAAGAAATTACGGTTAACAACAAACCACTCGAACGATTATTGGCTGATAGCTGTGGACTCGACCCACAGGAGGCAGAGGCCACTTTAAAAAACATTAATGCTTCTGAGCGGGCATTGTTACAAAATGTGATACAGCTTTTTTTGCAACGTGAAATGAGTTTATTGAAAAAGATTGATCAAAGCATTAGTCAGTTATCAGAACCCTATCACCAATTGATCAACACTCTTTCCACACATCGCCCAACTGCGAACCCTACAGACACACAAGACCTTCAACGTGCCAACCAGCAACTAAAACAACAATTGGATACGGCATTACGCACCATAGACGAGGTTACCACTGAATACACTCGCGTATTCAATGGCAACCAGACAGAGATGGAATTAGAAAATAGCAGTAAAAAAATGCTGCAAATTTTTTACGATGCCGAACGCAGCATCAAACAACAGTTACACCCCTAAGGTAACTTATCATGACAACCATCATGCTGATCAGCATAATTACAACCTCATTGTTCCTAAGCTTGATAGCCGGCTTTTTAATTATCTCCTGGCATAAAAAGCGTCAAAGCTTTAGACAATTCGATCAGCTTTTAGCCGATATTACCGATCAGCAAAATACCCGATCAGACACCTTAAAGCGACGTCTTATAGAAAAACGCCAGATTGATCCTGCCAACGCTCAAAGCATGAGCATTCATTTGATTGCAGCTGAAAAACTATTTTTACAGCAGTTCATCAATCAACAAATACAACAGCAACCCCTGGACGATTTTTATAGCCAGCTCTGCGAATTGTTGGATAGTTATCTCAATATCACCCCCGAACTGGAAAATACCCAGCAAGCAGCGCCGACAAACTCCGCCCCCATACAAGACTCAGAAAATCCTGCGACTAGCCAAGACATCAAGCCAGTAGCTGAATCAGAACCTAAACCTGACTCAGAACCTGAACCTGACTGGGGTGATGTTTTCGATTAAATGTTATTTCTGCTGTAACTATTCAGCGCAAAGCGAACCAATGACCGTCAAGTCCAGCCAGATACTGATCACAAACATTTTATGCAAACGGTTAAGCCAAACTTTCAAACCGAAAAGCTTTTTGACAGCAGCCTAATCCCGGGCAAATTCCGCAATTTTTTGCTTATAGGGCGAATCAGACTCGCCCAGTGGAGCCCAAATTTCGAATGCTTGCGGCTTATCGCCAGATTGGTAAAGGCTTAAGCCGTAATAAAACATCACCCGGTCGTTATGGCTATCATTGCGATAGAGAAATTCTAGCTGCTGTTTGGCTGGCTCGTTTTGGCTTTGCGATAGCAATATCACAGCCAGATCCAGCCGCACAGAATCGGTATCCGGGTAATAGTTTAATAAAGTTTTAAAGCTATCTACTGCCTGTGCCTTGTCACCTAAACTCATCAACACATAGCCCAGATGACGCAGCGCAGTGTAATTGGCAGCGTCCAAGGTTAACGCCCGTTGCAGCGCTTCGCGCGCCGAGCCGTAATCCTGGCGTAAAAACAAACTTACGCCCAGTTGAGCCCAGGCATCGGCATAACCGGGATTGATGTCCAGCGCCTGTTGATACAATGTAATAGCTTCCGGATGACGATTTTGCATGGCAATGGCAGTTGCCAAGGACGTGATGATACGGGCGTCATATTGGGCATTGCGATGCGCCTGCCGCCAGGCATTTTCCGCGCCGGCGGCATCACCCATATTCAAGCGCAAACGCGCTAAGTTATCCCAAACCTGAGCATTGGCTGGGTCCAGATTGGCGGCTTTATGCAACAGATCCAATCCGTCTTGTACATCGCCCATCCCAGCCAGCACTTGCCCCAGATTGCTAAGAAAATTGGCATTTTTTGGGGCCAGACTCACGGCTTTTTGCAGGTGTTTTAGCGCCTCTTTCCATTGCTTCTGCTGGGCCAGCAAAAAGCCCAGATTGTTATGACTGGTAGCATTATCGTCATCAAGCACCAGCGCTTGCCGATAACAGTCAGCTGCTTTAGCAAGCTTACCCTGCAAATGCAATTGCGCACCCTGGGCGTTTAATTCGGTAATCTGCTGCGTCAATGTTGCATCCATCAGGCTATCCTGTCGATCAAACCACTTAATATGGCATCGGTATCGATATTGGGCGTTTCAAATTGTACATCGCTTAAGGATATATCAAATGGCTGCCCTTCTTGATAATGAATCGGAAAACGCACCCCAAAAGTCAAATCCGAGCCGTATTCAAACGAAGCAAAATTCCAGCGTTGTTCGTAGACGGTAATCCACAGCGCTTCAACTTCAACGTAGCCGGAAATATCGAATACAAAGCGCGGTTGCGCATGAATATAACCTTCGGCATTGATTTCCAAACCAGTGCTTGGTGTCCAATCAAAATTGACAGCTGCTTCTGCGGCACCGGCTATACCCAACTGGCCGCCGATTTCCAAACCACCGGTAGCACTGGCACCCGGAATACCCAAACCGATGCCGGCCCGCACAAATAAGCGCACCCCTGCATCGGCAGGCACATTCAAATGTGCGCCGCCCGAGATATGAGTGTTTTCTTCATGACTGGGGTTATATTCCACCCGCAGATTCATCTGATCCAGCTGCCCCGGACCAAAACCAGCCACTGCATCGGCACCACCGGCAATACGGGCGACGATACCCGGCACAATGGGAATGGACGTGCCGACCGAAAACAGATTTCTTTCCACTTGTTTACGTGGCAACAACTCCACCGCACTAGGCAGGCCGATTTCGCCCACAACGGTGACTTCACCGTTGGGTGCAAAAGTGATACCGACCGTGCCTTGCAGCCAGGGCGCAATTTGCAAAGTAGCCGAACCGTTACCATACACATTTAGTGCGCCATCCGGCAGCGGCTCACCACTGGCGCGACCATCCTCTCCTACCGCTCGATTGGTCACCCCTACCGTGGCGTTGCCCGCCAGCATGCCACGCTGAAAGCCACCACTGAATTCTGCGGTGAATGCACCATTCTCATAACTTACGGTCAATTCGGAATCGATACCGGGAATGGCCGGTTGCGCCCGTCCGCTTGCAGATACTCGCCAAGCTTCATCTTGTTTCTGCAACCTGGCGTGAATGGAGCCGGAACGTATTGCCGGATTTGCACTAAGCTGGAGATCGCCCTCATAAATCAGGCCTTCGGCTTCAGTCTGTCGTACACTCACGGTTGCCTGTTCCACGCCGGGTATTTCCGGAGCAACACTACCGGTAATTGTGAAATCGGCACCGTTAAAGTTTACCCCCAGGCTTCCGGATCTAACCCCACGAATGCGACCCTGACCAATCGTCAGCTGCCCTTCGCCACTAAAGATGTTGTTACGATAAGCAATGGCGACATAGGAGGGGGCGTCAAACAATTCCGGATCGAAATTAAACCGACCCGCCACAGCAAACTCGGCACCTCGACCCGTACCGGTCGATGCCTCAGCACCAATAAAGCCGTTACCAACTCTATCTATGGCCAGGTTTGCCTGTCCTTCAACCGCCAGACCACGCGCCACACTCAAAGCCACTGTCAACGACGACCCGGTAATCCGAACCGGTCCGGGCAAACTCAATTCACTACCGGAGAAGGTTTTTTGCAAGCTAACATCGGTACCGGTGATGACCACGCGAAGATCAGCATTCCGTATCAACTCAATATCGGTCATGACTCGCGCAGTGACAGTAACACCACCCAAATCGTCCATCGCCACGTCTTGAACCTGTAGAGGACTCATACCTTGTAACTGAATGTTTTCAGCACCGAATAAATCAATCACGTTTTGGCGTAAGGCAGAGAAATTCACAAAACCGGCTTGTGGTATGCCTTCCATGCGACTGACTTGCACTTCCACGTTGATACCGTGCCCATATAAGCCTCGATTTGCTGAAAATAGACTGCCTTGTATGCGTGCGACCACGGCCTGATCTGGCGTCAAACTCATTGTTGTGGGCCTAAACCCGGGAATGAAGGTTTGGTCTGTGAAGGGGATTGCCGCCGATTCGCCTGTTGGCGGCAAATTGGCGGTAAAAGAGCGACCACCGGTCGAGTTATTGAAAATGATAAAGCGCGAAGGATTCGGCTCTAATCCTGCCTGTTGTACTTGCCGATGGTTCATCGGTAATACTGGGCCCATCTGTATCGCCTCATCCTTAACCTGCTCCAAGGTATAGTTGCGCCCAGAACCCGCAGTTGGTTTATCAAAAGCCGCATTGGTGATTTCAATGTTGTGATTGGCGCGCAAAGTTGCATAATCGGGACGATTGGCGCCCGTCCACATCACATCCGATGTTTTACTCACCAATAAATTAACTCGGCGTTCTATCTCCTGATCGATCAAGGCACCAGAGCTGCGGTTGGTCGATGATTCCAGTAACCACAAGTTACTCATCTCCAAATCAGGACCATTCAGTTGATATTCCTGTTTATGATCAACATCGAACGTAGAAATTTGACCCTCTGGGGTCCAGTATGGCCTAAGCACCCTATTCCGGATACTGGTTCGATCACCTACCAGGTAGTTCTGCCGATCTCGGCCCGCCGCGCGACCAATACGAAAGTAGTAAACCGGTGATCCCGGCTCACCAAACTGCCAGGCCTGAGTAATTTTACTGTCCAAAGATGCATTTAGCCCGGCGCCGTCACGGGCAGCAGTATCCCAGGTTTGCGCCTGCCTGCCACTGCGCTGCTCACCGCTAGGCCTGACCCTGACCGGAATGGGTGTAAATGTTTGCTTCACGCGTGGCAAATGAACCCCCTTCAGCCCTAATCGATAAGGTGTCGAGGTTTTTTCGAACGTTCCTTCCGGGCCATCATAGAGATTAGGGTTTGCTGGCGCCGAGGGAGCGGGAGTCGGATTTGGCGTTACTGCCGAAGGAGTCGATCCATTCGCCCGCATGATTTTGCCGGCAATCCCGTCACTTTGTTGCACCACATGCGTCAATTCATGCGCCAATAATTTTCGCCCTTCTGCACTGTCTGGCGCATACTCGCCGGTGGCAAAGAAAATATCGTTACCCACAGTAAACGCTCTGGCATTGATACCCGCTGCCAAGGCTGCCGCTTCTCCACTATTGTGTATCCGCACCGCTGAGAAATCCGCTTGCAACTGTTGCTGCATATCGTTTTTTACCGCTTCCGGCAGCGGCTCACCGTTGCCACGTAGGCTGTTAATACGTTCTTCCGTGGCCTGGTCGATTTGCGGGACATCGCCTTTGGCTTGTAAGCTTTGCGTATCGGCTTTTTTGGCCAGATTGTTCTGCGGTTTTTTACTTAAAGTAGACTCAGGCTTGGTTTGGTCAGGTTTGCGTGACAAAGTTTGCTGCTGGTCGCCCAAATCCTCACCCGGTTGCAAAGTCGCGCGTTGTATAGCTTTATCTGCCCCTGTTACAGGCGTGTCGAGTTTAGCAGCACGACTGACCCGTTCGGCGACTTGATCGGCTTGCTGTTCATGTGCGTCGCCAGGTTGGCTGACTTTCATTTTAGCTTGCAGATAGCCAGGCGCTTTGTTGTCTGCCGCCCTGGCAACTGGTTTTTCGGTGCCAGGCTTGGCAGCTTTGTCAACGGCTTGCGGTTTACGTTTCATGGTTTGCGCGTTAGCCATCATTGCCTCCTGAATCTGTCCAGTTGGGCCGGTAATTGTCGCCCCAACTTTTGATATTCCCAAGCCAGGGCTTGTAATACCGAGGCTTTGCTTAAGTTGTGTGGGTGATTTGCTTCGACAAACACGGCTGCATTCAATACTGCATTACGAATATAACCACCCGGCAATTCGCAATGTTGCGCCAGTAGTTTGACGAACTCATCAGCCGGACTACGGGCACCGAAATGGCTCTGCCATAATCTGTAGCGCTGTTCTGCATCCGGTAACGGAAACTCCAATACCGCATCCAGTCGCCGCATAAAGGCTTTGTCGATACGCGACTGGCTATTGCTGGTCAGGATGATGACACCGGGATGCTGTTCGATACGGGTCAGCAAAAAATTCGTCAACATGTTAGCAAAGCGTTCGCTGGTTTCGCCGCCATCGCTACGTTTGCCAAATAAGGTATCGGCTTCATCCAGCAACAGCACGACATCGTGATCGGCAGCATGATCCAACATCAGGCTGATATTTTTTTCGGTTTCGCCTATATATTTGTTCATCACCGCGGCCAGATCGACCCGGTATAAGGGGGCAGCAAAACAGGTAGCCAAATAGCTGGCGGCCAGGGTTTTACCGGTACCACTTTCGCCGATAAACAAAGCCCGCACCCCATTATTAACCCCGCCACTCAAAGTCGCGCCCAATCCTTGCGCCATGGTTTCCCGCTGCTGACAACGTAAAATCAGATGTTGCAATTGTCGACTTAAGGTCTCGGGTAATATCAACATCTCGGCATCCACTTGCCGCTCGACCGGTTGGGCCAGTAAACGCAGTTGATCGGCGCTCTGTAAAAAACGCGCATGCAATAGATGTTGTGGGTTGAGGGATTCCTGGTTTTGTATGGCTTGTAACTGGGCGTGTTCGGCTATATTGATAATGGCGGGTGCCGACAACTGTGCCGATTCAGCGATAACAGCGCTGTTAAAGCCGGTTAATAATGCTTGCCATAAACCCTGTCTTTGCAGTAGTGGCAAACCCGTTACCGTCATTTCCACCAGGCCAGGCGCATCCACGCTGCCATCACGCCCCAATACCACCACGCTAGTCACTAGAGTTAAGGCATCAGGCAATAACAGATGCTCGCCCGGCCCTAATAGCGGCTTAAGTATCGGCAACCAATGTCCGTACCGGGCCAGGATGCCGATTTGTTTGTCCTGACTGACGCTGGCATCGATCACCACCGGCTGTAAGCCCAGTTCATGCGCCAGTTTACCGGCAACCAATAAACAATTTTGTTGTTCGCCACGTAATACCAAGCCTTTCACCCGGCCCTGGGCGATCAATCTAAGTAATTGATCGCTACGTTGCTGAACTTCAGTAGCCAATAACGGCTGTTCAGGCAATGATAAAGTCCGGCAACCCGGCCAATCTATGGTTTTACCGTTCAGCAACTGCCATAGCTGTGGCACCATTTTAAGCCGACGCAACGGCAAGGGTTCGTCGCCGTCCAGATTAACAAAGCCGGCATTAAGCAAAGGATGCTGCAATACATCCAGTGGAGTGTATGGCCGATTAAACAGCGCATTACAAATGGAGCAAATTAAATGCAGCTCCGGCCGCAATTGCTGCGGTTGTTGCAATAAACCAATCAACAAAGCCGCTTGATGATGGCTTTCCACTACACCGCACAAACTAAGCAAGAAAAAATCCGCAGCGTTTAACCGATAATCTCTCAGCACTTGTCCCAGTGTGCCCGGCAAGCTGGGTAGAATCTGCTCCAGACTATCGACCAGTTCCAGCCAGCTACGTTGCGGTTGTTGCAATAAGGCTTGCAAATGCCGCGTATCCTGCATTTGATTAACTAGTTCAGGCGTTTGCGGCAAATGCATCTCGGCAAACAACGCCAGCGCATTTAACACCACGGTTTCCGCCAGCTCCTGCCCGGAATGCATCATAAAGCTTGGTGGCAACTGACTCATAAGCCGGCCTCAGTTAAACGACAGCGAGCCGTAATGAAATTTAACCACCTTACCCAGCCACGGCAGCCAACCCGGATCGAGATCCAGCCCCACGCGCCGCACATCCAGACGCACGGCATCTGACGCATAGCGCACGTCAACATGACAGACATCGATCTCAACCCTGGCCTGAATGGCAAATAAATTCTGATTAAACAATTGCTCGCCATAACGCTGCCGTCCCCATAACAGTAAATCATCTAGTTGCGGCAATACCGGTAATTCCAAAAGCTGTTTGTCATTATCAAAACCGCAAAAAAATGCAAACAACTTAAGCATAGACGGTTCAGGCTGCCAACCCAAAGCAATAGCCAGTTGCCATAACCAGCCCCAGGCCGAGGGATACTGCCGACTGACAGCATCAGTCAGCAAACTGTCTTGCACCTGCGGCAGATTGAGAAAGTTCAGTAGATAAAACACCCCGCTCTGCCCGCTGAAGACGCAGTAGGGCTGGGTAATACTGTCGGCTAACCCTGCCTCAGAATGAGTAATCTGTTCCGACTGCCTGATGCGACTTTCTGACATGTTCGTATTAAGCAGTTCAGTTGTGATGGGCGGCGTTATAGCGCTATTGCTAGCTTGATTCGCATCGCTTGCGTCGGTGATTAGCGCTGGCTGGGTTGATGTTTCTTGATTGTTTTGTCGCGTACTTGATTTGCCTACCACCGAATCAGCAACAGTGTTTTGCGAAATTGGATTAACTGCGTCATGAATTGGTTTGCTGCTATAGATTTTTGCCGTTTCCTGAGCTTGAGCTTGCTTGGCAAGCATTTTGGTTTGGCTGGTGCCGGTCGTAATAGCCATCAAGCGGGCCAAAATGAGATTAAAGCTTGTTAAGGCATAGTCTTGCAGTAATTGTAAAGGTTGGCACTGCTTTAGGATAATCACTCCGGCCAGTTGCATGACGGCTAAAGGCAAGGCCGTATCGCTAAACACCGGTTGCCAGGGTGCCAGCCAATGTTCAGGAATCAGACTGCCTGCTTGATCAGGGCTGAGCGTTTGCCGGGATAGCCTGACATCCAGCTGCGGACAGACTACACGGCACAATTGTTGAGCTAAATCGATGGATAATTGCTGACAAAACCAGCTTAATTGTTGATGTCGCGCTAACTGCGCCACAATGGACGGGATTAAATTCTGATGCTGCTGCCAACAGCTTACTAAGGCAGTTTCTGCCGGCTGAGCAAACCAATAATCCCATTGCTGCCAATACCAGCGCTGATTATTTTTTAAAATATCCCGGCTTAAACAGGCTAACAGCTCGGCGTAATCGCTAAAGAACACCGCATTTTCAGTAGCCGCCTTATCCAGCCAGCCATTGACTGCAGTGCCGCGATAGAAAACGGCTTGTTCAGCAAGACTATCTGCCAAGCGTGTTGCAGCTTGCTGTGCCTGCAAATTTTTGATGAACAAATACTCCCGCTCGGACACCGAGGGCCAGGCTACGCTATCCAGATCGTTAATAACCTGGCGACGCTGGGTTTCGCGGCCCTTAAACTTTAGCTGCTGGATATGAATGGCATTCACATCACGACTGCCCGACCCAAAGCGACTTTGCCGCTGACGCTTAAGCCCTCTCGCACGCTAATGGGTTGATAAATTTGCATCAGCGTAGCCACTGCACCATTTTGGTCATGATCGTCAACACGCATCATGCCCACCACCTGACGCTGAGCATCCAAAAGTTGTAATTGAGTACCCGGCGCGGCTTCGCGGTTTAAATTTAAACGCAAGATTTCGCCGGGTCGAAATATACCCGGCAAGGTTTGTAAACTGCCATGCAAAATCTGCTCGGGATCGTCGGAAGCGGCTATCAACACACAGGCGCTCAGCAAATGGGTGATGGCGCTGCGGCTATTGTCGCTAGCAGTCTCCGACAACTGGCGATAAAACCATTCCACCAATTCCACCAGTGTCCGCACCCGATTGAAATCGGCTTTTTCCACATCGGCCAGATTGGGCCAACGTTCGGGTTGCTCAATCGGTAAGCGCCTATCTTCAACCAGCTGTGCCCAGCGAAAACGGATCGAGGGTTGCACTCCCGCCAGTAAATCCAGCATACAGACACTGGCCTGGCTTAATTGTTTTTGCAGGGTTTGCGCCCGCCCGCTTAACAAACTGCGCGAGCCGTTCAACACATCTTCCAACGATAAAATACTATGCGCACTAGTAAGCTGTTGTTGCAAGGATAGTGTTTGCAACACGGTTTTACCGGCAAAGACCGAAAGAATTTGGCTATTGATTTGCAACAGCGGCAACAAGCGCCCCTGTTGAGTATTCGTCGACAAGCTACGACTGACTTTGCTGCTTAAGCGCTGCTGACGCTGATCGAATAGTTGAGTTTGCCGTACACGGCTGGGCAGTAAGTTGGCATCGTTTTGAAAATTGCGCCAATCGGCCAGCGGAATATCCAAAACAGTATCCATAAACACAGTCAAATCATCCGGCAGTTCGCGATCGGAATCAGGACAACCCGGCACCACATCGCCGGCAGACTGACTGCGCAAAGACAAGGTGTTAGGTAATAAACTGCCAACAGCGGTTTCCCGCACCCGCACATAATACAAACCCAAATAGCCTTCCAAAATACTGCGACGTTGCTGGAATTTATTTTCGACCTGCCACCAATCGTCGCTAACCAGGCGTTGCGCCAGCGCATAATCACCGACGTCTTCCAATCGACTGCGATTTAAGGCATCCAGTTGCTGACGAGCTTCGGTAATTTGCACGGCCAGTTGTTGTTTGTTCTCGCGTAATGCCAGCAAGCGTTTTAATACGCTACGTTGCAGTAACAGCAACTGGTTATGTAGATTGGAAATCGATTGGGTTTCTTTTAATAACAGCCGTCCGCTGTGAAACAACTTGGAGGCATCGTCGGTTAATGCGGTAATACTTTCTTTGCGGGCGGTAAAAATGTCCCGATAACTTTTCAGTTGGCCGTCTACCAATTCTTGCTTGAACAGATTGACAACATCCGGATCGTCTTTATATTGATTTAAAAACGCCTTAGTTTTGGCCTGCAAACTGGCATTGCTGTCGTCTGCTTCCTGCCCCAAGTCATCCTGCAAGGTTTTCAGGCTGAGGTTGAAACGACTCAACACGCTATTCAGGTCATCGATATGTTGAATAGAGGCCTGTTGATCCGCTTCCGGTGCAGTAAAGACTTCCTTGGTGGGCGGTTTGTAGGTCAGATCGTACTTCAAAAAGTTACTGCTTAACATCACCTCGGTATTCAAGGCTTGCTGAGTCTGAAATACGTTGTTCTGCGCCTGCATTTCCAGACTAAGGGCCAGCGGTTGGTTTTGTAATGCAGTAGTCTTTGGCGCCTCAAAACTAGCCACTTCTGTTAGCACATCCTGGTTGAACACTATTTTGTTGGCCATGGCAAAGTCCTCTATTGTTCGGGTGCTTTTTTGGTGGCAAATTTTATGTCGGGCATCCAGCGCGCCACTGCCAAACCGCTGCCATCGCCCGGCACACCACCAGCCAGACGGGTAAACGACAGACTGACATGATCGATTTGCTGACGTTGGCTGCGCTGCATATCGCTATATAAAGCCAGCAAATCGGTTAGATCGTCGATCAACTGTTCAGTGTTATCGATAGCTACACTGGTATCCAGATACTGTTTCAGCAAACCATTAGTTTCGCTTGCAGGCGGCAGGCTCCAATCGAATTCCTGATCAGCAGGTTGGGCCGGTATGCTATCGGTATAAGGTGCCGGCAAATTGGGGTTGATGCCGTTTGCCGCCGTTTGCCATGTTCGACTGGAATCGATCAAGCGGCTAAAAAACAATTCGGGCAAGATGGGCTGGCCTTCGGCTTCGGTATCGATTTTTTCCGGGATACTGCCGAATAGCCGTTTACCTTCGGTAGACAGAAAATCCTGTTGCTGCAGATTGTTGAATAAGCTGTCGTATTGCACAATCCAGTCTTTCCAGCTGTTATGTGCGCGTTGGCCATAACGATACAAATCCTGTTCCATTTGCCGGTCAGCTAACGGCAAATCCAGCAGATCGGCCCGATAATCGACATCCTTCACCGCCAATAACAAGCGTATGCGATCGCCGGTGATTTTTTCCAGGTCTATAGCACTGCGCGGCAATTCACGTTCGATGACGGCATGTACCTGGCTCTCGGCAATTGGCGCCATCTCCAGCTGCAAATGCGGCGGAAACCAGTGCAGTTTGGGCAAGCTGGCGACATCATCCACAAACAAGCTTGGCAACACGCCGGCGGCGGGTAGATAAGCCAGTTTAAAGCTGTCGATAATGCTTAGTCTGTCGGCGGCATCGGCCAGCAACCAGCCGTTAAAATGCTGTTGTATGGCTTGACTGGTATGAGTCAGAAAAGTCCAGTAATTGGCATCGGCTTTGGCCGGAAAACGCCCGGCTACCGCATCGAACCAGAGAATATTATCGTTTTCCACCGCCAGCATGCCTATCGGCACCGCGCCGTCTGTGCCAAACCAGTCTGTTTGCAAATGTTCTGCCAATAGCCGATTAATAGTTAGCTCTTTATCGGCTTTGGCAGCGGCGACCGCCGCGTCGGTCTCCAAAATCGCTTGTAAACTGAGGCGGGTGACGGTTTCGATGCGGGCATCGCGCAGCAAATCCAGTTCATCGCGCACGCAGGCAGCAAAATTGCCGGATTTATCCACCGCTTCCAGTTCGCGTCTGGCGGTTAAAAAATAGATGCCGTGGATTTTACTGATGGGTTCCAGGGTTCGGCTGCGACGGTCAAGATAATCGGTTTTTTGATCCTGCCAGTATTGATCCAGCGGAAAAATCATATTGATGATTTTGCCGTCACCACCAACAGCCAGACCGGGGCGCACCCGAAACAACCAGTCGCTGGCTTCGCTATCTTTCAAGGGCACTTCGCTGGCCGCCACTTCAAATCCCTGCACGATTCCCGGTGCGTGAGCAGATAACAGCGGCGCGACACGCTGCTCGGTATAGCTTTGCAGGATGTCGAATTCGCGCTCGCCCAGGCTGCGACCGGCAAACAAATTTAACCGTAATCTGCCGCGCTGCTGCAGCGGATCAAGTGCCAGCCCGTTGCCAGGCGTGGGTTGATGTAAACGAATCGTTTGCTTGCTCATCGTCTAGGCTCCCAAAAACTCGGCGGTACGTTTCCATAGCTGCAAGCTATCGTCTTTTAGACCAAAATCCGCCCCGGCATCCAGCATAAACTCATGTGCCAATTTCCCGGCTTGTAAGGTTTCCAGCAGGTTTAATAACAATTTTTGTACATTACCGGCTTCGACACTTTGCAACAAACTCGGCCAGAAAGCCCGATCATAAACACCATCCAACAACGCCAATACCCGACCGGTCAAATCCTGTATTTTGGGTTGACTGGATATTTGATCCAAATATTTACGCGCGGCTGACAGCGTGTTTTTATCGCGTATACCGCGTGCCTCAATTTGTGCCGCCAACCCAGTACCGGGGCTTTGACCGCCAGTGTTTAACAGGTTTTCATAGTCGGCTTTTAGCTGGGCATATTCTTGCTTGGCGTTGCTCAATTGCTGATTGCTGGTTTGTAGCTGCGCTTGCAGGGTGTTACGAGCTTGCTCGGCAAGTAATAAACGTTGATTCAGTTGTTCCAATTCGGTATTGGTGGCGGGCAATGCATCCGGCAACTCAAATCCGCGCGCCAATACCACGGTACTGACATGATTTTCGGCAATACGCGCCGGACGTCGCAGATAACGCAAAGGCTTATCGCCTACCCTGTCCCACAAATTACGCCAATAATCGGGTTGAACAGTATCGGGCTGCAGGCGTCGCACGGGTCTGACACTTAAAGACAACGGCAACAATGTCGGTAATAAACGGGCAGATAAGGCAAAAGGCTCGTTCTCGACCACTGCCGTCGGTGTTTCCAGGCGGCGGGCGTAAAAATTAAAATCATCATCGGCCAGCGGCGCCAGTATCATGATCCCAACCTGTTTGTCTTGTCTGAGATCAATCACTTCTTGTTGCATGGCTTCCTGTTCCAGCACCGGCAAATCTTCCTGCCGTACCGGCATAATGCTGACATTGAAGCTTTCCGGGAAATAACTTTGCAAGCCTGCCTGTGGATCGACCGCTTGTTTTGGCAAGGAACCCACCGGCGGCAGCCATTGAAAATACTGCTGGGCGGTAAAGGTTTTATTCAACGATGACCAGTTGCGGGTGGTCAGCACATCCTCTAATAATTCCTCATAATGCGCGGCCAATAGTTGCTGAAAGGCATTGCTTTGCAAATGAATCCCGGCTGGCCGATATAACAAAGATCTATCCAGCCATAGTCCGATATTCTTATCGATAGCCAATAAACCTAAAGCTACGCCATCGTCAGGAATTTCTGGCAAGGGTGCTATCTGGCTGAAAAATTGGCCAGCCAAAGCCGCCCGCGTGCTTAATTCGCCACCGGATGGAAAAGTTACACTTAAAGGCAGCAATACCAGTTCCACGCCTTCTTCATAGCTATTGATACGCGGCTCTGTGGTTTTGCCTATGTCTTCCGGGTAGGTTTCGGCGATACCGACGCCTTTTTCGCTATATTGCAACACCACGGCATACAAACCGCGATTGAAATAACGTAGCGGCGGTTGATTGAGAGTGGCGATAGTGGCGCGTTCGGTCAAATCAACTTTTAGCCTGTTAACCGCCTCCAATACCCGCCCGGAAGCTGTGATAGCCAAGCCGGGACTGACGGTTATTTGCTGATCGGTGCTTAATTCGGCTGTTAAGCCTTTAACCACGCCTGCGCCCAGCACCCGCCCGGTTTGTAATAGACGCTCGTCAAGATACTGCTGATCGCGGGTTAAATCCGAAGCTTTTAATAAACGACCGTCAAAATAATTGCTGCGGGATAAAAAAGGATCCAGGCTGCTCTTACGCAAGCCTTCCTGACTGATTTCCGGGATCACGAAAGGCTGAAATCCGATGGCATGAGACATGTCATTCTCCTTTGATTAAGGGGCTACAGACCGATGCAGGCTAAGTAGCTGCTGCGGCGTGGTGACGAAAGGTCTGAGCAAATTATTGATTTGCATGCGTTGCGGATTACTCACCACTTTGCGATCCGGGTTTAGCTGTATGCGAATCCGCGCCAGCAAGGTACGCGCAGCCTCAGCTTCAGTGGCCTGCATCTGCAAAGCGTTTTTATCGGTGCCCAAAGCATGCAGCATGGCGGCATTCAAGCTCAACAAGCCTTCGGCATTGTCTTGCGCCGTCAAATAGGTTTGTTCCACCGGATTTAATGGCGCAGATGGAACAGCCGGCACCTGTCCATGGACATGACCGCCTTGTAACGGGTCCAGATAAGCCGGTGGTCCCCAGGGGGCAAAAGCCGCATCCTCGAATAAGGGTTTTTCCGGAATCAATTCCAGTAATAGGCAATCCTTCAAGCGACTGGGTTGCACCGGATCGGTACCGGCATTTATCTGCGTCGCCATCACCGGCTGCAAACCGCTAGGTTGTTCTTGATAACGAAAGCAGATTTTTAACCACAAACTGTTATCCGAGCCATCAAAGCCACCATTGGCAACCTGCCAGATACGGTCTTTATCGCTATGCGCTTCCAGCCAGTCTTGTAAATTGATGCAGTAAGGTTCATACGAACTCACCTCACGCCCCAGACCGTCTATAGCAATGCCGGGCGACACTATGAGTTTGGTCAAAATATGTTGATCGATATTTTCCGGTTCTTCGGCCTGCAGACTCACTACCAATCCGGTCACCGTACCGTAACCGTGCAGCCAGTATTGATGTCGGACCAGGCGGCGGCGATGATAATCCTGTTCGCTAGTCGTCGCTTCCACCCCCAGCAACATGCCCGGCTCGAACACTACTCGCTTCAAAGGCTGTTCGAATTTGCCGTCGCTGATCAGACTCTGGTCTTGCATTGCTGTCATGTCACTCTCCTGATGATACGGGGGCGGTTGCCAGTTCCGGTGCCAAGGCAATGGCGTTTTGCAACAAGCTGTCGCGGCCCAGATGAATACGATTCAATATCAGCTTTTTCCAGGCCGGGGTACGTTGCAAATAACTGTCGATTTGCAGCAGCGGCGATAAACCGGGCACAAAGGCATAATCACTGGTCTTGATAGCCCACTGTAAATGCGCCGGCAATTGTTGCTGCAATATTTGCCTGACAGTTGTCTGCTGTTGCGCAGCCGGGCCGTGCAGAATCACCGACACGCGGTGACTGTAACGATCGAAAAATTCGGCAACAATGCGTTGATCGTCGGCATTGTCTTTGATCAAATCCGGCGCCAGCAGCGCCAGAAATTCACGGGCGTTTTCCGCGCTTAAAATCAGACTATCACCGACGATGCTGTTACCGCTTTGGCCGGTGCCGAGCGTTAAAGGATGTTGTTCATCGCTTAAATCCAGTCCCAAAATGGTAGCCAGAGTGCGACGCAAACGAAAATGTTCAACCGGAATCACCTGGCCGCGACTGACCCCGCCATCGGTGGCGATATCCAAGGCCAGACACAGACCGGCCATGCTGCCGCGTTGGCGTTGCAGCTGTCCGCTAAACGTCAGCCAATCGCGCTGGCGTTGCTGCGGCCAATGCGCGGGCAAATCCACCCCCAGCATATTTGCCAATCCGGGGATCTGAGAATACGGCGCGGATTGCGGATCGACCAGCAATTCGCTAGCGGCGATGCGATCTTCGATAGGCGTCAACATGCCTTCAAAGCCGGCCAGCAAACGCTCACGAAAATCGGCACTGTTCGCCGGCCGCTGATCGCCAGTCAAAGGCTGCTGATTTTGGTGAAAATGACTGGGCAAATACTGTTGTTGCCAGGAAAAACGCGGGATATAAGCCCGCATACTGTGTATCGCCGGACTATGCCGACCATCGCCCTGCATTTGCAGTTTTAGCTGTAAAAACCGTCCGCGCAGTTCTCGCGAGGCGCCGGCTTGACGTTGTAATAAAATCTGATACAAACCCTGATAAGGTTTAAGCGGGGTTTTCCAGCCTGCATAAAACGGCAGCTCGGAGGCCATGGGTAACCATAATGGCTCCGCTTGCAGCTGCCAATCGGCTTGCGATTTGCCGTCCGGGTCATCGTAAGCGCGGGCAAACACCTGTAAGGCGCAGCCGGCCGGTATACAAGCTTCCAGATACAAACGATGCCAGAGTACATCCGGAGTGCCGGCATCCAGGGCTTTGTCCAAAACGCACACTCCATTGCGTGGGAAACGCGCCTGCGGCAAAGCTAATAGAGGCAGCGGTCCTTGCTGGGATTGATAGCGGGTTTTACCATCCAAACCCACCATAAATCTTGCTGATTGCAAGGACAGCATACGATAACGCTCACCGCTCAAGCGAGCCGAAGCTTGCTGTTTATCCAAGATTACCACCGGACAGTCCCATTGCTGACGCTCGCTGCCTACCGGTGTAGCGACCAGTAATGCCAGCCTATCCGGCGCCACTAACGAACAATCGATCGCAAACGGTAGTTCCTCCGGCAGCAAAATATCGATCAGCGCTTGCCCGACATCCTCGCTTAAGGCCCGTATCAGCAGGTGCTGGCGATAGGTTGTCGGCAATTTTTCATACACTAGCAGATATAAAAACTCGGCATCGGCGCAGATAGCCAGCAAACCGTCATAAAACCCTACGTCCTGCCGCCATTGTTGCTGCAAAGCATGCGGGTTGCTAATTTGCGGATAAAACTCTAAGGCCGGTGGATGGTAAGTCTGCGGTAAGGGCTCGCCTTGGGCCAAACCTAAAGCCGACTGTTGATTACCGTCTGTATCCGTATACTGTCCAGCCAACCAAACCCGGCGCAGATTATCCACACATAGACGCTGCGGGACGAAATCCAGCGCACAGGTTTGTTGCCAGCGGCGTTGTAAATCCACCAGCATTAAAACGTTTTCAGCCCCGCTGACCGCCAAAGCTGCCAGACTGCCGCCACCAATATGTAAATCAACAAAATTACTAAAATCGGGAGCGACAACCGGTGCTAAGCTCAAATCGGCGATACTTTGCGCATCCGGCCTTTCGCTGTTGGCTAACATGGCATGCCAATCAGGGCTTTGCCAATCGGCTTTGACTAAAAAATGCTTGCCATCCGGGCTGATAGCACCGATCTGGCCATAATTATCAATTACCCGTGCAGGAGCATTTTGCCAGGCAAGTAAAGCGTTTTCGGCTGTGATTTCAGGGAAAAAATGCGCTTGCTGTTGTTCCAGCCGAAACACCTGCTGCTGGCCATCCCAAACAAACTTTAACGAGCGAGTGACAAAATCACTGGCTTGTTTGAGGACTAAAAAGGAGCTGCGATTGCTGTCCATATGGCTAACAAATATCCGGAATCACAGGGGTGGGAATCCAGTCTTTTATGGTTTCCCGTTCCGCCGCGCCGCTGACGATACTGGGCGGCAGCGGTGTTTCACCGCGATTATCGGCTTGCACGCTAATGGCTTGTAACTCCGGCAATTGCCAGGGCTGCAAACTCAGGCTTTGACCTTCAGTCAGCGTCAGCCATTGTTTATCGCTATTTTGCACATACAACTGCACTGCACCTATCGATTGCACGCCGCTTACCCGGCCGGCAACGGTGCGTAATTCATTCACATCCACAGCCTGCCCTAACGGCCAGCCCTGTTTTAGTCTGCCCCCCGGCGCTAACGGCCACAAAAACTGCAACAGACTTTGTTCCACAGCCTTATACACCTGCTGCCGGGTTTGCGGATCTTGTTCCAATACTGATACAGAAATAGCCACCGGCAGATACTCCGGACTCAATACATATAATTCGGTACCTAGCAAACTGCGCTGACTTAAATAGCCGTATACATCTTTCAATAAGCCAACGCTGGTTCTAGGAAAGGCCGCGATCGCCATTTCGGCAGGCGGCAACACGAAAATACTGATCACACCCGGCACATTAAAACGGGCGGTGGCCAAGCTGGACCCCGGTAAAAAGCCGGTAATTAACTCGGCTTTTGCTACCGGATTAACCGGATTATCCAAAGCCAGCCGGGTAAAATCATCCCGGGTTACGGCCCGGTTGCGATGACTTAAAAATGCTGAGATGCGTTGTTCCATCTGCGACACGGATTCGGCATCGATACCACCCGTGGTAGGCCAGTCCTGCCGCACTTGCAATCCGGCTGCGGCATTTTCCAATACCTTAATACTATTGCCAGGTAAGTTACCCGCTACACCGCCGCCATACCGATAATAAGCCGCTCTGACGCGTTTGCCGCGGGCCGGCAACTTGCCGCGATAACCGTCGCCAAACCGCAACCTGCCTTCCGCTGCATCCAGCATATAGACCCGATCGTCGGCATTGGCAGCGCCGAAATGATCCACTCGCCGCCAGGGGATAAATTGTGCATTTTCCTCTACATCGATTTGCAAGGATTCGGCATCGATATTTTGCTGTGGAAAGGTCAGTTCCTGATCCGGCTGTCCGCTGGCCAACCCCAGCATCAGATCTCTTTCTACACCTTGACCGATTAGATCCACTACATTGACAGCCAAATACGCCAAACTCAGATCAGCTTGCTCAGGACAACGCAAACGCAACCAAAACAGCATTTGTTCGGGTTTAGTCGAGCCGGGTTGTTCCGGCGGGCTGTTGCGCAAGCCGGCATTGGCTGGGTCGTCAGGTAAATGCGGGGTTAATAAACTAACATCTTTAGGTAAGCGTAAACGCACCACACCGGCCTTGCGGGCACCGTTGGAACTATCGGCCAATTGTTCTAACGGCAGATAATCAAAATCCACTACACCAGATTGTTGCCAGGCCAGCTCCCAGAGCAAGTTACGCGGCAAGGGTTGGCTTTCCTGTTCGGCCAGCAGATCGTCTGCAGGCGCAATACCAATATTTAACGTAATACCGGCCAGATTTTTGCGTAATTCAGTTTTTTGCCCCACCAATGCCAACGGGATGCTGAAACCTAAATACAAAGCCTTATCGACGCTAGTCGCCAAGACCAAATTGTCCCGCCCCGGCAAAAGATGCCGTGGCCTAAAGGCAATCGCCGCTTTACCGGCAGGTGAAGTCAAGCGCAGCTGTTCCGGGGTAATGCCCATTTCCGCCAGCTGTTGATCGCTGATGCTTTCTTTACAGACGATATCCAGCAATAAAGGCGTGGGTTGCAGATCTCCGACGCTACTGAATAATTGCCCGGCAGCCGGAAAATGGCTTTCGGCGGGAATGATGGCGGCCAGATTGGGCGTGCGCTTGCGAGTGGCATCGATACACACCAGGCCACGGGCCGGCGTTGCAGGCCGACGCGGGATTTGCAATAAATTTAAAAATGCCTGGCGCTGGCGTTCCGGGATTAAATTGGCCCGATACAAAATGGTTTCGGTCAACCAGGCAAACACATCCACTAAAGCATGCACTGGGTCGCCCGGCACGATTTGAGTCAACTCCGGCAGACTGTTCAACAAGCGCGCCTTGGCTTCTTCTACCAAGTCATCGAAGCGGCGGTCATCAAGATTGATCATGGGTTTCATAGTCACCTTCGTATTTACGCTGCCGAAAAATATTTCATCTGCCGCTACCCAGTTGCAGGCTCAAATCCAACTGCCCGGAACCGCCATTTTGCCGAATCCGATAATGTATGCTGACGTTGACGACGCTAATCTGTTCCCTATCGGGTAACACTTGCACACTGGTCAGTTCCACCCGCGGTTCCCAACGGGTCACGCTGCGAAACACAGCATCTTTGATCAGATTGCGGGTGGTTTCGTTATTGGGCTGATGAATATAGTTATACAAACCGGCACCAAAATCAGGTCGCATCAGACGTTCGCCGGGACGGGTGGCCAGGATGTTCCAGATCACCTGCCGAATGCTGGGATTATCCTCGGCATAACGTAATTGACCGTTTTCCAATTCAATCTCCAACGGCCAGCTCAATAAGGGCGATAAGCGACTGTTCATTTGGGTTTGGGAATCAAAGTTATGGCATAAGGCAGCCATTGAAAAAACAAATTCAGCAGATTCAACACTATCATCAACAGCAACATGGCGCAGATGGTAATCACCGGCAGGCTAAAGCTGATAATCCATTCCAAACCAAAACTGTTACCGCTTTTTTCTGTCGGCGGCATTTCCAGACCGATTTTTTTTAAGGTTGCCGCCAAATCCTTGGGGGCGACAAAGGTGGCACCTTTGGCCAAGCCGCGTTTTAAATCGGACAATTTCGGCATTTGTATGGCTTGCGGCCGGCTGGCCTCCGGATCAAACGGTGCCGCCACCCGAAATGTTTCGCTGTTGCTGCCCCAGACGATTTGTTCGCAGCCTTTGTCATCCCGATACCGAACAAAGGGTTTGATGTAATAGCTATCGCCCGGGTTTTGTTGGTAGCGTGGAATTTGTAAACTGTCTACATAGTCCTGGGTATGGTTTATCGAGCGCTCGAACAGGTGCTCTCTTAGCGTCATTGCCTGTTGTTCGTTGATAAATAAATGCCAGTCTGCTTCCAGATTAAGCAAAATATCCGCCTGCTCCTCGTCAATACTGGCTTTGGCTAATAACTGAGTTTTGTTGGTATCCAGATAGGTTTGCAGACTTTGCAATTTAAAGTTATCAATATTGGACAAATAACTTTGTAAGGACCTTAAACTGGCATCGGCAGCACTGATAGCGGCTTGTAAGGCAAACACGGCTGGATTAGCTGCTGCCTGAGCGCGAATTTGTTGGGTTAATGTCGATACCCCTGCCAACCATTGCAAGGCTTGCACGGTATCCGCAGCCAAGCGGTCGGCAGCAAAATCATCAGCCTCAAGCAAATTGGGATAGGGTAAACCGGGCTGGCTGGCTCTTTTTATCGCCAAGGCCTGAATTTTCTCGCCCAGATTACCGATAGGCAACAGGCTTAAGGCTTCGGCAACCGCTGTACAATTTTGCCCGACCAGGGCTAATTTTTGTCGCGATTGCTGATAGCGAGCCGTATCCGGCAAACGATAAAAATGCACGTCATTTAATAAGGCATTCAAAGGTTTATTGGCGGCTATTGAGCTGTCCAGTAATTGATAACGACTGACCAATTGATTGATAAGCTTGACCAAAGCCGGTTTGGCAGCGGCATTGGTCATTAAATGCCCATCGCCTGCTTGCCAAACCAGAACAGAATTTTCAGCCTGATCCTGCCGACCGAAAGGCCAGGGCAAGCTATCGACGAAATAATCCTGCCGACTGCGCTGCTCGATGACATTGGTTTGCACCGAGCCGGATAAGGGCAAATAGCCATACAGCAAAGTATGTTTGCGTTGCCGGCCATCGGCACGGCTGGCCGTAATCAATTGCGCGTGTAAAGGATAGCTTTCTTCGCCGCTGGGCAAAGGCTCGGGTAAACGTGGCCGAATCAATTTTTGCCGACGTAATTGCCGTACATGATCCGGGTCATCGTCTTTATTATTACCGGCCTGCCAACCTTGAGCCACACCATTGGTTTGCAGCCAGCGACTGCCATCGCGACGCCGCACCACGAATCCGGCTGAAGTAATGTTTTGCGGATTGAAGGCCGGACTGGCAAAGGTATCGCACACCACCTCGCAACTCACCATGTAAAATGTGCGATGTACCGGCAAGCGCAACCAGGGCTGGCTTTTGTCGTCGGCAAAGCGATCTTCGAAACGCCAGTTTTGCCCCCGATTACCTTGTAATGTACCTTGTTGCATGGCCTGCAAATGCCGAGTAACGAAATCCTCATCCAGATAGCGATGGATCAGGCAGCCATCGCCCTCATCGGCATAATACGGCGCCCGCAGCACGGGTTTATGTTGGGCTACCATATATTTCCCGCTCCCGGCGTGTAGCTACTGGAAACCACCGCGTTGCTGATTAAAGTGTCGCATTTGACCACACCGGAAAACTTGCTCATGCCGGCTTCCACTTCCAGCATACCGGCCGAGACTTTTACCTGCGCAGCTTCGATAGTGACTTTAACCGAGGCGTTGATTTTGATTTCCGAATTACTGAATTCTATGGTTTCGCTGCCTTTTTCGATTAAGACTTTGCCGCCTTCGGCTTCGGTGATTTGCAAGTGATAGCCGCTGCTGGTTTTGATATCGATCTGCGAATCTTCAGTATCGTCGAATTTAAGCTGCGAACCCGAGGGTGTGCGTATGCAATACACATCCTCCACCTCGCGGGCTTCCTGCGGATGACTGTCGCCACCTGAATACAACGCCCCCATCACCACCGCCACTTCCGGACTGATAAAGGCCAGCACCACTTTTTCATCGACTTTGGGCAATAAACTGACGCCATAATCCTGCCCGGCGCTGTTAGTCAGCACTGCAGCCCATAATTCCAAAGCCCCCACAGCACATTGTACTTTTATACGACCGCGATTATCCGGGTCCTGATTGTCCACTACCGTGGCCAAATGTAAGCCTTGCATCGCGCCAAAACTATGCCCTAGTGTTTTCATATCAAACACTCCAGTCGGCACGGTTGAGTTTCAAAAAACTTCTAAAGCCCTGGCTGCTATCGAAGCGATGGCTGCAATGCACGATTTGATAACGGCCGCGCAAACGCTCGGAGACATCGGTCAGTTCTATTTCCCGTCCAGCACCAAACTCCACGTTACCGGTGCAGACGGCTTCACCGGCCAAGAAAGATTTCGCCCGGCTGCGGAATTGACCCACGGCCCATTTATCGGCTTCGGCTTGGGTTTTTGCAAATGGCTGTGGGAAATACCCCTCGCCCGGCCAACCCAGTTCGTTTAACACATCGGCCCCTGAAGTGGCCTGCGGCGGCGGTTGCAAGGCTTCGCTTTGGGCTACAGTGGCTTCATCGGCAGACAGGTCGTAGCCATTGATCTGCGCCGCTGTAGGCTGACCGTTGAGGTCGGCAATCAGGCGCAGATACTCCATGCCATCCTGCGGACTCAAGCGCTGCGGGTTGCTATCGGCCTGTTCCGGTTTGATTCTGAGTTGGCTTTGTTGCCAGCGCACTGCAATGTCATAAGGTGCCAGCAAGCGCTGCATGAAGGACAGATTACTTTCGTTAAATTGATGCCAGTCACCGGTTTGGCTGGAAACCTGAATATCTGTCGACAAACCGGCATCGTCAGCCAAAGTCCGCAATACATCATCCAGACTTTGTGCTTCAAAACGACGGGTATGGCGTTGCCGGGCCAGTAAATGCATTTTATCTTCCAGTAATAACACTAATTGCGGCGCACCATCGCCGTAACGTTCTTCTATGGCGGTGATGTCACCGGTAAATAAAGCTTGTTGCTCTTGTTCACCCAGCATGATGGCAATTTCCGCGCCGTGTCTGAGCTGTTGAAACACAAAACCCGGCTCAGCCGCGCCTTCCACCCTGCCCCAATTGATCAATCTGACCTCCGCATGCGCGCGTCCGGACAATGGCTGCTGAATAGCCACATCCTTGACGGCTTCGGCCATGGCGGTGTCGTCGCGTCCATCGACAACAAATCTGGGGCGAGCATTGATGAAGGCTTCGGCCATGTTCAATCCACCAACAAACGTGCCTGCCGTTCTTGCAGGATTTGCAGTTGTCTAAGTAATAACTCTTCCTGTTCGTTGCTGGCGGCAAACGGCAGCGTAGTCAGTTGCTCGCTACTGTCGGGTTCAACCACTTCGGCAATCACTTCATTGATATAAACCGGCATAGATATCTCCTTAACTTTACGCTTTAAAACGCACCAGGTATCCGGGTACCCAGTGTCTCCGATTGACCATAGTTGTAACCAGCACCATTACCGGCGCCGCTGCCAGTATTGCTTTGGGTCATGCCGCCACTAGGTGGCATCACCACGCCTTGCTGATCACTAAAACGCGGATTATCCATACCGTTATACATCGCGGTATCGCGCCATTGTTTGGGATCGCGGTTGGCGGCCAGATTGGCATCGACCGCGCTGACGCCCTCGCCGTCCACAGCCAGCCGACCTTGCTGACGTAAAGCGGCTTTCAAATCGATGATGTCGAATTGATAGTTGTCCTGCTTAAAAGTCAGTGCCAAAGTGGCTCTGAGCGGCACGCCTTCCGGCGAGAAAAAGTCCAGGGTTTCGTTATAACTGCCGAGCATGCCGATAAAGGAAAAACTGCCCCATTGAAACCGGCAACGCTTGGGTGCTTTGGGTTGGCTGCTTTCAGCATCCTGCGGCTTCATGAACTCGGTAGCGATACGCTGAGTTTGCTTACGCACGTCTTCATGTAACAAGGTTTGGGTGCCATCGGTCTCGGTTAAATCTTCGGCATCTATCACGCTGGTATCGAACACTAATTCAATCGCCAGGGTCGATTCGCTTTTATCGACAAACTGCGCGGCTTTGCTTTGTCCGCTACCGCTATTACTATCTTTTAAGGTGTTCGATAAGGTGACTTTTAATGAAGCAGGATTGAATTGCACGGTAATCCAGGCCTCTTCGGTAGCATCCTGATTTTGCGCATCCAGCGGAATCAATACCGCTTTACTGAGTTTACTGTTAGCCACTTTGCACCACCTGAAACGGTTGATTCCAATCCAGCACAAAACCTTCATGGTTTAAATGCAGTTCTTCTATCGCCACCTGATTGGCGGTGGCGTTGAGATCAGGCCCTTTGAATTTGATCGGTAACACGTTATCCAGCGTCCAGACCATGATGGCTTGATCCGGGTCGGCTGGATTCAACAATTGAATGGCGCAACCCAAGCGACTGGCATAATAACTTTGTCGAAAACTACGATCGAACAAGCGCCACAGGCCTTCGGCATCGGTAATACCGCGTTTTAAAACCACCGTAGCAAAGGTAGTCGGACCGGCAAGTTGCACTTCGCCCCAGTTGCGACCGCCTTCTTTCAGAGTTTTCGGCGTCATGCTGGCTTCCAGGCCGCTGACTTCACTGAATGCGCCATTGCAAACCAAACCGCCGCCGGCCGATTGCGGCAGACTTAATTGCACATGAAAACGAAACGGGATGAATTCAGCCATTTTTGATGTCCAGTTGCCATTGACTGCTGTTACTGCCCAAGTTATGACTGAAATTTAAAATGATACGGTCTATTGGAAACACCGGCGCCAGCTCGATTTCATAAATCACTGTGCTTTCGTTATCGTGGGTGGCAGTTATCGAAAAGGCCTGTTCCGCTAAAGCACCACGTAAGGCACCGGCTTTATGTAAGCGGGTAAAAAATTGCGTCAATTGGGCTTTGCCCAGTGGATCGCGCACATCGCTATTGAACAACCAACTTTCGCCCAAGCGGATTAATTGACGTTGTAACCAGCCCAAAAAACGCGCTACTTCACCGGATTGATAACCTTCCAGCTGAGCAGTCGAAAGTTTGCGATTTAAAAAGCCATTAACGCCGACAACCGGCGCGGCGCGGCGCTCGTCATCCAGTTCCAGCCGGCCTTTATACGACAGCAAAACGCCAACGCCCGGTTGTTCTCGTAAGGCAAGCACTTGTTGACTGGGCACCGGTGGATAGAGTTGCCACATACCCGGCAAGGGCCGTCCGGCTATCGAGCGCCAGGGACCCAAGCGCTGACTGGTTTCCACCATGGCGCCGGCAATCAAGCCCACCGGACTGGATAAGGCTCTGTCTTTATTGCTTAAATACGGGAACAAAAACTGTATGGCATGCAGGCCGGCATTTTCACTGGTTCTGGCCTGTGCAATCGCCTGTTTGGCTTCGTTTGCTACAGTCGGCAAACTGCCTTCGCTGACTTGCTCTAACGGTAAGCTGAATAAACACTGCAGATCCGGCCGGCGTTTTTTTAAGCTTGTCAGTATCGGCGTCAGCAAAGACTGTAAAGTCCAGGGATTGCCGGGATGAGGAATTTCCTCGCTACGGCGACGTTCGCGATGATCGTCGGCAGTAGATTGGGTGCAGGGTAAAAATACCGGATCAGGATTAACCAAGCGCATGCGTCTGACATCCAGTAAATTCGGTGGAATTTGCAAACGCTCCAGATCGGGCATCGCAATGGCGCCTAAATTAGGAATCAGCATAGCCCGGTCAAACCCCTTCAAGCCTTGCGGCTGGCTATAATCGGCCTGCGGATCGGGTAGAAAGCCCTGTTGAGCATCTGCTTCCGGAATACGTAGCAACCAGAGTTTTTTAGCGCCATCGGCGAATGTGCCTGGCTGCGAAGACTGGAAGAAATCGGCAATCGCCGCCGGTAACCAAGCCGTATTGCCGGCCAGTTGGCTGCGGTAAGCGGTGGCTTGACGCTCGGCCTGCGGAAATAACACCTGAAAATGAGCCAGGCTGACCAAAGGTATCGGCAGATTATAAAGCTCCAGCTGGGCTTGTTTGTCGGCGGATAATTGCTTATACACCTCCAATGCGGCCTGATCTATCGGTATAAACTGCTGTTGTGCAAGCTTTTTTGCCATCTCGAAACATTGCATCAACGCCTCGATCTGCTCGCCAAAACCCAGTCGGGCTATTTCTCTGACCGTTTGGGCGTTTTCCAGCAGCAAATCCCAGCGGGCATTGCCGGGACAATGGCCGAGCATGGCTACGTCCAACTCGGCTTCTATTACCGAAGCCGGTCTGACCCGCATTTCCAGTCGAGAATCCGCCAAGGCCATGGCTTATTCCTGATCCACCGTCTCGACCGACAGCACCAGTTCTTCGATGGCCACATCACCGCCACCCTTACCGGTCAGGGTCGGCCCGGTCCATTTGATCGGCATGGCATTTTTTAAACGCCAGGTCACCACGGTGTCGGAACGGTCTTCGTTCAGCAGTTTGATGCTGACATTGCGCTTGGCGGACAGTTTGCCCTGCCGCACTTCATCCAGCCATTCCCACAGATTTTGCGCACCGATGATGCCGCGTTTCAAAGTGACATCGCCGGCTTTGTGTATACCGGGAATCTTAGTCACGTAATTGACTTTAGCATTGCCGTTGCGATATTCGGCGATGGTGACTTCGGCATTCAAGCCTGACACATCGGAAAAACCGGCATCGACCTGATCGCCCTGCCCCGGCTCCAGTTCGACTACATAATTAAAAGCTGAATAAGGTGTTTCTCTAAATACGGCCATAGTCGTTCACCTCTAGGCGTCTGCGGTCTTTTGACCGATGCGGAAAATCACGAACTCGGCGGGTTTTAACGCCGCCACCCCGACTTCGCATACCAGTCGGCCATTATCAAGATCGTTCTGGGTCATGGTGCTGCGGTCGCAACGCACGAAATAAGCATGCTTGGGCGTCGGTCCCAACAAATGACCGTTGACCCATTCGTTGTAGAGAAAATCTTCGATGGATATGCGGATGCTGGCCCATAAAGCTTCGCCGTTGGGTTCGAACACTGCCCATTGGGTGGATTTGTCTATCGAGCGCTCCAAAAACAAAAAATAACGTCGCACATTGACGTATTTCCATTCCGGATCGCTGGAGGTGGTACGGGCGCCCCACACCCGATGTCCGCGTCCCGGCATCGAGCGTAGACAATTGATACCGTTAGGGTTGAGCAATTCCTGTTGAAAACGGTTGATGTCCTGCTCGAAATGCAGCGCTCCCAGCACCACTTCATTGGCTGGAGCTTTATGCACGCCACGGCTGACATCCGTGTTGGCATAGACGCCGGCGATAAACCCACCGGGCGGTAAGCTTAATGAATCGCGTTGTCCGGTAGGATCGCTGGTAACCACCCAGGGGTAATACAAGGCCAAGCGGGTATCGTCCAGATTGGATTTAAAGTCGCGGATTTCGCTGATGCTCATATTGGCTTCGCTATCGACAACCCCCACCCTGTATTGCATGCGTTTGCAATGTTTCTGCATTTCGATCACCACCGCCAGATGTTTAGCGGTATCTAAAGCAGCGGCAGCCGGTGTCATGACAATGGAAATATCTTCGACTTGCTCAAATGTAGCCAGGCCGGTGTTGCCATCTTTATCATGAATTTCGCCGGCATAATCGCCACTTTCCGGGATGTCGCCATCACTACCATTTTGCAATTCAATCAGATAGCGCGGGCCGTTTACAGGATGCGGATTGTTCAAGGCATCTGCATCAAACAAGGCGTGTAACAGCGCAAATACGTCGGCATCGTTTGCCACTGTACAGGCAATCGGTTGCGTCAGTTGCGCATCGCGGGTACCCGGTTTATCCAACAATTTTTTGCCTAGCGAATCATCTGCGATTGCCGATGTAGACAAACCGCCGACTCGGTAGACGATCTCGCCACTGGCACCTTTGCGCAGTTTGTCGATATCGGCTATACGCAGTACATCCAGATCAAAATTTCGCCGCACCAACAAGGCACTGACATTACCAGGCAGTGCGGCGAGGGCTGAAATGGGAAAATCAATATCGGCCAGTACGCCTGCATTTTGGGCCACAGGAATGCTAAGCAAACTCAGTTTGCCACCGGCATCCAGTTTTAACTGGCCTTTCAGTACTTTTAGACTGCCCCAATGGGCTAAGCCGCTGACGTTGGATAAATCTGTGACGGCAGATAAACGTAATTCCACCGCAACACCCGCCTGCAATTTGCCGCTGGCGGGTGTACGTAACTGGATACGACTGACTTTACTGGTCGCTGTAGGCAATTGCGCAATCACTAAACGCGTCAAGGCCACTACCACATCGTCTTTATCCTTGATTTCGCCGGATAGCACATCGTAATTGGCACCATTGCGGCGAACCCTGGCTTTGATTGAAAGCGGAAATTTCCCGGCTTCCAAATCGCCAGCCACTACTCGCACTTCTTTTGGCACTTCACTGGCTTCCAGAAATAGTTCTTCGCCATCCACCGGTGCGGTGGTGGCTGCTATCGAAAACAGGTTTTCACTATCTTGCCAATGCAGCTCAAGAACATAATTACCCACCTTTCCGGGAAATCGACTTTGAAATTTCAGTTTGGTATCGGCACTGATACGCGAAGCTCTGACTGCACTGCTGCCATCGCCTGAAGGATTACTGCTGTTGACATCTTTCACTACACGACTGACAAACAACTGTTTACCGCCATTATCAAAAAAAGCTCGCGCGGCAAGTGCTGTGTAGTTTAATTGCGTGATGGAAGCTGCGAACTGTAAGTCCTCAAGATCACCGTAGATACGTTCGAATTCGGCAAAACTGGTGACCACTTCCGGTTTGCCACGAAAGGGTCCGGTTCGAGTCGGCCCGACGATGGCCGCCACGCTGGTGCCAACGCCTTCTATGGAACGGGCTCGAAAGCTCTTTTCTTCTATGTATACACCAGGGGCGAGATACTCAGGCATGGGTGCCTCCTTCAACGATCTTGAGATGAATAAACCTTATTAAGGACTTTTTAACTCCAGGGTGGTAACGCGTGTTTCATCGGGCACGAAACCCAATATCAGGCGATGCTGCTTTTGTTCGGCCAGCACGTTGATGCTGGCAGCGAAAATATTGCTATCGGCCAAGCCAATCAACATGGCCGTCATTTGATCAGGATCCGGAAAGGCACTGCCGCTCTGAGTTTTATCGGCTTTAACTGTAAGTGAGGCCGTAAAACCCATGCTTAGCATGGTCAGTGACAAACGGGTTAGCGGCAGCCGAAAATACCCCTGACTGTCGGCTTGGGCGTTAAAAATAAAACTATCGCCGGTGCTGCTGAGATTGACTTGTAAGGTCACTAAAGCCCATGAGGCCGGTTTTGCCGTAATTTCATCGGCTAGGTTTTGATAACTCAAAAGCCCTTGCAAGGCTTTATGCTGACTAAGTCGGGTACCATCCGGTGAGCGATATAAAGCAATTTGCGGGTAACTATTGTTGCCGCAGTTTTTTTGAAAAACCCGCGGATTAAACGTCCCGCTCGGATCGCTTACCGTGCCTTTTAACAAATAAGACACTTCGAGCGGACGCTGTTTTTGCTCTTCAGTGGCTCGGCCACTGTCTATGCTGCGCTGCAATTGTTGATTGTCACTCAATTGCGAACGCCAGATGACGCTGCAACCCGGTTTATGCAACAAAGACAAGCCTTGCACCGGCAAATCTTGATCCAGCTCGACCAGCAAATTATTTAAAACCGGCACCGATTGCCCTTCCCTGCCGGTGGCATCCAGCCAACAAATCACATCGCTGGCTTGGCGTATCAAGGTTTCCTTGACCCGGATCATTCCGGCTCTCCGATAGGCAACACAATAGTTTGTACCGGGCCAATGACTTGCTCTGTCAGCGGCTCTAATCGCAGGGTTTTGATGATGTAAGGTGCAGACAGGATATAGTCATGCGGCAGGCTGTCCCACATGCGCATAAAGTCTTCGCTGGACATGTCTTCCGGCAAAATCTGTACCCGGTCTTGATCCTGCCAGCCACTGCTATCGCCGCTGATGTGATCTTCGATATCGGACACATCCAGTTCGGTGCCGGAGCCTAAAATCTGCATGGCCCAGGCCAGCAAAATATGCTCGAAACTGGTTTTGCTCCAGCCGATTAATAAAATGTGTAAATTAAGCGGTAGTTCTTTACGAGGCTGATTGCCGAGACCGGGTTTGGCCGGCAAATGTCGGTTTCTGCCGAAGGGATCGATAGAGATGCGGTGTAGATAGATGCCGACTTTGTTGGTCGCATCGACCGGACCGGCTTTTAGACCTTCACTGCTGAGGATTTCTACGCTGACTGATCCGGCACCAGGCAGGTCTTTATACTGCTCAAGATAAGACTTGAGCGCTTCAAGAACCCCGGAAACAGCCGTAAAACTCGCCATAGCCTACCCCTTACGTCGATTTGCCATTGCCGGATCAGCCCGGACGCACAATAAATGGCAATCACATTTTTATTATTAAAATAAAAGGGTAGTTCATGTTTTTAAGCTTGCAAGGTTGACAACATTAAAATTTAATGAAGATCGTAATTATTCAATCAAAACAGCATAAAACACTTGCTGGATAAGTGAAGCGCATCCGGAAATGGCTGTAGTGGGTGCGCACGGCCTTGTATGATGAGTTTTAACAACCGATAGCCTAAAAAACCGATTAAGCAGTCATCGCTGATTGGGAGACTGTTCCACCCTTGCGTGAGCGTTGATTTGTTAGGCTTACTTGCGCTAACCTCCGAGTGCTCGGCGTGCAGCGAATATTGCTTGAGCCAGATGCCGCGGTGAACATCATCCGGTAAGGCCGCTTGACATCGGATCATTAGAGCCTATAGTGACGCGAAAAATTATATAGGCAGATTTGCCCGAATTTATGGCTAATATCAGGTTATCAAGGCAAATTTGCCCGGCTTGGGTGTTATCAGGGCAAATGTGCCTGAAAAGACCGCTAATACCAACTTATCAGGCAAATTTGCCTGATAATCAATAGTTATGCCCCTATTAGATATGAATAAAAAATTCAACATATCACTTACAATACAAGCAGCCCTTATAATCTGCTTTTTAGTCTTTACTCATCAAGCAGACCAAGCCATGAGCAAAGATGGTATTGGTGATTTACAGCAATGGCAAAAATATACAAATATTAGTACAGGTGCGCTTTACCTGTTGTGCGCCACTTGGCTTTCAACAATATTTTATGCTGCAATAACAAAGTGTTTTAAAACTAAGTCTGCGCAGCTAGCAATTGGCCTGCCACCATTATTTGCAGTTTCGGGTTGGGCATCCTTATGGTTTATATAAAACTACAAAGGCATAACAAGTTTGCGCACAATCGCGCAATAAATTGCGCTGGACTGCCACTGCTTCGCAGCGTCAGCCTGTGGCAAAGGCGTTAGGCATCAAAGAAAATGAAGAGCATTGAATTAAGGAAAATCAGATGCATTGACGGACTGCACTATTCTTTTGAAATTCTGGAATCATATCAAGCAAGTCTGTATATGGATTGTTGTGAAATTCAGAACAACAACAGTGCTGTTATAAAAGTTATTTCAGGTAGTTGGGGGTTTATTGATGCTTTACACAGAATAAGGGAAATAGCTCAATCGACACCCGGTATAAATGTCAAACATCAAGAAATGAGGGCATTTCTGAACGCTACCGAAATAGCAGAGGATTTTAGGCACTATATCCAACATTTACGAGGAGAATTGGCAAATGACCCTCCAAATACATTTCCTGTCTGGGGTTCTATTTCATGGGTAGATCCAAATAAACCCAATCGGTGCCATACCGCAATGTTCGGAGCACAAATACAAGGCACACAATTTTCAAGCTGTGTATATGATCGGCTCGAGGGTAAATGGGTAAGCAAGGTGGCACTTGGCATTGGTGGGAAATCATTCAACTTCGATCTAATGTACGAGGCAGTAGTAAGAGTACGGAAGTACCTAATTCCTGCAATAGTCGAAGGCTCTTCAGCTGAAATAGAGTTCCATGAAAAATTACCAATTCTTACTGTAGATGTGGAGATACCGAAAAATGCCTAACAAGCTAATCAAGATCGCCCCTTTGGGGCTGGGACCTCGCTACCGCTCGGCCCCTTATTTAAGTCATTATGTCTGACAGGAAAACATGACACTTTGGCAAAAATCGAGATATGTTTTTGCAATCATCGCCCAGGGAGTCGGTATCGTTTGGCTAATGATGGCAATTTATTTTATTGCCAAGTATTATCGTGATACAGAGAATCCCCTTCGTCACGAATATTGGTTTGCTGTGTGGATAGGAATTATTTATTCAACTGGTTTCTGCCTATCAAGCGCCTTACTCGCTGTTACCGTAAAAAACGCTATCCCAAGAGTTGCTTTCCGACTATTGACAGTACCTGCTCTAATCATTGGTTTGTTATTATTGATTATTTACCTCGGAAGTATGGCTTATGGAATTATGGTCAGAACATAACAAGCGCATAAACACGGACCAAAAGCTACGCGATGCTTCGCTTTTTGTGTCCGGTTATGCTTTACGTTATGGCAGCCCGCGTAGGTCCGATTAGCCCTGCGTAATCGGACGCATGCTGTTAAGACAATGGTTATGATCAAGGCTTTTCTATACAGGAAAGGGGATGCCAAACTATAGACGTGCATTGATTCCAGGCGGAACATGGTTCTTTACCGTAAACTCAGCGCAACGGGGTTTGTAACCCTGTTGTCGGCGCGACGGGGTTTGTAGCCCCGTTGCTTACGTTTTATTTCTGGAGCGAGGATGGTTACGCAAAACGTTACGGACGGGTTTACAAAACCCGTCCGGCTTTAGACCTGCACGAAAAGCCGTGCAAGCCAATGATTTCAAACTCTAACCATCAAAGGCACTCACCGATGCGAATAGACGAAATTGCCGAGTATGTCTGGCTGAATAGTAAAGAGATTGAGTTTGGTGAAATCGATGCCTGGGATGAAAGCCTATTTACATCCAAATGGGCTAAAGGCAAACCTTTTGAAAGCGCATTAAAGGACTCCGGTGCAGGATGGTATTGGTTTTTGGTAAACATGAATTATGATGACCTTCACGATGTTGTTAAACCGCCGACACTACCCGATAAAGGCTGCAACATTGGTTTGCTTTCCCACGAGAATAAAGAAGTTTTCGGTTCTTCTTTGTTATGCGCCAACGAGTCAGGCATCACGGTGATTTACAACGGCCATGAGGCAAATGTCACGTCACGCATCCGCGCACACTTTGCACTTAACAACAACAGCACAGGTGCGTTAGGAATAAAGCACTATCCACTTAGCCAAAAGAAATGGGCCGTTCGTTACTTCTCATCACCTTGCTTCACTAACATAGCTGCAAGTGATAAGTCGCGCATCGAGTTGTTAATGAATTCTTATTCTGGTCGTTGTGCCGTGGAGTCAGCATGGCGCGTCAAAAATGGTTGGCCTGTCTTATGCAAAGAGTGATGGCTAACAAATCATTCCAGCGGACCGTCAAAAAGCTATACTTTTCACTGTCAGCTTAATTCAACCGCTAAATTAACAGGGATAATCCTATGAATGAGCAACAACTTGCACAAGAAATTGCCATGAAAGTACTTAAAGACGTCCAGTTCTGGTCGGCTATAATTGGTTTAGTTGGCGTTATTATTGGTGCATTTATAACTATCGCTGGTAATTTTTTACTCCATTCGTACCAACAAAAAAACCAAAACAAACTAGATGAAGCGCGAAAAAAACTATTACGCGAAATGCTTGATAACCAAGGCTTCAAAGATGGAAGGTCTTTTGAAACCCTATCTAAAGTTACGGGTGCAGCACCTGAAGAATGCAGGCGCTTGTTAATCGAAATTGGGGCGAGAGGATTTACATTAGGCGATGACAGAGAAGGCTGGACATATATTAAAAACCGCCCTCTGAGTTCGCAGTGAATCTAACCCATCATTCAAGCCCGTGTAGATTAGCCCTCAATGCCATTAAGTTAAGAAAAAGCTCCCTCTCCTGCTGGAGAGGGTTGGGGAGAGGAGATTTATAATAAGGCAAAAAAGCTTTATTTAATCCCCTCATCCTAACCTTCTCCCGGAGGGAGAAGGGATTGTTCTTCCTTAACTTAATGGCAGTGACGCGAAGCGTAGGAACGATGCGCTTGGATTTCGGGATGTTATTTCCAACCATATCCTAAACAACCAGTTCGAGTACCTTCAAATCTTCCGACCAGCAGCCTATGGGATGACCCAAATTGAGTTCTTTATCCTCAAACCTTACCAGGAAAACGCTACGTTCGGGCGCTTCTTCTACATAGCCTTTCATGACGATGACGCCACGAGCGCCCTCTTCTGCCAGCACTTCATCTTCCTCGCTCTCCGGCATACTGCCATCATTAGTGATGCTGTGTGCCGCATAAACCACATCGCCTAAATCCAAATCTTCAATATTCATCATGTTCTCCTGAAACAGGTTTGTAGCAAAACCGACAAAAACAACCGGATTGTAATTAAACAGCTTGCCAATAAGGGTTGGCCAGCGGCCTTGGTCTGTGCAAATTCAGTGGCTTAGCTGAAGTTTTCTCGCATGGCATGCTGGTTGCTTTATCTCTTTACAAAATCAATGCCAAACCGTTCAGGAGATATAAAGATGATTACGTTAACAGATAGCGCTATTACTGCAGTAGGCCGTTTTATCAGCAATTCCGACAAGCCGAACGCAGGGCTACGTATTGAAGTGACCGATGGCGGTTGTTCCGGCCTGTCCTATGGTTTGCGTCTGGAAGATATGGAAACCAAGGAAGACACAGTGATCGATTGCGGTGAAGTCAAAGTATTTGTCGATCCGACCAGCCTGCCACATCTGGATGGCATGTCCATCGATTTTGTCGACAGCCTGGATGGCTCCGGTTTTAAATTTAACAACCCTAACGCCGTTAAGAGCTGCGCTTGCGGTTCGTCGTTTACAACCGCCAAGGATGGTGGAAGTGCTGGAACTGACGGGATCAGTTCCTGTACCACCGGCGAAAGCGGTGGCACCCCAAAAACCTGTTCTTAAGCTGCGGAGGCCTTAGCTATGTGGGATTATTCAGATAAAGTAAAAGATCATTTTTTCAACCCGAAAAATGCTGGTGCTGTGGTCAATGCCAATGCCATCGGTGAAGTGGGCTCCATTAGCTGCGGCGATGCCTTAAGGCTGTCATTAAAAGTTAACGAGGATTCCGAAGTCATCGAAGATGCTGGCTTCCAGACCTTTGGTTGTGGTTCGGCCATTGCCTCATCGTCGGTGTTGACCGAGATCATCAAAGGTATGACTTTGGACGAAGCCTTGAAAGTCACCAATCAGGACATTGCTGCCGAATTGGATGGCTTGCCACCGGAAAAAATGCATTGCTCTGTAATGGGCCGCGAGGCTTTACAAGCAGCGGTTGCCAATTATCGAGGCGAAGAGTGGAAGGACGACCATGAAGAAGGCGCCTTGATTTGTAAATGTTTTGCCATCGATGCGGTGATGATTGAAGAAATGGTTTGGGCGAATAAACTCCGCACCGTGGAAGACGTTACCAACTACACCAAAGCCGGCGGCGGTTGTGCGGCTTGCCATGAAGACATCGAAGCCATTCTGGAAAAAGTCTTGAAAGAACGCGGCGAAAGCTTTGATCCGACGGCTGCCTCTATCGAAAAAGAGGCCGTGGTTGCCGAGAAAAAACCCCTCACCAATTTGCAACGCATCAAAAAAATTGAAGAAGTTTTGACCGCATTGCGCCCGCAATTGATGGCGGACGGCGGTGATGTTGAACTGGTGGAAGTGATTGGTAATACGGCTTATGTGAACATGACCGGCGCCTGCAATGGTTGCCAAATGGCCGCTATGACGATTGCCGGCATTCAACAGCGCTTGATGGAAGTGCTGGGCGAATTCATCAAAGTTGTCCCCGCTTCGGAAATGTCAAAATTGGTCAACATCCAGGAGGCTAGCCATGCATGATATTTATCTGGATAACAACGCCACTACCCAGGTGGATCGCGCTGTAGTGGATGCCATGATGCCGTTTTTTACTGAACAATTCGGTAACCCATCATCGATTCATCGATTTGCCGACGGCGTGGCACGCGGTATCAAAAAAGCCCGCAGTCAAGTGCAGGAGCTGCTAGGTGCTGAGCACGATTCGGAGATTATTTTTACCTCCTGCGGTACTGAATCCGACTCAACGGCTATTTTATCGGCCATCAAAGCCCAGCCAAATCGCAAAGAAATCATCACGACTGCGGTTGAACATCCGGCGATTTTGAGCCTGTGTGATTACCTGGAAAAAGAAGGCTATACCATACACCGGATGCCGGTAGATAAATGCGGTCGCTTGAATCTGGAAGCCTACAAAAATCTGCTATCGGATCAGGTGGCTATTGTATCGGTGATGTGGGCCAACAACGAAACCGGCAATATTTTCCCGGTCGAACAAATGGCCGAAATGGCCAATGCCGCTGGCGTGATGTTTCATACCGATGCGGTACAGGCCGTCGGCAAAATACCGATGATGTTGCAGGATACCAAGATTGACATGCTGAGCGTATCGGGCCACAAACTGCATGCACCCAAAGGCATAGGCGTGTTGTACTTGCGCCGCGGCACCCGCTACCGACCTTTGCTACGCGGCGGACATCAAGAACGTGGTCGCCGGGCCGGCACCGAGAATACAGCATCTATCGTGGGCTTGGGAAAAGCCTGTGAGCTGGCGATGGAGTTTATGGAATTTGAAAACAACCAAGTAAAAGCCATGCGAGACCGGCTGGAGCGCGGCATTGTGGAACAGATTCCGCATTGCTTCATCACCGGCGATATAAATAACCGCCTGCCTAACACCACCGATATTGCTTTCGAATACATTGAAGGCGAAGCTATTTTGATGTTGCTGAACAAGGCTGGTATCGCGGCGTCCAGTGGTTCCGCCTGTACATCCGGCTCATTGGAGCCGTCCCATGTGATGCGGGCGATGGATATTCCGTATACCGCCGCCCACGGCACCATCCGCTTCTCGTTTTCACGCTACAACAAAATGAGTGAAGTCGATGAAGTGCTGAAAGTCATGCCGGATATTGCGGCGGCTTTACGAAAACTATCGCCTTATTGGGATAGCGTTAACAATGCCCCGGTTACCGATCCCGAGCAGGCATTTCAGCCGACGTATGCCTAATAATACGCGTACGAAATAACTTCAACGCCTTGCGCCCTCTCCCACCGGGAGAGGGCTAGGGTGAGGGAATTAAATGATCGAGTTAATTCGCGCGCATTCCGGCCTACCTGGTTTCTATTTAAACCGTCCATTTATCAGAGGATTTTTATGGCCGAAGACCTTATAGCACTCCGTTCAGTATTATCTCGAATGGAAAGTGCTTTGAGCAATATCAGTGAACTCGACGCAGAAGTGCTTGAGTTCATTGATGCACATTATCCGGATATGCTGAATGATCAAAAAGTGATTCAGGTGTTTAAAAATGTCGGTGATGCGGAAGATGAATTACAACGACAATTTAATTTCCTGCGCGCACGCTTAACAGCTGGCATACCAGAGTTTAAAAGCCTTTGTGATGCAGAAGGTTAGTCAAAATACGTAGGGTGGGCACGCTTTTTGTGCCCACACGGCATTAAAGTTATTGCCCTAAAGGGTGGGCAGAAAAGCATTACCCACCCTACAACTGTCCTTGGCTATATTTAAGTCATTGCATCGACAGCATTTATTCATAAGGCATTTAAATGTGTTTTGAACCAGCAATATTTACCTCTCATCCCACATCTGCCAACAAACTTTCATAAGGAATACGTAAACCATCATGCAGGCGCTTGATCATACGCAGACTTAACGGGCGTTTACGGTTGAGCACTTCCGACACTCGGCCACTGCTGCCGATATAGGCTTCAAGGTCACGGGCGCTGAGGTTTTGTTGTTCCATACGGAATTTTATGGCTTCAATCGGGTCGGGCGGCGTGATCGGATAATGTTTGTTTTCGTATGCTTCGATCAGGGTTACCAATACTTCCATTTCATCGGCCTCCGGGGTGCCATCATCGGCCTGGAATATTGCTTCCAAACGTTCAAATGTGGCTTTTAATTCTTCGTTGTTTCGGATGGGCTTAATAGTCATTTACAGTCTCCACATCGATCATGTCGTATTGGGTATGAGTACCGACAAATTTTATCCAGGCAATGCCAGCACGATATTGCATTTCCACTACCAATCGGTATTTGTTGCCAACAATATTGAATACCACTCGGTTGTTACCGCAAATGCTGGCATTACGGTACTGCGCTTTGATTTCTTGCGGCGATGCCCAATTGGCTTTGATAACTTCTTCGTACCAACTTTCTAGTGGTCCTTTGGCATCTCGATACTCGGGCTGCTCCCAGAATTTCTTGATCGTACTTTTAGCGATGATACGCATGATTTAAAAATTATTTTCTCCCGTAATGGGAGGATTATAAACAACTCAAACATATTCATCAAACCCGGAGGCAAATACTGCAAATGTGCTTGGGCACAAAAGCCTTGCCCATCCGACCCTTGCTAACCGTCAGTCTCAACCGGTTGAGACATCATAAAACACCCCATCCACACTATCCATCCAGCTTTGTAGGTTTTACGACAATTTGCTTTTCCTGCTGGGTATTATCTTGTCGATGTTGCGCCAAACAACCCTCTCATCCCGCTAATTTCGGCTTTTTCAACAGTTGGCAAGCGTTTTGCTTTGTAAGTTATGACAGCGATTTTCGCTAACTGCTTACTTAAGGTATAGCCATGATATTTGACCCTCGCAGCATCATTATCGACGACACCACGCTCCGCGACGGCGAACAATCGGCTGGGGTAGTGTTTTCGCTGGAGGAAAAACTGACGATTGCCCAACAGCTGTCTGCCATGGGCGTACCGGAACTGGAAATTGGGATTCCGGCTATGGGTGAGCAAGAACGGGAAGAAATAAAAGCGATTGTCGCATTAAATCTGCCCAGCAATTTATTGGTGTGGTCCAGGATGCGCAGTGACGATTTAAAGCATTGTTTAGGCTTGGGGGTTGGCATGGTCGATTTGTCGATTTCTGCTTCTGACCAGCATATACAACACAAACTCAAACAATCGCGTAGCTGGGTGTTGGCAACCATAGAGCGTTGCGTCAAAACCGCTATCGATGCAGGCATGCAGGTTTGTGTCGGTGCCGAAGATGCCTCCCGGGCCGACAGCGACTTTCTGGCCCAGATGGCAGAAACCGCACAAAAAGCCGGCGCCAGTCGGATTCGGTTTGCCGATACGGTCGGCATCATGGAACCATTTGGGGTTTTGGATGCTATTCGAAAACTGCGGAGCGTTACCGATATGGCGATCGAAATGCACGCTCACGATGATTTGGGTTTAGCTACTGCCAATACTCTAGCCGCAGCAGTAGCCGGGGCCACGCATGTGAATACAACGATTAACGGCCTAGGCGAACGCGCCGGTAATGCGGCATTGGAAGAAGTGGTCGTCGGTTTGAAACAGCTGTACAACATAGACACCGGCATAGACCTGAGGAATTTCACGGCTTTATCGCACCAGGTGGCCACAGCTTCCGGCGACACCATTGGTAGTCGCAAAAGCTTGATTGGTCGAGATGTTTTTAGTCATGAAGCCGGCATACATGTCGATGGTTTACTGAAAGATCCCAACAATTATCAAGGTGTGGATCCGGCCCTGCTCGGTCGTAACCATCAACTGGTTTTGGGCAAGCATTCCGGTAGTCAGGGAGTGATGTATGCCTATCAACAACTGGGTATTGTGATTAACCGCCTACAGGCCGGGCTTCTGTTACCGCAGATTCGACAATTTGTCAGTATCAACAAGCGTGCGCCGCAATCTGCGGATTTGAATCAATTTCTTCTGAGTCTTTAGTGAGGTTTGTCATGAATGTAAACGCCAAAGTAGTCTCGATGCCTTGTAGCGTCTATGAAAATAGATCAGAAGTTACAGCCAGCATTTCGCAAGCTGAATCGCGGCTGCCTGAGATCAATGAAGACGACCGCTATCCTGGGTCATTTTTCAGAGTACCAGGTTTGCCCACGCCGGGAAATACTACCTGGAGCTTAGCAAAATGATGTTTTTTTCGCCGCATTCTTCCAGTGTTAAGCAAAGTCTTTGGCAAGACTGGCGAGCCGATGTCGCTTGTGTATTTGCTAGAGACCCAGCAGCCCGCGGCGTATCTGAAGTTTTGCTGGCTTACCCGGGCGTACATGCGGTGTTATTGCATCGAGTCAGTCATCGTTTATGGTTAGCGGATTGGAAACTGACCGCTCGGTTAACAGCAGCATTTGGTCGCTGGTTGACTAATGTGGATATCCATCCCGGTGCGACGATAGGCAAACGTTTTTTCATTGATCACGGTGCCTGTGTAGTGATTGGTGAAACGGCGGAGATCGGCAATGACGTTACCTTGTATCACGGCGTCACCCTAGGCGGCACCACCTGGAACAAGGCTAAGCGCCATCCTACTTTAGGAAACAATGTACTGATTGGAGCCGGCGCTAAAGTTCTGGGTGCCATCACATTGGGCGATAACGTCAGGGTAGGCGCAAATTCGGTGGTGGTAAAAGACGTGCCAGCCTGCTGCACGGTGATCGGCATACCCGGTCGCATTATTCAGCAAAAAGGCACCAAGATTCAAAATTCACACGGCATCGATCTGGATCATCATTTGGTGCCAGACCCAATGGGCAGGGCCATCAATTGTCTGATCGAACGTCTGGATAAACTGGAAGCCAATCAAGAAAAATTTGTGGTAATGGAATCGGAAAATTGCGATGGCTGTGAAGCGGATGCTGTTTGCCACAGTGAAGGAACAGTCATGTTAAAGCAAGCCGCAGGGGGAAGATGATGGACTTACTGGATTTCGAAGCCAAGGATTTGTATTTCCAACAGGAAGATAGCCAGGAAGTGCAGGATCTGATCAAGTTTGCTTCCGAACTGTATGCCCAAGGGGAAGCCGAATTACCGTTATTAAAAGCCTATTTGAGAGCACCGGAGTCTTTAAACGTCTTGGTTGCGTTAAACAGGTTTTATTACTATCAGCATCGCTTGCCAGAAGCCTTGATCATCTCAGAAAAAGCACTGGGCCTGATTCGAAGCGGTATCGACCTTCCAGAGGATTGGCGTCTACTGGAAATGTCACATATCAGCGATGCACCCAAACAGACATTAAGCCGGATTAGACTGTATTTGTTTACCTTGAAGTCAATTGGTTTTTTGAACATGCGGCTGGAAAATTTGGATTTAAGCCGCAGCATTTTCGAAAAACTGGTAGCAGTGGATATCAAAGATCGTATAGGCGCCAAAGGACTGTTGGAACTAGTTTTACAGCGACAACAGGCTATAGCTTGATGCTTTAAATCTATCAAACCGGTTTATTTTCATTGATAAAAACGAGGTGATTGAGATGTTAAAACATTTGAACGCGACCCTGCTGCCAATAGTGCTGTTTGCATTGCTGGTGATTTATTTAATTGGCAGTGACCCCAACCAAATTGGACCATTTTAAAACGGCAGCATAAACCCTGCAGCTTGTAATTGTCGGTGGCTAATACCCATCCTAAATCTAAAGGTGATTGTCATGATTAAGCATAAATCCGATCCATTTCTGACCCAAGCATCTGTGATGCTGGTGATTTTGTTTGTTATGTATATTCTGGGTGGCGATAGCGGCAATCTGGATCACTTGATTGCTGCGAGGTAGCCCTATGAGTTTCGAAGATGATATGGAAGAACTCGAATCTGCCGAAGACTTTTTACAATATTTCGAATTGGATTACGATCAAACAATAGTCCACGTCAACCGCTTGCATATATTACAGCGCTTCCACGACTATCTGGACAAGGGCGGCGAGCAATTGCCGGAAGATGAAGACAGCAAGCGCCAAGTGTATAAAACGCTGCTGTCTCGGGCCTATATGGATTTTGTCGATTCCGATGCCCAAACTGAAAAAGTCTTTAAGGTATTCAATATGCCGGACCCTGCAAACGTATTTATTGCGCTGACTGACATTAAGACATGATTGAAGATCGCTACGACGAAGAACGCTTCGATTTTGGCGAAGCCGTGCGGGTGACGCGAAATGTACGCAATGATGGTACATATCCCGGCATGCCGGTCGGAGAACTCCTGATGCGACGAGGCAGTGTCGGTCATGTCATCGAAGTAGGCACTTTTCTGCAAGATCAAGTGATCTATACCGTGCATTTTTTGGATCATGGTCGCATGGTGGGTTGCCGAGCTGAAGAACTGATACCGGCAAGCGCACCTTGGAACCCTAGTCGATTCGAGTTTCGCGACAAAGTCGTTTGCAGAATTGATTTAGGCATGCAAGGCAAAGTCATCGTCGACAAAGGTTCGGAAGGGGAAGTATTAAAAGTGCTGCGAGAAAGTCTGCCCTTGCAATATCACGTGCGATTTCCCGGTCGCACTCTGCAAGTACCGGAATCCGTATTGGAACCGGCCGACCCGGAAAATTTCAGAGAACCGGAGGAGTAAACATGAATCAAACTCCCGAGTCAGTCATCGAGCCTTATACCTTGTTACGGGCAGCGTTGAGCCTGTTCAAAAAACCACCGGCCGACCTGGGAAACCAGGAATTGTCGCAAGCCCAAAGGCAAGCCAGAAACGAATATGACATTGAAACCCGGGTGCTTAATTCCAAACAGGCTATCAATGTGATGGTCTCGGAACAAGAGTTAGCCATGGCTTTCGCTGAGGTGCAAGGTCGATTTGAAGATGAAGAGGCATTTGCGGCTGCATTGGCCGCTAACCAGCTTTGCGAAGAACGCTTGAGAGCCGCCTTGTCCAGACAATGTAAAGTAAATGCAATTCTTGAGCGAGTTGCCTCGCAAGCACCTAAAGTCAACGACGTGGAAGTGGGTATTTTTTATCACTTACATCCGGAAAAATTTCACGTCCCGGAACAGCGGGTTGCCCGGCATATTTTGATTAGCATCAATCCGGATTATCCGGAAAATACCCGGGAGAATGCGCTTCGACGCATAGAAGAAATAGCCGAGACTCTACAGCGCAAGCCGCATAAATTTGCTAATCTGGCTTTAAAAAACTCGGAATGCCCTACTGCCTTAAATGGCGGTGAGCTCGGCAGCCTCGTTAAGGGCAAGCTTTATCCTGAATTGGATGAAGCGTTATTTATGCTGAAAGAAAACCAAATTAGCTCTACGGTGGAAACGGAAATCGGCTTTCATCTGATCCAATGCCTGAAGATCATTCATGCCGAAACGTTGTCTTTAATAAAAGCTACACCAAAGATCAAACAATTGATGCAAGATAGGTCTCGGCGCAATTGTCAACGTACCTGGTTGGCCAGTTTGCCGGCAACAAATCCAGCTAAGGTTGAATGATTATTTGCCCTTATTACTACCCAGTTAACGCAGGATGAAAAACATGGTCAAAGAATCCAAGCATTGTTCGTTTTGTGGCATAGAAGCTTCCGCTTCGGTGCCTATGATTGCCGGCACCGAAGGCTTTATCTGTGAGGCTTGCGTCATGCTGGCCAGTCAGGTGGTGTCCAGTTGGGGTAAGAAAAAAGAGCTGAAAGAAATGCAGGCTGCTTCACCCAAACCGGCCGAAATAAAAGCCTTACTCGATCAATACATCATCGGTCAGGATCTGGCAAAAGAAATCTTATCAGTAGCGGTTTACAACCATTACAAGCGTCTGAAACACGAAGGCGTCAAAAATGATGGTTTGGGTAACGCAGCTACCAATGTGGAAATAGGTAAATCCAATGTTTTATTGATTGGCCCCTCCGGTACCGGCAAAACGCTGTTGGCTAGCACTTTAGCCAAGATCGTCGGAGTGCCATTTACCGTAGCCGACGCCACTACATTGACCCAAGCCGGCTATGTGGGCGATGACGTCGAAAATATCCTGGTGCGCTTGCTGGATGTGGCTGAAGGACAGGTTAGTAAAGCTGAATGGGGCATCGTCTATATAGACGAAGTCGACAAAATCGCCCGTAGCCCGGAACAATCCATCAGTACCCGTGATGTGTCCGGCGAAGGTGTACAGCAAGCTTTATTGCGTCTAGTTGAAGGCTCCCACGTCAAAATTACCGCCAAAGGTCGACGTAAAGATAGCGGTAATGACACGCTGATGATTGATACCAGCAATATTCTATTTATTGCCGGCGGTGCATTTCCAGGTCTGGAAAAGCACGTAGAAAAACGCTTGTTGCCACCGAAAACAGCGATCGGTTTTCATGCGGAAATGAATGACGCCAGTCAGAAACCGGCTTTGGAAGCCTTGTTAAATGCAACACAGCCTGACGACTTGAAACGCTTTGGTTTGATTCCGGAGTTTATCGGCCGCTTTCCGGTGCTGGCCCCGTTGGAACCACTAGATGTAGATGCCTTGATTCAAGTCTTAACCGAGCCGAAAAACGCCTTGGTTAAACAGTATCAGCAATTATTTGCTTATGACGATGTAGAGCTTGAATTTACCCACGATGCGTTAGTGGAAATCGCCGAAAAAGCCATTGCCCGCGATACCGGTGCCCGTGGCCTGCGAGGCATCATGGAGCATGTATTACGTCGCACCATGTTTGATGTCCCGTCCCGCGACAATGTTCAGCGCTGCATCGTCAATGCCGATGTGATTAAAGGCGACAGTGAAATTCAAATAATTGAGCGTGAGACTAAAAATGATGATTTGCGTTCATCGGCGGCTGGATGAAGGCATTTAAGGGAGATGAATGGAAATACTTCACGCAACCCAAACGCTGGAGCATCCCCGACGGGGTTCCCACGCAAAGCATCACTGCCATTAAGTTAAGGAAGAACAATCCCTTCTCCCTCCGGGAGAAGGTTAGGATGAGGGGATTAAATAAAGCTTTTTTGCCTTATTATAAATCTCCTCTCCCCAACCCTCTCCAGCAGGAGAGGGAGCTTTTTCTTAACTTAATGGCATTGACGCAAAGCATGGGAACCATAAGCAGAAGTTAATTTGGCTAGGCAGTAACCAATCTAAATTTGTCGGCTGCGGATGACAGACCTTTTGAAATTATCAGGCAAAACTTCGAAATATACCTTTTTGAGATATTAATTATGAGCACCAAAGAAACCATACTGAAACAACTTGCCGATAACCCGATCATCCTCTACATGAAAGGCGTGCCCACTGCGCCTGAATGCGGCTTTTCCGGCAAGACGGTTGAAATCCTGAATGCCACCAAAGTGCCCTTCGCTTATGTTGATGTATTGAGAGCACCTTTTATCCGTGATCGCTTACCTTCAGTATCGAAATGGCCCACTTTTCCGCAGTTATTCGTCAAAGGTGAGCTGGTTGGCGGTGCCGATATTGTTGAATCCATGTACAACGATGGCAGTCTGTTACCTTTGCTGCAGTCTGCAGTAAAACCCGTAGATAACGCGGCAGATAATAATGTCATCACTCACTCGGAAGTAGAAGCATTGATCCTCGGTGATTATTCGGATGCGCAAATCGCCATCGAAGGACAAGGCTGTAACTTAACCATACGCGTGGTAAGCGGACAATTCGCAGATCAGAGCATGGTCAAACAACATCAAGGCGTCATGGCGACCTTAACAGAACCACTGGCAAACGGACGCTTGCACGCCGTGACTTTAAAAACCTTTACACCTGAACAATGGCAGACACAGACGCCGGATGCCAAGCCCGGCTTGTTACAAATTCAGCTTTAATTTTCTAACCAGGAGTCACAATCATGGCAAAAATAGGCATTTTTTTTGGAACCGATACTGGCAATTCGCGTAAAGTCGCTAAAACCATACATAAGCAATTGGGCGACGATTTAGCAGACAAACCAGTAAACATCAACAAAGCCAGCATCGATGATTTGCTGGCATACGATGTATTAATCATCGGCACCCCGACATACGGCGACGGCGAACTGCCAGGCCTGACAGCAGGCACCTCGACTGAAAGCTGGGAAGAGTTTATGCCAAATCTAGCAGGCGCAGATTTTTCCGGCAAAACCATTGCCCTGTATGGCTTAGGCGACCAGGAAGGTTATCCGGATAATTTCGTCGATGCTATGGGCATGCTCTATGACGCTTTCGCTGATTGCGGTGCGCAATTTGTCGGCGCTACCAGTACCGAAGGTTTTACTTACAATAGCTCTAAGGCTGCTATGGGTGATGAATTTGTAGGCCTGGTACTGGATGAAGACAATCAAAAGGAGTTGAGTGATCAGCGTTTGCAAGACTGGTTACAAGCAATCGAATCCAGTTGGGCCTGATGTAAGCACGATGCAAATCCTGCCTGCAGAAGCGTTAGCCGAAAAAGCATTCCTGACGGTCGATGTGCGGTTGAACAGTACATCGACCCGATCCAGTCAGGCCAATGTCGTGGTGTTTCGTTATCTGGGTCGGGTTTATGCTTATGTGAACCATTGTATGCATATGCACAAACCGTTGAATTGTCAGCAAGATGCCATTTTCGATGCCGAGCGACGCTGGTTACGTTGCTCGATGCATGGTTTCATTTTTGAACCTGAAACCGGCGTTTGTATCAGCCCGGTCTGCGAAGGACAAGCACTGCAAGCCATCAAAGTTATCGAGCAGGATGGCATGATCGTATTTAAAGAAAAGTACCTGCAAATCCTCACAGTTAATCTACCTAAACCTGCAGTCTCGGGGGTAAGCCATGATTGAAGAAACCGCCATCGTTACGCGCGTTATGGATGGTCAAGTCTGGATCAAAAGCCTGCAAAGCGGTGCTTGCGGAGGCTGCAGTCAGCAAAGTAGTTGCGGTACGGCAACGTTGTCAAAATGGTTACCCAAACGCGAATTTTCTGTTGAATGTGATCGCTCGTTAAAAGTCGGTGATCAGGTCAAAGTTGCCATCGACGACTCGCAACTGCTATTGAGTTCATTACTGCTGTACCTGCTGCCTTTACTGATCACATTAACCGGAGTAGGCCTGGCGAATACTTTTTTGCCAGTGACTTTAACCGATGCCTGGCTACCGGAAATGGCTTTGTCGCTTTTGTTGCTAACCTTCTGGCTGATAAACCGCTTGCAAAGCCTGTTATTGTTGTATTTTTGCTTTCGCCCACAAATCTTAGGCAAGCTCTAACTCCCCCTCAAACTTGATCACCTTGTAATGCTGACGGTGCAATATCCAGTTATATTGCACCTTTGGAACTACTCAATTGCCTATAGCCGATTACACGCCCGGTTATTTCCGGGTGCGTTTTTTAGAAACCGGAGCTAACGGCTGCTCAACGGGGGTAGAAGTGATATTGGTTGGTAAACGCGCGGTAACTTCAGTTAAAAAGTCGTTTTCCAACTTATTAGATGACTGACAAGTCACATTAGTGGGTTTATAGGCCACATCGACGGTTTTAGTGTCAGGTTCGCGTGAAGTGAAATTCCATTCACCGATCGATTCGATTCGATCGCCGATTTTCTGGGTAATTTTTAACGTGTATTGACTATTGATTTGTATATTGGTTTTAGTGTCCGATACCGGCCGAGCCATCACGTTTGCTCTACCTGATAAATGCATTTGTACATCACTAATAGTCATGTAGTTGATTGCCGATTTTGGATCGGGATGCGGATTTTTATAGGCTGCTTGAGTGCTGACAAATTCACCACAAGTGACATAAGCACCCACATTACCGCGCATATTGTCGTATTCCAACGTCATCAGACCACTACCCTTGTCAAAATTCTTGATGTTAAAAAAGGTGGCCCCTGCGACATTGGTAATAGCTGACCAAGTGGCATCGAAGTTGGCATTGACCTCGCGAGAATAATCCAAAGTTTGTGGCGCTTGTGGCGGTTGATACACGCCAGCGGGGACGCAGCCAGTCAGTAAGCTAGCACTAGCTGCCGCTGTGACAACAAAGAGTTTGTTCATGATTTTTGTCATTATTTTTCCATTATGTTTATAAAACACTCATGCTGAGTGAGTTGGTCATATCTGAAACAATCAGAACCGTTAGATGTGATATCCAATGCTATTAAATCCCAGATAGAAATAATTATAACCCTAGCATTCTAAGTGAGGGGTAAGAATATCTAACTTACCTACAAAAGTCGGACTTTGTAATCTAAGGCTGTCTCTAATACTGCGATATCCGGCAGTATTTAACATGATATTTGAGGCTCTACTCACCAAAATCAGAAACATTAATACCTGCCCAATTGAACAAACTTATTTCAATAAGCCGACTGGCGACCTGTTGGGCGAACATGTTAAGCGTTAACAAGAAATTTGCCTGATACACCTTATTTATGCTATTCAACAACAACTATTCAGCTACAAGCACGCCACACCCATAAGCCTATCCTTAAATAGATAGGTAAAAAGCACTGCTGAATGGCTAGGTGATTATCAAGAACAGAGAATAAAGTGGCAGCGGATTTGTGTTCATTTACAAGATTCGAATAAAGGCAAAACTTTACACTGCAACATTTTTCTAGCAACCCTGGCGGCCAACAATCGCAATAGTTAAAAACCTGCAAACTGGGTCTATTTTTAAAGTAAATCGCCTGATATGTAAAAAACCAAGGTAAGCCAAAATCGCAATAACTTTTTAATTTAAACAGGAGTTCAAAAAATGGGTCTTTTCAATTTTGTACGTGACATAGGCAAAAAAGTATTTGGCAGCGAAGAAGAAGCTCCGCTGGCTTTGGAAAATTTCATTAATGCTGATAACCCCGGCCTAGATAACATGAAAATCACTGTTGAAGATGGCGAAGCCACTTTGACGGGTGAAGCATCTTCTGCATCAGCCCTAGAAAAAGCAGTGTTGATGATAGGCAATGTATTAGGAATAGCAGATGTCAACGCCACCAGCGTCGTCATTAAAGACGGTAGTCAGGTAGGACAGGATGATGAGTTTTATGTGATCCAAAAAGGCGATACCTTATGGAAAATTGCTGAACAAACCTACGGCAACGGCTCCAAATACACTAAAATTGTTGAAGTAAATCTGGAAGTCATCAAAAACGCCGACCTTATTTTTCCAGGTCAAAAAATACGCATTCCCAAAAACATATAAGCGGGGTCTTAACCATGAATTCGAATGATCTTATGCAAATGGGAGCTCAGTTATTTAAGAGCCAACTGGACAACAACCGCGATGGGAACGTAGACATCACCGAGATAAGCTCGGCTTTGAATAGCCTGTTTTCAGCCGGTCAATCTCAAAGCAATAGTGGAGCCGGCGGCTTGGCTGGAATAATTTCAGGCATGCAAAGTAGTGGCAATTCCGATCTTTTATCCTTAGCGGCTTCCTGGTTAGGTAGTGGCACAAATAAGCCGGTTTCCGGCAATCAATTAGAGCAAATATTTGGTGAGGATAAAATTTCTGCATTTTCGCAACAACTGGGTATTAGCCAGGAACAGGCTTTAAGCGGCTTACAAGCCACAGTTCCGGATGTGGTCGATAAAGCCTCTCCTAGCGGTAACATTGATTTAAACGCAATGCTGGACTCCATCGGCGGTATTCAAGGCGCTCTAAATATGGCGGGCAAATTTTTTGCAAAATAATCCTATTCAGAACTGTATGTATGCAACAACATGAGGTAATTGCGCTTGCGCCGAATGATCCGATAAGTCGATAAACCCTTGCTTGGCTAGTGATATGGTTGGAAATAACATCCCGAAATCCAAGCGCATCGTTCCTACGCTTCACGTCACTGCCATTAAGTTAAGGAAGAACAATCCCTTCTCCCTCCGGGAGAAGGTTAGGATGAGGGGATTAAATAAAGCTTTTTTGCCTTATTATAAATCTCCTCTCCCCAACCCTCTCCAGCAGGAGAGGGAGCTTTTTCTTAACTTAATGGCATTGACGCGCCGCGTGGTAACCATAGGAGGAAGTTAATTTTGGCGAAATCCTAAGCTGTTAGCCCTGCTATTATTCGGCAGCTCTGCTTCTGCCTTTTTGGTCGGTCGCAAGGTTTAACTTAGACATCAGCATCAACCCATATTGGGCTGATGCTGATTGCACTAATATGACGATCAATGTTGCCCCGGTTCCAGTTTCACCCCACGCCGCTCGTACGTCACATAAGCTTGAATGGCGATCATTTTCGGATCATCCGCCGCCAAGGGTTGACCTTCCAAAGGATTACGCAAACACCAGTTGATCATCTCCCACAACGGAATCACCTTGCCTATTTGCTTTTGGAACTTAGGATAGGTTTCTGGATGAGTATTTGCAGCATTCGGGTGGCACTGGGCGCAGGCGACGCCATTGCTGCCTAGCGTCGGACTAGTCCACAACGCCCTACCCTGCTTCACCACATCCATAAATTGTTGCTGCCAGCGCTGTTCGTCTTCCTGGGTAAATTCATCCGCAAGTGCCAGATTAATACTGCTTGCCAAACAGATGCAGACCAGCCCCTTGATCATCGTTTTAAATGTCAACATATTGCTCTCCTGTTAATAGTGGCGCTGCGGATCGATACGTGCTTTTTCGGCTTGATAATCCTGGTCTTCCGGATGTTTGTTGGCTTTACTAAAACGCACTACCCGGTCTTTGTTGTTATACAAGGTAAAGTTTAAATCGACATTGCCGTTGGCTAGATTGACAAATTGCCAACCGGTAGCATCACGATCGAAGAACGGATCGGCGCGGTTCATTGGCACCGTCAACTTGGGTAGATACTGTTCGGCTTGCGCGTAGGATTGCGGATAAGGCCAGGGCCAAGCAGTGGCCATCACCGAATTAAAGCTGATGTTGCCGATCTGGTTATATTGAATCTGATGCACGTGACCATAGATCACCGAGACTTTTTTGTACGGTTTCAGCAAGGCTTGAATTTGTTCTGCATCTTCGGTCCAGAAATTCCAACCCTTGTAGATTTTTTGCAGCGGCGAATGGGAGAACACCACAATCGGCGTGTCCTTATTAACCTTGGTCAAATCCTGTTTCAGCCACTTGCGCTGCTCTTCACCGACCATGAAAGGCGAGCCGTTTGGGTTATCCAGGCCGGCCATTTCCAGCATACGTTGTTCGGCGGTCGGCCAGCGCTTATAGGTCCAATCGTCGTAAGTACGGATGCTATTCAAGACAATAAAATGCACGCCTTTGTGATCAAAACTGTAATACTGCGGACCAAACAATTTTTCCCAATAAGCCCCCAGATCCAAATAGTAATCGTGCTCACCCATCACGTATTTCAGCGGCTGCTTTAATGCCGACATGATTTCCGCACCATGATCCAATTCTGCCTGACTGCCCAATTGCGCCAGGTCGCCACCAAACATGACAAAATCCGGTTTTGGCGTCAGTAAGTTGGCTTCTGCCACAGCCCGCTTTAATCCCATGTCCCAGTTGCGCACAAAACGATTACCTTTTATGTGCTGTATATGTGCATCAGAAATATAGGCAAAAGTAAAATTCTGGCTGGATTCTGCAAAAGCCAACTCCACCAGACTGATAGGCAACGTACTCCCCAACGCCACTAGACCGCCAGTCTTCAGAAACTGGCGACGGCTTTGATTGATGTTACTCATGACGACCTCCTGTTTGGCTATCCGCGACTTGGGTTTTGGGGTAGTAGTCGCTGGTCAGGGCTTCCAAAAACGCCACCAAGTCGTCGATTTGCTTATCCAGTAAATTCAAGGGGCGGATGCCGCCGCTCAAATAAGGGTTAACAGGCGCAGTGGCCGGCGTAACGCCGCCGTTGTTGTAATGTATCACCACCTCCTTCAAGGTTTTCAGACTACCATCGTGCATATAGGGTGCAGTCAAACTTACGTTGCGCAGGGTCGGGGTTTTGAATGCACCGATTTCACTGAGGCCATCAGTCACCGCAAACCGGCCCAGTTCGGAAGCCTTCTTATCGGTCAACACCATTTTATCAACATCTCCGCCCTGGTTTTTAGCTGCCAAAAACGCTTCCGCCAGCCTGGGCACATCATCCTGCACTGCATTCATGCCAATACCGATATTGTGAAACCGACTGTCGGTAAACAAGGCATGATCTTGTTCAAGAGTATGACAAGATACACAGCGACCCTGCCCCAAAAACAGCTCAAAGCCCCGCTGTTGCTGTTCAGTGATGGCATTTTTATCACCTCCGAAGTAAAACCGATCAAATGGCGAATTACCTGCCACGATAGTTCGCTCAAAACTGGCTATCGCTTTGGCAACATGATCCATCGTCAACTGTTTACCAGCCACATTAAAAACATCTTTGAACGCAGCTTGGTAAGCCGGGTCCGTGCGCACAATTTCTAAAATCGGCTCATGACTGGGCAAGCCGGCTTCCACCGGATTGATGAAAGGCCCTTTGGACTGACCTTCCAAATCCGGTTCGCGACCATCCCAGAACTGAGATTTGTAGAACGCTGCATTAATCACCGTTGGCGCATTGCGAGTACCGGTCAGGCCACCATGACCCACCGACACCGGCAAGTTATCGGTAAAAGCTTGGTTGTCATCATGACAAGAAGCGCAACTGATTGTGCCGTCGATGGAAAAGCGTTTGTCGTGAAATAACTTGTCACCCAGGTTAACTTTGGCAGGGGTTTGCGGGTTGTTTATCGGAATCGGAACCGCTGGCAGGCCGAGAAGAGAATTTACAACAAGAGCGTTTGCTTCAGAAGCTGGCGGGGAATTGACTGCCGACGGTGAAGGCTGTTGACTGAATACCGCCGGACTAAAGCTAAAGACGACTGTACTGAACGTGAATAATAACAATCGGCACATAATGGCCTCCTTGTAATTTTTATTTTTGAATAACGTCTTTCAGGATCTTAACAAACATTTACTCCATCAGATTACTCTTCTCTAATGATTTAGCAAACCTCTTGCAAAATGACTATGCAGACCTGCTAATCTGAGTAAGGATTTGGTTTGGAATAAATTCCCGAATCGGCATCACCATGCAAAACATCGTCGTTCCGGCATGACGTGCTTGGATAGCGGGAAGATATTTATGGTAAATTCCAGGCGGTACTGCAAATTGCCCTGCGTATTTTGTGCAACGACAAAGACCTGATCGCTATTAAACCTGCCATTTGCACAGGCGTTTAGGCCTACCAGACTTGGTATTGCAATACGCAAAGACGTTGACAGTGTAGGGCGGGCAACGCTTTTCTGCCCACCAATTTAAGCGCTTACCTTGATTCCGCGTGGGCACAAAAACCGTGCCCACCCTACCGGACTTAATGGAGACAAACTTGCCAGTTGAAATAGAAACAGTATCGACGGATGAAGACATTGAATGTGTCGCTGCTCTCGCAAGAGAGATTTGGACACATCACTACGTACAAATCATCGGTGAAGAACAAGTTGAATATATGCTGTTGAATTTTCAAAGTTCAGCTGCGATTAAATCTCAAATTGCTGATGCTGCAGAATACTATCTCGTGAAACTAGAGAATGAGCCGGTGGGATACATCGGATTGAGCGCTGATAAGAATAAAGACAAAATGCTGCTTAGCAAGCTTTACCTAAGAAATGTCACCCGAGGAAAAGGCGCGGGTAAAGCGATATTGAATTTTGTTGAAAGCAAGTGTGTTGCGGAAAATATCTCTTTCGTTTGGCTGACCGTTAATAAAATGAACGCTGCAGCAAATAATTGGTACAAACATCGTGGCTTTGTGGTGATAGATGAAGTCAAAAGCGATATTGGTGGCGGTTTTTTCATGGATGACTACATCATGCAGAAGAGCATCGGAGGCAATGCATAGGACAAGCGAAGAAAACCACCCTGTCCGCCGGAGCGGGAACCGGCATTAAATCAGCCCGCTTAGGACGCAATAAGCAACGGGCATTGCTCCGTATTTAATTTGCAAAGCAGGCAATTATGAACAAATGGATTACCGGCGAATTTGGCATCCTGGCGGAACCTTTTTTTACTATCAATTTGTTGCAGACAGCGTAGGGTGGGCAACGCTTTTCTGCCCACCAATATAGAGCACTTACCTTGATTCCACGTGAGCACAAAAACCGTGCCCACCCTACTCGACTAATCACCGTGTTCCCACGCCGGAGCATCAATGCCATTAAGTTAAGAAAAAGCTCCCTCTCCTGCTGGAGAGGGTTGGGGAGAGGAGATTTATAATAAGGCAAAAAAGCTTTATTTAATCCCCTCATCCTAACCTTCTCCCGGAGGGAGAAGGGATTGTTCTTCCTTAACTTAATGGCAGTGACGCCGGAGCATGGGAACAATAACCGCATCATTCCTCAACCTTAACCACATCCCCCAAGCCCCGATACAAAATCTCGGTATCGTACATGCCTTCGGCAAACACCGACGGCACTTGGTAAGTGCCGGAATTCAACGGTTTCAAACGAAACTCGAAGTATTTTTCGCCGCCATCCAGATCGCCGAACAGCACCAATCTATCCTCTTGCACGTCGATGCAGTCCGGTTGCCACAGGGGTTTCTTGTCGATTGGCAACGATTTACGTTCGGCCAGACCGTGTTCGCTGAGGTCGATTTCGAAGCCGCCGGGGATCAGCATCACTACTGCCACATCCTGCATGGCCTGATCCGGATGCAGGGCTATGCGGATGTGCAGTTTGTCTTGTAAACCGAGGTGATCTATGGTTTCGCCTTTATCGTTTAGCAATTGCCGATTGATGCTGAGCTTGTTGGCTATCGCGGCACTGGGCGGTGCGCGTTCGTAGCCGGTTTCGCTGAGTTGGTAATACAAGCTCCATTTACCTTCGCCGCGTATTTCCAATGGCCGGCTGGTCGGCGTCAGCAGTGCGGTTTTGATGGATTTGCCTTGCAGTTCCAATTGCGCCAGCGGAGTGCCGGCCAGTACGGTAAAGCTTTGTTGCTGATCTTGCTCGAAACGGGTCCACAAACTGCCCAGACCCAGCAAGGCCATGGAGCCGCGGAAGGAGTTCATCCGCTGTCCGACCAAGTCCTGGCCTAGTTCCAGCAGATAACCGCCGAATTTAGGATCTTGGATATCCAGCAGCTCCGGCAGGTGTTTGCCGACCAGAAACAAATACAAGCTCAGGTCTTCCGGATTGTTTTGCATATCCTTGGGCAAGATGCCGCTGGCCTGCCATTGTCGCTGGATTTCGCCAAAATGGCGCTCGGCATCCTGATCCAGATGATGCAGTTTGTAGGCTGCGCCGATAAAGAAGCGTGTCCGGCTGGCGATTGGTTCACCGCTGCTTTTGCTTTGCGCCTGCAAATCGGCTTCGAAAGCCCGTAGTCGTTCGGCGACATTTTGGCCGTTGCGGGCCAGCAGGTAAAAGGCATAGGCTTTAGCGTCATGCTGATCCTGGCTATATTGACGGGATTGGGCAAACTCGTCGGCATAGCTCAGCGCCCGCTGCAACATGGATTCCGGCACGTTATGGCCGCGATCCTTGGCTTCCAGCAACATATGGGTGGCGTACATGGAATAAAACGGCATGCCGTCATCCGACGCCGACCAATAGCCGAAACTGCCGTCATGCTTTTGCCGGGTTTGCAAGGTGTGGATGCTGCGTTCCAACAGTTTTTGCACGTCCTTGGCCGACAAACCCAGCTCCGGATTGGCGCCCAGCACCACCGCCGGAAACGCCTGACTGGTGATTTGCTCGGTACAGCCGTACGGGTAGTTTTTCAAAAATTCCACGATGCCGCGCAAATAGGCAGCCGGGGTTAACGACAGCGCCAGTTCGGTTTGCCGCTGTTCCGGGTACATATCGCGTTGTAAATCCAATTGTCGTACTTCACCTTTACGTTGCTGATCCACGCTCAGCACGCCGCCTTGCAAGGTGGTCAGCAAAGGCTGTGACGGGCGGATACTCATTTCCTCGCTGTAAACGGCGGTTTCAGCAGCACCCGAGACCTGATAGCGCACATTCACCGGCCCCAGTTTATCCTTGACCCTGGCATGGAAACGTACCGTACCGTCCTGGCCTTGCGCCAAGCTCAGGGTTTGCGGATTGGCCGACAGCAATTCCAGCACCTCGCCGGCCACTACGCTGACTTGCAATTCTTGTTTGCCGGCCTGCTCGCTATTATTGGCGACCAGCACGCCCATGTCGAATTCGTCGCCCGGTGCAGCCACGTAAGGCTGCTGCGGCTGAATCACATAGGCCTGGGCGGCCACCGTATAAGATACCGGCACAGCCAGTTTACCGGCATTGACGGCCACGGCAATCACCCGAATCTTGCCGTTAAAATAATCCGGCACCGGTATGGATAATGTATGTTCGCCAGGTTGCGCATCGATAATGCCTGACCAAAATGCCATCGGCGCTTTGTGTTTACGGGCGAAGGGATTTTTGTATTTACCCAACTGCGCATCCTCGTCGCCGCCCGGTGTGGACAGATTATGCACCAGGGCGAAATCCGGCAGGATCAAATCCAGAATCTGATGACTCTTGACTTGCAAGGCGCGTTTACGGAAAAAATAATCCAGTGGCGTTGGGTTGCTGTAATGAGCAAATTGCAAAATACCTTCGTCGACTGCATAAATCACCAGCTTGGTGGCTTCCTTGACCTGGTAGCTGACATCCAGGTTTGTACCGGGTTGGACTTTTTCCGGCACTTTTAGGCTAACCTGTTGGGTATAACGCTGTTTGGAAATACTGAACGGCACCACTCCGTAACTGAGCGGGCTCATGTAAATTTCCCGCGAATCCAGTGAACGCACAAACGCCACCGACAGATAGGCATTGCCGCTGATGTTATTCGGCAAGCTTATCTTCTGCGTGGAGGCCGTGGTGCTGGTCTTGAACCACTGACTGCTCAACACCCCATCCTGCTCAACGGTAATCAGGCCGGCGCCTTGATACGGGGCGACGATTTGTACTTCCAGGCTTTCGCCGGGCTGGTATTCGGTTTTGTTCAAGGTCAGATTCAATTCGGCGTTGCGCTCAATGTTCCGGGTGACGTTGCCGTCGCCGGCCACCGTGTAATCAACCCGATTCAAGGTTTCGCCGTCGGCATTTTTAAACAATACATAAAAACGACCTGGATTTTCGCTGGGCAGGGTAAAGTCCGCCATACCTTTGTTTAAAGTCAGTAACTCGGTTTTGCGCAATTCCTGCCGCTGCACGGATTGGTATTGATACAAGCCGTCTTCGCGCTTGACCAGGGTCGACACATAACGGATTTCGTAGATATCCGCTGTCAAAGTCTCGGTTTGGCGCGGTTGAAAATCGGCGCCCAAGGCCAGCAAACTCAGTTTGCGCGGACTATCCTTGGCAATGTAATCCAGGCTGCCGTCGGCTTTATAGCCCAGCAGATAAGCCTGTCTGGACACCAGCGCTGTGGCCATGGCGATAACCGAACGGCCCGAGCCTTTCTCGAAACCTTCGCCGGCCAGAGAAATCTCATAAACCGGTTCGGCGATACTGGCCAGCGGCAGATCGAAAATAGCTTCGCCTTCGGCATTGGTTTTAACTTCGCCCAAAGCTTGCGGGGTATCGGGAATGTTCTCCGGTGCCGATCTGCGGAAGCGGTAATCGCTGTAACCCGGCACCTGCCCTACCCAAGGTCGGGCGGTCAACTCCAGTTTGGCGATATTACCTTCGGCTGCGGTGCCGAATAAATTACGCACCGTGATGCGCGCTTTTGCGCCGTCGGCAGTAATCCAGCCCTTGGCCGGTGCCGCCAGCAGTTCGGTTTTGACTTGCAAACGGTCAGGCTGGAATTCCTCCACCCGTACCCGAGTGCTGCCCAGGGATTTTTTGCTTTTATCGGCCACGATCAGTTCGATTCGATAGGTACCGGTTTTACCCGCCGTCGGACTGGTCCAGCTGATTTCCTCGAAGCCTTCGGCGCCGAAGCCTATGGTCCGGCTCCAGACTTCCTGCATTTCAGGATCGCGGATCACGGCTTTCAGCGGCAAACCGACCGGCAATGTTGACCAATCGCGCTTGCGCAAAATCAGACCGATATTGACCGTATCGCCGGGCCGATAAATGCCGCGATCGGAAAACAAATAGGCTTGCAAGCTGTCGGCACTGTCGTGCAGACCATCAATATCGAAGCGGGACACATCCAACTGCCGGTTGTCGCGATTAAACGGCAAGAACGACAAATCGCCATCCTTTTCAGCCAGATACACGGTAGGAGTTTTTTCGGCTTTTAAACCTTCGGTGGTCGGAAAGCTGACTTGACCTTGCGCGTCGGTTTTGCCGCTGAATACCGCTACCCCGTTCATGCCCAACAGCGATACCTGCGCGCCAGCCACCGGCTGACCGCTACGGAACGACATCACGAATACAGTCTGCTTGCCGTCGGCAGCGGTTTTGGCCAGCAACCCCATGTCAGTAAGCAACACCAGTCGTTTGTCCTGATCGACTTCGTCATCGGTATCCGCATCGCAACCATTTTGTTCCGAGCCGCCCGCTTCGCTTTCAGCATTTGCCTGGTTTTCGTCGGCGTTGTCATCGGCCGCCTCCAAACTCTGACAATTCTCGGCCGGCTCGGGCTTTTTCTCAGCCACAGACAGGATAAACAAACCGCGCGGCGGATAGCCGTTATTTTTGCTAAAGCGGGCAAAATCCACTGCAAAATACTGCCGCTGCATATCCTGGCCGGCCGGCAAAATCTCGTCGTAACTGAATTTTTCAGCAAAATGCTCTATCGGCAAATTGAAATCCGGATTTTGGAAACTGCCGGAGGTGAACTGCACCAAATGATGCATGTTGTGCGGCAGGATGCGTTGCAATTGCACCTTGACCTGATTGATACCACGGGTGGTGACGCCGAGTTTTTTATCGCCGCTTAAACTCAGTAAAGAGCCTTCATGCAATATCTTCAACTCACGTTTATTAGCGCCCAATTCTTTCAGATAACGGGCATCTTTGCTTAAGCGAAAACCGTCTATGCTTTCCAGACCTTTGTTCACCACAACCAGTAATTGCTTGTTCTCCGGCGCGGTGAAATTCATGTGCTGAAGGGTTTTATCCTCGCTATCGGCATCGCTCCACTTAACGGCTACCGGCGTGGCGGCTTTCAGCACTTCGGCATCGACCTGATTGGGGCTTTGCCATTCAGTCACTTCTTTTTGCGCACAAAACTTCGGCCGCTGAGGATTTTTAAGCGCGCAATCCGGCAAAATATACACCTGAACGGCATGCTCCAGCTCGGTGGGGTTTTTCAGCGGCACGGTGGTTTTCAATACGATCAGCCGCTCGATGCTGTCGTCTTCCTTAATCACGCTATTGAGTTCCAGTTCTGTGACTTGCAGGTAATCCTGCGCGCTGGGAATACTTATGCTGCTGTGGGTATCCCGCTTGCTGGGTTCGCCGCCTATAGCCGCGACTATGCTTTTGTCGAGCACGATCTTGATTTCGCTGGGCGCAGCGCCGATTTCTATCGGTGCGGATTTCAAATAAGCCAGTTTGGGATGCTTTTCGTCGTAACTGATTTCAAAGGCCAAGGCATTATCAAAGCTTTTGGCCGGCAAGGTCCGCGACCACAGTGCGGTCTTGGCGGCCAGACTGTCGCGTTGCGGCGGATAGCTGAATGCCAGACTGGCCGTCACTCGTTTGATTTTCGGTGCTTGCGGATCGCTGTAGAGTTGCACAGAGAGGATATTTGCCGCCATCTCCGGCATATTCAGTTCGGCACTGTATTGCGGCTTTTCGAAACTCAGATTCGGGAAAGCCGCTTTTTCGACCGTCACTTGATAACGTGAACCTGGCTTCAATAAATCCGCCGATTTCGGCGTAAAGACCAAATCGGCGCCAGCCGCCGCTTCGCCATAATGCCAGCTGCCTTCGATGGCCGGACTGATGGCGATACCGGCAGTAACCGGTTTGCCGGCATTCAGCTTAGTGGCCGATTCGGTCAGCGCCTGTCCTTTTAAGGAGATCAGCAACTTATCGTCGATTCTATCGACCGCTATGCCATTAACGATTGGCGTTTGCTTGGCATCGGTTTTATCCCAATCGCTGCGTTTAAGCGGAAATTCACATTCCGCACCGTTTGCCAATTCGGCCAGTTCGACCAGTTTTGGATCGGCTGTCAGCAACTGCACGCTGCCGGCCACAAACACCGCCTTGATACTGGAGTCTTCGGCGGGGCGCAGCAAGGGATCACTGACTGCCATGATGCGTGCCCCGTCGTCAGCATGCATAGCAATCGCGCTGCCGTTGGCCAGAGCGGCGCTGAAAATGGGCTTGGCCAATGGATAATTCAGTTCCACTAAAAATTCCAGCGATCGACGTAACGGCGCCTGGTCCGTGTCCATCCAACGGCACTGCTGGCGTATCACCTGCAGTTCTGGCGTATGAAATTTCAGCTCGGTTTTTTCTAGGCTATAGCTGGGATGCAGCTTCAGGTCTTTGAGTGAGATTTTTAAATCGATGTCAGGGGCGAGGGTTTGCTGCTTGGGGAAAAACACTAGTCGCGATGGATCTTGCCAACGCCATTCGCCTTCGATAGCCGGCTGCAGTTGCGGGTGAGCTTCGGTTAATGGTTCGCCGTTGTCTTCCGGCGGTGCGATGGCATCGGTAAAATTCAACACCAATACCGTGGTCCAGTGTTGATGGTTTAGCAGATAGATAGATGGCACCGCTGCGCTGTGGGTTTGCTCCCGGCAAGCCGACAATAGCAACATTAAACACAGTAGAGTGGCTAATCTTCCGATTAAACCGTGGCGCGATGACATGATCATAAACGACTTGTCCTTTTCATCCGGCTGGAATGCGATGATTTTTGCGGTATGGCAAGATTGGCGTGCCGAACCGGTCGGCTGCAAGCATAGACCAAGACGCCGCCGCCAACCACCGATTATTGATGGCGCAACACCGAATCAAGCCCTTAGGAATATGCATGGAATATCATATGCAAGAATCTTCTGTAGGTGCAGATTTATCCGCACAGTGCGAATAAATTCGCACCTACAGCTGACGATCTTGTTTCATGCGCATTCCT
>NZ_LUUI01000093.1 GCF_001644015.1 Methylomonas lenta
TCCATGTCATCAACCTACGCGCTACCAATCAAAAACCCTCCAATACATCCCACATAAATATACATGACCATGAATGTATACCTTCATAATATGAGCGCTGTGACTTAGTTATTAATGAGTAAGATTTCTATTGATTTGACGTCATGTTGACGATTATTTTTGGTGGATAGCTATAAAACGCATTGGTGCTGGCATCAATTAGACATGAAATAGTGCAGGCATCAATCAGAAAAACATTTGCAACTATATATTTTGTTTGGAACTCAGGGTCTTGTTTTACAGTTCCAGTTTGCTGATCATTTTTGCAATCGATCATTAGCGGATTACCATCTCGGTGTATCACTACAACAGAGGGGATTTTTATATTATCTAGCCTGTCCTCATCATTAACAAAGCTGCAAGTTGTGTTATGTCCGATTTCATTCTGCGTTCGCATATCTACGCGCTGAGTTGTGCCGTTACCAAAACTAGCGCATCCAGCCGAAAAAATACAAACAAGCATTGAAAATATAAATTTATTCATTAATTTCCCGTTATAAAGATTGTTTATTTTGTGGCTATTCCTCAACAAATTGGCCGATTATAACACCGCAAATCAGTGTTTTTTCATCAATCTGAATAGTTGGGTACTGTGGGTTTAAGGGCTTTAAATACCGACTTCCACCATCTTCTCGGTATTCTGTATAGGTGACTTCATTGCTGCCTGGTATTTTTGCAATTACCTTGCAGCCGTTCATGCATGATGGATCTTACTAAAATCACGGCTTTTGATTGGGATGAAGGAAACTTTCGCAAAAACGACAAACACGGCTTTTCAATGACTGAAGTAGAGCCTTAGATTGGGGGGTGAGGTAACCAACCCCAACATTTTTAACCGGTTTGGCCTTTGTTGGTTGCCGATGGTTTTATTGGACACGATGTCTTGCTTTCATAGTCGGCTGGTAACTGAACGATTGTCGTGTTGGGGTTCCTATCGCCACCCCAACCTACGCGCTGAATGGGTAATTTCGATCCAAAAGATTCATTCGTTCACCAAATACTGATGACAACTGATTGTCTGAAAGTGGACTATCAATATTCGCGACAAAAACTTTCCTGATTACGTATAAGTTTCAGCCTGCTTGAATCCCGAAAAGGTTTTGTGTCGCTATCGCGATGCTCATGTAAAGCCGGGTCCCGCTGCAATTCAATCTTGCCAGGGATTGATGACGTCAAGCTCAGGGTAATTGAAGTCCCGTACATTGCGAGTCACCAGTTTCAACCCATGTGTGAGTGCCGTGGCTGCCAGTAGACTGTCGATAGCCGGGATGGGTCGGCCCATTTGGGCATTCAATCGTCCCCAACGATCAGAAACGTAGGCATCCACATTCAAAATCCGGCCGGAAAAAAACTGGGGCAGTTCCACTTCCAGCCAATCCAGCAATTTGAGCTGGCGATCGTCATTGACCAGCGAATCGATCCCTTTACGGATTTCTCCCAAGGTTAATACACTGAGGTAAAGCGTGGTGGCGGGGCGTTGTTCGAACCATTCGATGACGCCTTTATTGGGGTCACGGCGACGCAATTCCGATAAGACGTTGGTATCGATCAAATAACTCACAGTTCGAGCTCTCGGGTCAGACTGACATCGCGTTCAATAACGAGATCGTCCTGATCATATAGAGGTGAACTGCGCATGAACTCAACCAGCGATTGGCGATTACCCGTGAGTCGGTCGTAGTCGGCACGTGAGAGCAGTACAGCAACAGAACGACCGTGATGGGTAATTTCCTGCGGCCCATCCTGTTCGGCGCTACGTAATACAGTGGAAAGACGTGCTTTCGCCTCCTGAATTTGCCAAGTATGCATAATCAACCTCCAATTCTGACTAGTCTAGTCCAATTTTAGGCGGTAACTATTTTAAAAGCAAATCATGCCTTCTGACTGCACCCGGATTCTGAGCATCGCCATTGATTAGACTAAGCAGGTATTCCCTTCGGTAAAAGGTAATCTGGTAGGGCATTGGAAAGCCCAATAATGTAAGAAATGCGTATCCAAAATCGCGAATATGAAGCAAACGAAATGATTGGCGGTAATGGGCCAGTTACCTGTCCATCGCTGAAAATTGGTGACTGTTTCTTGATGGCCGTTAACTAACGCTGGTAATATTGAGATGATCAACTGAAAAACCGGTTTTAACCCACTGGCTTAATTAAAAGTGCGACGACAATTGCGGCCAGGATAAGAGAAACGCTTTTCCAAAAAACCAGCGGATTGCGTTCCATAAGAGGCGGACGAGTTTTAGTTAGAAATACTTGGTTTGGATGACGTAGATCAAAAATAAATTCGGATAATTCCTGGTAACGTTTATACGGATTCGGCTGTAAGGCTTTCCTGATGGCATCATCAACCCAGGCCGGTATCTCATGTCTATCATCAAGTACTGAGTGATAGATCAATCTGTTTTGTGCCACTTTTGTACTGGCTTTTGCCACTTCAGCGCCATAAGGCAGCTTGCCTGTCAGCATTTGATAAGTGATGACACCCAAAGAAAATAGGTCCGAGCGAGTCGTGCCGCTTTCGCCTAGGAAATATTCCGGCGCGGTATATTGCGCTGTTCCGAGCAGATCATGTTGCTCAATTGGCGTTGTTATTTCCATAATGCCTGCCACTCGGGTCGATCCAAAATCAATGATCTTCAGCGTGCCTGTGCTGTCGATCATGATATTGTTGGGCCGTAAATCCTGATGCAGCATTTCCAGTCGATGAAAAGCCCGCAAGCCTTTAGCAATCTGTTCGACAATGCCGCGCACGGTTTCCAGCTCGGGTCTAGGGTTGTCGGTCATCCATTGCGATAGCGTCTGACCATCAATGAATTCTGTGACAATATAGAGATAGTGTCGTTTACGGGTCTGCCAGCAGGGCTTCAGTACATGGGCACTATTGATACGCCGAGCAATCCACTCTTCCATCAAAAATCGTTCCAGATATGCCGGGTCACCCCGCAGATCAATAGAGGGGGTTTTTATAATGACTTGCGTACTGGTTTCAACATCGAGCGCCAGGTAAACATGACTGCGACTGCTGGCATGTACCTGTCTGATGATTTTGTAACCATCGAAATCCATCCTGGCTTCCAATGGCGGGGGAAACGTTAGCTCGGTTAATTGCTGATAAATTTCAGTGACATCATGACTGGGTAATTCATCGACCCTAATGATCTGAACGGTAAGGTTATCTATACTGCCTTGTTGGAAGGCTTCATCGACAATCACTTGCGCCGCTTTATCCAAGTCATTTGCATTTTGCTGGATGGTTTTGATGATGAATTCAGCTTTAACATATTCATACACGCCATCGGTCGCGCAGACAAAAATGTCGTCTGTTTGTAACGGTAAGGCCTGATAATCAATTTCAACTTGCTGATCGATACCCAAAGCACGGCTAAGATGACTTTTATCCTGCGAAACCCAAAACCGATGATCAGTGGTTAATTGTTCCAGTGCATTACCATGTAATTGATAAATCCGCGCATCACCTACATGAAAAATATGCGCGGTGGTAGACTTGATAACCATGGCGCTAAAGGTGCACACATAGCCTTTGTCTTTATCGTAGCGGTACTGACTTTGTCGGGTTTGTGAATGTAGCCAGGAATTGGTTGCCATCACCACCCGCTGAGCGGATTTCCTGACAGACCAAGCTTCCGAAGTGCAAAAATAATCTTCTAAAAAGCCCGTAACAGCCGCTTGACTGGCAAATTGACTGACAGCGCTGCTGCTAATCCCATCAGCCAGCGCAATGGCGATGCCTTTTGAGGTTAACAAGGGTTCTTTGGGGCTATAAACACCGTAAAAATCCTGATTAATGGACTTACGACCTTTGTCTGAGTGTTGGCCTACACTAACTTTTAATTGACTTGGCATGTTGTAGCTTTAGAACTTAAAGCCTCAGCCGTCTAACTGAGGCTTTGCGAATTGAGTTCAAACATTACAAAGAACGTTTGGCTGCTGTTCTTACGTGCGTGGTGTAAAGCGTAAGTCCGGTAAAGGCCAGACCGCCAACCAGGTTACCCAAAACAGTCGGAATTTCATTCCAGACAAAGTAATCCATAATCGAAAAATCACCGCCCATGATCAACCCGGATGGAAACAAAAACATATTGACAACAGAGTGCTCGAAAGCCATCGCGAAAAACAGCATGATAGGCATCCACATCGCAATTACCTTACCGCTGACCGAGGTGGAAATCATTGCACCGACTACCCCCATTGACACCATCCAGTTGCATAACATGCCACGAATGAAGATGGTAAACCAGCCGGCCACACCATATTTAGCATAACCTACTGTGCGAGCTTCACCGATTTTGGCGATCTTTTGCCCCACAGCATCCGGTTCAATAGAAAAACCGTAAGTAAACACAAAAGCCATCATGAAAGCGACTGTCAATGCGCCTGCGAAATTGCCGACAAATACCAAGCCCCAGTTTCTTAAAACGCCGCTCATGGTGACACCGGGTCTTTTATCAATCAAAGCCAACGGCACTAATACAAACACACCGGTTAGTAGATCGAAACCCATCAGATATAGCATGCAAAAACCTACTGGAAACAGGATAGCCCCCACCAGCGGCGAGCCAGTCTGCACAGCGACAGAAATTGCAAATACCGCAGCCAATGCGAGGATAGCGCCAGCCATATACGCTCTGATTAGGGTATCTCTGGTTGACATGAAAATTTTGGATTCACCGGCATCCACCATTTTTGTAACAAATTCCGCAGGGATTAAATAAGACATAGTTTCCTCTAATTCAATGATTAATACAGGCAGTTCCACTAAGAACCAATAAGGCAAAAAAAAGGCGCTTTTGCCCCCAAGAGGGTAAAAGCGCCTTTGCTTAAAAAACCTTATCGTTGTACAAGCGTATTTTGTGCCAAGTTTTAGCTATCTTAATAAATCATTGATATACAACAATAATCACTACTCATTATTTTGACTGGGAATAAAAAACAAAACTACTGTATGCGTTAAGATGGTGCATAGCGGTGTGGTTTTAGTGCAAAGGCGCTAAATGTTTCGAGTCACTCGCGCGCAGCTGCGGAGATTCAGAGTCATGAACGCACATTGTCGCCGAAGCCAAGCTAAGCACGATTTCGTGCAGATAGATTAGGTCATTAAGCTGAATAGCATGGACTATTAAACTAATCGAATCTTATCGGGCTACATTGGAACAACCAGCCGTTATTGCAGACTAAATTACGGCAACTTACTCTTCATTTTTGCGGCATGATGATTGCTATAGGTTCTGAAATGATTTATTTCAGTCTTTATGTGCTTTTTAACATGACTCAGGTGACAGACATGGCTATCAGCGTCTTCGATATTTTTAAAATCGGTATCGGTCCTTCCAGTTCACATACGGTTGGACCCATGCGGGCAGCGATGACATTCGTGACTCAACTGGAACAGCAAGGCCTTCTCCAGCAAGTTAAACAGCTTAAGGTTGAGTTATTTGGTTCTTTGGGCGCAACCGGCAAAGGTCATGGTACTGATAAAGCCGTGTTACTGGGGCTGGAAGGCGAACAACCTGATTTAATCGACCCGGCGATCATTCCCGCGCGTCTACAAACCATTCAGGAAACAGGCATTATTAAGTTGTTGCAACGTTACCCGATTGCATTCAATGAAAAAACCGCCTTGCTGTTTCACCGAAAAACCTTGCCCTATCATGCCAACGGCATGCGATTTACAGTTTTCGACCCAGCCGGCACTGAAATACACAAGGCCGATTATTATTCAGTCGGCGGCGGATTTGTGGTCACCGAAACGGATGCGGCCAGCGATCGGGTAACACATGATGACACTCGCCTGCCTTATCCATTCAGAACCGGCGCTGCATTACTCAAGCTGTGCGCAACCCATAACAAACCCATCAGCGACTTGATGTTGAGTAATGAAAAGGCCTGGCTAAGCGAAACCCAAATTCGACATAATCTGCTACATATTTGGCAGGTGATGCAGGCTTGCGTGGAACGCGGCACTCACGAAGAAGGCATATTGCCTGGCGGCATGAAAGTCAGACGTCGGGCCGCCAATCTTTATCGACAATTGAGCGGCGAAATACCTCGGCAAACGCCCAATTTACCAGTAGGCACCATGGACTGGGTGAATTTGTTCGCCTTGGCGGTCAGTGAAGAAAATGCGGCGGGCGGCCGGGTAGTCACAGCCCCCACCAATGGTGCGGCCGGCATTATTCCAGCGGTATTACATTATTACTGGCGCTTTTGTGAAGATGCCAATGAAGAAGGTGTAATTAGGTTTTTATTAACCGCAGCGGCGATTGCCATCCTGTACAAAGAAAACGCCTCACTATCCGGCGCTGAAGTTGGCTGCCAGGGCGAAGTCGGCGTCGCTTGCTCGATGGCTGCCGGAGCCTTGGCCGAGGTGTTGGGCGGTACACCGGCTCAGGTCGAGAATGCCGCTGAAATCGGCATGGAGCATAATTTAGGTTTGACCTGCGACCCCATAGGCGGCTTGGTGCAAGTACCTTGCATCGAACGCAACGCCATGGGCTCAGTTAAAGCGATCAACGCAGCCCGGATTGCTTTACGCGGCGACGGCACGCATTTTGTCTCGCTGGATAAGGTGATCAAGACCATGCGCCAAACCGGTGCTGACATGAAAACCAAATACAAGGAAACCTCACGCGGCGGGTTGGCGGTTAATTTGATTGAGTGTTAAGGATTTCGCCAAAATTAACTTCCTCCTATGGTTCCCATGCTCCGCGTCAATGCCATTAAGTTAA
>NZ_LUUI01000094.1 GCF_001644015.1 Methylomonas lenta
GCTTGCAATTGGGGAGGAGACCATGTCATCAATCTGCGCGCTGTCAATGCAGTGGCAACTTTACCAATGGAGAGGTCGCCGTCCAGTTTGTACACTCATGAGCCATCTGCGTGGGAAAAAGTGCGTTGGCCCGATTCGGCGCCGTGACGATCTATTGCGCTTCGGCCGGCCCGATCAACGGCGTGCGCACAGGTTTGGCCAAACCGAAGAAAACAACCGCGCTGTTAGCGGCAAAGCGGGTGGACAGCGCTTCGTCCGGCACTTGGCTGAAGCCTGCATTCGTCTGGTCCCAGCTGTTGGCTACCCAAGCATTACCGGCAGCATCAAGAATGACGCCCGTAATGGTTTGTAGGCCACCAATGTAGCCGCTTGTAGGTGAAATAGGATCGCCTGTCGCAAATTCCGGCGGGCAAGTCTCGGTGCGCACACCACACAACTGGGTGATGGAGTGACTCATGGAATTCGAAACCCAGACATTGTCATTGCCGTCAATGGCAATGCCCCAAGCCCCGTTCATACTCTTGCCGGCGTTAAAGGGCCCAAGAATCGTACCGTCAGGACGTATCATCGACACATCGCCTCCTGGGTACTTGTCGCTGATGTCCCACAGATCGATCCACTCCTTGGCTGCGCGCTCATCGCTCGACATTGAATCTTCGAGACTATTAATCTTCGCTGTGAATTTTTCCTTGATGAATGCCAGTTTTTCCATAATACCGGGGTGACCAATGGAGTTAGCGACCCATGCATTGCCCTTACTGTCGATGGCAATACCGTGCGGGCTGTATCCAACTTCAATCTCCACGGCGTTACTTGGATCGCTGGCCGGAAAGCGGGTTACGGTGTTTGAGCCACTATTGGTGACCCAAATTCTGTCTTGCTGGTCAATAGCTAGGCTGAAGGGTTTTTTGACCTTGAGTGTGCCGTCTACGGGTTTGCCGTCTACGATTTGGCCCAAAATACGGCCTTTTAAGGCGTCACCTTGGGGGAGATGAACGACCTGACTATGCTCGTTGTCGAGTGTCCATACGTCGCCATTCGGGGTGATGATGATGCCTTGCATTTGGCCCAGTTTACCGTCGAAGTTGTAGCCGTTCTCTGGCGAAAGCGGTTGCCCAGTTTTGCGATCGAACACGGAAATGGTTCTGCCGATAATGCTGGTGACCCAGACCTTGTCATCAGCGGAAATGGCTATGCCCCATCCGGCACTGTCAACGCCGCCACCAAGAAAGCCTGTGATCATCGGTGAAAGTGGCTTACCGTTCGGCGCGAACTTCGAGACGCCACCGCCAACCCACGCAAAAATCGTGGTTTGTGAGCCTACTAAGAAGTTGTCGTTTGCCCACATGTTACCCTCGCCATCGATGGCTGTGCCACCCACTCCAGAGTAGCCTCCTCCTGAGTAGACCAAGGATAGAGTCCATGCGCTAGGTGCGAAGTTGAGGTAAGGGATGAGAGCCACCTCGCGCCACCGTTTCCCAGCGGGGACGGGATAGAATTCGTCTAATAGTCCAAATAGTTTGTCTGCTTGATGCCACGGATAGCGGGCGATGTTCTGTGCAGCGGAAAGCGTGTTGGTCGGTGCGACCCCACCCGGGGGTGTCGTCACTTCAAAAAGCTTGTTGCATGCGTCCGGTATATCGGTGACGCAGGCCGACAGCAGAATGCCCAACGTGTTCAGCTTGGCCAGTGTGGTGGTCTGTGAACTGTTCAGCGGATCCATGATTACGGGTCCCAGGCCGCCTGTTTCGAGATTAACCAGGTTCGGCACGTTTCCGGCGGCTATCTGCAGTCCAAGTTTATTGCCACTCAACGTGGTGCCATTTAGAAACTGCGCTGAGGTCCATGCGGAGGCCACTGTGGTGAGCTCGTTTATCGTCACGCGCTCCGGGGGCTTAGTCCCCAACGTGGCCATCAAGGTGATTGCGGGATTCGGTCCTTTGCTGGATGTCAGCTTTACCTCTCCGCCCGCAGCGATGAGATAAAGCACGCCAGCGTCGTCCCTTCCGCTAGCAAGCGCCAAGTCGTAGCTGCCATCGTCATTCGTCTTTGCCTCAGCGAGCTTTTGGGGAGTACCCTGTCCCGCGAGCCAAAGGGTTACGTCTGCCCCGGAAATCGGAGCACCGTTGGCCTCGACCCGTCCTTCAATACGATCGGCAGCGAAGGCCGATACGGACATGAGTGCGGCCGAAAAGGTAAGTGCCACGCATTTCAAGGTTAGCATTATAGGTTGTTTCATAGTCTGATCATTTTGTCTGTTCCTGCCCAGGCAGCCGTTCTAGTTCTACGCGACGGCCTGCCGGAACCAGGTAATGTTTTCAAAACAATAGTTTATTAAATGAGATCAGTCGTTCACTTTGTCGTGAGCATCATTTATCTTCTTCTGTTCGGCCGGAGTAAATTGGGTGGGGCCAAGTTTGATGTTGAGATGATCTATGGACCCGGTGAAATCAAAAGGCAAAATATAGTCTTTCGAATTGATCTCGGTGCGTGTATCTACGCCCACATCAAATGTTTCATCCATTACTTGAATGAACGCGATTGAATTAGGTTGATTGTGTGAATCCACAACCACACCGTCAACCATCATGGTTCCGGTTCCACCTTTTGCAATTCCAGGCCCATCATAAACATAGTCGTATACAATAATGTGCTTCCCCGCAGTGAGCGGTTCTTTTCCAGCCCATCGGTATTGCTCGAGTCCCAACATGTTGTAGCCGAAAACAGGGATACCTTTTAGAATATAAAATCCCCATCCGCCAAAACGGCCTCCGGCTGTGACAATCATACCATTACCCCCATTGTTTGGCACAGTTACCTCGGCTGTAATCGTGTAAGACCTGCCTAAGATATTTGCTGCATTTGAGTCCGAAATTCCAGGATTTAAACCTATGTAATTGAACTCGGTTTTACCAACTGTTGTGCTCGGTCTTGGCTCAAGAGAGCGTGCGAACTGACGATTGTCCAGAGGGTAGACATTGTATTTCTTAGCCTCCTGGTTAAACAGGGCCTGCATTTCCTTTAGTTTCTGCGGGTTTTGTGCGGCGACGTCATTATTTTGAGAATAATCTTCATTCAGGTTGTACAACTCCCATTTGTAATCATCGATTGGCGGGAATGGTGCATTCAAAATCCATGGTCCGTGAGGCGGTACCGTATTGGCATACCAGCCATCGCTGTAAATGCCACGATTTGCAATCATCTCAAAATATTGAACCCTGCGGGTTGATGGTGCGCTGGCATTCTCCTTTTTAAAGGTATATGCCATGCTGGTGCCTTGAATAGGTTTTTGCGGGATGCCGTTGATTTCCTCGGGCTGTGCCACCTCGGCAGCTTCCATGATCGTGGGCATGATGTCGATCATGTGGTGAAACTGAGTGCGGATTCCACCAATATCGTCAATATGACCTGGCCAGGAAATGGCCAGACCTTGACGGGTTCCTCCGAAATGGGAAGCGACTTGCTTGGTGTATTTGAAGGGCGTATCGAATGCCCAAGCCCAGCCGACAGCCATATGGGGATAGGTTTCCCGTGAACCCCAAACATCATATAGCTTCAATTGATCTGCTACGGGAATATCGAGGATGCCGTTGAAAGACGCATATTGATTCGGGGTTCCCAAGAGGGTGCCCTCCGGGCTTGTTCCGTTGTCGCCACAGATGTAAATGATTATCGTGTTATCGAGCTGACCCATGTCCTCGACTTGTTGAATCACACGACCGATTTCATCATCAGTATAAGCGGCGAAAGCTGCGAACACTTCTGCCTGGCGCGAGAACAATTTTTTCTCATCGGCGGAAAGTGATTCCCATTTAGGGAGTTCATCCGGCCATGGTGTGAGTTGCGTATTTTCAGGAATCACACCCAAGCGCTTTTGATTCGCATAGATCTGTTCTCTCATCACGTTCCAACCCATATCGAATTTACCCTTGAACTTTTCGATCCATTCTGCGGGTGGTTGATGCGGCGAGTGTGTTCCACCCGGAGCGTAATAAATAAAGAAGGGTTGACCGGGATCTGCCGCTTGGAGTGCTTTCATTCTGCCAATGGCCTCATCTGCTAAATCTGTAGATAAGTTGTAATCGGGTTTTCCTCTCCAAGGGAAAATTTGTGTGTGGTCTTGAAAAAGGTAGGGCGTGTATTGATCTGTTTCGCCACCTTGGAAACCGTAGAAATAATCAAATCCCATTCCTGATGGCCATTGATCATATGGACCCGCCACACTATAAGCAAACGAAGGTGTATTGTGGTTTTTTCCAAACCAGGAAGTGGTATACCCATTTCCTTTTAAGATTTGCCCAATCGTTCCGTTGTCTACACCTATGATTGAGTTGTAACCAGGGTATCCTGTAGAAAGTTCGGTAATTACACCAAACCCTACGGAATGGTGGTTACGACCAGTAAGCAATGCAGCACGTGTTGGCGAACAAAGTGAGGTAGAGTTGAACTGCGTGTAACGCAATCCATTTTTAGCCACACGGTCTAAAGCTGGCGTTGGAATTACCCCTCCAAAAGTTCCACTTACACCGTAACCTGCGTCATCCGTCATGATTAATAATACGTTTGGTGCTCCCTTTTTAGGCACGACGCGTGGTGGCCACCAAGTTTTTGATTCGGCTACAGTTGTGCCAATTTTACCATTGTCTAGTGGTTGCGGAGCCGGAAGTTGTTTGCCGCTAATGGTCGTTGTTGCATCAGCCGCCCCAGGCGTACCGGTTGTTTGCACCTCTGCCTGTACAACAGGACTACCTAAAAACAGTATTGAAAGAAGTAATGCTCCCGAGAATTTACATGAGAGAGTTTTCATGAAATATGATGTAAGCAACCTAGTAAAATGAAAGTCTGTTTCATAATTTGTCATTTGTTGGATTGGTGTTTATTTAGAAGTGATTTGTAGGGATTTTTGAATCAGGTTGTAAATTCGCGGGCCGCTTTGAAACAGGCGGGCGGCAGGATGGACTTGCCTTAGGTGCTCGGCCAATATAGCCGCATCGTGATGAGGGATTGCAAGTCCTAACCCCGGAAATTTTGGAAAACTTAGTATAACAATAGCTTGCGTTACAGAAAGAACAAAATGGTGTGTTTAGTTGATTGCGTAAAGGTTCGTTTATGCAACAAACTGATCCTGCCCATAAATCAAGGGATTGCGTGTTGTATAAATATATTGCTTTATAACCACCATCCGGCTCCCAGCTTGAGTTATCCACGTTGGTGACGGGTAGAGATTGTGAACGATGCGAGTTCGTGGAATAAAATGCTTCATCGCCTCAGCAAACTTCTGCCAAGTACAACTTCGGTATTGGCTACGCCGATTTAGCCATTTAAACAGGAGTCGTTCTACTTGCTGGCGATACTGTCTTAAGCTTCTGGATTCCCATTTACCCCATAGTACTGGATATGGCCTTGTAGATCGCGTCTCGCATATTACTGCACCTGATTAGCAAGCTCCTTCAGCTAACATGTGTAATCCAGGTTATTGCGGTTTAAAAAGCGCATACTGGTTTCAAATTCCCAGCAAGATCATCATGAGCTGAACCGAATCCAGTTTCAAAAGGGCTTATCACTGCCGGCCTTTCTCGAACAGTTTAGCACTGAGGTTCAATGCTAGGGAGCTCTGAAAAAAGCTCGCTAGCCCGACATCTATTTTGACGCAGGGGGATATTGAGGGTTAGCCTAAGCAAACCCGGTTTCTGCCTTCTTGCTTGGCTGTGTACATTGCTGCATCAGCGCGTTTCACAAAGCTTTCTGTGCTGTCGTCTTCTCGTAAAGAACTAACACCCAGACTGGCAGTGATATTCAACACATCCATGCCATAAGCCAGGGTGTGGGACTCAATGCTACTGCGCACGCGTTCGGCAATAATGGCTGCATCGGTTTGATGGGTGTCTGCCAATAAAATCACAAACTCTTCGCCACCATAGCGAAAGACTGTATCGCAACCCCTTACGCTATCTTTCACCCAGCTTGCGACCGAAGCCAAAGCCAAGTCACCACAGTCATGACCATATTCATCGTTGATTGATTTAAAGTGATCGACATCGACAAAAATCAGAGACAAGCTTTGATTGCCGCGTTTTGAGCGGCTTATTTCCCGCAGCAAAGCGTCATTGAAAGCTGTCCGATTGTTGGTTTTGGTTAATGGGTCGGTGTAAGCCATTTGCAAGGCTTGTTGAAACAGAGTGGCGTTTCTTAAAGGGTAGATCAGGCAGCACAATAGACTTTCAAGCATTTTAAGCTCGTCTTTGCTGAAGCGTTGGCTGCGGGTCAGTTTGAGTTCGCCGAGTTGTTGCTCTTCGACTTTCAGCGCATAGTTGCAGGAATGACGGCCAACGATGCCGCGTTTGAACGCCAGACTAAACTCGTCATTCACATATTCCACACTATTATGCGGAAGGGTGGCCTGAATTTTATTGCAGAAAATTGCGATCAGCTCGTTAAATTCCAGCGTAGTTTGTAGTGCGCTGCTGATGTCGTAATGATGCAGATTGACCGCTGTCGAGGCTTCAAAGCTTTTGTTACTGACAACGGCTAACTCGGCTGCTTTATCTTTCATGACACTTTCCTCTAGGCTTGAATCAATGTTTTATATTGATTAAGCCAGTGTTGTGCCAGTTTAATTATGTTGTTTTAAATCATATTGTTAGGTCTGGTGTCCTGTTGAGAGTGGCAATAATTTGCCACTTGTTTAAAACAGCCCCAGTTGTACCTGGGCTACCTCAGACATCATTTCTCGTGACCAGGGTGGGTCGAGCACAACCTCGACATTGACAGTGTCGACACCGGGCAAAGCGCGCACGCATTTTTCCACATCGCTTTGAATCACTGGCCCCATGCCGCAGCCGGGCGCGGTCAGTGTCATTTTGATGTGAACATCGTTTGTACCCTTTGCATTACCGGTTACATCGCAACTATAAACCAGACCGAGGTCAACGATATTGACCGGAATTTCCGGGTCGTAAACGGTTTTCATGACTTCCCAGCAATTTTTTTCTACCGCTTGTGCGTCGGTTTCGGAAACCAGGGTATGTAATTCTTGGGTATCTTTACCCAGGGCGTCGGCATCGCTACCGGCAATACGCACCATGTGACCATAGTCGGTAATGACGGTGTAATTGCTGCCCAGGGATTGATGTATGGTTACTTCTTGGCCTTTATTCAAGGTGCTATGGTAGCCATCTGGTATGGTAACGATATTGACATCGCGGGTTAAGGTAACAACTTCTCTTTCTGCCATAACAATAATTAAAGTGTAAAAGTATTGGCGTCAATAATTTGACCAGTCATGCCTAGGCTGGCTGAGTCAAATAAATAACGGTAAATGGGGGCGAGACTACTCATAGCCGGTAGTTGTGTTTTATCTTCAGCAGGGTAGGCCTTTTTACGCAACGGTGAGTCGATGGGGCCGGGAACCAGGGTGTTAACTCGGATTTTCTGGCCGGCTTCCAGTTCTTCGGCCAGGATTTTGGCAAAACCTTCTAAAGCGATTTTTGAAACCCCGTAGGCACCGTTATAAGCCTGGGCCTGTCTGGCATTGGAATCAGAAGTGAATACAATAGACGCCTGCTGACTTTTCTGCATTAAGGGGAGTAACACCCGGGTCAATATGAAGGCAGCATTTAAATTAACATTTAAAGTGTGCCCCCAGTCTTGGGTTTTGTGGATTGCCAGTGGGGTGTAGGCACTGAATTCGACTGCGGAATGCAGTAGGCCTTGTAATGAACCATAGCGTTGCTCAATGGCGTCTGCCATTTCTTGATATTGCATTTCATTAGCGCCGGCTAAATCAAATGGGTACATGACCGGTACCGGGCCGCCGCTTTGCACAATGGCATCGTAGATTTTTTCCAGCTTGGGGATGCTTTTATCCAGCAAAATTAATTGCGCGCCTTGCTCGGCGAGTGCCAATGCAGCTGTGCTGCCAAGACCGCCGCCAGCGCCGGTAATAAGTATGAGCTGATTTGTTAATGACATAGGGTGGCTTGTATCCAGTGCTGTAATTGTTGCGGGTGATCGATCAGCGCATCGGCACCCCAGTTTTCCGGTTGGTCTTCATCTTTCAGATAACCGTACACAGCAGCCAGCGTTTTCATGTTGGCACTTTTGCCGGCGGCAATGTCATGAGAGGCATCGCCGACATAGACACAATTCTCCGGTCTGACTTGAGCTTGTCGGCAGGCTGCCAGCATGGGCTCTGGATGGGGTTTGCTGTTGGCTGTGGTGTCGCCGCTGATTACGCAGGCAGCACGATCCATCAGATTCATGGCGTTCATCAAAGGCAAGGTAAAGCGTTCGCGTTTGTTGGTGACTACGCCCCATTTCAGACCGAGTGAGTCGATCATGTCTAGGGTTTCATTCATGCCGGTAAAAAATCGGCTATGCTCGGCAATATTGTTTTGATAGCAATCCAGCATGTAATCCAGCATTTGAGTTTGCAACTTCTCATCGGTTTCTGCAGTGGCGTGTTTGATCATCGCTAGTGCGCCCATGGATATACAGGGTTTGATATTTGTATTATCAACGGCAGGAAAGCCGTGCGTTACAAGGGTTTTATTCAGGCATGCAATCAAGTCAGGCGCGGTATCCACCAGGGTGCCATCCAAATCAAACAACACACAGGCAAGTTTAAAGCCGCTCATGATTATGCTGGGCGTTTGAAAGCGGCGATGTAATTTACATCAATGTCTTTGCCTAGGCTAAAACGCTTGCCGAAAGGGTTGTACTGAATACCGGTCATGGCTTGCAGTTCTAGCCCGGCAATGCGTGCTGACTGGCATAGTTCTGCTGGTTTGATGAATGTTTTGTATTCGTGCGTACCCTTGGGCACCATTTTAAACAAATGTTCCGCAGCTACAATGGCCAGCAAATAAGCTTTGGGTACACGGTTTAGAGTCGAAAAAAACACCATGCCACCGGGTTTGACCAGGCTCGCGCAGGCGCGAATGATGGATGCAGGATCGGGAACGTGTTCCAGCATTTCCATGCAGGTGACATGGTCAAACGAGGATGGTTTTTGTTCGGCTAAGGTTTCCGCGCTGATTTTTTGGTAATGGGCATGAATGCCGGTTTCCAGCCCATGCAAATCTGCGATATCGATCAGGTCTTCACTGAGATCAATGCCCAAGGCATTCGCACCGCATTTGGCCAAACCTTCGGTCAAGATGCCGCCGCCACAGCCGATATCGACTACCTGCGCACCTTGTAAATCGGCATATTGCTGAATGTATTGCAGGCGCAAAGGGTTGACATCATGCAAGGTTTTAAATTCGCCGTTCAGGTCCCACCAACGCTCGGCTTGAGAGCCAAATTTGTGGATTTCGTGTTGATGTACGTTCTCAGTCATAGTCATACCAGGCTAAATTGGGCTATATCTTACTATATTACTTGGTTATTGGGCACCAACGCTAAAATAGACAATTCAAGAAGGTCACATTTTGTTGATGGATCAGGTGAGGATGTTTTTAAAGTTGACTCAAGCGTATATCAATAGGGTAATTGCCGAAGTAAAAAATCAATCAATTTGAAGGATGAAAGCGTACCGATTTAACTGTATGTTCATCACGTTGTATGATCTCTATGATATGGCCATGCAGTTTAATACTGGTACTGGGTTCAGGAATAGTTTCCATGTATTCGATAATCAAACCGTTTAAGGTTTTTGGGCCTTCCGTGGGTAAATCCCATTGTGTGACGCGGTTGAGTTCTCGAACCGTCACGCTGGCATCTACCAGATAGCCACCGTCACTTTGCAGTTTGATGTCGGGCGCTTCGGCCACCAGTTCACCGACAATTTCTTGTAATAAATCGTCCAGGGTTAACAAGCCTTGCACATCGCCATATTCATCCACTACTAAACCGATACGCAGCTTTTCGGTTTTAAATATCTGCATCTGTTTATGAATAGACGTACTGGCAGGGATAAAGAAAGGTTTGACCAAGCTCTCGATGATGACTTGCTTGTCAAAATTCGGGTGATTAATGTTGGATAAAACCGTGCGAAGATGTAAAAAACCGATTACACGGTCGATGTTTTTTTTGTAGACCGGCAAGCGTGTATGCGGGCTATTGCGCAGTTGCTCGACAATATCTTCTATGGAATCTTCAAGGTCGACGCCAACGATTTCTTTCCGATGCGTCATAATATCTTCAACGCTTGCCGACTCCAGATCCAGAATACTCAGCAGCATCTTTTGGTAACGGGCGGGGAGCAGATGATCGGTGTCTGCGACGATGCTTTTTAATTCATTTTTATCCAGACTGTCTTTTTTAGCTTTTTTAGGATTAACTCCCACGATGCGTAACAACAGGTTGGAGATGACATTGACTATCCAGACGATGGGGTAAAACACTTTCAACATTGGGGCGTAAAACCATGCCGAAATAAAGGCCAGTGTTTCCGGTTTTAAGGCAGCCAGCGTTTTGGGTGTGACTTCCGAAAAAATTAATACTACGATGGTTAATATGGCCGTAGCCGGGGCAATAGCCTCATCGCCGCCAATACGAATGGCGATCAAAGTGGCAATTGAAGAAGCCAGAATGTTGACGAAATTATTGCCTAATAGGATTAAACCGAGTAATCGATCCGGTCTTTTCAACAATTGGTGAGCTTTCATAGCCCCACGGTGTTTCTGTTTGACTAGATGCTGCAATCGATAACGATTGAGCGTCATTAAAGCAGTCTCAGAACCAGAAAAAAAAGCGGATAACAGTAGTAAAACGGCGAGTACACTGAACAGTATACTTAATGGGATGTCGTTCAATGAAGTGGCTCAGGGTGGCAAAACATGACGTTAGTTTCTATGCTGACGAATTTTTGTCAAGTTCTTAAGGGATTTTTAAGCGGATTGAATGACTTAGATTTTATGCAATCCAAGTGAAGTTTGTTATGCAATAAATTGAATTGAGTAGCATTTTGACAACTAACAGATTCAATGCTTAACTTAAAAAGTTTATAAGTGCTGTTCATCCTGATCAGTCCTTCACAGAGTATACGCATGGTTTTGCCCGACATTTTGCTAATTGATGACAATGCAATCAGAGCTCAGCAGGTTGAGGCGGTGCTCAGGTTTATGGAATATGGACTTACCTCGGTTAGCGGTGTTGATTGTCAGGCCGTATTGCAAAATCTTCAGCCTGTTGATGTGGTGTTTGTCGGTGCCGCCGTTGAAAAGCAGGCCACACTGTTAAGGCTGGTCAGCGAAAATTGTGCTGAAACACCTATTTTTTTACTGGTGGATAAAGCAGCGCCGCCGGTTTCCAGTGCGATTCAGCAAATGGTCAGCCGGGTTTTAGAGTGGCCTACAGTCCATTCAACGCTGACAGACGCATTAAACGCCTTGCCGCAACTGCACCCCCCCAAAAAAAACAAATCACATAAAGGCTTGGCTGGCCGCAGTTTAGCAATCCAAAAAACCCGTGATTTGATTGATCAAGTCGCTAAATCAGAAGCCACTGTGCTGATTTTAGGCGAATCGGGGACCGGCAAAGAAGTGGTCGCCCAAGCCTTGCATCGCGCCTCGCTTCGTCATGACAAACCTTTTGTGCCAGTCAATTGCGGCGCTATTCCCGGAGAGCTTTTAGAAAGTGAATTATTTGGTCATGAAAAAGGCTCATTTACCGGCGCCTTAAGCTCCCGTCAGGGCCGATTTGAACTGGCTGAGGGCGGTACACTATTTCTGGACGAGATAGGTGACATGCCTATGCCCATGCAGGTTAAATTGTTGCGCGTATTACAGGAGCGCACCTTCGAGCGGGTCGGTAGTAATAAAACCATAAACTGTGATGTGCGGATTATTGCTGCGACTCATAGGCAGCTGGAGCAGGAAATCCAGGAAAAACGCTTTAGAGAGGATTTGTTTTATCGCTTAAATGTTTTCCCCATCGAAGTGCCTGCGCTGCGTGAGCGCACAGAGGACATACCCTATTTAGTAAGCGACTTAGTGGGGCGGATGGAAGCGGCTAAGCGTGGATCAGTCAAACTGACACGGGAAGCTATTGCCTTATTGATGCAGCACCACTGGCCGGGTAATGTGCGTGAGTTGTCCAATTTAATTGAGCGCTTGGCCATAATCTTTCCTAATGCGCGAGTCGATGCAGCCGATTTGCCGGAAAAATTCCAGGCTTATGAAGTACCTCAGGGTGCAAAACTGGACTGGGTGGAGCCGGAAAACGCTGTCAGTGAAAATAAAAATCCGGCACAAGTTTTAGGTGAAAAACCTGTTCCCGCAGCCTCTGGCAGTGCCGTTCAACTTCCGGAGCAAGGGATAGACTTAAAAGAATATTTAACCGACCTGGAAAACGAATTGATTAGACAAGCGTTGGAAGAATGTAATGGCGTAGTCGCGCATGCCGCCAAACTATTAAATATGCGCCGCACCACGCTGGTGGAAAAGTTGCGTAAAGTGGATGTTGCCTAGGTCTAAACAACCAGATTGGCACTGAACGAAGTCAAAATCCGAGTAGAGGAGCTTAGCGAGTTGGAGCTCAAGAGAAAAGGTATGCAGTTAGTGTTTTTAGAATGTCGCAAAGTGGCTGTTATTAATTATCACCGATGATATACAGAATGGAAAATCATATGCTGATCAACAAATTATCGCGCAGACGAGTATCTTCCGGTAGATATACTGTTAACTATCTAATTCCTTGTTAGAGCTTAGCCCATGATATCGACGCGCGATCTTGAGAACCTTCCGAAACCTGACGCACTCCGCAGCTTGTTGCAGGCGCTTGCGTTGCTCGACGCGATCCTTGAAGAAGAGTGGCAGTACCGCTACTACTCCTTCAATTCAAAGTGGTCAGCCACTGAACAAATGGGTTCCATGCGGAACGGCTCTGGGGACGACTTCTTTGCGATTTTCGATTCCGCCGGGTGTTTCTTGCGAGGTTTTGCTCACGAATCAGCAATGACGCCGTGGCGCGAAACGCCTCCAACTATCTGGCCTGGAGTGCTGGAAGAGGTTCCTCCGCAGTTCGAGAACTCGCTCAAGGAACCGGCGTTTCACATGGAGGACACGACATTTTGTATCTGGTCTCTTGCCAGTGATTCCGCTTGGTCTCGTGGATCGATAGAATTTCCGGCCAACGAAGACGATCCAGACGGTTCGCTATGGATGCTTTCGGCATTGGACGGAAACCCCACGACATATCAATTATTCGCAAAGGAGTACTTCGAGCTCGATGTTGGGCTGGATGCGATCACCCGTGTGTTTGCCCAAGAACCTCTTTCGGTTGAGCTGCTTCAAGCGTTTCCTTCCTCGCGCAACTTACAAGATGTCATTGCAGATGCTGAAGAAATTGGTTACCCGATCAAGCCCTAACATGGCGCTCAACCTCGCTCCCTTCGGTCGCTGGACGCTGCGCGATAAAGCCGCGCAGCGCCGGTTAGCTCTACGTTAGACACACAGGAGACTTCTATGCCCACAAATACTGCTGAAGTTGCAAGACGCGAGAAAGCAGCTCTTGCTGTCATTAGGAGTGCTTTTGGAACAGAGGAGGATGAATTCGGTGCCACCATGTTCGTTTCGCATCACCTAGAGGAAATTGAAGCCAGCTACTGGCAAACACATCTGGAAACTGACAAGCCGGAACCGGTTCGTGTGCTTGATATTCTTTCCTTACGCTCACACTGGGGTGATGATGACGACGACGGTATTGATGTGTTTGATTTTACGTTGCCAGGCGAAGTCACCGACTACGTGATAAGTGTACGCTTTGATGACGATGGAGAAGTCGATGAAATTTCGATGGAAAGCTAAGTTTTCAGAGCAATTTGCATTCTTGCTTATGAGCGCGCTTTGTCTAACCCGGCGCTCAACCTCGCTCCCTTTGGTCGCTGGACGCTGCGCGATAAAGCCGCGCAGCGCCGGTTAGCTCTACGTTAGGCATCATTAGGACAATGACTACCAAATATATTCTGGACCTATGCGACACCTCTGGGCAGCACAAGTCAATCGCCAGATTTGAGTCCAATTCACCGTTCACAGCTGTCAGGGTCACTGCCATTAAGTTA
>NZ_LUUI01000095.1 GCF_001644015.1 Methylomonas lenta
GCGAAGCGGTTTAGTCCAATTATCTTCTATGCATAGCGGCCATCAAGAGACATTGAAGAATTGAAATACACTCTCCGTTGAATGTCAGCTCTTAGCAGAAAAACTGACATGACAAAGCTTCTAATATTGTTAGCTTTTTTTGCTTTAATAGCCCCATAATTATCCAACAGGAAAAGCATAAAGCTTATGCAGGGTTATAACCTCATCAGCCGAAGCAGTGTCAATTTATGCGATGTCTTGTTTTTAAATGCTTGACCCTTTCGTTAGCTTATAAATCAAAGTTTAGGACGACTAAAGTGCTATTGACATGAGTCGAATCTTATTTGCATGGGAGCTAGGTGCCAATTACGGCCATTTGACCCGCCAATTACCTATTGCCGAAAGACTGCGCAAGCAAGGACATGCGGTTTTTTTCGCCGTGCGCGATACCTCGATTGCTGCTCGGCTATTAGAACCTCGGGGATTTGCTTATACCCAGGCCCCTTTCGATACCGCAAACCGGCGTCCGTCACAACTGCCAGCCAATTATGCCGAAATCCTGTTGGCCTCGGGATATACCGACCCGACAACCTTATGTGGCATGGTCCGTAGCTGGTTAAGTCTGATGCGTTTGCTGCGTGCCGACTGCGTCGTCATCGATCATGCCCCGACCGCGCTGTTCGCCGCTTATTTGGCCGGATTACCGACGGCAATGATAGGCAGCGGCTTCGAAATACCACCGGATCGCTCACCGCTGCCGTCGATCCGACCATGGGACAACATCGGGCTCGACCGTTTGCAGCAAGCCGAAGACCGTGTATTGGATCGCCTGAATGCCTTAACCGCATCATTCGGCAGACCCAAACTGCATCGTATAGGCGAATTATTCCGCTACGCCGACACCTTGCTGACCAACTTTGCCGAACTGGACCACTACGGCCCGCGCGACGGTGAAAACTACGCCGGCCCTCTATGTTCCGGCCTCACAGAACAACAGGAAAACTGGCGAGAGCCGGACAGACCGCATATATTCGCTTATCTAAGGCCCAGTGTGCCAGGTTTTGATCCCTTATTGCAGGCCTTATCCAAACTTACGGCGGAAGTCATCGTTGCCGCGCCGGCCATCCGTCACAGCCAAGTCGAAGCACTGGCCTCCAATCGTTTTCGTCTCCATGCCCACCCCCTTGCATTGAACGACAACCTATTGCAATCAGCCGATTTGGCTGTGTCCTATGCCGGAGCAGGCACGGTAAACGCTTGCCTGCTGGCCGGGGTGCCGATGCTATTGGTGCCGCAAAACGTCGAACAATATTTGATGAGCCGTTGCGTAGAAATAATCGGCGCCGGAATAACCGCCAAGCAAGCCCGAAGCGAAACGCAATTTAGCGAGCTGCTGGAACAAACTCTACAAACCCCCGCGTACCGGCAACAAGCTAAAGAATTTGCCCACCGCCATGTCGGCTTTAATCCCGAGCAAACGTTGAATCAGGCGGTGCGGATGATAGAAGCGCAATTGCCGGAAAGCAAAGCAAGCGAGCAAACCAAAGCACCGTAATGAGCAGTCATATTGTTACTGGCATAGTTAACCCACGACCAGAATCATCCGCGTCACGACGGAATAAAATTCCAGAAAAAACAGCAAGAACTTCACAAAATTGTGGACAGCGGAAAAATTGCAAGGCAGAATCACATCTCTGGTCACCTCACTTATAAAGCTAGAGATCATTTATTGGGTTTCTTAATTCAAATTCGCACCTAATCGACAGGGATGACCGGATGCAGCAAGCAAGCACCCGGCTGGCAAACAAAACTGAATAAGGACATTGCATGAAAAGTAGAACAGTCAAAATCGAGAACGCAGGCATACCGACGATGGTGAAGCCGGGCAAACGTGGTTTGCGCTCAACACCCCCATACGATGCCACGATTAAAAACGGATGGCCGGCGAAATTGAAATTCGGTCGAAATTGTTTCACCGATAGACCATTAATGACGAGTTGCAAGTTTAATTTTACTCTGACCCCAGTTATTTATGCGCCTCCTTGCGTAAGCAGTATTCTATTGGCGAATCTTATGGGCTTGGAATAGACGGAGATTTATATGAATTTAACTAGTTTGAACATACGGCGCAATGCCCGTTGGTTATTGCGTCTTGTCCTTCGCGACATTAGCCAGAATATAGATATTTAGCAATGGAATTAATCGCGATCATATTTTTTCTCGGCATCTATTTATTAATTTCCGTAGGTGTCGTGAAGGCCGCTATGGCTTGGGCGAGACGGCATCAACGAAGAGTATGGTTATGGGGTGGGCTTGCCGGTTTTATCATGTACAACCTGGTGTTTTGGGATTGGATTCCGACGATGGTTGCTTATAAATATTATTGCGATACTCAGGCGGGATTTACTGTGTTTAAGACGCCAGAACAATGGAAACACGAAAATCCAAATTTATCCAATGAAAGCTTAAGGCCTTTGATAGAAAAACAAAAAATAAGCATGCCTTTTAAATCCTTGCCAAGTGATCCGACCAGAAAAGTGCAAATGTTAAATCCTAGAATCTATCATGGTTTAGAATCCGAGGCGCCTGTACTATCCATACTTCCACTGCATAAAGATATTTATTATTTTTCTGATATTTTGAACGATCAGCGACTGGCACAGCTTGTTAGTTTTAGCATTTATTATCATCCGAATGACTTTGGAAACATTAAGTTTTGGATGAAAGGAAATTTCTGTGGCCATCAATCTATGGCTGATGAAATGCAGGAAACAGGTTATACAAAATATTTTAACGAAATTCTTGTAATGGAGTACTAATAATGACAGCTACAACAAAATTATTCGAATTAGGTCAACTAGCGGAAGCAAGCTACGCTGATTTCACAGTCGCGTCAGTTAATGGCACCATAAATCCAGATACTATGAGTAAGGCACTTGATAACAGTTCACTATTTTCTTTAAGCCAAGCCAATGAATTCGCAGCACACTGGCAAGTCGCCTCTCATCAACCCGACACTTCTAACGGCTTCTCCGCCACGCTCTTTCAACGGATTGACGACGATCCTATCAGTGGCTATATATCCGGCCAATATGTTTACGCCATTCGCGGCACCATGGGGTCAGACGACTTATTCGTTGCCGATGGTGGCGATATTGTGATGGACGGCTTGGCCATCGACCAAATTATCGATCTCTATAATGATTGGCAACGCATCAATACCGGTAAAGACAAAACTTATCAAGCGGCTAAGTTGGTGACATTAACTGACGAAACCGCGTTGCGATTGACCATGATAGGTTCTCCCGTATTATTAGTTGCTTACGATATTCTGATGGCTTCAAAAGGTTACATCATAGACTCGCCGAGTGGCCGCGTACGACAAGTCGAGTTCGACCACTCCGATCTTGTCTTCGGTGCCGACGATCCACGTGCGAAAGGGGATGTGGATATTAATAGCGCGTTGGTTGATGTGACCGGCCATAGCTTGGGCGGCCATTTAGCGGCGGCGTTTACCCGCTTGTTTGGTGGCAACGCGGAAGCGCTAACCATCAATGGCGCTGGTTACGCAACGGGCTTTTTTCCGGGCTTGAGCCTGAATGCCGGAGGCAATATTGCCAACTTATTTGAGAAGCTAAGTGGTTCGGCTCAGTTCGATCCCAACGCCATCAATAATCTCTATGCCGAAGCGAATCCCGAATTCATTACCATGGATAGCGAATTGGGCCTGGTTCAACAAGGTCATACCGACGGCGTATTTGTGGAGCAAAGTCAGCCTTGGCAACAAACATTCGGCCATGGTTCCGGCCAAATGACTGACAGCTTGGCTGTTTACGATTTATTCATTCGTTTGGATAGCGGTTTGCTAGTTGCGACACCGGGGCCAGTGTTGGAGAAGTTAAAACCGCTGTTCGAAGCTGCCAGCAACCAAGCGTCTTCTAGTTTGGAGAATTTGGTCAACGCCTTGGTGGACTTGTACGATACCGGCATAAAAATCGCCGACCTTGCCACTGATAACCGGGAAGCACTGTACCAAGCCATGAACGTCATCAAAGACAGCGATAGTTATCAATCCGCTAACGGTTTAACCGATGTGGTGTTGATTAACGATGTGGGCGCGTCTCAATGCGTGGAAAAAGCCAAGCAAACGGATGCGGAAGGCATTGCCTTTCGCTACGCGTTGTTGCATTTAAACCCGTTTGTCCTCGTCGATGCCGATTACAGCCGACACAACGGCAATGGCGAACTCGATCTTTACGACGCGAAAACCGGTCACGGCCAAATCACCGAACAATGGCTCAACGACCGAGCGCAAATGTTAAGTCACTTGTTGCAACGTAATCTCGACGATGCCTCTTTCGCTAGCGCTATCTTCGCCGACCAAATCTTCGAAGACTATACATTACCAGGTGTTATTGACGGTACTCATTTGATTCTCACCGGCCCTGAAACGCTGGGAGAAAACAGCCACCATATTATCTTCGGCGATGATCAAGCCAACCAACTTCAAGGCGGCAATCTAGGCGACCATCTTTATGGCGCCTCCGGCGACGACCTACTGACCGGTGGCAAGGGTAACGACTATATGGAAGGTGGCTCCGGTAGCGACCTTTACGCCTTTATCGCCGGCGACGGCATGGATACCATCCTCGATACTGACGGCCTGGGAAAAATCACCCTAAATGGCGTTCAAATCAAAGGCCAAACCGATGTCGCAGCCAATCAATGGATACAAGCAGGCCAAACCTGGCAAGACCGCCAGCACCATATCGGCTACAACCTGGTGACTCAAGCCGACGGCACGCAGGACTTGCTGATTGCGACCGCCGATAACACCTTGATCGTGAAAAACTGGCATGCCGATGTACTGGGCATCACGCTCGAAAGCGTCACTCCACCTGAGCCTGAAATTATTCTTACCGTAACCGGCGACTTCAAACCCCTGGACCAAGACCCCAACACCGACGGTATCCAGCTCGGTTACGACGCGCTGGGCAATGTCATCACCGACCCCGAGCAGCCCGATCCCGACCATGAGGATTCGCTTTACGACAGCACCGACAACGACAAGCTACAGGGCTTTGGCGGCGACGACATCCTGGATGCCATTCGCGGTGGCGACGATTTATTAGAGGGTGGTGCCGGCAGCGACGTCTTGAATGGTGGCAGCGGCAACGATTTTTTGTACGCCGATGTGGAAATCAGCGTGGCGGACGCATTGGCGCAAGCCGATACCCAAGCCGCCACCGACCAGCGCGGCGACTGGCTGTACGGCGGAGACGATGACGACACCTTGCTGGGCGACGGCGGCAACGATATGCTGTTGGGCGGTAGTGGTGCGGATCTGCTGATAGGCGGCGGTGGCGACGACAACTTGTTCGGTGATAAGACCGGCAACGCCAATTTGGACTGGGATGTTTTCCGCTCAACCATCAACAGCAATAATGACTCAACCTATACCCTGACTTATTTCCGGAGCACTGCCTACGACAATCCCGTCGGCGGCGATGACATACTCTACGGTGGCGAGGGTAATGACTGGTTAATCGGCAACCGTGGTAACGACATACTCGATGGCGGCGTCGGTAACGATGTCCTGTTCGGTGGTGAAGACAAGGACTTCCTGTTGGGAGGTGACGGTAACGACGAACTATATGGCAATGCCGGTGTGTCTAGTCCGTTGGAAGACGGTGACGATTATCTGGATGGCGGCACGGGAAATGACAAACTTGTGGGCGGCGGCGGCAACGACAATCTGTTCGGCGGACTCGGTGACGATGTCTTATATGGCGATCACAACGGCACCCTTGAAGCAGACGAAGGTGAAGATTATCTGGTCGGCGGCGACGGCAGCGATACCCTGATTGGCGGCGGCAAAAACGACATTTTGCTCGGTGGTGCCGGTATTGATTATCTGTTTGGCGAAGCGGGCGACGACATCATGCAAGGCGGTGCGGATGCTGACGAACTTAGCGGCGGTGCCGGCATGGATTATCTGGACGGCGGTGATGGTAACGACATTATCGATGGCGGCGAAGGCAACGATACACTGTTGGGCGGTGCCGGGGCGGACATTTTACAGGGCGGTGCAGACGACGATGTTTATCTGGATGTAACCGCTGAGGACACCATCAATGACATCTTGGGCCATAGCATCATCCACCTGAGTCAAGCCTCCGGCTTGGCGGCTGACAATGCGTTGTCCAAGGTCGATCAAAACGGTGTCGACTTAGCTATAACTCTGGATAACGGTGAAACCATTACCTTGTCAAATGCGCTATATATGGACGCCACCCTGGTATTTGCCGGCGGCAGCGAAATGGATTTGGAAACTCTGGTGGGCAATCAACTGACGGGGGCCGTGTCGTTGCAGCTTGGTAATAATGGCGGCAAGCTATACGGCGGCGCAGGCGCCGACAGCCTATACGGCGGTAGCGGTAACGATACGCTCAATGGCGCCTTGGGTGCGGATAAACTCTACGGCTATGCCGGTAACGATGTTCTAAATGGAGGTGACGGCGACGATATCCTGGATGGTGGCGATGGCGACGATACCTTGATCGGCGGTGCCGGACGGGATTTGCTGCTGGGCGGTAGCGGCGACGATAGTTATCAACTGACCTCGGTCGCAGGTGGTGATAAGATCGCCGACACGCAAGGGCAAAACCTGATCAAATTCGGTAGCGATATCGACCCCAACCAACTGACCGCTAGCGTTTCGACCCTTGCCGGCCAAACCGCACTGACCTTAACCCTGGCAGGTGTCGAACTGGCCACCATCACCCAAGGCTACAGCAGTTTCGGCTTCGAATTTGCCGACGGTACGCGGTTGACTACAGACGACTTTTTGCTCAGCTATCGAACCGGAAGTGGGACCGGCAATATAGTCGGCACCAACAATGACGATACCCTGTTTGGCGGCCAAACCGCTGATAAGCTGTATGGCTATGCCGGTAACGATACCTTGTGGGGTGGTCGAGGCGATGATGAATTAGAGGGCGGCCTGGGTTCGGACGATTACCGCTACAGGCTGGGCGACGGTCACGACACGATAGTGGAAACCGATGATGCTAATCTGAGCGGACAAGACCGGGTCAGCTTCGGCGTGGGCATTACTTCGAGCGATGTACTATTCAATCGCCGCCCCAACGGCGACCTGTCGGTCACGGTAGCCGGCTTGGCCGACGCGATCACTATTACCGGTTGGTATAACGATGCAGCCACACGGGTAGACAGTTTTGCGTTTGCCGACGGTGAGACCATCACGGCTGATACCTTGTTGGGATTGGCTATTGCGCCGCAAACCGGTAGTGCCGGTAACGACACGCTGACCGGCAGCGGATACCGCGATATTATCATGGCGGGTGCCGGCGACGATTTATTGACCGGTAACGGCGGCGATGACGACCTGTATGGCGAGGTAGGCACGGATACCTACCGCTTTACCCTAGGGAGCGGTGCCGACCGAATATTTGAAATGGCTGATGAAAGTTCGATTATCCAAGTAAGCGGCTTCGACCTCTCCCGACTGACCGGCAACCGGATCGGCGACGATCTGTTGCTGGGGGTAACCGGTGCAGCCGACAGCCTGACCCTGAAAAATTTCTACAGCATGCCGCACGACTGGCAAGTATCCGTCAATGGCGGGGGCTCTCGGGATTTAGTGGGCGTTTTGGCCGATAACGAGGCTTATCGGGCCAGTCGGAGCGAGTTGGAGCGTTTGCAAGACGCTTTTCAATCGCAGGTCACCGATGAGGTCTACCGGGGCTATCAGGCTGCCGGCATGCTGCAACAAGCCGACGGCAGTTGGATGAGTGATCTGCAGATTAATCTCAGTAAGAAAACCAGCGATTATACCCGTGCGGACGTCTATACCGGCTATGTGCCTACCAACACCAGCTATTACAGTTTGAGTGGTGGTTATGGATTGAAGCAGGGAGGCGTGAGCGTTTCGTCTTATACCAGCGACGACGCCAATATCAACTATACGTATAGTGGGTCCGGCTATTTACCAAAAAATGTGCAGGTAACTTGGCATGAGCTGCAAGCCGTATCCACGCAGTTATATACCTCAACCGCAGTGAATTATTCACAAAAACTTTATACCATTGAAGAGTTACTGGCACTGATAGCGGCTTCGGGGGGCAGTAGTATCGCTATTGAAAACCCGTACGTGATTACCGAAACGCCAACCTATAACCTGACGACGACCACCACTACTACATTTACAGCTACTCCGGTCTCGATTATTGAAGCCGACGGCACAGGGTATGACATCGCCGGCAGCAATGCACAGAGTATGTACAATCTGCCCAACTTACCGGACACCTTAGCAATCAATGCGTATGACTATCGGGTTGAGATCAGCATTGTCAATGGCGGCAACAGCGATAACGACATAAGGTTTAATGGCAACATCGGCATCGTGCATGGCGGCGGCGGTAACGACACAATTAGGGCCTATTCGACTGGAATTTATATTGATTACCAAGGCGATGTGGCGGGTCAAACTTGGTTGGACGGCGGTCAGGGCGACGATTTGATCATAGGCGGTTTTTCTCATAACGATGACATAGTCGGTGGTCGGGGTAACGACATGCTGCGGGGTGAAGGTGGCACTGACCGTTATTATTTTCTGGCGGGCGATAGCGGTACCGACTTGGTCTATGATGTGGGTTATGGCGGATCGCTTTACGATGACACTATTGCGTTCGGCGAGGGTATTGCATTATCCGATCTGAGTTTTTCCTGGGGTGATGAAATTTTGCCAAGTTATAACTACGGAAATTACGACGAATCATGGGTAAGAAGGTTTCAGACCCTGGATATCCGCTGGCAACCGGATGCGGTGGCTAGAGTGGTGATGTCCACTCCATTTATAAATAGTTATGGCCAAATTGTTGAGAGTAACGGTTGGGATCAAACCGGTGTTGAAGTTTTAGAATTCGCTGACGGCAGCCGAATGTCCATTGAGCAATTATTGGCATTGCCCGGCATGCCAGTTCGACCCACGGTGAACCGATTCAGCAACATCCAATTGGGAACCACTGATGCGGATGTATTGACGGGCCAGGCGAATCCCGATGATCTATACGGCGGATTAGGCGACGATACTCTGACCGGTGATGATGGTGACGACTGGCTGTTCGGTGGTGCCGGCAATGACTTACTGGCGGGCGGTTCCGGCAATGATCGATATTATTTCGAAACCGAGGATAGCGGTACGGATTTACTGTACGACATTGGTTATGGAGGTGGCGATGTCTCCGGCGACAGCGTGGTATTCGGAGACGACATAAATCTGTCTGATTTTAACTTTTCCTGGGGTAGCGAGAATTTTTCGCCCTTCAACGATGGCAATGTCACTTTGTTTCAAACCCTGAATATCGGTTGGCAAACCAATTCGGTTATTAAAATCGTCATGCCGCGACCGGATGCCTACAGCTGGTTCAACACCGGCGTGGAGTTTTTCGAATTCGCCTATGGTAGTCAAATGACGATGGATCAAATACTGGCTTTGGCCGGTCCATCGCCTCAAAATGCCCCGATACTGAATAGTCCCTTGGTCGATCAACAAGTATTTGCAGACGTAGCCTTTTCGTACACATTGCCAGAGGATGCCTTTATTGATCTCGATGCCGGCGATGTTCTCACCTATGAGTCTTCTTCCACTTGGAGGGACTGGTTAAGCTTCGATCCGGAAACACGCACGTTTACCGGTCTGCCCGGCGCTGATATGTTGGGTTCATACAATATTTTCGTCACCGCGACTGATCGCTTTGGCGCATCGGTCGGCGATAGCTTTTGTTTGACGGTTAATCCTGCCCTGGTCGGTACTGCCGGCGATGATGTCTTGCAAGGCACGGAGGGCGATGATGGCATGGTCGGCGGTGCGGGTAACGACCTATTAGAAGGTGGTGCCGGCCAGGACACGTATATCATAAACTTGAATGATGGCCGCGATAGCATCGTTGATGCCGTGGGAGACAACAACGCCATCAGATTCGGCCCTGGGATAACGCCAAATGATATTACTCTGCGATTGGGTTCGCTGATGTTGGATTTGGGCAACGGCAACGAAGTGCATATTGAAGGTTTCAATCCGGACGATGTCTTCAACAGTTCCTCTATTGATACCTTTACGTTTAGCGACGGCAGAGTTCTAAGCCTTGAGCAACTATTGGCCCGTGGTTTTGACTTGGATGGTACGGCTGCGAATGACGTCATCACCGGCACCAATACCAGCGACCGCATCAATGGATTGGATGGCAACGATACCTTGATAGGCGGTGCCGGCGACGATACGTATGTATTGAGTGACGGCGGCGAAGGTATGCTTAAGATTGACTATGTGGCCGGCACCAATAGTTCGGTATCGCGTTACCTGGGCACCTTTCAGGCGGGCGAAACCGTTACTTTCAGCGCGCGTTACCAGAGCGAGCCCGGCGTCACAGCTCGGCTATTCTTAGGCGATGCCGGTGGCGCAGATAAATACGATAACTATAAATATACCTCAGTAATAGACGGTACCGGGGAATGGGAAACCCTCAGCGTAAGCGTCACCCTCACACATGATGACCAGCTTTGGGCGTATATGTACGGCGACCGGGACGGTCCGAATCGTCAGGCGGGCAATTTCGTGTTATACGATGACGTTGAAATCGTCAGTCAACAGCGAGGCGTTATTCTGCAGGATAGCTTTGCGACAGGTATTAATAGCAATTGGAGAACCTCCGGTAGCAGTCAATGGATTGAGCAAAGCACGGATCAGGTGGTCGATACTAGTGGTACTGATACTGTGCAATCCAACTACAGTTACACGTTGGGCGCAGATATCGAAAATCTTCTGCTCAAAGGAATCGCAAACATCGACGGTACCGGCAATGCACTTGACAACGTGCTTACCGGTAATAGTGGCAACAACATTTTGATGGGTGGTGAAGGTAACGACACCTTGCTGGGTGGTGCCGGAAATGACCGCCTCAACGGCGGCAATGGCGACGATATTTTAGATGGCGGCGACGGCAATGATACTTACGTGTTGAACGATGGCGGTGAAGGGGCGCTTAAGATTGACTATATGGCTGGCACCAACAGTTCGGTAGCGAGTAACCTGGGTACCTTTCAGCAGGGTGATACCGTTACCTTCAGCGCGCGCTACCAGAGCGAGCCCGGCGTAACAGCCAGACTTTTCATCGGAGATGCCGGTGGCGCAGATAAATACGACAACTACAAATACACCACAGTAACGGACGGTACGGGGGAGTGGGAAACGCTCAGCGTTAGCGTCACCCTCAAACATGATGACCAGCTTTGGGCATATATGTATGGCGACCGTGACGGTCCGAATCATCAAGCGGGCAATTATGTGTTGTACGATGATGTCCAAATCGTCAGTCAACAACGCGGCATCATCCTGCAAGACAGTTTTTCGGCAGGCATTGATAGCACTTGGAAAACCTCCGGCAGCAGCCATTGGATTGAGCAAAGTACGATAACAGATCAGGTGATAGACACCGGCGGTATCGACACTGTGCAATCCATCTACAGTTATATACTGGGTGATGGCATCGAAAATCTGGAGCTCAAAGGAACGTCTGATATTAATGGTACCGGCAATACGCTGGAAAACTCGCTTGCTGGTAATAAGGGCAACAACATTCTGATGGGCGGTGAGGGCAACGACACTCTCAATGGCGGAGGCGGTAACGATATTTACTTATTCGGTAAGGGTGACGGCGCCGATATACTGAGCGACTTCGATACAACGGACGGTAATACGGACATATTAGCCTTCGGTGCCGGCATTATCGAAGAGCAAATCTGGTTCCGCCATGTCGGTTCGACTCTGGAGCTCAGCTTGATCGGCACCGACGACAAGGTGACGATCAACAACTGGTATTCCTGCTCGACCTATCATGTCGAGCAGTTCACGACTTCGGATGGTCTGACTCTCCTCGACAGCCAGGTGGAAAACCTGGTCATCGCCATGGCCGCCTTTGCGCCGCCTTCAGCCGGTCAAATCAGTTTGCCGCAGGATTACCAAACCACTCTGGCGCCAGTGCTGGCGGCCAATTGGCAGTAGTCATTAACATTCAGGATTCAAGGCACAAAACACCACCGGGTTTATCACCATCTAGCGGCGTTTTGTACTTTGGACCTGAAGCCTATACCAAATATGTTTTTTCTGATTAGTGCGGGAAGCCGTGCCGCAGCCGCTTATGCTGCGGCAATACCATCGAGGAACCGATGACTTTTGAAAATCCGACAGAATCCCCTTTCGAGCAACCACCAGCCCAGCCACAGAATCAACAAGCCCCCAACTCCGACACCGGCTTGATCGGCCTGGTGATGATGGCCCGCTTGCATGGCATCGCCGCCGACCCGGACCAGTTGGCGCATGAATACTGCCACAGCGGTCAGTCTTTTGGTCATACTGAAATCCTGTTGGCCGGCAAAAAACTGGGGCTAAATGTTAAAGCGGTTACGGTACCGATGGGCCGTTTGTCGACCACGCCTTTGCCGGCCCTGGCCCGCGCGGTGGGCGGCAGTTACTTTATTCTGGCTAAAGTGGAAGCAGGACAAGTGTTGATTCAATCGCCCACCAGCGGCCGACCGGAACGATTAAGTCTGGCTGAGCTCGGTGAGCGTTGGCAGGGTGAGTTGATCTTGTTCACCTCGCGTGCCTCGTTGGCGGCAGAGCTGAGCAAGTTCGACTTTACCTGGTTCATCCCGGCGATGGTCAAATACCGCAAGCTGTTGCTGGAAGTGTTGCTGGTCAGTTTTGTGTTGCAATTGTTTGCGCTGGTAACGCCGCTGTTCTTTCAGGTGGTGATGGATAAGGTGTTGGTGCATCGGGGTTTTACCACCTTGGATGTGATCGCAGTCGGCCTGTTGGTGGTGACCTTGTTCGACGTGGTGCTGACCGGCTTGCGCAGTTACGTATTCGCTCACACCACCAGTCGCATCGACGTGGAACTGGGTGCGCGGCTGTTCCGGCATTTGTTGAATCTGCCGATACCCTATTTCGAAGCCCGCCGGGTGGGCGATTCGGTCGCCAGAGTGCGCGAACTGGAGAATATCCTGGCTTTTTTAACCGGCAATGCAGTGACCGTGGTATTGGATTTGTTATTCTCGGTGGTGTTCCTAGCGGTGATGAGTTACTACAGTTGGGATTTGACCTTGATCGTCTTGGTGTCCCTACCGTGTTATGTGATTTTATCCTTGCTGTATACGCCGCTGCTTCGCGGCCGCCTGCACGAGAAATTCAATCGCGGTGCCGAGAACCAAGCCTTTTTGGTAGAGGCCATTGCCGGCATCGGCACGGTCAAGGCCATGGCCGTGGAACCGCAATTGACCCGGCATTGGGATCAACAACTGGCCGCCTATATTGCCGCCGGATTCCGTACCGCCACCATCGGCATCTTCGCCAACGGCGGCGTCACCCTGATCGGCAAACTGGTCACGGTGGCGACCATGTGGTTGGGTGCACATTTGGTGATCGCCGGCGAAATGACGGTCGGTCAGTTGATTGCCTTCAATATGCTGGCCGGCCATGTGGCCCAGCCAGTGATGCGTCTGTCGCAACTGTGGACCGATTTTCAGCAAACCGGCATTTCGATGCAGCGGCTGGGCGATATACTCAACACCCGCAATGAAACCATCGGCAACAAAAGCAGTTTGCCGCCGATTCAGGGTCGCATCAGCTTCGACCAAGTGGTATTTCGTTACCAACCGGATGGATCTGAAGTCTTGCGTGGGATTAATCTGGATATCCGGTCCGGTGAAGTGATCGGTATCGTTGGTCGCTCCGGTTCCGGTAAAAGCACTTTGGCCAAACTGGTGCAACGCTTGTATGTGCCGGAACGCGGCCGGGTATTGATCGACGGCCTGGATTTGGCCTTGGCCGACGTGTCGTCCTTACGTCGGCAGATCGGTGTGGTGTTGCAGGAAAACGTGTTGTTCAACCGCAGCATCTGCGACAACATTGCGTTGACCGATCCCGGCACGCCGCTGCCGCAGGTGATTGCCGCTGCTCAATTGGCCGGTGCTCATGAGTTTATCCTGGAATTGCCGGAAGCCTACGATACGATGGTGGGCGAGCACGGATCCACCCTGTCCGGCGGCCAACGCCAGCGTATCGCCATCGCCCGGGCTCTGTTAGCCAATCCGCGCATTCTGATCTTCGACGAAGCCACCAGTGCCCTGGATTACGAATCGGAACGCATCATCCAACAAAACATGAAGGCCATCTGCCAAAGTCGCACGGTGATCATCATCGCCCATCGGCTGAGTGCGGTACGCGACGTCAACCGCATCATTGTGTTGGGCAAAGGCCAGATTGTCGAGCAAGGCAGTCATGCCGAATTGCTGCAGAAACAGGACGGCCATTATGCTTATTTGCACCGTTTGCAGGTAGGCTGAAAGACGAAAGACGAAAGACGAAAGACGAAAGACGAAAAAGCTTAGCCGGATTCCCGGTTATTTTAATCTTTGGTTTTGTATCTTTCTTTTCAACACTCTATGCCAACGTAAACACGGATTCCGATGTTAAAACTGCAAGCCAGCCTTGATTTACTCCATCGCTATACGACTGTGTTCCGCCAGATTTGGGCTAGACGGGCCGAACTGGACAGCCTGCCGCGTCAACGCTACGAAACCCAGTTTTTAACGGCCGCACTGGCGTTACAGGAAACCCCTGTGTCGCCGGCACCGCGTATTGCCATGTGGTTGCTAATAGTCTTTGCCGGATTGGCGGTGCTATGGGCGGCTTTGGGACATATCGACATTGTTGCCAACGCCCAGGGTAAGATCATACCCAATGACCGGGTCAAGATTATCCAACCGATGGAAACCGCTACCGTGCGGGCGATATATGTTAGCGACGGCCAAGCCGTCAAAGCCGGCGATGTGCTGATCGAACTCGATGCCACAGCCGCCGACGCGGATACCGATAGCATTGCCGGCGATCTACGAATCACTGAACTACTGGCTGCGCGCGACACCGCCTTTCTGGCCAGCCTTAACCAATTGCAACAAGGCAAATCTCAATCGCCTCAATTGCAAGTGCCGACCGATGTGAGCGCTGCACAAGCCGACAACGAGCAGCGGCATTTGGATGGCGAGTGGCAGGAGTTGCTGAGTAAACTGGCACGGCTGAAAGCCGACAAAACCAGCCGCCAAGCCGAACTGCGGGCGATTGAAGCCACTGTGGAAAAACTGCAACATACGGCACCGATCGCCCGCCAGTTGGCAGAAGATTATCAAAAGTTGCAGGGTAAAAAATTCGTCTCCAGTCACGATTATCTGCAACGCGAACAAGCCCGTATCGAACAGGAAGGCGAATTGGCGACTCAACGGCAAAAGTTGCAAGCGCTCAAAGCCTCCATCCAGGAAGCGGACAAACAAAAAACAGAACTGTTGGCCTCCACTAAGCGCGCCGCGTTGGACCGCTTGCACGACAGCGAACAAAAAATCGCCGGCTACCAACAGGCGATTATCAAGGCCCGCCAGCGCAGCCAGCTCTTGAAACTTACCGCCCCGGTAGACGGCAACATTCAGCAATTGGCCGTGCATACTGTCGGTGGCGTGGTCACCCCGGCCCAACCGTTGATGATCATAGTGCCAGCCGACCAGGCCATGGAAATCGAAGCCTTCGTCGAAAACAAAGACATCGGCTTCGTCAACCCCGGTCAAGAAGCCGAAATCAAGATCGAAACCTTTCCTTACACCAAATACGGCACCTTGCATGGCGAAGTGCAACAGGTCTCCACTGACGCCATCAACGATGAAAAACGTGGGCTGATCTACGCCTCCAAAGTCAAACTGCCGCGCACCACCATGCAGGTGGAAAACAAGACTGTCAATCTATCACCCGGAATGGCCGTGACCGTGGAAATCAAAACCGGCAAACGGCGGGTGATAGAATACTTCCTCAGCCCCTTGATCGAGCATGTCGGGGAGAGTTTAAGGGAGCGGTGAAGATTGAACGTCTGCTATATGGGAGAGAGCAGACCGCTTAACCAAAAGTTGTCGGGTGACCGGCCCACTGTCATTTCGAATGACTGATTTGTCAACTGGATCCGACATTCGCAGGACGAGGAAATCGTGGGTTTCCTCATTGAGTCCAAGATTGGAAATTACTCGGAGATTTCTATCTCGACAGATCTCATATATTCTAGAAATTCCTTTCCTCGATACTTCAGGGCCTGCTGGATGCTTAGCAGCGTGGCATAGTTGCGAGTCCCTTTTGGAGAGCTTGAGTTAAGTACATTCCGACTAGCACGAACAGCATGCTCGGCATTGTTGTTATTCCACAGTACGCCGTCCGTAAGACAGGAAGGTGAAAACTTTGTCACTGTTTTTTTCGATGCGCTTTTGGAATGCCCATCCGACCTCAGTGGCACAACTCAGCTCCGCAATATGCTCGATGAATCTATCAGCTGCTCGTCGATACATGTCGGCATTAATTCAAGCAAAAATCTGAAACTCAGTAGCCACTGCAATTGGCCGGACTTGATTTTTTTCACGTCGCATTTCCACTAAGCCATAATTCGACATGGTTTTCAGGGTTCGAGACAGGTTACTCGGTTTTCTACCGGTAATAACGGCCAGAGATGAAATTGATTCCGGATGAGTTTCCTGAATGGTTTTCAGTAGCGCTCGGTTGTCGTCGCTCAATACTTCTGCTAGGGAGCGCATTGAAGTGAACCATATTTTGGGCTCTGACGGTTCCGGCTTGTATTCACCTTTGGCAATAGCCAGTACCCGTTCCCGCATTTTTTCCTGTGGCAGGATGCCAATCATAACTGTACTCATAGCTTTCTAATCTCCTCCAATACCCGGTCAACCTCTGCGAAGAAGTCCATTAAAAGTTGATAGGCATTTTGAAATTCATAAGGCACACCTTGGTCGCAAATATTACGGTGCTTGTGGTCGTAGGCTAAACGCTGTCCGGCAAATTTAAATTTTTTCGGCAGCTTGACGGCATGGGCATTGTCATAACCCAGGATCCGTTTGCCATATGGTTCATGTAAAGTCAGAGAGTAACGTATACCATGCGGAATCTCTTTGGTTGGTGTCACACGCCTTGCCTCAATTTTGATCCAATAGCCATTCCCCTGATCAAGAATCTGTTGATCAAGTTCCAAAAGCGTATCTATTCCCGACTCTTGATGCATAGCCAATCATATCATCCGATGATAAATTGTGTCGAAGCATATGCTAGATCTGCATTCTTATCAAACATTCAAAGTCGATGTTTTCAAGTAAAAACGAGGCCCTGCACGACGCTCAGCAAAGATATGCTACAAATTATCGTTTCTGATTTTTGCTCCTTTTTTAGCCGCGCATGGATCGTCCGCTATGCGTTTAATTTCTGTCATAAAATTTAAAGCGCCAAGGTCCGCTTGCTGGCCGGGTAGAGCCAGAGAGGACGCAAGGTTGCTTGCCGAAAAGCTGCCATTCGCTGAACTTAAGGATGGAAAATTTCGCCGGCATACTCAGCGACCGGTTTTGGCCGATAGGTTGAGGTCTCCAACGGCAGCTTTGTAGTCCTCCGGCTCCAGAATCTGGCTTCGGCCGACTGGCGGCTTTGGAGAAGCACGAGTGGCAAAAATGGGTCGTAACCGTACGTTAATATTTCCTAAATTAAACGACAACCGAACGTCTGCTTCCTTTTAGCAGTTGATCTTTATCTAGCCCGCTGCAATTGATTGAGGGCAATATGCCACAAGGACGATTAGTCTGAACAGTCATATGGAAGCTTGAGTGCAAGCCCCCGTTTTCTCGCGTATAAATCCTCTACAAAGCTTATTGTTTTTTCAGCTAAAACAATAAATTACAGTTATTGCGTATTGTTAATTTCTAGTGTGGCGATATAGTGAAGGTGTATTTTCGTATTGACCGATCAACGGTCCGGGAGGCCGAATGAAAATTGCCAAATTTAGACGTATCGGTTTTGTTGTGGGTGCATTTGCCATAGCTGGTTTTGCGGGTGTATTACCTATAGATATTGTGATACCCCTGTTGTTGTTTGGCAGTTTGGTGCGAGGGAGTTTTTTCTTAATTGAAAAAGCCATTGCCGGCACGGCGCAAGCCAAAGAGATCGATCGGAACTGATGCCTTCAAATAGGGGGTATTTACCTCATAGCTGTCAAAAGTGCCATTTTGGTTAAACTAAATCAAAAGCTTCCTTTTGGCAGTTGATCTTTATCTAGTCCGCTGTAGTTGATTCGGGGGATATCACGCAAGGGTGGTTAGTCTGCCGCGCGCTTCGTTGCTGGTTTTTATTCTGGCACCCCCCTTACCCCTCGCCGGCTGCACCAAAATCCGTCATGTTATGAAGCGTGACGAGATCGCCTACGCGAAGCACGCCAGGAATTAACACCCGGGCATAAAGTCGGCTAGTACCGGGATTTTGCTTTTGGCTAATACGGCCATAGCGGCGCAGTTTAAAGTAGCGGGCAATAGTACGACATGGAGGCGCATAGTCGGTGACTAAAAGCAGAACACCGTCGCCTAAACCCATCTGGCACCCAGGGCTGATCCTATTCCAGGGCAATCCGCTCAGCGTAATATTTTCTCCAGCATCTCCAGGTTGAATGGGATGCCCTTCTTTTTGCAAGGCCTGGATGATTTCAAGTGACCACAGACATAGGGCTCGATCCGGGCCGCCGTGATACTTTAAATTACGCTGGCGATCGCCTTGTAATCCACTTGGCTCGACAATACCTTCGGTTATCGATGACTTTGGAACACCGCCAGCGGAAATATTGAGTTGGACAATACTGCCTTTTGTTGCGTGAGAATGGGATGAAAACATACTAGATCCTTGCGCGATAACCGATTCATGAGCGATTATCAGTATGAAAACAATGTTGATGATAGACTCATTATGCTGATCTCAAATATAGGGGCTTTTCTAATGCAGCAGCTTACACCAGAAGGCGAAAAGATCATCAATGATCTTGCACAGCGCTATAGTTTTACGCCTGATGCCGTATTCAGCATGTTGCAGTCGGTCATCAATGGCAACGGGTCAATGGCACAGTTTAATCATCCTGAATTTGGTGGTTCGGGCCAATGGATGAAAGGCGGTATGATTATGTTGAGCGACATGTTCAATCATAATTTAAAACACAGTATCGGCGGGTTATGCCAAGAACTCGCCAATCTGGTTGCCAATCAGCCCGGTCTCATTCAACGCGGGAGTTTTCAGTCACAGCATCAAGGCACTCAGCAGCAAAACAACGACAATGTTTGCCATCAGGCCCAAAATAGCTCAGGGCCAACGGGAGCATTCAGTTTATTTGTGCCACCACCTGCCGGTAGTTCTGGAAACTGGTGGCCAGAAGGCCTGCCATACCCAAGCAGCACAGGCTCGCAAAATCACGTACGTTATGCGTACTTTGCCTCCCTTCGGCGGCTAGCTATCGAGCTAAATGGTCATGTAACCCTTTACGATACGCTGGATCATCAAATCGGTGGTTTTTCCCAGCAGCAATCGGTTGGGGGTTCCATCACGTTTAACAGCCAATATGGATTGGTCGATGTCAATAGCCTACCCATCATTTCTATCGACAACCAGGCCGTTGAGCCAGCAACTGACGATCCACCTGCATCCTCATCGTTAAATCCACCCTCCCCAGTTACGTCCTCTGCAGAAACTAGAGAAGCGGATATTTTTAGCACCATCGAGAAACTAGCTAGCTTGAAAGATAAAGGCATACTGACGGATGATGAGTTCAGTGCCAAAAAAACTGAACTTTTAGCCCGGTTATAAGGCAGGTCTGCAGCCCGTGAATCCTGATTGAACTCTATATGAGATGAAAACTCACTGCGATCATATTCTGCCTTCAGCGATAAAATCTTGAATCGACCTTCATGTGTTTTGAATAAGATCAGCATGAGCTTTTGCGGCACGTTGCATGGCTGAATTCAGCTCAGGTGGGTCAATTAACAAATCGACAACGCATTGCTGGTCTTCTAACGATAGACGGATGAAATTTGTCTCTTCTATCGTACGTTGAGCCATTTCTTGTGCTGCAGTAACGACGAAGTCACTTACACTTCGGCCTTGGAGTTCGGCTGCTCGCTTGATGATAGCCAGCATCGGGTGAAACTCTAGCTTCTAAACGGCTATTCCGGGTGACATGCTCTCTAGTCATTGGATATTTCGCTAATTCTATATGCAATTTATTGTACGGTTGTTTAACGTACATCAACCACAGGTATTTTTATCAGGCTAAAACTCACCTGGATAAAATCGGCGTAATTCGCCTTATTCAGTCGCCCGTTTTTCTGCAATTAATCGTTTCAGATCCACTTTACAGGCAGCCATGCTTTTTTCGCGGTAGGCGTTGAAATCGGCCCGCCACCAGTCCTGCCTAGCTTCATATTGCGGCACCAGTTTGTCTATGCTGAGCAGATCGTAAATATTGACCCATTCGCCTTCCACCTTAATCGCTAGCTTGGGATTGAAAATATAAGCACCGCGCATCACGCGATAAAACAGCTTACGGTTGTGCTTATCATCCTTGCCGGTTTCGTTTTTAGCGAGGATGCTCGAAAGGTAGGCTCTTTGTTTTCGGCGTTCCGGCAGGATGCTGGCTGGCAAATGCTGAATCGCGTCGATGAAATCCTGAGTGGTGAAGCCCTCGATCCGGTAATGCAGCTTATGCGGCATTACTCGGTAGAACAAGGCGATCATCAGATTCAACATGAAAAACTCCATGTGGTGTTTGTCCAGTTTGACCAAGCGGCCATCCACTTGAATGCTCATGCTGGTCGGCTCCAGTTGCGGATAAATATCGGCCAGCTTCTTTTTGGCATAAGCTTCGCTACGATCGCTTTGCGCCAATGCAATTTGAAATGCCGTCAAGCCGTTGCTGTCGACTTTTTCGGTATCCGCGCCCAGGTCGAACAAGGCCTTGATGACTTCGGTACTGCCCATCCAAGCGGCCACCATCAACGGCGTTTGATTGAAGACGTTACGAAAATCGGTGCCATATTGATCGGTTTGTTTCAACACCGCATCTGGCTTTTTGAAGCTGTAAATGCTGTAGTGCTTTTGTTGCAGTAGTTGCAGGCCTTTGTCGGGTTGTTTGGCGGCCTTGAAATCGGCTTTCAGCAGACTGTTGATGATATCGAGGTCTTCGTAAACCAAAGCGTACTCAAACAACATGATCCTGGCATTCTTGTCGTTGCCGTCCAGCGCTTTCTGTTTTAACGCCGGCAAGAATGCGGCATCGATGACCTGCCAAGGTGGCGTTTTTTGCTTCAGAATTTCGCTACGTATCCGTTCGGCCTGCTCCTGTTTGCCCTGCAACTCCAGTTTATGCGCTTCAAGTCGCCAGGCATCAAGGCTAGAGTTCTGACTGGCCAGTTGCAGGCTGGCTTGGGCTTCGCCTAATCCCAGCAGGTCCAGCAACGGTTGTTTCGGTTGGCTCTCAAGCCAATATAAATTCTTGATTGCCCGCGTCAGCGCCACATAAAGCGCATTGATATAAAACTTGTAGATCTCCAGCGATTTGTCGGTCTTGTCCTTGCCGCGGGCGTATTTGAGATCGTGCTGCAAGTCGGCAGCCGCCACACCTTTGCTGATTTCCCGGTAGCGGGCCTCTTCCTGACTCAGGAAATTGTAGAGAATGATGTTTTCGTATTCCAGGCCCTTGGCCTCCTGGATGGTAAAGATCAGCGGCGTACCGAAATGCTGCTGGGCTGCCGGTTTTTGTTCGGCGCTCATCACGATCACCGCAAATTGGGTCGAGGCCTTGGTCTTGTTGTCCAGTTCCCGGCGAATCTCTGTCGTGTCCTGCAAGAACAGCACTTCGCCCTGATTGTGGCCATTGCTTTCAACCAGATAGTGGCTTTCCTTGTCTATGGAACCGAAACGCAGATTTTTGATCTTCAAAATCCGATTGGCGATTTCGGTAACCTGTGGCGAATTGCGGTAATTGGTGTTGAGGATGCGGATCAACTCATCACCGGTTTGTAAGTCATCCTGCCGGTAAAACAGACTTTTAACCTTGGCCCAGGAAAAGAAATTGGGGTGAACGATCTGATTGGAGTCGCCGCACAACAGAAAGTCGCGGCTGTGGTGCAGGGATTTGAGAATCAAGTACAGTTGAATGTTGGTCAGATCCTGTACTTCGTCGACCACGACGAAATCGTAACGGGGTTGAATCTGCTGCAAATACTGGTGACTGAGAATGTTGGGATCGTAAAGCTGGTTATCCTGTAAAAATTCCCGATATTTCTCGAATACATCGTAAACGGCATCGCGCTCCTCGGCCAGGAAGATCGATTCTTTTACGCCAAGGGCAAGATAATCATCGCGGTCAAGCCAGCTTTTGTCGGTGGCGGGACCGGTAATGACGCCGCGGAATTCCTCGAACAGTTTGTGTGCATCTTTCAACACAGGGCCTTGGCGATGGCGATTGAACCAGTGTTGAAACAGCGGAAAACTGACCGGCTTGCCCGCCGGTACCTGGATGCTTTCCAGAAACTCCTGAAACGACAAGAAATCGATCTGTTGCTCGGGGTTATCGTACTGATGGGCGTAATACAGATCGCGAGCGTTGTTGACCAGATAGGCTGACTGGGTAACATATAACACGTCGCCAACGGCATGCTTCATTTTTTCCAGCGTCAGCGCAGTCTTGCCGCTGCCAGCCGAGCCGATCACGATCAGCGGTGGTTGCAGGTCGTAAATCGCTTGTTGGCGGTCGTCGAAGGAGATAATTTTATCCAGCAGGTTGAAGCGGTGCTGTTGGGGATTGAGATAGACCAACGCCGCCGCATCGTTCATTTGCGCTGAAGGGATGACGGGGATTTTAGCCTCATCGATAGTGCTGACCTGACGCAAGAAGCGCGATTCGTGATACGCGTGGTTTTTGATGAATTCCAGAATCAAGGCATAGCTTTGTTCTTGATAGCGATAGTGTGCAAATAACAAGCGGTCACGCTGATTAAGTCGAGCCCGGTACAGATTGTCGCCAACTTTTTTAACCTCCGCCGATTTGAAATCGTCGTTTTCCAGAAAGGTTTGCAGTTTGGCAAAGCCGGGAATGGTTTTAGGATCAAGCTCGTTATAGATCAGGACTTTCATTTTTAATCAATTAAGGCAGGTAATGTTACAGCGATGCTGTACGGCGGGCATCCGCTTCAGACATCGAAATCAGGTATGGCGCGGCGCATGAATTCGTCGAACAACGGCACGGTAAACGCCATGTCGCCATGCGACGGGCTAAAAACCATGCCTTTCTTGATCAGACTGGCGCGTACCGGCCCCAAGATATTGATCTTAACTTTCAGTTTATCAGCTACATCGCCGGTGCGGTAGGGGCCTTTTCCCAGTTCTGCCATGGCGCGCAAGTAGTTTTTCTCGCGCGGTGTCAGTCGGTCAAAGCGCACACGAAAGAAGTTTTCATCCAGACGATTCGAGACCAAGGCACTGCTTTCTCTGACATCCTGCAAGCTAATGGGGGATTCTAAAGCATGGTTCCAGGCCTGATAGCCCCATTCCTGTAGAAAATACGGATACCCTTGTGTCATGTGGTAAATTTCCTGCAAAGCATCTTGTTCGATTGACTCGCCCGCCGCGCGAATCGGCTCCTGTATGGCTGTAAAGGCATCATGTTCCGGCAACGGACCAACATCCGGAAAACTGAATAGCCGTTCCGCATACGATTTGGATTCGCCGGCCAGGCCTGGCAGAATCGGCAAGCCAGCACCAATCAACACCAAAGGCAGTTGCCGCTGTTGCATTTTATGCATTGCCATAATCAAAGCGCTCAATTCGGTGGTGCTGAAATACTGAATTTCGTCGATCAGCACGGCCACCGCCGACTGGCGCTCTTCCGCCGCTTCGGCGACGGCCATGAACAAACTGGGAAGATCGACCTCCAGGTCGCCGCTGTCGGCCGATCCCGATTCGGGGTCAATATCCAGGCCGATATCAAAGTCGCCCACTTTGATATTAATGGCGCTGATAAAACTTTTTAGAACGGCAATGCCGCGTCTGGCTTTATTGCCGGCGCCTGCTAGCCTGTCGAGATCGAACAACAGGCGGCGCAAATGCGGCGCGAGTAAAACGGCCAAGGGTTTGCCTTCATGCGCTTCGACCAAGAGCGTTCGATAACCCGAGTCGATAGCCATGCGCTCAATATCGTTTAATAAAACGGTTTTGCCGACCCCGCGCAAACCAGTCAGTAACAGGCTTTTTTCCGGGCGCTTGGCGCGTACGCGCCCCAGCAATACCCGAGCATGTTCAAGAATGGCATCTCGTCCTGCCATTTCCGGTGGCGGCGACCCAGCGCCCGGCGAAAAAGGGTTTTTGATTTTATCCATGAGAATTCAGAATGTATAAACTTATTCATAACTATACTATAAAAACAGTATAAATATGAATAAATCAATACATATCAAATCGAATTCCTATGACTGAGGCGAAAAAACATGAAGACCATACGGTGAATGTTCAAAAAATCACGCGTGACTTTTGCGTGATTCGGTTATAGCGCGTTATGCATTGTACTGCGATATAGTCCAGCGAGCATCTTGAATTAATAAATTAAATCAATTAGTTACAATGCATATTGAGCACTTTTAATGCGATGGTCGTGCGTTCGAATCGCACACGACCCACCATCATAACTCCTTGATCGGCAAGGACAAATCAACCAGATGCCCGTCGGGTTGAAGCAACATAAACGCAGCAAGGCGCAAATTTAGGCGCATGCTGCATTATTTTGCTTACCGAGGTGGCGCAATAAGGAAAGGAGGGTGTGTGATTCATCGTGGAGAGAGTTCAAGCGAGGAATAATGAAGTGGGATGCCAGTTATTATCGCCCCTTCCATTATCGTCATAATTGGGTTGACGATTTCATATTTGATTCCAAACGTCATGAAATAACGATAGATGAAAAACAGCGCCAGAATTGCGCTGTACTTGCTATTCACTATGATGAGCCCATTATTGATCTAGAGGACAAGCTTTTCTCATTTGCTCGTCATCTGAGCAGCTTGGCTAGGGAAAACATTGAGGCGCGTAGTCGGCTGTCTAATGTAGCGGGTTTTGAAAATGGTGCTAATGCTTACCAAGGGTGGGACAATTACAAAAGATGCGCTATTACTAATACTGGCAGTATTCTTAAAAGCATATGTTCGCTGATGATTTTAAAGCTCAGTCGTTCGAAAGGATATCAAGAACGTTATAAAAAGCGTCTATGTGCTGATGTTTGTAAAATATTGGTGGATAGCGGGTTCAAATATAGCGAAGAGACGGTCAATTCTGTTCGTAAGTGCGCAAAAAAGAATGCGAATGAAGTTGCAGACAAGGTATTAGGCAGTCGATAAAGCTTACCGAGTCTATTACTTAGAAAAAACGGGAGTGTCAGCATTTTTCGGTAAAACTGAATGGACATTCCTATTCGATTTCAGTGCGAAATGTTGCTGCAACTATTGCTTTCGTTTGTCCCGATCCTCAGCTTCTACTCATTCCGACCCACAAGGAGTCGGAATTCGCTTCTTAACTTGGTGGGGGTGTTTCGACGTCTTGCGGATTTGCTGTTATTTGTTGTCAGCACCTATAGTCCGAAGTTATGGGTCAATTCATCCACTATTTGGCGACTCTGTTCGCGACCCTGATGGATGTAGCGCATGGTTGTTTGAATGCTCTTATGGCCCGCCAGTTTGGCGATTTGATTGATCTCTTTGCCAGCGTCTGACAATGCTGAACAAAAGCCGTGACGTAAGCAGTGGAAGGTAAACTTTTCCAGTCGAACTGTACCGTCTGGATTTAACAGGTCTTTATCGGAAATACCCGCAACCTTTAACGCTTTACTCCAGGCTTTACGAACGTCCAATGGCTGTTCTGGCTTTTCAGGTGAGGGAAATATCAAGCCGCTTCCCACTTCCTGAAAGCGTTTTAACTCAGTCATGACGATGGCTGGAAAATGTAATTCGCGACTAGAACCGTTTTTTGTGTCACCCAATAGGCCGGTGCTGTCTTTGAAATTGATATCGCACCACCGTAGATTCATGAGTTCGCCTTTTCGTGCGCCAGTGACCATTGCCATGAGGACAAGCAAATACAACTTATCCCAATAAGAATCTTTGCAGGCTTTAATTAAGCGACTGCGCTCACTCTCTGTTAATACACGATCCCGGTGTTTTGTGTCGTTGTCAATGACGATGTTGCGAATAATATTTTCGTCGATATAGCCACGGCTAAGTGCAAATTTATAGATGCTGGATAACACGGCTTTTTTGCGATTAATCGTTGAGGTACGTTCACCTGCGTCGATCATGCTGTCAATGTGTTCCCGAATATCAAAGATATCAATATCCGTCATGATTCGATCGCCGAAAATATTGCACCAATAATCTACGCGCTGCATTTGGCCTTGATAGTCCTTTTTGCCCCAGCGAGACAAATACTCAGTACAAACGTCATGAAAGGTTTTATATCGAATGCGTTTACCCGCCTGGATAAACAGCTCAACCCCGCCCATGCATTCGATTTCTTGGGGGGGGCAGTTGCAATAATTCTTTTTTGGATAGGGCGTTTATTGCGTCTAATTTGACCGCATGCCGCACTGCAAACAAATCAATACCTAAGAGCTTGAATAGTTCAGTGCCGCCCATAGACTGAATTTCATCGTCGGAAAGGGAGGCTAATTGAGTCTGATTAAGTAAGGGGATAGATCTGATCTGATGTTCCATGTGCTCAGACCAAGAATGAGCTAATGACTCGGAAGGGAAGGTTTTGTTCTTAACAACGCCTTTTAGACGAATGTCTGCACGGAACCTGCCATTTGAAAGTGGTCGGACGTATGCCATTACGCAACCCCAACACGCAAATAAAATCGCGCAGAACAACTAATGAGCGCTTCGCGCCCAATAACATGGATTTCGGATTGATTTAGAGTTATGAATAGAACAGGGTATAACTGCTTCATTGCGCCACCTCGGTAAGCAAAATAATGCAGCATGCGCCTAAATTTGCGCCTTGCTGCGTTTATGTTGCTTCAACCCGACGGGCATCTGGCTGATTTGTCCTTGCCGATCAAGGAGTTATGATGGTGGGTCGTGTGCGATTCGAACGCACGACCATCGCATTAAAAGTGCCTTTGTCATTATTTATTTCCATATATATCAACAACTTAATATCTGGCTTTTCGTTCGCAAACCTAATAAAGCCTAACAGAGCCGATATTAAAATCGTCAAAAAGTCGCCAGCACTGGTTTAGCGGAATCGAACTTTGATTTTGTGGTTCTGCTTCCAATGGTGCGATTGACTGACGATTTCATACTGAGGAAATTTATGAGCTATCCATTTAATTCAACTAACCAAATCCAAAATGTCGACAACCCGCCAAGGGATCGGGATAGATGGTACGATCTTGCTCGTGACAAAAAACTGGAGCATGAAAGAAATAATAACAAATCCAAGACCTGTGGCTCTGCGGGTTTTATTAGTGAGCACGAAGCTCAAAATTCAAACCTGTTTCAGCCAGGTACTGGTGCAAATATTTGTCCATACCTTGGGTCATTTCGATCAAAATTTGATAATTCTGATAAAGCTATATACGCGCAAAGTCCATCGATTATTCGCAATCAAGGCGGTATATCTTTTCAAGGAAGCGGCCATAACTTAACAGTAGCGCCAACCCGAATGGGTAAAGGGAGTGGGCAAATTGTGCCAAATTTATTGACCAAGCCTGGATCGTTCTTGGTATTGGATATAAAGGGTGAAAATTACAAACTGACAGCCGGGTATCGGCAGAGGAATATGGGTCAAAAGCTTGTTAGTTTCGCGCCCTTTGAAAGTTCGACTAGTGTTTGGAATCCTTTTGCAATCAAATTCACTGAGCCCTATGAAATCGAGGAATATGCAGTGGCTCTCGCTAATCTTTTAATTATCCCTGATATCGGCCAAGATAGAGGTTTTTGGGATGACGCAGCTAAAGAATTTCTGGTTGCGTTGATCGTGTATGTGCTCACAGTCGAACTAGCGCACAAAGAGAGTCTTCATTCAGATGATCAGCCTGTTGTTAATGAACGCAGCATGCGAGAATTGTCTCGCCTTTCAACACTTAATGCAGAGGGATTCAATCAGTTACTTAAAGATATGATGATCGCGGATTCGTATATAGTACGTCGCTACGCGTCGAGCATGGAGCAGAAGTTTATGAATGAAGGACGGACTGGGGCAAGCGTTTTGGCAACAATAAACAGGAATCTAGCAGTTTGGCATCATGAACGTTTGTACAGGGCGACCTATCAACCTTCCGCAGATCCTGAGGATAAGGAGCCGGCCCCAAACGACTTTGAGTTTTCAGAGCTTCTTGATGGCAATACTTGCATATATTTGATGACTCCGCCCGAGTCACTCTCTGAATATCGTCCGGTTCTTCGCGTCATGATTGGCTTGGCTATTCGAGAATTAATCCGTGCGACTCAAAAGCAGTTAAATAATGGCGAGGATAACAATAATCCACCGGTACTTTTTTTGCTCGATGAGTTTCCCCAACTTCATTACATGTCCCCCATTGAAGACGGGTTATCATACCTTGCGGGCTATGGCATTAATTTGTGGTTTTTTGTGCAAGATATCAATCAGTTAAAGATCCATTACCCACGCTCATGGATGTCTTTTTTTAGTAACTGCGCCGCAAAATGTTTTTTTGGGGTCAATGATTTAGAAACCGCAACCTTGGTTTCTGAGTGGATTGGAAATGAAACGGTTCAGCAAATAAGTAAAACTGAGTCGGATTCGATCGACAAAACCTCCTATAATCCAATACCTGTAAAAAATATATCGGTTACACAGTCTCCCGTCACGCGCGCTGTTATGACACCGGATGAAGTGATGAGAATGCCTCGCTATGAAATGATAATTTTTATCAATGGATTAAGGCCTATCTACGCTGAATTGCCAAAGTATTTTGAATCTGAGATCCTTGTTCAAAGAACTCGAATATCTCCTATCAATGAAAGTCAGGCTGTATTGCTGTGGTATTTCTTTTTATATTGGCACTTATTTCAGTATAGCCTCGATTAAGATCCATCTATTGATCGAAGTACATATACCCCGCTCATATGCGGGGTATGCCCTCATATAATTCCGAAATCCATCTATGCGAGACAATATGATTGAGAATTATCGATCCCTATGCCGGTCACGCTCAAAATCTTTCTTTAACTCAAAACTCAATGCGAGATTTTTATTCAGTTGTTCCTGCAGTCGTTGTGTTTCTTTTTCTAACTCTGCTGCCGTCCACTGAAGTTCTTTGGCTTTACACTGCAGTTCAAACCATTTCTTATTTTCTACTGCCCTTAGTCGTTCGATTTTATCCAATGCTGTTGGGTTGAAAACAAAATAGCGGCCATCTCTTACGGCGCGAGAATGCCATTCGTTGCTATATTGTTTATAAGTATGCTCTTCAATCTGGCTCTGTCTAAACAGTGTTCTTATCTCTTTTGAAGCCTTTTCTGCAAACTCTTCTTCCAGTAAAGTGGCCAAGATTTTATTTGAATAGGCCCTGAAAGATGTGCTTTCAAGTTGTTCTTGCAAAATAAAGCGCTCTTTGGCTGAAGTTTCGCCGAGAAGCCCGATAACATAATTGATTTTGGATAGCCGACTGTTAAAGATTTCGGTAAAGTCATCAAGTTCAGCTTTACGTTCACTCAGTGACAAGTGCGAATTGCGCGCTAAACCAAGTAAAAAATTGAGTCCTGCTTGATTTTGTAGCATTCGGTCTAAACTTTCGCCTGCCCTCAGAATTTCAGCATACTCCGCATCATTACTCAGCAGTTCCGCTGGTAATTGATCCCTGTCTGCGACAGTCGCTTCTTCGCTTCTATTGAATGAGACAGATTCATTCGGGTTGGCGGCTTCAAGGGTGTCATCGCCCAAGTCGGCATTTAAATGAGGTTCCGGCACTGATTTTGAATCTGATAGCGCTTTTTCTGCCTCTCGTTCTTTTTCTGCTCGACTGCGGTGATCGATACGACAGTCAAAGCCTTCGCGCTCTAATATATGATTGGCTTGTTCAGCCCATTCCCGTCGCCAGCGACGTAGGTGGTAAATCTTATTCCACTCCCGCACCTTTAGACCAAATCCATTGTGATCAATACTTCTGAGTGTCAAAAGAATGTGAACATGATAGTTGCAGCCACCTTTTTTTTCGCTTGGGCCGTGAATGGCAAAGTCCGCAATCATGCCCTGACTGACAAAGCATTTATCCACAAAGTTATTAACGAGTTCCAGTCGATGAAGATCTGATAATTCTTTGGGTAGGCAGATCAAGAGGTCTCTCGCCAGACGAGCATCCTTTCGGGTTTCCAAGAGGTCCGTTGTATTCCAAAGTTGATAACGATCGAATACCCATTCAGGTGCCGAGTGTGGAGCCTTAATATCCCTATGCAGAATGCCCGAACGATTTCGATAGTCATAATAGAGTCCGGTTTTGTTATCACGTAAGCACACACCCGCGCGGTATGCGGCGGCGGCCACAATGCCAAGTGTCATGGCTCGATTGAGATGATTCATTTGAAAATGAAAATTTGCCATCTAACATGCTCAAGAATTAACAGAGAAACGAGGTAAAACCTTATCCACATAACTGAGTATGAAGTCTAGCACATAATTGCGGGTTTACCAATACAACGTAGAGTGGGTCCATTTAAAATAAATAGGTTGTTTTCCCTGCTTTAAAAATAACGTCTATAACGATTCCTTTTTGGATAAAAAAATTATGGATTTTTAGCCAGGCTATTGCTCTCGCTCCCTAGTCGGACGACCTTATGGATTAGAGGAGGAGGGGTGAGGTCATGCCATGCCATGCTGCAATGACATGAAGTCGGAAGCGTCTTGAAGGTGTTCTCATAGACCTTGATGGAACTCGGTAAAAATGAACTCAATACACGATTGGGAAGCCGCTTTGAATCCGTTCTGCATTTGGTCTTAGGATTTGCCTTGAATACCAAACCACGCATTAATCCAGTGTTTACGAAATCCAGGATGCACGCTCCAGGCTTTCCATTTGGTTGTTTTCAGCTCGGTATTTATAAGACTTCCAGGATTCGCTGACTTAAGGGTTCGTCGATTAGCAAAAGTCTGATTACTTTGCTAATCGACATACGGAAGTAAATAGATGCAACTTCATGGTGGCGACTTGTGTATAAGGGAAGGGTCAAGATTGTCTGATTTGAAACGTTGGTTTTGGTCTATTCAATAAAACTACTGATAGTATGGACTTGCACTAACTATGTATTCGATTACCTTTTTGATTTTCCTTGAAATCAAGTCACTCAAGATATTTTTGAGCAATGACTGCTAGGATGTTTAAGGGGGCTGTAATTAAGGATTTGATGTTATTAATAATATTTAATTATTATTACCTAAGACCTATAAGTCTATAAGGCAATAAAGCCCATTAAGGCTATAAGCCGTAACACAAGCATCTCTATCCCTACGCATTCTCCTAACCATCCCTGTCTGTCTCGTTAGCATTCAGTTATCTGTCTACATAAAAGACAGATAACTTGATCATTCTCATTAACCAACAGTTGATTCCATTCACCTGTAACGGGTCTCCATATCATTAGCAATCTTTGCTATCTGTAAATAAACCTACAGATGGATTGCTCAAAACAATCCATCGATCGTAGTTGATCGTCCTGCTAGTGCAAGTTCATAAACAAATTCATCCATTAACCATGAGATTTTTTTATGAAAAAGTTATCTGAAAAACTGTTTGAGATTGAACAACTAGTACATGCCATCATCGAGCAAGGTAATGATCCGTTATACACCGTCATTGATCAAGGAAAGGGTGTGGTACGAGTAACACCCACACCCTTAACAAAACGATTATCCAGTACTGTTAAGAACTACCTGTATCCACTTCTGAATCAGTTTCCGATTCATGAATTCAATCCATACATCAACGCGTTCTTTCGAAGCGTTATAAACACTAATGTTATGGAAAGCATCGAACAACAGGCATCACTTAATAAACGACATAATCGGTATCAAACGGATGGTGATTACCCAGTCATGCAGGAGTTAATGACTCGCATGCATGCCTGTGTTGATCAAATCAGAGCTGAAACAAAAAGTGCTGCATTTAGAACAATCATTTATAACGCTAATCGCCTGTCAAAGAAGAATCAGGACGGCATGATGCATTATATTGATTCCTTGTTTGATCATTATTCGAAACTAATCGTGGTGAGGATCGACTTGGGTTATCAGAAAGGTAATCACATCATCAATCAAGCGGACATCCCTAAAAAGTACTGGCAAGCGAGGTCTCATTTTAAGCACTTCTTAAACAATACCAGGAGGAATAGCCTGTTTGAACATCTGGTGGGTAATATCTGGTCGTTTGAATACGGTCCTGAGAAGGGATTTCACTACCACCTGATCCTGTTCTTCGATGGCTCTAAAGTCAGGCAAGATGTTATACTAGCTCGAATGGTTGGTGATTATTGGGTGAAGTGTATCGTGGGTAGTCAAGGTCGTATTTGGAATTGTAATGCCAACAAAGACACGTATCCTGACTGTGGCATCGGGTTGATCCACTTCAGCGATACAGAGAAACGCGAGCATTTAAATCAAGCAGCAGCCTACCTGATCAAGATTGATCATTACGTCCGCATGCTGACGCCCGGTGACGGTCGAACCTTTGGTCGTGGTGAAATACTACCACCTAAAACCGGTAATATCGGTAGACCTAGATCCAAGTAACGAACTGAGTTGATCATCGGTGCCGTTGACATTTGCTTATAGGAGCGTGTCAACGGTACTTCTTCTTAATCATAGAAAATTAAAACAGCATTGAAAACAGTGATTGTTTGTGATGATTGCAGAGATAGGGTTACTGTTGGGCAATTGATGTGAAGCGATATAAAAATAGTTAATAAAAAACAGTTACTTAATGATCGGATATCGACCAACATAACGCCCTCTAAGCGCCGCTATCGATCAAGGCAATGGTTTGGTATTAGTAACCTTGAGTCGTTAACACACGCGCTCTACAGCGCTCTGAGAGGCTATTTGCATCCATTGCTGAAACAGTTTCCGTTACATGAATTCAATACCAGGATCAACGTGCTATTTCTCAGTGTTTTACTTACTGATGTTATGGAAAGCATTGATCAACAGGCAGCACTTAAAAACAACTTGATCTTTATCAAGTTGATAGTGATCACGAATCGATGACTCGCATGCATGCCAGTGTTAATCAAATGCTTGAAGTAATACACAGCGATGCCGTTTAGAGCGCTAAAGTATCATGATTGATTCAACGGCTTTTCACTGCTTAAACAAGCTGTCGGTTGACTGAGTACCTTGCTGTTTCTGATGGTAATCATGAACCCCATCAAAGCGTGGGTTGTTTAACAACTCGCGTCTTTAAACGCGAGTTTCATAAAAAGATAAATCGTCGTGGACTGGTGACTTCTATGGATTCGTTGATTGATCAACATGATCAACATGATCAACTTCTCGTCATCCGCATAAACTTTGCTAATAGTATGGGAAACACGATCACCCTCAACCAACGATGCTAAAATCTTAACCAACCTGGATTTAAAGCATTTGTTCCGATAGCTCGTAGTCGATGTCTGAAAGCTTGAACACGATACAGAAAAAGGCTTCCGTTACTATGTCATGTGGTTCTATAACGGCGCTAAAGTGAGTAAAGATAAGAAATTGGTGAGTATTGGGTTACAGTGATTACCCAGATTAGAGGGCTTTATTACAATTGCAATGCCAATAAACCAATACCGGTATGTGTGTATCGGCGTGAACAAATATAACGACATCCAGTTGAGAAACAGTCTATACAAGACCCCCGCTTACCTGATCAAAACCGATCACTACGTTCGCATGCTGACACCCGATAACATTAGAGCAGCCTTTGTGCGTGGTAAAATACTACATCCCTGAACCGGTAATATTGGAAGACCAAGAGTAGCATAAGCCGTCAACCTAGATTTGATTGCCGTTGGGATCTGTATATCTTATGGATATTAAAGCTACTGGTTGCTGACGCAGTTCTGAAGTAGCGTTGACAGGCTGGGATGAACTGTTAAGTCAGTTAAATTCAAAACAATCCGTTGGATTTGAGAGATTATGATCGCTACTCTCCGCTGAATCAGGTGAGCCAATCAATAATTAATGGGGGTTTTCTTATTGGTTATTGCAATAGACGCCACATTGATGGACTCGAATTACTCCCTGTCTTCCCATAACTCATTGGCTTTTTCGACTAACTGTTCACGAAGCTCTGATTCATAGTCTGAAATCAACTTGTCTTTTTCAACTTTAGAAAAACACTCTTCCGAATCGATACAAATTGTAAAGTACTCTACATGCCCTGGTATTATTTCAAAAATACAATTGCAAATATCATCGACAGAAGTTACTTCTTTCGTTAGATTGTATGTTAGTTCATTAACTCGATACAGACCATTCTCTAGAGGTTCAATATTCAAACTAAAACTTTCATAATCAAGATGCTTATCAACAAGACCAGCCATATTAATTGAGTATGAGCCTGGTTGCTCGCCTAAATCGATTACCTTACGTGTTAGTTCATTGACAGAATAACACATCCAATACGTTTTATAGGCATTCATACCCAGGCCTTCCCTATATTGATCGCCCAAAACAGCCCTGTGCCTTTCAATTTTGACAGTTTTTATATTGGGATAGGATTCGTTAGGGTAAATGGAGCTTCTGTCAAGTAATTTTGATTTATTTACATAAACAGGCCAGTCATTTTCATTAAAGTACTCGATTAAAATATCTAATATGTACTGTTTATTTTCTAGCAACATTAACTTTTCACAAGGTGGCTTTAAAATGGAGTAATACTTAAACATTGCCAATCGCAAGTTTTTCTAGAAAATTATATATGTCAGGCTACCCATAAGCAACTCACATACCGACAATCACAATATCCATATACCGCTTTATCAGCATCTAGGCATCGGCATGATCAAGTATAGCGACATCGATCTCAGGAATAATCTGTATCAAGCCACTGAATAGCTAGTGAAATCGGATCACTATGCGCGTATGCCAAGGCTGCATCTGTCATGATACGATGTGCCTGTAGCCACAGGAATATTCTGAGCAGCAAGTTAAAATAAAAGCACTCGGGAGTGCCTTAGGATTTAGTGAATGCCTGGTTTCTGGGTGCTGCGAACCGACACAATCGACCCGTTGCGGCCCATCGTTTATTCTGATTCAATGGCAGCAATCAGACCGTCAGCAGTCATAACCACCTATCTTAGATGATATGCAGATCAATAAATTAGCAAGACAAAGTTTATTCTCAGGTAGATATGCGGTTAACAGCTTAATAACTTGTTATGCCTCAAGACACGCATCCTGATCTTCCGTACAACAGAGAACGCGAGTTGCAGTCCCGGCTCAACCGTTTCTTTGTTAAAGAGTTCGACCTGCCAGAAGAGGACTACGCAGGTTCTCTTAGTTTGTCGTCGTTACTGAACCTGAAATCGGTTCTTTCTGACATAAACAACACCATCACGCTAAAGCTCGCTCTTGGGCTAGCCGACTGGGTTTCTGAACAGTTCAAGCTAGACGATGCGGCTACAAAGGAGTTGCGGAGAATTGTTCTGGACGCCAAACCAAACTCCAACGGATTCGATGTTTGGCTTGGCTACCCGATTGCTTTTGTCGCTGAAGTGAAATGCAATATTCCAGTAAATGGAGGAAACAAATATGGTGCTCGGCAACGACACGGAATAGTTGCCGACATCAACGCACTGCTCAATGGGAAACGGAAAGCGTCGATGATGACGAAAGGGATTCCAAAGATTTTGGCGTTCCTTGATCTTCCAGAAATTCGGGCGGCCAATGAACATCTGTTGAAGACCGATTTATCCCTGTTAACGAAGCTTGTCTTTTTGCCGCCGGGTCAAGCTCCAACCAACCTAGAATATGTCCATGGTGTGTATATCAGCATTGAGGCATAACCCTGCGTTCGAGGCGACCTGCGCGAAAAGCCGCGCAGGCGCCTCAACTCCACGTTAAGTTTCTTCTACATGGATGAGTATGATTCAAGTAAAAATCCCTCAAAATTTATCTCTTATCAACGCATTAAACTTCTGTAATCGACTATGGGATTTAGAACATTCAGATGAGTATGCTTTTGATTTCGTTAACCTTTGTCGAGTTGAACCTTTTACAATGGCTTATGTTGCCAATGAATTAAAAAGATTCAGAGAGACTAAGCCTAAAAGTAAATTTACAGCTTTAAATCATAAAAACAAATCATATGCTGCACATATGGGGTTCTTTAGAGCCTTTGGGCTTAAATTCGGGAATGAACCAGGTGAAGCCGCTGGTAGTAGTACATATTTGCCTCTTACAATTTTGAATGTTGCTGAGCTAAAAAAAGAAGCTACGGATTCATATGACCATGTTGGTAATGTAATTGAAGCTAAATCAGAGCGAATAGCTAAAATATTAACTCGTCTGGAAGATGGCGATTTGGTTGATACTCTTACATTTTCTATAAGAGAGATACTCCGAAATGTTGTTGAGCATTCTGATTCTGAAGTAATTGAATATTGTGCTCAATATTGGCCGACAAAAAACTTAGTTGAGTTCGCTGTTCTTGATACCGGTAATGGAATCAAGCATGGCTTATCTACTAACCCATATTTAAAAATTAAAGACGAACGAGATGCTTTGCATCTCGCAATGTTGCCGGGAGTGTCTGGTAAAATGTTTAAGGGTGTAAAAAAACGAAGAGATGATGAATGGCAAAATTCTGGGTTTGGTCTTTATATGACCAGCAGAATTTGCAGAAATGGAGGCGATTTCTTTATTGCAAGTAATGATAAAAGCATTTTATTAGATCGCACATCAAAGCAAGATCTAGAGTGTAAATATAAAGGAACGGCGCTAAGGCTTCGCATTGATACAAGTAGAATATCTACGTATAGTGAAATGCTTGCTCAATATCGAACTGAAGGTTATGAGGCTGCTAAGAAGTTTTCAGGTAAGGATGCCATTGAACCTTCTATAGCATCCACTATGTTAGCTAGGGATTTCCAAGAAACTTAACAAGTCGTTTAAAAGGACAAAAAACAGTTGGCTTTTGCTCCTTCGTCGCTAATTTTAGCCAACAATTTTTTGCCTCTTAACGAGGCGTTAGGCGTAATAAGGAATGTCGGAACCTACTGGAATCAACTACATCGCTTGGTGGGGTGCAGCCCTCTCAACCATGTTGGCTCTTGTCAAACTATGGGAATTGTGGAACGCCAGATTTCGCATTGAAGTGGGTTACAACTTCACCTCAGAACCGGATATCGGCAACGAAGTTTTCGTACGAAACCTGAGTTCGAAGCCGATCATCCTCAGTTACTGGGAGCTGCTTTATGGCTCAGGCTTTTGGCCTTTTCGAAAACTTGAAGAATTCGAGTCGCCTGGCCCCGATGCCAGCGATATCCGAATTGAGGCGCATTCAAGCGAAATTTTCACGTTTGCGGAGGCAAGTCACTTCGCTTGGGGCTATAAAGCGCTCCAAGGGCGGAAGATCTATATGCGGCTGCATGTAGCGGGCAGGCGCCCGGTACTGAAAAAGCTTTATGGTTGAGTATTCGCCTAACAAATCGGTCAAGCCGTTCGTCGCTGCGCTCCACACCAGTCGCCGCTTACCTCAGCATTAAGTGTTACTCAGAAAATGAAGCCATTCGAAATTTTTGATGAATCCGATAATCTTGCTGAGAAGTTGCAAGAAATAATTGACTTACCACTCTTAGACAATTCGTCAAGAATTAGAACAAGTGATGTTGCCTGCTCCCTTTCACTGGAGCATTGGCACTCGGCAAGAACACTGCTTCGAGCAGGACTTTTGCCATCAGCACTAGTAGTTCACCGCGCACAGTTTGAGGCGCTTACCCGCTCTATTTGGCTAACTTACGCTGCTTCTAATGAGCAAATTTCGAAATTAACCGCCGACTTATCGCTTGAATCAGAACAGACGGCAAAGAATATGCCGCAAATTGCCCAGATGATACAGGCCCTCGAAAAAAGCGGTCCTCAACAGGCCTATGATGCTCTTGCCCGTTTCAAAGATAACAACTGGAAAGCACTCAATTCATACGCACACGCAGGTATTCATCCAATCCGAAGACATCATGACGGCTATCCACTCAAACTACTTCAAGATGTATTGCGTAACACAAATGGGCTAGCAGTTATGGCCTGCATGCAAGCCGTAGTGCTTTCAGGTCAGCAACCGCTACAGCGAATCATACTAGAACTCGCCGGGAAATTTTCGGCATGTATGCCTCCACCGCTTTAACACCTAGCGCGGTATCAAGGAAATGCCTAGCTTTGAGATGAATGGCGGCTAACTGTGGTGCAGCGGCCATACTTCTTAAATCCGGAATGTCGCAAAGTGGTCGATAGTGTGAATTCGCCGATTTCAGCGAGTCAAGCTCAATAGCTGACATCCAGTTTTCCATGACTTCGAAAAGACCAAAGGCTTGTGTCTATCCTCAGCTGAATTGACAAATATTATCCAAATGTCAAAGGATGGACAAATCGAGGGCAAAAATAACGTACTGGTCTAAACCAGTACGTTAAATGTGTTTAAAACTTCATAGTGTCTAATTCAGGATAGGTAGGATTGGCTTTCTCAATCTCCAGTTGATACCGGTTAAAGCGTTCACCAGGTTGCATGCCGAAAAACCTAATCAGGATTGAGTCACCCACTTCGGCTTGTTTCCGTCTTAAGCCTTCCTGTAACCAATCATTTAAAAAAATCGACACTAATTCATTGGAATCAGCGAGTCTCACGGTCATTGTGTGTTGCTCATTGAACCTAGGATGTTTAAAGCTACTGGTACCCTGGATAGTACCTAAAATATCGCCATCTCGTTCAAAACTCCAGAATCTAACATCTTGCGTTGAGCTTTCTGATGCTTCATCTGACGCAATCGCTCTTAATCTTGCGAATTTATCATTTTCATTATTTTCTGACATTTTATACTCCAAGAATTAATTAATAAATGAAACGCATAAACTAGCTCATGTTCTAAAGGTAACTTATGCGTGGAGATATATACTCTCCATATAATATACAAAGTTAGTGGGAATATATTTTAGCTACTGGCAGCATGGCTTAATAAAAACATCAAAATACTATAGTCTTTGCAAAATTCTGATTGATTAAAATACTCAATATTCAGTAATTTGCTTTATGATCACAAGGGTGGCGTTATCCAGTGTTCTATCGTTTCCTATCTTCACGATGGACGATAATAAGCCCAGGGATTTCACAAAAGCTTTGGCCGCAGGATAAACCGAAGAATGTATGTACTGATCTGAAACTGCACGCAATAACGAAAATCTAGCCCACCAGCATGCAACGGATGAGCGATTGATTGAAGGGGTGATATTACGGAAAGGCTTAGGTGATTTGCTGGAAATAGAGATTATTGATTGGATTTCTCAGTCGATCTTTTTCAATCAAGACCAAGACGCTCAAGTCATGAAACACTTGATCGCTAGATTGAGCGCTAAGCAAATGCTGAATGTTTAAGACGTGTGTTAAAGCAGATGAATCCAAAGTCCCATAGGGATTTGAGCAATGATAAACTGTTAACGGTTACTGCTCAGCGGGTATCAATTTTACTAAGCAAGCCATTGGTTAATTTTTCTGAGACCCAACATGCCCACGCGCGCGCTTTATTGGCGTTGAGCCTTCTCTTCAGATGGTATTATGCAGCGATTAATTGATCACCCGCCATACGCTCTGCAAACGCAAGCGATAGAAAGGACACTATGACACAAACCCCCAACAACTTAGCGGCCTACATTTGGTCATTAGCAGACTTGTTACGCGGTGACTTTAAACAAAGTCAGTACGGTCGCATCATTCTGCCATTTACTTTGTTACGTCGCCTTGAATGCGTACTGGAAGACAGCAAAGCAGCGGTGTTAGCGCAGGTTGATAAAGTACAAGCAATGAACGTGTCAGAAGAGGCGCAAGAAAAGCTGCTGCTCAGAGCAACCAATGGCTTATCGTTTTACAACACCTCCAAAATGGACTTGTCCAAACTAGGTGAAGCAGGCATTGCCGCTAATCTTGAAGCGTACATTCAAGGCTTTTCAAAAGATGCGCGTGAGATTTTTGAACACTTTAAATTTACTGATTTTATTAGTCAGCTCAACGACGCTAATCTGCTCTATAGGATTGTGCAAAAAGTCAGAACAACCGATTTAAGCCCCAAGGCCATTTCAAATCATGACATGGGTTTGGTATTTGAAGAGCTGATTCGTCGCTTTGCTGAAAGCTCGAATGAAACCGCCGGAGAACACTTTACCCCGCGCGACATTATTAGCCTGACAACCTCACTGGTGTTCATGGAAGATGATGAAGTGCTGACAAAACCCGGTATTATTCGCACGCTCTATGATGCAACCGGCGGCACAGGTGGCTTTCTTTCCGCAGGTATGGAATATGTACACGAGCTAAACCCACAAGCGGTGATACTTGCTTACGGTCAAGAACTCAATCCGGAAAGTTATGCCATCTGCAAAGCAGATATGCTGATCAAAGGCCAAGACGTCAAAAACATTAAGCTCGGCAATACCTTGTCCAATGACCAACTCTATGCGGACAAATTTGATTACATGCTGTGTAATCCACCCTTTGGTGTGGACTGGAAAAAGATTGAAACGGATATTAAAGACGAGTACACGCTAAAAGGTTTTGCTGGTCGTTTTGGACCCGGTTTACCGCGTGTGTCTGATGGTTCGTTACTGTTCTTATTGCACCTGATCAGCAAGTTACGCGATGCTGCGGACGGCGGGTCTCGGATTGGCATTATTCTCAACGGCTCACCGCTGTTTACAGGTGGTGCCGGTTCTGGCGAATCGGAAATCCGTCGCTATATCCTGGAAGCAGATTTATTAGAAGCCATTGTCGCCTTGCCAACTGATATGTTTTACAACACCGGTATTTCTACCTATATCTGGATACTGTCCAATAAAAAAGCCGCAGAACGCAAAGGCAAAGTGCAGTTGATCAACGGCGTCAACTTATACGGCAAAATGCGCAAGTCATTAGGCAGTAAACGTAACATCATGGATGATGACGACATTGCTACCATCACGCGGTGCTTTGGTGCGTTTGAAGCAGTGGATGCGCGTGAACTGGACAAACCCTCCGAGCAAAAAAGCAATCGCGGAAGACAATCGGCCAATCCAAAATCCGAAGTCGCCAAAACCTTTTCTAGCAAAATCTTTCATACCTATCAATTTGGGTATAGGCGCATCACCATAGAACGTCCCTTACGTGAGTCCTATCAATTTAGTGATGAACGCATAGACACTTTGCGATTTGTCAGTGGTGCGTTAAACGCTGCCATGCAATGGATTTACGCAGAATATGCCATTGAAGACAGTTGGTCAGATTCACCGGATTGTGATCATTACGCTGACTTAACCGCGCACCATGAAGCGATACGCAAACACTGCAAAATTCACTTTAGCGAACTGAAAGAAAAACAACTCAAAGACCTATTGGATCGTACTCTTTGGTTAGAGCAAAAAAAGCTGCTACTCAAAGCGCGACAATTGCAGACAGTCATTGGTTTAGAACAGCATGACGATATGAATCTGTTTGAAGACGCCCTGAATGCTGCCAGTAAAAAAGCGGCTGTTGATCTGGACGCAAAAGATAAAAAGCAAATTAAAGCAGCTGTCAGCTGGAAAAATCCTGCTGCGGAAAAAGTCATCAAAAAAATCCATAGCCGCTCCTCGGCATCCCTGCCGCCGCGGCATACCGTTCATCCTGAACATAAACCCAATCCACTCTATGGCCTATTTGCTGTTGATGGACAGATCGTAGAATACCAGGCAGATAGCGATCTGCGTGACAATGAGAATGTACCACTTGATCCCAGTCAGACAGTCAATGCCATTAACGAAGCGTACTTTCTAAAAGAAGTACAACCGCATGTGCCTGATGCCTGGATAGATGCCAGTAAGAAGGACGATAAGGATCAGCAGATTGGTATCGTCGGTTATGAGATTCCGTTTAATCGGCATTTTTATCAATATCAACCGCCAAGAGATTTGATTGAAATTGACGCTGATTTAGATGCCGTGAGTGCTGAGATTATGCAGTTGCTGCAAGAGGTACATTCGTGAAAACCCAACAGCAAAAGCCTAAATCATATAAAAATGCGTCAACTCTACAGACACGAGGACACTGACCATGCAAGCCATAGAATTTGAAGCGACCACTTTTCAACATACCATTCGGGTTCCTGATGATATTCCGGATGGCGTGACGCTGCGGGTTTTGTTACTGGTTGATGATTCCAAAACAAAAAACGATAACAGTCATTGGAAACACCTACTTGGCTCAATGCCCGATGTGGGGAGCGATGAAGATTTTGCGCGTTCTTTGGACTATGGGCGGACAGTATCATGGGATTCTTAATCGATACCAATGTGCTATCGGAATTACGCAAAGGCTTAAAAGCTAACGTGGGCGTACAAAACTGGTTTACCAATGCTGATAGCAATCAACTGTATATTTCGGTTTTAACCTTAGGGGAAATTCGTCAGGGTATCGAACAGCTTAAACGCCGCGATATACAGGCATCAACCGCTTTAGAAGAATGGCTTAAGCAAATTGAGCAAGCCTCGGCGCGTCTTATTTTGCCGATTACGCAAACGATTGCTGACCGTTGGGGAAATATCAATGTGCCGGACAAAATGCCGGTTATTGATGGGTTTTTAGCGGCGACTGCTTTGGTTCATGATTTAACCCTGGTGACTCGGAATATTCGTGATGTTGAACGTAGTGGCGTTAAATTGTTAAATCCATTTAGTGAAGAATCGCGCTCATGAAATATCAGGCTTACCCAGAGTATAAGGATTCTGGGGTTGAATGGCTGAATCAAGCTCCCGCTCACTGGACGAGCGTCCCAATTAAATATATGGCACTAGATGAAAACTCACTATTTTTAGATGGTGATTGGATTGAAAGCAAAGATATATCGGGAGATGATATACGTTATATAACAACAGGAAATGTTGGCATAGGCGATTATAAAGAACAAGGCGGCGGATACATCACAGAAGAAAAATTTAAAGAACTTAATTGCACAGAAGTTTTTGAAAACGATATTTTAGTATCTAGGCTAAATCTGCCGATCGGCCGTGCCTGTATTGTTCCTAACCTTAATTCAAGGATTGTAACTTCTGTAGATAATGTAATCTTTAGGCCAGACAGCAAGTTTTTCAGAAAGTATGTAGTACATTTATTTTCTTGCAAAGAATATTTTAAGCATACAGAAGATTTGGCTCGTGGAGCTACAATGCAAAGGATTAGTCGTGGATTATTAGGAAATATACGCGTTATAACTCCACCTTATGATGAACAATTAAAAATTTCCAGCTTTCTGGATTATGAAACCGCCAAAATAGACACCCTGATTGAAAAACAACAACAACTCATCCAACTGTTAAAAGAAAAACGTCAGGCAGTGATTAGTCATGCTGTGACTAAAGGTTTAAATCCTGATGTGCCTATGCGGGATTCTGGGGTTGAGTGGTTGGGTGAAGTGCCTGAGCATTGGGAAATTATACGATTGAAATATTTGCTAGTTGACCAAGTAAAGAATGGCTTATTTAAGAAAAAAGATGAATTTGGTTCTGGTAGTCTTTTAGTAAATGTTAGCGATTTATATGTGGAATATAATTTTATTAAATTGGAAAGCCTAGATAGAGTTATTACTTCGGCTGAAGAAAGAAAGCTATATAAGGTAGAAAGTGGGGACATATTTTTTGTCCGGTCATCGTTAAAACTAGAGGGTATAGGGCGATCAGCATGTTTTTTAGAAGACCATGAAAATGTTGTTTTTGAATGCCATATTGTTAATGCAAAGCCTAATAAACAAATGATGTCACCAAAATTTTTGATTAGATACCTTAATTCTTTATCTGTTTCACAAGAATTTGTAAGTAGATCAAGAACCACAACAATGACAACAATTGATCAAAGCAATCTAGCAACAATAAACGTGGTAGTTCCTTCAGTTGCAGAGCAGGTTGAAATTGACGATTTCCTTGATCGACAGTTAAGAGTTTTTGAAAACTCGGAGCAATTAGCCCAGGACTCAATTAGTTTGCTTCAAGAACGTCGCACCGCCCTAATCTCCGCAGCAGTCACAGGCAAAATAGATGTCAGAAACTGGCAACCACCGAAAACCAATACCTCAGAAGCTGCATGAGTAACGTATACGGACATAACAAGGCAAATGAATTGCCGTTTCAAAACGACATTATTCAGCATCTGCTAGCTAATGGTTGGTTGTTAGGCAAATCTGAAAACTACCATCGTGAATGTGCGTTGTATCCTGAAGACTTGCTGGGTTTTGTACAGGAAACTCAAGATGTCCAATGGCAAAAATTCTGTTCGCTTTACCCCAATCATCCAGAACAAAAGTTTTTAGAGCGGGTTGCGAGTCAGCTAAATAAATCCGATCCCAATGCCGCCAATAAAGAAATGCGCACCTTTGGTACCTTAGGTGTATTGCGTCATGAACTGCGCGATCGTGGTACGCGCTTCAGTTTGTGTCAGTTTAAACCTGAGCATGATTTAAACCCAGAGACCTTGGCGCGTTATGAAAAAAATCGTTGTCGTGTTGTCCCAGAGCTGGTGTATAGCCCTTGGGCCACTGCACAGCAGTGTTCTGATACAGGGTCAAAAGCTAAAGCCTGGCGGATTGACTTGGTATTGTTTGTTAATGGTCTGCCTGTTGTGACTTTAGAGTTAAAGTCCGAATTCAAACAGGCGGTACACAATGCCATCAAGCAATACAAAACTACCCGTCATGCGGTTGATCCCATCACCAAAAAGCCTGAGCCGTTATTAACCTTTAAGCGCGGTGCGTTGGTTCATTTTGCGGTGAGTCAATATGAAGTCTACATGGCTACTCGCTTGGAAGGTGCCAACACGATTTTTCTGCCGTTTAACAAGGGTACAAAGGATGGCGGAGCGGGTAACGATATTCCAGACGATGTCAATCAATACGCGACGGATTACTTGTGGAACGAGGTGTTAGTGCCTGCCAATTTGTTAAACATTTTGGCGCGTTTTGTTCATCTGCAGATTGAGGAAAAAGAGGACTGGGAAGGCCGTAAGTACAAGAAAGAGGCGTTGATATTTCCGCGTTATCACCAGTGGGATGTGGTCAACAAACTGCTTACGGCTGCTCGCAGTGAAGGTACTGGGCACAAATACCTGATTCAACATAGCGCGGGTTCCGGTAAATCCAATTCTATTGCTTGGACTGCGCATCAACTGTCGTCGCTGTATGATGCCAACGGCCATAAGCAATTTGATTCTGTGATCATTGTGACCGATAGAACGGTGCTGGATGATCAGTTGCAAGACACCATCTATCAGTTTGAACATGTGGATGGTGTGGTCGGACGCATCAACAATAAAGAAGGTGACGGATCAAAGTCTGAAAAACTAGCGGCTGCGCTGGAAAAATCGCAACCGATTATCATCGTGACGATTCAAACCTTTCCGTATGTACTGCGAGCAATAGAAAACAGCGTCAGCTTAAAAGAGCGTTGCTATGCCATCATCGCGGATGAAGCGCATTCGTCGCAAAGCGGTTCTACTGCGCGGCAGCTGAAAGAAGTGTTGATGATTGAAGCGACGGAAGATAACGAGGAAGACATCACGACAGAAGATATTTTGGATGCGGCCCTTGCTTCGCGTCGTGCATCCAAGAATGTGAGTTATTTTGCCTTTACCGCGACACCCAAAACCAAAACCTTAGAGTTGTTTGGTCGCTGTCCTGATCCAAACGAAGCACCTTCAACAAAAAATCTGCCTGCAGCTTATCATGTCTACAGTATGCGTCAGGCGATTGAAGAAGGCTTTATTCTGGATGTATTAAAAAACTATACCAATTACAAAGTCGCTTATAACTTGGCACTCAAAATCCAAGGCACTGATCAGGAAGTTGAGAGCAAAAAAGCCAAGGTCAAACTCAATCAATGGGTGCGTCTGCACGACTACAACATTTCGCAAAAAGTGCAGATTATTGTGGAGCACTTTAAAGACAATGTGATGGGGCTATTAGGTGGACAAGCCAAAGCGATGGTGGTCACCAGTTCTCGTAAAGAAGCCGTGCGTTATAAGCTGAGCTTTGACAAGTACATTAAGGCTAAAGGCTACCAAAACATTCATGCGCTAGTCGCCTTCTCCGGTGAGGTGGAATTTAATAGCAAAGATCCCAACACGGATGGATTGATTGGTGAAAAGTTTAGCGAAAGCACCATGAACCCAAATCTCAAAGGTCGCGATATGCGTAAAGCCTTTGATACCGATGATTATCAAGTCATGCTGGTTGCGAATAAATTCCAAACGGGATTTGATCAACCCAAACTGTGCGCCATGTACGTGGATAAAAAACTGGGTGGTGTGGAATGTGTGCAGACCTTGTCACGACTCAATCGCAACTATCCCGGCAAAGCGGAAACCGGCACTTTCATATTAGATTTTTTTAACGAGCCAGACGATATTCTAAAAGCGTTTCAGCCTTATTTTCAAACAGCTGAACTGGCTGATGTCTCTGATCCGGATTTAATCTTTGATCTATACGACAAGCTGCGAGCAGCCAATATTTTTACCTGGCAGGAAGTGGAGCAGTTTTGTGAAGCGTTTTTTGTCAAAAGCAAAAGCAATGCAGCACTGGCCAATATTTGCAAACCGGCGGTTGATCGCTGGCAGAAACGTTACAAATCGGCGGTTGATGCGTACAAGCAAGCAAAAGAAATGTTTGATCGCACCAAGAAAACAGCTGATCCCGTGTTGATTGCCAATGCTGAAAATTGCTTCAAACAATGCAAGCAAGAAAAAGATGCCCTGGAAATCTTTAAAAAGGATTTAGGCTCCTTCGTGCGCTTTTATGAGTTTATGTCGCAAATTGTGGATTATGACGACAAGGCCTTAGAAAAGCTCAGTCTGTATGCGCGGAATCTGCGTCCGCTGCTGCGCGAAACCTTTATGGAAGAAGATAGCATCGATTTAGATAATGTCACGCTCAGTCATTACCGGCTGGCGATTATCAAAAAGCAGGATTTGAAGCTAAAAGAAGATGCGGCGGACTATAAGCTGGTGCCTGGGGATGATTTGGGTACAGCGAAACCAAGAGACAGAAAAGAAGAACTCCTGTCGCAGATTATTAGCCGCTTGAACGAGCTGTTTATTACTGATAACCTGTCAAAAAATGATCTCGTCAATTACGCGTACACCATCCGAGACAAAGTCAGTGAAAACAGTTTAGTCATGAGTCAAATTGCCAATAACAGTGCTGAGCAAGCAATGCTAGGCAATTTTGGCAAAGCAGTAGATGACGCAATCATGGATAGTAGCGAAGCGCATCAAAATCAGATGATGCAGCTATTGTCTGATCCAGCTAAAGCGACTGCATTTGCTAAGGTGGTGTTTGAGTTGTTGAAGTCTTAGCTTTGAGAACATACGGTGGCATTGACTGGTCATGTCAACGCTGCTTCCGGAAGAGGATATAACGGATCATTGTCGCCAGTCACTGCATTTAAACGCCCGTAGGGCTTGCATATGTCGCACCAAGCTAACGCGTAGGTTTGGGGTGCTGAACAAGGCAAGATGACGCGCCTGTCGCCGCTACGGCGCTTACCAGGTAGTCCCTGTTCGCAATCAGCAACACCACATTTTTAAATAGAAGCGTTGAAGCGCGTGACTGCGTGACATGATGAACGTGATTGATGATGTTGATCACGTTCAAATTAGAATATTTTATTGCTTTGGTTTATTGTTGCGTATGGCAGGTATCGGAGGTGGTGAATTATCGCTATCGACCCTAAGCGGCCTGATCGGACGGTTTTTTGACTGGCAGCTCAGCTTCTCATTGCAGACCGACACAAGATAGACTGATCGAAGCCGAATAGAATTCCAGAGTTTATTGCTTAGATGCAAGTTGTTTGGAATGATATAGTTTCCTGTATGTTTTTTAGTGTCGTATTTTTCAACACCAACAGGGGTGTTGAATTATAACTTATCTATAAATCGATTATTTAAGCATAAACAACTGGAGTTATACGACAAATGCACTGGATTATTGGACATCTGATGTCGTATACATCACGTTAGACATATGAAATTATGAACTGGCTATATTTAGCTATCGCAATTATGTCGGAAGTCTTTGCCACTTCCGCTCTCAAGGCAGCCGAAGGGTTTACTCGGTTTTGGCCCTCGTTGCTAGTCGTTATTGGCTATGCCTCGGCATTTTATTTTCTTTCACTTACCCTACGCACCATTCCACTCGGTATTGCCTATGCCATTTGGTCTGGTGTCGGTGTTGTGCTCGTTTCAATAGTTGGTTGGTTCATCTATCATCAATCACTGAGCACCGGGGCGCTGGTTGGCATCGCGCTAATAGTTTCGGGCGTGGTAGTTCTAAATCTTTCTTCAACGACAGTGGGGCATTGAGCGTAATGTCTTACATGGCGCTCAACCGGAGCGCGGTTATAATGCGGTTTTGTTTATTCAGCTTGCTGGGCCGCGCCCGGTTAGCTCTACGTTAAGCGACTGCTTTCGGATTTCCTGCTGTCATACGCTAAAATCTTTGAATGTCGCAAATTGGCCGATAGGAGCCGACTAAGAATTGGTTTCAACAAGCAATATGGCAGTGAAAACCACAGGTTTACCAAACAAAAAAAATCACCCTGTTTGATCAGGATGACGGCGCAAAGCCCATGTGTTTAATCACATGGGCTTTGTTTGCTTCGTGTGTTCCTGGCGCTGCCACTCGAAAATAAGGGGATACCCGCCGTAATCATGCATGATGGCAACCGTGCCACAGCGTACTTCTTCAGATCAATTAGCTTAGCCAGTCACTCATCATTTCCCTAACAACAAACTAACTAAAGAAAAAAAATTACCCTGTTTTGGCACCCATCACGGGCCAAAACAGGGTGTTTTTACAGAAATATTTTTCTTTAGTTAGTTACGAATAGGTAGACCACTTAAGGCCTTGGCCTGGTACGTATTTTAAGCGGCCCACTAGCGTTCCGGCATCCCGCTCGATTAAATCTTCTGGGACAACGCTAGGTGGCCTCTACCAAATTCCGCGCTTTAGCCGCCAGTTTCGCGGTCAAGGAATCGGACTCCGGTGCTGTTGCTGTTTCTGTCGTTTGCGAGTGTGGATTGGCTTTAATCGTTCTATCGGCTTCTTCACTTGGGAAAAACTCCTCCACCACCGCAGAGCCATCCTCCTCATTGTCCTCAAACGCGCCATTACTAAAACCCAGTCGTGCCGCTTGATCCAGCGCAGTTTGATCAAACCCGCTGGCCTGCCGTTCCTCATCAAGGCGTTTGGCTTCAGCCAAGGCCTCGTCCATGCTTTGATGACCGCGTAAGGTGATATCGACATAGAAGATCGCCGAACCATGACTTTGCCGGGTAGACTTACCGCGCAGTTTCAGTTCCAACGGCAGGCAGGACAAGCGATTGCCTGACAGCGCTTTAAAGTATTCCAGACGCGCCGCCAGGGTACGGATGCTGTTGAAGCCCGTGGTGCGGAAGATGAAACTGCCTAACGGATCATCATCGCCAATCAGTACGTTTAAACGCCCGTAGGGCTTGCAGGCGCCGCCCTGGGCTAACGGGCAGGCTTCGGGTGCTGGGCAGGGTAAACTGACCAATCCGTCGCTGCTACGGCGCTTACAGCGCTCGCCATCGCCGACGCACAGCGGTCGACCGGTTTTGCGGTCGAACAAACTGTATTCGGCCCGAAAGTTCAAATCTGGTTCGTTAAACAGCAAGCGGATCGGAATACTGCGAATCTTACCCCCTTGCGCTTTGCGCAGGGCGTCATCGAAAGGATGCAGTATCCAGCCATCCCGATTTTGTAACTGGCTGGTCAGGGTAAACTGGTCTTCTTTCATCGGTAAGCGTTTACCGTCTTTTTCGACGACCTTACCGATGGCAATCCGCCCTAATATCGGCGGGGTAATGGCTAAGCCTTTTAACATGGTGCTATCTCCTATTCGACTGATGAAACGGAATGACGATCAAGCGTGTTCATCACGCTTGATCGATGGTTGAAGTTGAATAAAACGTGAACGACTGATCAAGCAGAAACCAGCGTCACTACTGAATCAGAAAACGCCGACTACCGGTTTTGGTGGTGGCATACTGCTGCAGTAGGTCCGGCTGATCCTGCAACAAGCGCTTGCTATCCAGTAGCAGACTGTCCTTGGCCTTCTTCCACGTCACGCTACCGGTCTCGAATAGCGCCTTGCTGGCGTCACCCATGGCCTGCTGCAGAGATTGTTTGAACAAGGCTTCCTGCTGTTCCAGTTCCGCCAAGCTTTGACGGACGTTGACCAGGTCGGAAAAGGTGGCCGACAGCGGTACATCCTGACTGAAATCCAGCGTTTCGCCGCTATCCTGTGGATACAAACACCGCAACGCCAAATCAGCGGATTCCGAACCGTCCGCAGGCGGTGGCGTGTCCGTTTCCACATAGCGCCAGAAAGCGAGTTCCAGTTGGATCAAACGCCCGATTAACCCTTCGTCGCGTTCAATGCGATAAATCTCCAGTTCCTGGCCACCCAATAAAACTGCTACATCCGCTGACTGCTTACCCGTGACCGCCAATTGATGCTGTACCTGCAGTTGTACATACTCTGGTACCCCGTCTCGCCAAAGCTTCGCCCCATTGATGCCAGCGGTCTTGCATTCCAGAATCTGCACCTCGTCGCAACCGATGACTTCCCGGTCGATATTGGCCAACATCCAGAACAGACCGGGATGCGGATGTTGCAGCACGGCATTAATACGCCGGACTTTATTACCGGTACGCCGCGTGTAATGCGCCGCCACAATCGGCTCTAACAGGTTGCCCCAGTAGGTGGGACTCTCTTCATCGTGCGGATCGATCTTCGGCAGATTGTCATCCCGCCCGGTTTTCTCTAGCCACAGTTCCAGCTGGGATTTATACGGATTTAAACCCACAGCTGCTGCGGCATCCGAACTACCAATGCCGCGTTTTCTGACTTCTAGCCAGTCTTCGCGGGGTAAATCTTTCGTGCCGACCAAGCGCAAGGCTGGACGGGGTTTGCTTGCAGCAGAGGATGCTGCGGGGTCTAACGCAGGTTGAGTCATCATAATCTCCAAAAATCGTGAACAATTGAAAGGCGTGAATTCAAGCCATAAGCGTTTAAGCCAAGCGAGGAATCCAGGGATCGAAAGGGAAAAAAGAGAGTAATTGGCCGGTGTTTCGGTGCGGTCAGAAGCAGAAGAGAATCTGCCTGCTCACACAGCGCCCAATTCCGCCAACGAAGTGACCTCATCACCGCCGACCACAAAGTGGTCCAGCACCCGGATATCGACCAAGGTCAAGGCCTCTTTCAACTTCTGGGTAATCGCCCGGTCACATTGACTGGGCTCTGCCGTACCGGACGGATGGTTATGCGCAAAGATCAGGGCAGCCGCATTCAACTGCAAGGCTCGCTTCACCACTTCACGCGGATACACTGAAGCCGAAGCCAAGGTGCCGCTAAACAATTGCTCAAACGCCAGGATGCGATGCTGATTGTCCAGAAACAGCCCCCAAAAAGTTTCGTGTTCAAACCCCGCCAGTTGTGCCGGTAAATAGCTGGCCACCGCTAACGGGTCAGTCATCGCGCGGCCACGGGCAAACTTACGCCGGATCAAGCGATTGGCCATGGCGACAATCTCCTCGGCATTCACGGGCCTATGAGTTTGATAGTGTCCGGCGGTTTCGGTGGCCATAAAGCCTAAAGGTGAAACAGGTTGCATAAAAAGTCTCCTGACTGACTCAGGTCAGTCATGCAGTACAAAAGGAAAATGAAAAGTGAACCGCGACAAAGCGTATTGACGCCGAACAAGCGACAGCCATAGGCACAGACACAAAAACGCCCGGTCAGCCACAAGCTGACCAGGCGTTATGTGGTGTGGCTAAATGTGTGCGGGTTTTAAGGTTATAAAAAGAGAAACGCTTTACGCCGCGAGTTGCAGTGCGGCATCCAAAGCCCGCTGTTTGATTGTCGCCCCTTGGCCGAACCACGCCGAATCCATGCGACTTTCGCTGCTGCGTGCCCGTTTTTCGTGGTCGACGTATTCGGTCACCGCATTCAACAAACCCCAGGCCGTGCCTTTGGCTGCTTCCAGTTCGGCACCGTGGCCTTGACCGTCATACAAGCCTTGTACTTTCTTCAAGGCTCGCTCATTGCTGAGTGCTGCGGGTTCAGTCTGCCCGGCAGGTACATCGCACAATACCCGTAAAAAGTAATTCATCGCTTCATGCGATTTCACTTTACGTTCTGACAAGGTACGCATCCGGTACATAAAGGCATCCCATTGCGATACCGCCACACCCAATTGCTGCTTGACGGCTTGGGCATCGAATCGGGTACTATGCGGCACCTTGATCGCTTGAGTGGCGCCATTCACTGCGACGGTCAAGGTGTTATTGCACACCACCCGGATCGTGGTCGGTGTGGCCGTTGTCGCTAAGGTGCCGTCGCAAGACGTGGCCAATAATAAATAGCCGTGTACCACATCGTTGCCCTTCAAAGCAGTCGACTGCCCTGTTTTAGCTAAAGCCCAGAACTTCTTACCGCCTTTTAATACCCCAGCGGTTTCCAGCTCATAGCCCGCCATCTCGGTCAGATCGCGATAAAACTCCAACACCTCGCGCGGTTGCACGACTTGATAACGTTGCGAAACCACGGATAAGGCTTGCTTGTTATCCGAACGGTACAAGACCTTTTGTTCCGGAAACGAATGGATGCTACCCAAATGACCGACTTGATCAGCCATGAAGCGCACCTCGGATTCTTGAATTTTCCAGTCCATACCGGCTTGTTGTGCCCAGACTTCCAAAGGTTGCTTGGGCGCTAAGACATGACCTAAACCATGCCAGGGGATTTCCCCGACATAAGCCATTTGTTCGACTAAATGTGCCATTGTTAAACTCCTTAAGATCAAAACAGCAAAAAGCCCGTGCGCGATTCACGCGACACGGGCTTGAAAGGAAAACCTGTAAACTGACTATCAATAACCCATTGAAACGCTAAGCCATCAGATAGCGGGATCACTACTACCCCTGCTAAAGCTAATCCCACAGGACTGGCAGTTGTAGTTATCCAGTACTCGTTGATCGACGACTTCACCCAACTTGGCACCGGTAATGCCACCCGTAGCCGCACCGATCAAGCCGCCGAAAATAGCCCCAGCAAGACCGCCTAAGGCGCTGCCAGCCGGACCCGCTACCAAGCCAACGGTGACACCAAACTCGGCGCCTGAGGCGGCGCCTGTCATAGCTCCAGCGATGCCGCTGGCAGCACCACCGACCGTACCGACCACAGCACCGATTTTTTTACCTTGATCTAACGTAATGACCTGATCGGATTTACAAAGCGGACATTGAATACTCATAAAGAAACCTCCAGAAGAAAAACCACACGCAGCCGACCACCTCATCCAGTGGATGCTAGATATGGGAGCTGCAGTGGCCGAACGATAAGAAAGCTGATTGCTTAAATAATCAGCGTTTTGATTTGAAACGTTTGAGCGCTAATGAAGCGCGGGTAACAGAAAAGTACCCGAAAGTAGTTCTCATAGAGAATATATGTGACTGAGGTTTTTTAAGAACGGGATGAAGCCGGAGGATTGATTGCTTCGGATAACAAACCGAACAGTTTAGAGTCATCTCTAAGTTTAATGATGTTTGGTGAGTTAAAGTTTCCTATGGTACAGAACTCTGCAATTTCGCGGAAAGTGATGCCGCTGAAAATATCCTTCGCTGTGTATTGGTGTAACGTAATGATATTTTTGTTAATCGGGTATCTAGCACCTCTAACACTCATGAGCTGAAGAATGATATGCCTTATCCTTGACTCTGGGGATTCTGATGAGTTGTCTTGATTTTCATATAATGCGTAAATATCAGCAACCAGAGACTCTAGTTTTTTGAATGGGTTATATATGTAAGGCTCGACCCCTTCAAATCTACAATAACTAGCAACATTGAATCGCCTGATTTCAGTAGAAATCATTGCTAAATAAATTCTTTTTGATAGGTACTTTGGGTATTTTGTTTCTTTTTCATATTTGTTTGTTTTTTTCTGACTGCTCTGGTTTTGGTTGTTTTCTATTTTTTTTGCATCCTCGCAATCGATAAGACAAACATCACGCTCCCGATCAGCATTGATGATCATGTTTATTTCGCTATTTAGGTGTGGATAACTGATTCTATCGTTAGTCAATAATTTGAGTATTATTAAAAGCTTGGCAGCGTTAACTTGAGTTTCACCCGCTGTAATTTTTGAGCACTTTTGAAGTGTTAATTTTAGTAGGTTTATTGCCTCAGTTAAGTCATTTCCCCCAAGCTTACTCAGGCCAAGGTAGTAAAAATACTCATGCTCATACGCTGAATAAAATTTATGATGCCTAATGTTAAAAAATATTTCATTAATTTCGTCTTCATTTAACCTGTCTTCGGGCGTTGAGAAAATATCATCAAGTTCTGACAATAGACTGATAATGTCTTCATGATCATGGTCAGTTGCCTCCATTTCGATAGGTAATCTACAGCGAAACATGCCTATGTCACATTTTTCTGTTTCAATCTTCTCTAAGAGATTGAAATTTATATGGGTAGTGGTTCTCAAAAAAGCGTCGAATACGGAATAAATGTAAGTTCTGTGTTCATCTCTACATTTTTTAATGTCTTTATACTCTGAATAGGTTGAGTTAGGTGTGTTTGACTCAATCCCGAATGGGTTTGCTTGTTTGGATTTAGTCAATAAAAATTCGTACTGATAAAGTTCAAGATGGCTAGCCAGAAAATCATCAAACATTAAGATGGGATCAAAGTCCACTGTGGCGAGCATATCGAACGTCGATAGGCATTTTTTGAAGTATTCGACCAATTCTAGTGCAGTAGACTCATCCCCAAAGTAAGAAATTAGTTTTTCATATACGTTTCCTGAGATTATGGTTGCGTGAAAGAGATAATTGATTTCATCTAGGTTAATTTCACACTGTTTGATGCTTCGAAGTTCATTTAGGATTGTTTGTTTTGTTTTGTAGCTCGGAATAACGGTTTTATCGAATCCATGAAAATATTGAAATAAAGCCGAAAGTTTGTTCGTTTCTAATAGGCTGTTTTTTTTAACCATTTTTTCAATTTCTTTTAGAGCTTTTCTAAGTCTCTCAGTAGGACGTAAAATTTTATTGGACTCAGGATAGGGTAACATGAAATTGGTATTTTTCAGGCAGCTAGGGATATTAAACTCTCTACTGAAAATACTGATGAGACAGGCGATATGAGGTATGTAATAGTAAACGAGAAGCGCCCACATTCCCCGTTTATTACTCGCTATTGTATAGTAGTTGTGGCAGATTAAAAACCTAACTTGGCTTTCGGATATTTTGATCCAATATTCTATAAACTCCTCTTTTTCCTTGTCATTTTCTGCAAACAACTTAAGTACTTCTTTGAAATAAAAATTAGTGAAATATCCCCCCTGTTCAATAAAATCTCTAAGTTCTTTGATTCTTATTTTAGTAGTTTTTTCCATTTCCTCCGAATATGGCAATCCTAAATAGCAAGCTACTTCCAAGAAGCAATCTAGATAACTGGGTATTCGGATCATTGCTGCTGATGAGTTCGATTTTTGTTGCTTACTCATTTTAAATGATGTCAACCAATAAAAAACTTTAATTTTAAGTTTTTTGACCGTTTCCAACCCGTACGGAAGAGAGTCTGTATATCAAAAAAATCATTGAGTATAAAGTCAGTTCCGATCGAAGCGCATAGAGACAGATCAGTGCGACGGCAAATTAATAATTTATTCGGAGAAATGACATGATTCTACCCCGTTTTATAAGGCAACGTGATGCACCTGCTTATCTGGGTCTGAGCACACCAGTTTTCAATACATTAGTTCGACCATTCGTGCCTGAGTTTAAAGCAGGTAGATCGGTCTTGTTTGATAGGCTTGACTTGGATGAATGGGCTGATATATTCAAAGCCGCGAACGGGCAGCCGGAAAAGCCACAGGAGAAATCAACATGGCAAAATCAACCCCCGGCCTTAGAAAGAAAGGTAACATCTGGCACATCGACAAAACCGTCGCAGGCGTCAAGCTTCGCGAAAGCAGTGGCGAAACGGAGCTCGAAGCCGCAGAACGATACTTAGCAAAGCGGATACAAGAGATCCGGAGTGAAGTGGTTTATGGTGAACGTCGAGAAAGAACATTTGATGAGGCTGCTGGTCGCTTCATTGAGGAAAATGGGCATAAACGATCTTTGGATCGCGATATAGATACGCTGAAGGCAGTGATGCCGTATATCGGTCAAATCGCGTTGCAGAAAATTCATTCGGCTTCTCTGGATCAGTATATTCGAGATAGAAAGGCCGCTAAAATTTCTGCGGGAACACTGAACCGGGACATGGCCATCATTCGTAGAGTTTTAAAGCTCTGTGTGGTTATGTGGCGTGATGAACAAGGCAGGCCTTGGTTGGATAGTGCGCCGCTTCTGCCAACCGTGCAAGGGGAAAAGCGAAAGGCTCACCCCCTAACGGTTGTTGAGCAGGAAAGACTGATCGTTGGAATGCCAGGCTATTTGGCGGACATGGCTCTATTTGCACTACATACCGGCCTGAGAGATCAGGAAATATGTGGTTTGAAATGGGAGCACGAAGCCAAGATTTCAGGTACTCAAGAGTCAGTGTTTATTGTCACGGAAGAGCGTGCAAAGAATGGCCATGAACGCATCGTGCCGCTGAATGCTGTTGCACGATCGATTGTGGATCGTTATCGGGATCAATCAGCGTTTGTATTTCATCTGAAAGGTAACCGATTAGAGAGGATGAACAACAGGGCTTGGCGAAAAGCGCGCAAAGCAGCCAATCTGGCTGATGTTCGTGTGCATGATTTAAGGCACACGTTCGGTATGCGTTTACGCGCAGGGGGTGTGAGCTTTGAAGATCGCCAGGACTTGTTGGGGCACCATGCGGGGCATATCACCACGCAATACAGCAAAGCGGAAATCGCTCGACTGATTGAGTGTGTTGAATTGCTTTGTGGCGATAGGCACGGAACAGAGCTTACACTGATCCGGTAAGTCAAATCGTCAAAAAATCGGAAATGAAAAATGACAGGCATAAAAAAACCAGCTGCCCGCTAAAGCTAACTGGTTGATTTATAAAGCGTTTGATGGTGGGTCGTGTGCGATTCGAACGCACGACCATCGCATTAAAAGTGCGGTGCTCTACCGGCTGAGCTAACGACCCCTCAGTTGAATTAGCATTATATATGATTTTTTCAAAAAGGCAACAATATATTATGGTGCCGTTAGAAAATAAGGACTTATTTTGGTTTTAAAGTTATAAATTATCGGTGTTTGAGGGTTCAATTAGCCTATTTTGGCTTATAACCTTCGGGCATTTCGAAGCCACCTGCAAATAGGAATTTTTCGCGCTCAGTTTCTAAGATTTTTTTTGCAGCGGGATCAAAGCTGGCTAGGCGTTGTTCGTTGATAATCATGGTTTGCATGGCCAACCAGTCTTTCCACGCTTGTTTGGATACATGATCAAAAATTCGTTGTCCATTTACACCTGGAAACGGTGGTGTTTCCAGGCCTTCAGCTTCCACTCCTAGTTTTACGCATTTAACCATTCTAGTCATATTAATCCTCTGTGTGATGTTGTTGCAGCAGATGTTTGATGGGTGCCGGCAACCCTAATAATTTTATTTCGCTAGTTTTATACCAGACTGCACGATCCGCTTCCATCACATAGTTTATAGGGTTTTGCGTGGTGGCTATTAGTGGTGTGTAATCCAGATGAAAATGTGAAAAGCTGTGACGCTGGGAAGGAAATGTATTTATCTGGTTCAGCAAGTAGCCATGTTGCAGGCACCAATCTTTTAGCTGCTGCTGGTCGGTAAATTCTGGCAGACTCCATAATCCGCCCCAGATACCTGATGGAGGGCGTCTTTCTAGCAGAATTCGTTGTTGATCATCCTGCAGCAGTAGTAAATATAGTTGTTTAACCGGCAAGGCTTTGCGCTCTTTTGGCGTCGGTAATTGGTTTATCAAGCCAAGTTCTCTGGCTTGACAGTTGCTGGCTATGGGACAGCTTTCGCACTTTGGTTTGCTGCGGGTACACAAGGTGGCACCCAAATCCATTATGGCTTGGGTATAGTCGCCGTTGCGCTTTTGCGGTGTGTATTGTGTGCTGATTGTCCAAAGCTGGGAGGCTGTTTTGCTCTCACCCGGCCAGCCGTGAATAGCATGGAAGCGTGCGAATACCCGCTTTACATTGCCGTCCAGTATTGGTTGGCTTTGGCCGCATGCAATGCTGAGAATGGCGCCTGCTGTAGAGCGGCCTATGCCTGGCAGGTCGGTGAGTTCGGTTAGCGTTTGTGGGAATTCGCCGCCATGATCAGTAATGATATGTGCCGTCTTATACAGGTTTCGGGCGCGGGCGTAATAACCCAGGCCAGCCCAATGCTGTAAAACCTCATCAAGATCTGCTGCAGCCAGTGCTTGTACGGTAGGAAAACGAGTGATGAAACGATTGAAGTAAGCGATAACGCTGGTCACTTGTGTTTGTTGTAACATCACTTCAGACAGCCAGACTCTATAAGGAGTGATATCCTGCTGCCAGGGTAAATCTTTGCGGCCGTGTTCGTCGAACCAGGTTAAAAGTTGTTGTTGGAGTTGTTCTGGGGACAAGGGAATCAGGCGATTGATGAAATGTTTTTAAGGGAAGGGCGTACTTGGAACTTTTCTCTATCAACGGCACATCCTCTGCCAATGAGGATGTAGGGGAGAAAAACCTCGGATTACGCGGTCTATTATGACTGTCCGTTTATTTGAATGTATTGTCTGACGCAGCCTGAAACATCACTCAATATTCTGGATCTGCTCACGCATTTGTTCGATGAGTACTTTCAGGTCTATCGATATTTGGGTCATTTCACGGTCCGCTGATTTTGAACCAAGGGTATTGGCTTCGCGGTTCATTTCCTGCATTAAAAAATCCAGGCGGCGACCAATAGGTTCAGGTTGATTAAGGGCGCGCAATACTTCTGCAATGTGAGTCTGCAAGCGATCAAGTTCCTCTGTCACATCGAGTTTCTGCGCGATCAAAACCAGCTCTTGTTCCAGGCGATCAAAATTAGGTTCGGCAACTAATTCGTTGACTCGGGAAATCAGTTTGGTTCGCAGATTGTTTAATACTTCCGGCATACGACTATTCGCCAATTGCACCAGTTGTGCGATTTTTTCACAGCGATCCATTAGGAGTGATGCCAATTGTGCGCCTTCGCGTGCACGGGTATCCAGCATCTTATTCAGGGTGTCGTTTAATAAGTGAGTGATTTTTTTTTGTAATTGCTCTTTATCGGTTTCCGCTTCTTGTTGTACGCCGGGAAACATCAGTACATCCAAGGCAGAAAATCCTTGCGGGTTGTTCATGCGTTTTTCTATTTCTGCGGTTGCTGTCAGCAGTTTTTCTAGCGTTTCAGTATGGATAGTCAGGCTTTGACTGCCGGGCTGTTTCTTGTAACTCAAAGTGCACTCAATTTTGCCTCGTTTGAGTTTGCCGGCAATTAAGTGTCGCACATCCGATTCAACAAAGCGTAGGCGTTCGGGTAGTTTGACGCTGACATCACTGTAACGATGATTGACCGACCGCAGTTCGCAGAGAATAGTCAGGTTGTCGAGGTTAATTTCGCCATCGGCAAACGCAGTCATGCTTCTTATCATTTTTCACCTATAATCGGACGACAGCCCGCGAATCGCAAATAAAATGGCCGAATATTACGACCCGGAAACTTACCCGCAGCAATGGAACTACTTGCAGTCGGGTACTATTATAGATCACTACATGATCGAACGGGAGCTTGCGCACGGCGGTTTTAGTTCGGTCTATCTGGCCAGGCAATTGGAAGATCAGGTTCAGGTCGCGATTAAAGAATACCTGCCGAGAAAGTTAGCACATCGCACCTGGAATAATATTGTCGTTTCCAATGGTGAGGAAAGCCGCGCCATGTTCATGCGAGGACGAGCCTTGTTTTTTGAGGAAGCCAAAGTTCTAGCGACTTTAAAGCACCCCAATATTGTCGAGGTGATCAGTTTTTTTCAGGCGAATGAGACAGTGTACATGGTGATGACTTATGATTACGGCATCACTTTGGATAGGATGCTGCACAAAAAAATATTGCCTATCACTGAGTCTTTTTTGCTGAGCGTATTTAGTTTGTTGTTAAACGGGATCGCGGTAATCCATCAACATCAATGGGTGCATTTGGATATAAAGCCCGCTAATATTTTGATTCGTGCAGATAATGACCCTTTGCTGTTAGATTTTGGCGCCATCCGCAAATTTCCCGATCGATCTAGTCGTCAAGGTACCAAAGTACTGACCAACGGTTTTTCTCCGATCGAACAATACGATACCCATGGCCAACTTGGGCCCTGGTCCGATATTTACGCCGTGGGAGCCAGCATGCGTGCCTGTCTGGACTTAAAAGTGCCGCCTAACTCAACCGATCGTGTCAAGCAAAACAACCTGCCGCTAGCGGTGAAAGCTTACAAGCGTAAATTCCCCGAATATCTGCTAAAAGCTATCGACTGGGCGATGGAAATCTTTCCGGAAGATCGACCTCAGAGCGTAGCCGAGCTGGCACAAGCGCTAAAAAATCCTTAACAAGCCACTGCTTAATAGCATTACATCAGTCTGAGTTAGTTCAAAATTCGCTGGGTAAAGCCAGTATAATGCGTCAATTTTTCTACGAGATCATCATGAGACCAAGCGGACGCAATCCGAATCAGCTGCGCGATATTCGTTTTACCTGTCATTACACCAAACATGCTGAAGGTTCTGTGTTGGTGGAGTTCGGCGACACCCGTGTACTTTGCACTGCCAGTGTCGAGAACAAAGTGCCACGTTTTTTGAAAGGCAAGGGTGAGGGCTGGGTTACGGCTGAATACGGTATGCTGCCGCGTTCTACTCATAGTCGGATGGACAGAGAAGCTGGGCGTGGTAAGCAAGGTGGGCGCACCCTGGAGATTCAGCGTTTGATTGGACGCTCGCTGCGTGCTGCGCTGGATATGAAAGCGTTGGGTGAGCATACCATTACACTTGATTGCGATGTGATTCAGGCGGATGGTGGCACTCGTACGGCATCAATTACAGGTGGTTTTGTGGCATTGTCGATTGCGATCGAGCATTTGCTAAAAACCAAACGTATCAAAAAAAATCCGCTACATGGCCAAATTGCATCCGTTTCTGTAGGTATTTTTGGTGGCGTTCCTGTGCTAGATCTGGATTACGCAGAAGATAGTCAAGCTGAAACCGATATGAATGTGGTAATGAATGAAGCTGGACATTTTGTCGAAGTGCAAGGTACTGCCGAAGGGCATGCTTTTAGAAAAGACGAGCTAAACGCTATGCTGGAATTGGCAGAATATGGCATTAAGCAGTTATTGGAAAAGCAGCAACAAGCCCTGCAAGAGGCAAATAGTTTTGATCAAAGCAAAAGCTGAATTTGTAGGTTAATTTTATGACAAACATTGTTTTAGCCAGTGGCAATATCGGCAAAATCCGAGAGATTCAAGCCATATTACAAAACGATAAGATCCTGCCGCAATCGCAATTCAACGTGGTAGAGCCGGAAGAAACCGGCTCTACCTTTGTCGAGAATGCCATTATCAAAGCCAGAAATGCGGCAAAATATTGCAATTTACCGGCAATTGCTGACGACTCTGGATTGGTGGTCGATGCTTTGGGAGGCGCACCGGGGGTGTTTTCTGCCCGCTATGCTGGTACTGGCGCCTCCGATCAGGCCAATTTGGATAAATTGCTGATTGATATGCAAGGCATACCTATGGAGCAGCGTAGTGCGCGCTTTATTTGCCTGATGGTTTACCTGCGCCACGCCAATGATCCGACGCCTATCATCGCTCAAGGTGTCTGGGAAGGTCGTATCCTGATGCAAGCAATGGGGAGCAACGGTTTTGGGTACGACCCGGTATTCTGGCTATCTGATTATCAATGCTCTTCCGCACAATTGGCGCCCGAGGTTAAAAACAGCTTAAGTCATCGTGGTCAAGCCTTGCGCATACTCAGTCAACAACTCGCTGGTCGTTGAACGCTACATTAGCTCATGTTGCCGGACAATTCGTCGCCGGCCAAGCCCTGCAGGCCATTACGCCGCTTGGTAATGGGCTGATTAACGATACCTTTCTGGTTAAAGCTGCTGCGGACAGTTTTGTGTTGCAGCGCATCAATCCCCATGTATTTCCAGATCCACAACAAGTGATGCACAACCTGGATCAGTTGGGACAGCACATCCAGCAAAAGTCAGCTGGTGTTGTGCAATTAAAGATACCAGCGATTATCCCTACCTTGGGAGGTCAGCCGTTTTTTCGGGATGAAAATCGGCAGGCTTGGCGTGCATTACAATTGATTAGCCCGGCTGAAAGTCGTGAGCGCATCCAAAATGTCGATGAAGCGGCGCAAATTGGGTTTGCTTTGGCCCATTTTCATCGCCTCTGCAGCGATTTGTCGCCTAATTTATTGTACGACACGCTGCCGGGTTTTCACATCACGCCCGATTATTATCATCAATATCAGCTATTACTGGAAAAGCCGTTACTGGTGAGCATCGACAGCGCATTTCGCCAATGCCAGGCTTATATTGAGGCTCATTTTGCAAAGATCGATGTGCTTGAACAGGCCAGGCAAAATGGCCAATTGCGTGAGCGGGTGATACATGGCGACCCTAAACTCAATAATTTTTTATTTAGGCCAGACACTGATCGGGTAATCAGCTTGATTGATCTGGATACCGTCAAGCCGGGCTTGGTGCATTACGACATAGGCGATTGTTTGCGCTCGTGTTGCCATGATAAAAAAAACAACCATTTTGATCTGGAACGCTGCCAACTTATTTTGAAAAGCTATCTGCAAGAGGCGGGGAGTTTTTTCAATGCCAATGATTACGACTATCTGTATCATGCAATCTGGCTGATCCCTTTTGAATTGGGTTTGCGATTTTTTAACGATTATCTGGCCGGAAATGTTTATTTCAAAGTTTGTGAACCGCAGCAAAACCTTAAGCGTACTTTGGCACAATTCGCTTTATGCGGCAGCATCCATCAACAACAACAGGCATTGCTTGCCAGCATTAAGCGTTTACAGCAGCTATAACTATGTTTGCGCCTGAAACCCAGTAAAACACTGTTAGATTTGACAAAACGACATCTGCAGGAACATTATCAAACATCCTAGTAAGCTGATTTCAACGTAGAGTTTACGAAAAACACGAAGAGCAGTCGCTGTTTACAGATTAATCTCTGTGGTTTTTGCTGCCGAATTTAGAATGACCAAAAGCACTCAATAAGGCGATTTTCTGCAAAATAAGATTGAAAGTCTAGATTAAATGTAATCGCTCCCGAACAATAATTAGAAATTATGGAGATAGCATCATGATGGCCATACATTCCACATCTTCACTGTCCGTTTCAATTCCAAGTATAGACTCGGTGTTACTGAATAAAATCATCGATGGCTGCTTCGAAAAGGCGCGGGATGATTATCGAGTCAACCGATTTTTTAACAACAATTCTTTATCAGAGCAAACCAAGCCACTGAAAGACTTTGTAAAGCTGGTGCTTAACGGTGCTAAAGGTGAAGCGCTGACAGAGGCGTTGGAGGCATACTTTACCGCTGCATTTGCCAGAAGCAACGCTAAGCCTAGCCTGGTTACCGGTAACGATTTTGTGTTCTTGCTAGATGTGGTGGGTGGTCGCGATCTGCAGGTCATAACGCCGCTTTGCCCATGTCACCACTTTTTACTGAAACTGGAGCCGAACGACGATAACTATGATGTGATGATGGAGCATTTGCAGGCAACACTGAATGAATTAAGCCTTGATAAGCCGTTGGCAGATCAAATTTTAGCCTTTGCAGAAAGTGGCCGAGAAAGTGCGCTGGGCAGGCAAGAGCCTGTAAGCTAGCGAGTCAATCATTATGTGGTTTGGACAATAGTCTCAATAAAAAAGGCGCACTGTAAACACAGTGCGCCTTTTTAGTCAGATCAGCAAAAGATTACAATTTATCGGCATTTTTGCTCAGATACTCTGCAACGCCTGCTGGGCTGGCATTCATACCGGAGTCTCCTTTATTCCAGCCGGCAGGGCAGACTTCGCCATGCTCTTCGTGGAATTGCAGGGCGTCTATCATGCGCAGCATTTCGTCGATGTTGCGACCCAGAGGCAGGTCGTTAACCACTTGGTGGCGAACCATACCGTTTTTGTCGATCAAAAAGCTGCCACGGAAGGCAACACCAATTGAAGACTCGACATCATAGTCCTGGCAAATGCTATGTGTGATGTCGGCAGCCAAAGTGTAGCGGACTGCGCCGATACCGCCTTGATTAACAGGGGTGTTACGCCAGGCGTTGTGGGTGAAATGTGAGTCAATCGAGACACCAATCACTTCTACGCCACGGCTTTTGAATTCGTCGATACGGTGATCGAAGGCAATCAATTCGCTTGGGCAGACGAAGGTGAAATCCAGTGGATAAAAGAAAATCACAGCATATTTGCCGCGAGTTGCTCCGGAAAAACTGAATGAATCCACAATCTGACCATCGCCCAAAACTGCTGGTACTGTAAAATCGGGTGCTTGCTTGCCTACTAAAACGCTCATTGCTTTTACTCCAAAGTTATTTATAAAACAGAAGGTTATGAGTGTATCTGCGCCTATTTAATAAGGGCTGATTATTATTCTACACTAAATTTGTCGTGAATCCTCTAGCATTCCTGGTAAATTTTACTTGCGCAACTGATAAATTCACGTTAATTTGTAGTCCAACGCTTACATGACTAACGGACGGTGTTGGACTTGACCAGGATTATCTTGTGGGCTTTTGTTAAATATAGGTTGATGACAGATGGCAAAAGTTAAACATGTTACAGAACCCGATTCATTTGGTTTTCAGGTTCGCATTGTTAGGCGAGGCAAAGAGAGCAGTCGCTATTTTTCACATAAATTATGGGGCAGCAAAGTTAAGTCTTTGAAAGCCGCTATTACTTGGCGCGATCAAATGTTGGTGGCGTTAAAAGGCAGCAGAACGCGTTTTTTAAAGCCGCCTAAAAACAAAACCACCACCGGTGTAACTGGTGTGTCCAGGACTATCAAGTTTGATCATCGTAAAGATAAAAGTTATCTGTGTTATACGGTGTTTTGGGTTAAGGATGGTAAGTCGCGTAATAAAACCTTCCAGGTTGGCAATGTGCAGACAGTTACCGCAGACGATGAATTGCATGCGTTTCGTACAGCAAGGCTTTTTCGTAGTTGTTATGAGGAGGCTATTGACCACGACGCTAACTTTGACGATAGCAAATTTGCTAACTGGAAAAAATTACGACTTTACGAGAACGAAAATCTTAACGTCGTTACCTGATTTTAGCTCGGTTAAGAGTTAATCGCTGAACAAGGGGCAAGGCGCTCTACCTTGCCCCCTGTTAAATCAATCGGCGGCATTTTTCAGGTCTATGCGCATGGATAAGTCAATTGCCTGTATGTTTTTAGTCAAGGCGCCTATCGAGATGTAATCGATGCCGGTTTCGGCAATTGCGCGTAGGGTTTCCAGGCTAATATTACCTGAAGCTTCCAGCTCGACTTCGCCTTGGTTCATATTTACCGCCTGCTTAAGATCGGTCATAGAGAAATTGTCCAGCATGATGCGATCTGGTCTAGCGGCTAAGGCTTGTTCAAATTCGCTTAAAGACTCAACTTCGATTTCTACTAAAAGATCAGTCAATTCTCTCGCTCTACTGATGGCTAAACCGATGGAGCCGGCGGCCATGATGTGATTTTCCTTAATCAAAACCGCATCGAACAAGCCTATACGATGATTGACACAGCCTCCGCATTTGACAGCATATTTTTGTGCCAATCTTAATCCTGGCAGCGTTTTGCGGGTATCCAGAATTTTACAATCCGTGCCGATCAGGGCATTAGCGTATTGGCGGGCGGTTGTGGCTGTAGCCGATAGTGTTTGTAACAGGTTTAATGCAGTTCGTTCCCCGCTTAGTATGGCTCTGGCGGACCCGTAAAGTTGGCAGAGCAAAGTGTCGGCTGGGACATCGTCGCCTTCTTGGCAAAACCACTCTATGATGATGTCTTGGTTCAATTGTTGAAAAACCGCATCAAACCAGGCACGGCCACATAGCACCATAGGTTCACGTGTTAGTACGCGAGCTGATGCTTGAGTGGTTTCTGGAATGATAGATGCCGTAATGTCGCCGCTGCCCATGTCTTCGGCAAGATAAGCGGCAATGTCTTCAGGGTTGGGTTGGGAGGTCATTAGTATGAAAGAAAAACATTAAACACAAAAATATTATAAACCAAGCCGGATGCGGCCATTGGCCACAAACCTTTATCTACTAGTCCGTCGTAAAAGTGGACGCAAATCGAACACAGCCACTGCCAGCATATATAGCAATAACCCCAAGGTTCCGCTGAGCCAAACATTCCATTGATAGTTTTGTAATAGATACTGATTTCCAAAATACAGCGCTAATCCCAGGCCGATGTAGGCGAATATTTTACCCAATGGGTAGCTGACAGGGTAATAACGCTGCCCCAGTAACCAGGATAAAACGACCATAAATCCATAACAGGCCAAAGTTGCCCAGGCCGAACCGACATAGCCCCATAACGGTATCCAGTATATGTTCAAGACTACCGTAATAGCAGCACCCGCTAGAGATACCCAGGCGCCGAGCCCTGTGCGATCGCTTAGTTTGTACCAAACGGATAAATTGACATAGATGCCCAAGCAAAGGTTGGCGAGTAATAAAATCGGAACCACGCTTAACCCGGCACGAAACTCTTCGCCGATGAAATACTTAAACAAATCAATGTACAACATTACCAGCAAGAAAATGAACACGCCAGCGATCACAAAATACTGCATGACCAGTGCATAGGCGCGTTTGGCATCGGCGCGACCGGCATAGGAAAAGAAAAACGGCTCACCGGCATAACGAAATGCCTGTACGAATAAGCTCATCAATATGGATAATTTGTAGCAGGCACCGTAAATGCCCAGCATTTTCATGTTAGTGGGCAAATCGTAAGGCAGCATGACTTTTAAAATAGCTCTATCCAGCATTTCGTTGGTCATGCCGGCAAAACCAATAATCACCATTGGCAGCGAATACCGCCACATCGGTCCCAGGATAGTCAGATTAAGCTCTAGCGACACGGCTCGAAACTGTGGCAGCAATAATAGTAACTTGCAGACGCTAGCGGCAAGATTAGATAAAAAGATGTAACCGACGCCCAAGTTAGGATCATAAATATCCGCGATAATCGAATCGGGATATAACGCCATTAGTTTTGGGCAAAGCAGCAGGAAAAACAGATTTAAAGCAATGGTGATAAAAATCTCTGTCAAGCGGATACCGGCAAAACGCCAAGCTTGATTTTCTGCACGTAAGCGAGCGAAAGGCAGGGCAGTCATTGCGTCAAGGGCCAGAATACAGGCAAACCACAACAGGTATTCAGGGTGATCGGGGTAATGCAATGCTGCGGCTAAAGGCTGTTGCCAATAAAAAATTGCTGCTACAAACAGCAGATTAATTAGCATTAAAAAGCTTAGCCCACTGCTGTAAACAGCCTCGGTGGCATACTCAGGCTTTTGCCGAAAGCGGAAATAGCCTGTTTCCAAGCCAAATATTAAAAGTACCGCAAAAAAGCCGGCATAAGCATAAAATTCAGATACCACGCCATATTCGCCGGCACTAAAAGTGTAAGTGTAAAGTGGTACTAGCAAATAATTCAAAAAGCGGCCGACAATGCTACTCAGACCATAAATTGCAGTTTGGGATATAAGTTGACGTAACGAATTCAAGCGTGTGGCTTCCTGAGAAAGGGCGACGGGACAAATCGGGTCCCACGTACAAAAGCCTGCTATTTTAGTCTGAATTGACCGATTTCTTTCGCTTCCACGAAAAGTTATCCGTTAAAGATGATAATTCTAGAAGAATCATTTCACCACCGGGTTCACTAAGAACCCGTGAGAAGTCTTGCCACTGACTAATGTCCGTCTTAGCTTTCCCGGGAAATATGCTTGGGCGAAACGCCGTAATACTTTATGAAGGCCGCGCTGAAATTGCTTGCGTGTTGGTAGCCGACGGCCTCGGCCACAATATTGACCGGGCAACGACTGGATGCCAGTAGCTGGTAGGCCTTTTCCATTCTGATGTCTAGTAACATGCCGTATGGGGTAGTGTTAAAACAGCGGTGGAATAGTTTTTTTAACTTGAACTGATTGGTGCCAACTCGCTTGCTAAGCATTTCTACGCTGGGTGGGTTTTTAAATTCTGCAGATAGAATCGCCCGCGCCCATTCGGTAATCCGTTTATCGGTTTGTGTGAGTTGCCCGGATGGCTGTCTGTCTTCTCCCAGTAAGTGCTCTAACTCGCAGGCTAATATTGTCATTACTTGGCCGCGTCTAAACAATGCTTGAGCTTTCACCGCCACAGTATGGTTTAACAAGCTATGTGCGGCAATCACACTTACTGTTGAACTTGGCTGATAACTAATGACCTGCAGGTTAGTGTGTTTAAAAAACGCTGAGAAAGCACCTTCTCCGAAATGTCGCTCCAACCAGGTTTGGGTCATCGAAAATCGCAATTGGCTCACGGCCTGATTGCTTTGATACTGCCTAATGCCATCGCTGGCATTGATGGTGGTGATTGTGCTGTGACCGAACTTGAAGTTGATCTGGTTGCCCTGGCTAGCATTGAAGATGGAATGCCCCGTCAAGCTCAGCGTTAAAACCATACGCGGCGCTGGTTCGGTCATTCGGCTAATTACCGCTAGATTCCGGTTAGGACTGAAATGGGTTTCTATTAAACTTAAATCGGGCTCAATTTTGAAAAGTTTTGAATGGCAGCGGCCTACCGTATTAGGCAAGGTTTGGATTTGACTATTGTCTTCTGGCAAAACATGCCACGGTAATTCATCGTTGTTGATACGCCATACGGCTGAATTCTGCATTTCGCGACCCCCGTTTACGAAATAAACGTTGTGTCATGCAAAAAACGCTCCGAAAATAAAATGTCGTAGAGTTTTGAGGTGACGTAGCGGATTACTGGCGATGCATAAATAAAACTAGGTTATTTGACATTGATTTTTGAATTGCAGACTGTGATATGCCGCAGTGAGTTTGTGCCATGCGTTTTCAACCCCAAATCCGCCACTTGTTCCGATACGATTACGCCAGTAGTGAATGGCTGGTTTTGGAAGTGGCGAATTGTCGCAATCGACCCTAACCCGCCATACATCTATCTCCAAAGCGGCCGCATGCCCAAGTATCGATTTTAGGATTTCGCTTCTACGAAGCAGCCTTTCGTGGTCTCACACAATCGGCCACAAGCCGCCAGACGAAACAAAAGTGCCAATGGCAAATGTCCTCACCAAAGCAGGCGTAGGGTGTAGTGAGTTTACGAACCGCACCAATCGCGAACGATGCGGTGCACGTTGTTTACCACATCCTACGGCCCTTACTGCATGCGAATTCCGATTTAAAAACTTCCACCGATTCCGTTACAAACCCGGCCAGATTTTGAACACCTGGGTATCGGCCATTTGCAGACATAAATATTGCCTATGATTTACAATAATAAGAAATGTATAAGTGAGTCTCTTCACTTCTGATCACTTTATATCAATATACCAACTTAATTTAAGCAAGATAATTTATGGTTTTTATAGATTTAAAAGATAAAAAACTCTTTGGCAACGAAGCTGGGGAGGATGAAGACATTGATGTACTAAATTCATATTATATAGATCATGAGGATTTTAATGATTTTTTTAATAAAAATGAGCGATTAAGCATTGTTAGCGCACGAAAGGGAATGGGAAAATCTGCACTCTTATCTAGATTGGAATATAAGCTAAAAAAAGAAGCAGATTATATGTCGCCTATTATAGTTCGAGCAAAAGGAAATGATTTGCTTGGACTAGGAGATTTTGCTGACAAGGATCAGGCTTATTTAGAAAATTATTGGAAGCAAATAATTTGTAAAAAGATAATCCTTGAAATTGGCTCTAAGATTGGATTTGCGTTCACTAGCGATGAAATTTCTATTATTGAAATAGCAGAGCTTGAAGGGATGAAAAGCAAAAATATTATTGGTGGATTAATTTCAAGGATTAAAGGAAAAATTCCTTTGATTGAGGCTGAGCCCAAAAGCTCAATCCCAAACAATCTGGAGTCGCTTTTGAACAACTACTTAAGCAATAACTCAGACTCAAAAGTTTGGTTACTAATTGATGATATTGATGCAAAATTTCAAAACAATGAAAAATATCAAGCTAGAGTTGGGTCATTTTTTAGTGCAATTAGAGCTTTAGCATTTGATTTTGGCAATTTAAATATTAGAGCGACAGTCAGAAGCGATGTTTGGTCTTGTCTAAGGCACATGGAGGATCTTGATAAGCTGGAACAATATATTATTCACATTTTTTGGTCAAAACGGCACATGAGAGACATTTTGGCAAAAAAAATTCTTGCCTATGTTAACAGGACATATCCTGACTCGTATCAAGCCAAATTCACAATAAAAAGCGACTACAACAAATTACTTGACTTGGTATTTTCATCCCCAATTAACTGGAGGGGAAATCCTGATGTTAAGCTTTTTGAGGCAATCAGCGCGTTCTCAAATAGACGGCCAAGATGGATGTCCCAGTTATGCAGAATGGCGGCATCAAAAGCAAAGCAGAAACCCACTACCCAAAAGATTGCTTTGGAGCATATAACTTACATTCTTGAAGAATTTGGTAAAAACCGAAGAGATGATCTTATCAAAGAGCATAACCATCAGTTTGATGAGTTAGAGTTGTTAATTGATGCTTTTAGGGCGGCAGATAAAGAATTTAAGTATTCAGATATAGAGAATATTCTTGAAGAAAGCTTTATTAGAGGCCGCTCAAAAGAAGAAATTCCTCCTGTAGATGGCTCTAAATACTGCAAGCCAGAAGATTTAGGAAACTTTATGTATAAGCTCGGATTAATATCTCGTGTCCATGATGACGGAAAAACATTTACACATTTTTCTGATGATCCTGACTTATATCGCTCTAACGAGAATAGGATTGATAATATCATTTGGTCAATCCACCCTTCATACAGGACATTTTTAAACATTAAGTAGAATAAAATCAAACGCAACTTGGAGAGACTTAAATGTAATCTTGATGTTCTATGATTAGAATATATTCTCCCTTATTTCTCTACAGTCAATGCGGGTTTTGGTAGGCGTCTGCTTAGGGTCGGGTGTTGACCGTCCGCTCATCAGATTCATCGCCGGAAAGCTGACATTGAATTCCGATTCCCGAAAGCTGCCGTTCGTCACTGTACCCAACCGACCCTTTACAGCCACTTGGTTTAAAATTCCAGTGTCTGCTTTGGTCTATATTCGAGCCAGAGATTATTGCAAAGGGTTAAACTGTAGGGAAGGAACACACTTATGTGTGTCCTCCCTAGATGGCTAACCGAATCGATACAATATTTTTTAAAATCGAATTGAACCAATGAAGAATAAAACGACGAGACACATACCCAGCCTTGCAGAAGCCGAAGTGGCGGAAAATCAAATCTCCGAACAGTCGAAAAGAATCGAGTTTTATTTGACGGAGTATTCGGTGGAGATGCTGGCCAATAAGACGCGGAACGAGGAATTCATCGTTCCAGCTTACCAGCGTGAATTTACATGGGAACCGGAACGGAAATCCCGATTCATCGAATCCCTACTGATGGGACTGCCGATTCCATTTTTGTTCTTTTGGGAACAACCTGACGGAAAGCTGGAGATCGTGGACGGGTCGCAACGCCTTAGAACGATCGAAGAATTCGTTCTGGGTGATTTTCAACTGACCGAGTTGGAAAGTCTCACCGCAGTTTCCGGATTCAAGTTTGCCGATTTGCCGGACTCTAGGCAGCGAAAAGTCAAAAACCGGTCGATACGCGGCATTATTCTGAATGAACACGCCGACGAACAAGCACGATTCGATTTGTTCGAGCGTATCAATACCGGTAGTAAAACGGCCAATAAAGCGGAAATTCGCCGAGGGGCGCTCAACGGGCCGTTTATGGACTTTATCATCGTATTGGCGAAATATCCCGATTTCGTCGAGATGGCACCGATGCCAAAAGAAAAAATCGATCTGCGCGAACGTGAGGAGTTGGTGACGCGATTTTTCGCTTACAGCGATGGACTGGAGAATTACCGGGACAGACCCTCCGAGTTTTTATTCAATTACGTTAAGCACATGAACGAGCGATTTACCGCCGAACCAGGGCTTGCGGAAGATTACCGTGAACGCTTCGATCGAACGATGTCTTTCGTTAAGCGAACCTTTCCGTTGGGTTTTCGCAGAACCAAAGCGAAAACCGCGAAAGCTACTCCACGATCGCGGTTCGAAGCTATCGCCCTCGGCTCTTGGTTGGCGATACAGGAAAGACCGGAACTAACCGACATTGATGTCGAAGACTGGCATTTGGGCAAGGAGTTCGGAAGTATAACCGGTGCTGACGGAGCGAATGCCAGAGCGCGATTACTGGGCCGAATGCAATTCGTTAAGGACAAGCTACTCGGGGCAGAATAATGGTTGCCGAACTTTCCAGAGCGTTCGAAGAGCGCCAGGCAGAAGTATCGACGTATATAGAGTTTTTGCAATCGCTGGAACAGGCTTCGAGAAGCGGGATCCCGAAACTGGAAAATGTTGACCATTCGATCAGCACCGATCAGCAAAAAATACTTTATTCCAGCGTGTATTTGCAGCTTTATAACTTGGTCGAATCTACTATCACGCGATGCCTCGAAGCTGTCACTAATGCCGCAACCAATTCCGGCACTCTGTATGCCAAAGACTTGTCCGAGTCCTTGCGTTCCGAATGGGTCAAAGGTATGGCCAGAACCAATAAGGAGCTGAGTTCCGATAACCGGTTCCTAGCGGCTATGGAACTCTGCGAGCATCTTATAAGCAACAGACCTATCACGGTACTGTCAATTACCAAAGGCGGCGGAGGTAACTGGGATGATACGAATATCGAAAATACCACGCTGCGTGTCGGGTTTAATCTAAACATTAGCGACGACGTTAAACAAGGTATCAGAAGGCATTACAGAGACGGAATGGGCGCATTAAGTGCAGTGAAGACATACCGAAACAAATTGGCTCATGGCAAAATTTCGTTTGTCGAATGCGCAAACGAAGTAACTGTGTCTGACTTGCAAAAATTGAAGGATAATACGACCGCATACCTTCGAGAAGTTATTGATAATTTCATTGCTTATATCGAAGGTTTCGAATACTTGGCACCCGATAGACGTCCTGGAAATACCATTGGAGAACAAGAACTCAATCCAACCTAAAATCAAAGCGGTCGATTTATTTTGCGGGGTCGGCGGGCTTACTTACGGCTTGACTAAAGGTGGAGTCGAGGTAGTCACCGGCGTCGATATTGATCCGGCGTGCCGTTTTCCATTCGAGGCCAACAATTACGCCGAATTCGTCGAACAAGATGTCGCTACCTTAAAATCCGAAACCGTGGAACATTGGTTCGGAAAGGCCGAATTTCGTTTATTGACAGGCTGTGCGCCTTGTCAGCCATTTTCGACCTACAGCCGGAGCGGTCGAAACAAACAATACCAAGAGCAATGGCCCTTGGTGCTGAACTTCGGGCGATTGGTTAGGGATATTCAGCCGGAGTTGATTGCAATGGAAAACGTGCCTCAGTTGGTCGATCATCCCGTGTTCCAAGATTTTTTGGATAGTCTGCATGGTTATGCAAAGTGGTGGTCCATAGTCGATTGTTCGTCTTTCGGTGTGCCGCAAACCAGGAAACGATTGGTTTTGTTGGCTTCCAAGATCGGTTCGGATAATTTGGAGTTGTTACCGAACGAAGGCGACAGCGCTACGGTACGAACAACAATCAAGGATTTACCGCCTATTTCCGCTGGTGAATGTCATCCAGCCGATTCGCTGCATGCCGCTTCATCGCTGAGTATGTTGAATTTACAGAGAATCAAAGCTTCCAAACCGGGCGGCACGTGGCGAGATTGGCCATCCTATTTGTTGGCGGCATGCCATAAAAAATCGACCGGAGCGACCTATCCAAGCGTTTACGGGAGGATGGAATGGGATAAGGCCGCGCCGACTATTACCACGCAGTGTTTCGGATACGGAAACGGACGTTTCGGACATCCCGAACAAGATAGAGCGATTTCGTTGCGCGAGGCCGCTATGCTGCAAACCTTTCCGAGAGATTACGCTTTCGCGCCAGAAGGCGGACAAATCAAATTCAACAAGATCGGTAAGCTGATCGGTAATGCAGTGCCGGTTAGGCTGGGCGAGGTGATCGCTGTTCAGTTAGTTTCGCATGTTCAATCTTTACGGCCTAATCGAGAGTTGATCTTTAACCCAATCAGTTAACGCAAGCTTGCGATAACTGGAAAAGTCACATATGCGGTAAACAACATGCACAGCAGGGTTCGGTTCGTAGCCTCACCCTACGACTGTTATTGGCCGTTATGCAAAGCTTTGCATAACGGCCACAAGGAGACATAGCAGACTGCTATTAATACACTAAATGACTTTTTTATCTTTCTCCGGATTATACAATCTGTACTTACCTTTTTCTAACCACCAATATAGGTCTTCACCGCCAGGATAATGATGTCTTGATGTATGATTTACGGAATCAGAGGTAATTTGACAACCCACAGTAGTTTTATTGAAACTAGGATATTTTTTTATAATCAGTTGGTTGATATCCTTTGGTGTAAAAACTTTATTTTTATCCCCACCAAGAAATTCATCAACATTTTCTCTAACTATTTGTTTTGCTGATTTTTCACCTCCCCATCTTTGGGTAACTACCTTTTTTGGGTTAACTATGTCCTCAAGCCCAACGATGGCCTCAGAGTTAACTAATACATCGCCTGCTTCTGTCTGAAAAACATTAAATTGTAAGCACGTCACATCAACCCCATGCACCTGCCTTAAAAATCGACATACTTTTGAAACAGTTGGAGTTATCTCTTCAGCTGCAATAAATAGTCTTAACCTTTGATTCAGCGAAGGAAAATCATCGGTTTCAAATGTTTCAATGAATAATTTTTCAAGTGATTTTTCATTTTCAGCACCATTGTAATGAGTGAAAATATCATTAATTTTTTCATCAGAAAGATCATTTGCCCATGCAGCATATTCCAATAGTTGAGCAACAACATCCCTTGGCGTTCGACCTTTTTTTAATTCGATAACTACTATGTTTCCATCTTTATCCAAGCCCAAGAGGTCAGGGAATATAGTGCTAGCTTCTTCTTGATAAGCGGAAGTTTGTCGACCTATAATTAGAAGCGGCTCTTGAGCAATCGCCCAAGGACTATTTTCAAGCCAGCATTCAAGATGAGCTTCCATTTCCAAAGTAGTTTTTGCTGCGGGAACGAGTATCGCACTCTCAATATTATCAATTTCGTTTTTTAACTTGAAAATTGGCATTAAATATCTCTATAAATAAATTTCGTATTAAACTAACTGACACTGGAAATATTGATAATATATAATATTTGAAGATACACAACAAAATAAATGGCTCACTGACTGCTTTGGGTCGCTATGTGTAGATTAACATAGCGACCCTTAGTTGACATTCGGAGCTTGGCGCTCAATGTCTGCAGGGATCCAATGAGTTGCCATTCAACGCAAAGCTAAGCGGGCTTTTTGCGCAGCTCCGCTTGAGCGTTGAGTTAGACGAATTTAAGTTTACGCTGACCCCAGTTATTAGACTTTTGCTACTTTAGGGCCTTACGTCGGCAGGAACCGGCGCAAGAGAGCTAGCCCTGCGAGCGCCGATCCATAAAGTACCGCAGCTGCAGGAATGGGAACCGGTGAGGCCTCCAGATGATAGGCGTAATAGGAACCGCCGAAACTGTCGAGCGGAATGGTGCCGTCCAAGGTCAACAACCCGTTGACTAAGCCCCCGGAGATTTGAGACAACGCTCCGTTGTTAAAGCCAGTGCAATAGGTATCTGGCCCTCTGGGAGAGAAGCAAGCCCCCGAATCCCCGTACAAGTTGGAATAGTCATTCCCAATGCTCTGCATCTGCGAGCCGAACAAGGCAAAGCCAGCCCAGTCGGAGACTCCCGCCACGACTGGGTTTGCCAGCCTTAGCCAGTACTGATCGGTTATGGCCGTCGAACCCGCCGAGTCCCCCAAGGTGTATTGCCACCAATAGTGGGAAAACTCCACTTCGAAGCCACCGGAGATATTCCGCGTCTCCTCTTGCGGATTCCCCTGGCCCGACGGGTCTCCGATGATAATAAGTGAACTTGGATGATAGGTCGCGGTGCTTCCCGCCCCAAAAACGTAGGTCACGACCGTAGTATCGACCCCCGAATCGACCACCAGGGCCGAGGCCGGGTTTACCGTGAGCAAGCTAGCGACCGCCAATACCGTCAAGTTGATGCAATGATTAAATTTCACATAGACCTCGCTAGATGTTGATAAAGGATTTTCTCTTTCCCAAGCCCTAAAAATTTGCTTGGATTACTGAAGCCTAACAAGTTCATAAGCTGTTAACAGTATATCTACCACGAAACCTGGGTTGCAACTATAAATTCATGAACACTAAGGGGTTTTCCTTTCCGTATATCATCCCAACAGGTGAAATTAGGTGTTGTCATTTTGACGGTTACGCATCCCAGAATCAGGCGTTCGAGTCGCATCTTAGCTTAGGCAATATTCCTAATCAGCAACGCCGATATTTAAAAGGGACTGCCTTATTATTAATTGGATTTTTGCGTTAGCGGCCGTAATAAGCCAGTTAGAAGTCAGTGATCGGCGTATGCCCGGCGGCAGTAATTGGCAGGGTCGAGCCAAACACGACTCAAGGTTGCTTGCCGAAAAGCTGCCATTCGCTGAGCTTAGAGACGGAAAATTTCGCCAGCGTCCTCAGTGGCCGGTTTTGGCCGAACCCAGGCGTTCAAAATCTGGCTGGGTTTGTATCGGAATTCGCGTGCAGTAGGGAATCACCATAGGGTGCTTTATAGCTTGGTAAATATTAAATCCCACACGCCGTGGCCTAAGTTCAAGCCGCGGTTCTCGAACTTGGTCATTGGCCGATAGTCGGGGCGTGGACAATAGTCACCTGCAGGACTGCTGTTTTTTAAGGAAACATCGGTGGATAAAGTTGCCAGCATATTTTTGGCATAATCCTTCCAGTCGGTGGCTGCATGAAAATAACCGCCGGTGACTAATTTTTTTTGAAGTAACTCAAGAAAGCTGGGGCGCACGATACGTCGTTTGTGATGGCGACGTTTGTGCCAGGGGTCTGGGAAAAACAAATGTACACCGGCGACGCTGTTGTCGACGATTTTTTGTTCTAAAATTTCTATCGCATCGTGGTGGTAAATACGTACATTGCTGATGCCGCGTTGCTCAAGCAGCAACATCAAATGACCAACACCGGGGCGGTGTACTTCTATCCCTAAATAATTGAAATCCGGGTTGGCTGCGGCCATGTGGGCCAGGCTGTCACCATTACCAAAGCCTATTTCGACTATCAGTGGCGCCTGTCGACCAAAGCTTTGCTCCGCGTCAAAATCTTGTTCCGGGGATAAACAATACTTATCCCAGTAGCTTTCCATCGCAAGTTTTTGGCCGGCGGTAGCGCGGCCTTGGCGGCGAATGTAGCTGCGAATTTTGGCAGGATCGATTTTTTGGGATTCGGTCATGAGAAAAAGATGGTCGGCCGGATAAAATTAAGGGCCGATGATTTTCAGTCATCGGCCCAGAGGGTTTAGATTAAGCTAGTTTAACATTCATCCGCGTAGGCTTTAATCGGATTATTTGCTAAACGTTAGTCCATCCGTAGCATTATCAACTTTGATAATGTCTCCTGGCAGGAAGTGTCCGGAGAGAATTTCATTGGCCAATGGATTTTCCAGTTGTCGCTGTATGGCCCGTTTCAAGGGTCGCGCACCATACACCGGGTCGAAACCGGCTTCGCCGAGTAAATCCAGCGCTGTTTCGCTGAGTTCCAGTTCCATGTCTTTTTCCTGTAAACGACGACGCAATTGGTCGATCTGGATGCTACAGATAGCCCGAATCTGACCTTGGCCCAATGGATGGAATACTACAGCTTCGTCGACCCGGTTAATGAATTCCGGCCGGAAATGCTGGCCGACGATTTCCATCACCGCATCTTTCATGGTGGTGTAATTTTCCTCCCCTGATAGTTCCTGAATCACGCTAGAGCCTAAGTTAGAGGTCATGACTATGACGGTGTTTCTAAAGTCCACCGTGCGACCTTGGCCGTCAGTTAATCGACCATCGTCCAATACCTGCAACAGTACATTGAACACATCGGCATGGGCTTTTTCAATTTCGTCCAGCAATATCACCGAATAAGGTTTGCGGCGCACGGCTTCGGTCAAATAACCACCTTCCTCATAACCGACATAGCCTGGAGGAGCTCCGATCAAGCGCGCCACGGAATGTTTTTCCATAAATTCGGACATGTCGATACGCACCATGGCTTCTTCAGTGTCGAACATGAATTCTGCCAGGGCTTTGCAAAGTTCTGTCTTACCCACCCCGGTTGGACCTAAAAACAGGAATGAACCGTTGGGACGGTTAGGGTCGGATAAGCCTGCACGTGAACGGCGGATGGCGTTACTGACGGCTTTCAAAGCTTCGGTTTGGCCAATCACGCGTTTGCTGAGGTTTTCCTCCATTTGTAGCAGTTTTTCCCGTTCGCCTTGCATCATCTTGGAAACAGGAATGCCGGTCCATTTGGAGACCACTTCAGCAATTTCTTCCTCGGTGACTTTGCTGCGTAGCAGAGTGGTTTCCTGCATTTCAGCCTGCGAGGCTAGATCCAACTCTTTTTCCAATTTGGGAATGTCGCCGTATTGCAGCTCCGACATGCGGGTGTAATCCTGATTGCGGCGTGCGGCCTCCAGTTCTAATCGGGCGTGTTCCAGGCTTTCCTTGATACTGGCGGTGCCTTGCAGCGCGGCCTTTTCGGCTTTCCAGATTTCATCCAGGTCGGAGTATTCTTTATCTGCTTCGTCAATTTGCTCTTGAACTTGCTCCAAACGTTTCCTAGATGCATCGTCTTTTTCTTTTCTCAACGACTCCTTTTCCATTCGTAATTGAATTAATCTTCGTAGTAAACGATCCATTTCTTCAGGCTTGGAGTCGATTTCCATGCGTATGCGGCTGGCAGCTTCATCGATCAAGTCAATGGCTTTATCCGGTAATTGGCGGTCGGCAATATATCGGTGCGACAGCACGGCGGCAGCGACTATGGCCGGGTCGGTGATGTCGACACGATGATGGATTTCGTAACGCTCTTTCAAACCGCGCAAAATCGCGATGGTGTCTTCCACGTTGGGTTCATCCACCAGCACTTTTTGAAAACGGCGTTCCAGGGCCGCGTCTTTTTCGATGTATTTGCGATATTCATCCAGTGTGGTGGCACCAACGCAATGCAGTTCGCCACGAGCCAAAGCCGGTTTTAGCATGTTGCCGGCATCCATTGCGCCTTCAGCTTTGCCGGCACCAACCATGGTGTGTAGTTCGTCGATAAACAAAATCACCTGACCTTCCATTTTGGCTAGGTCGTTCAACACTGCTTTCAGGCGTTCTTCAAATTCGCCACGAAACTTGGCGCCGGCGATCAAAGCCGCCATGTCCAGCGACAACAATTGTTTGCCTTTGATGCCTTCAGGCACTTCGCCGTTAATGATGCGTTGCGCCAAACCTTCGACGATAGCGGTCTTACCGACACCGGGTTCGCCGATCAATACCGGATTATTTTTGGTGCGGCGTTGCAATACCTGGATGGTGCGGCGAATTTCGTCGTCGCGGCCAATTACGGGATCAAGCTTGCCTTGTTCAGCGCGTTCGGTCAGATTGATGGTGTATTTTTTTAAAGCCTGACGTTGGTCTTCGGCGTTAGCATCATTGACATTCTGACCACCGCGCATATTATCAATGGCTTTTTCAACTGCCGATGCTGTAACGCCGGCGCGTTTTAAAATATTTTGTAATGTACCGCTGGTTTCTAGTGCTGCCAGTAAAAACAGTTCGCTGGAAATGAAAGCATCTTTGCGTTTTTGCGCCAGTTTGTCTGTCAGATTTAGAATGCGCGATAATTCATTGGAGAGCTGCACGTCACCGCCGGAACCCGATACACTGGCCAAGCTGTCAATGTCTTTATTCAAATCCTTGTGCAAGGCGTTGACCTGAACCCCGACCTGTTGCAATAAAGGTTTGACGCTACCACCTTCCTGGTCCAGTAAAGCCAACATGACGTGCAGTGGTTCGATAAATTGATGGTCTTTACCCAAGGCAAGACTTTGAGCTTCGCCAAGCGCTTGCTGGAATTTGCTGGTGAGTTTGTCCATACGCATAGTGATATACCTCGTAATAATTTAGTGTTGCTGCTGAGATGCGGCGTTATCGGTTGTTTTTCAAGAGGGATGTTGAGCCGATAGCGAAAACATTTTTTATAAGATCAATTTTTCCAGTAAGGCTGCAGGCGACTGATTGAGGTGCTGCCTGCTCAGGTTCGACTTATTCTTATGCGTGTAGTAACCTGCCGCAAAATCAAGGATTAATTGCAAACATAGTGTTAGTGTTAAAGATCAATTAAAGATGCCATCTATCCTGTTTGGCTTAATTTTGCTACTGAGTGGCTGTGCTGTGGATAAGCAAGAGCAGATTTCGACTATGTTATCTGTGGATAATGCCACGCCATTGTTTGTTGTGCCAAGCGTTAGGGAGCGAATGTTACACCTTGCTCGCCAGGAATGGGATTTGTTCGGACGACCCGAAGTCAATTATGAAAGCGATCCGCCAGCATTAACTTATCCAAGTCAAGCAGTTCATGGGCATGAAACCCTGGCGCCATTTTTTAGTCGAGTATTCATGTATTGGTATGCTGCAACAGACTTACCAATAATCGGCTATACAGGAGAAATAAGACCCTGGTCTGCGGCTTTTATTGTTTGGTTGGCGCGAAGTGCGGGGGTGGCTGAAACTGATTTGCCTTCTACTGTTTTGCATTGGGATTATATGCAGCATGTAATGGCTGCGGGTTCTGCAGGCCGATTTGTAAGTCATGCTATTAATGCTTATGCCCCTAAGCCGGGGGATATTATTTGCGCAGCAAGAGGTGAAGCTTTTAGCCAGTCAATCCATGGCTATAAAGATTTAAAACATGGTGCTTACCACTGTGATTTAGTGGTTGCACAGCGACCTGGCGTTATTGATGTGATAGGTGGCAATGTCTTAGATGCAGTCAGTCTGGCGCATATAAAATTAGATGGCACGGGAATTGTTTTACCTACAAAAGCCAGGCCATGGTCATTAGTGATAGAGCAGCGAAATTAAAATATTTCGGTGTCATATGCAGATATTGCTTCGTTCAGGCTGATGTGTCATTGGACAAGGTTTGGCTGTAGCCTTAGTAAATAAATCACAGTACAATTGCCGGCTCAGTTAAAGATGTTGAATTGCGCCTTGGTCATTATGGAAAAAGGTTGTCAATATTGTTTTTCTGCGTAACTATCAGTTTTAATTAGTAGGAGTTTTAAAATGGCAACAGGCACAGTCAAGTGGTTCAATAACACCAAGGGCTTCGGTTTTATCGAGCCTTCAGAGGGTAAGGAAGATGTTTTTGTTCATCACTCGGTTATTAAGGGCGATGGATTCAAAACCTTGTCACCCGGGCAAGACGTTGAATTTGAAATAGAATCCGGCCCAAAAGGCTTAACTGCTGCCAATGTTCAACCTAAATAATTTTTAAAGATCCCACAATAAAAGGCTCTTGTTATCAAGGGCCTTTTTTTTGCGCTTTAGAGAATACCAATTCAACTTGCACGGTATAATCAGATTCCCGAAACTAAACGGATAACGGCAATGGCACGCGATTTTTCTTCTTTAAAAAATCTGGATATTCCAGTTAAAGTTTTATTCACAGGTTATCTGACAACAGTTGCGGTAGGTTATCTGTTTGCCTTGATCCAGATTCTGTTCACGCACGGTATGGCTGACGGCAAGTTTGGCTTGTCGATAGATGACATCGTGTACAGCTATTACGGTAATCGATCCGGGGCATTATTGGAAACCAAGTTGAATGGTTCCATGAAAGACAATGCCTCTGAGCAGGAGCGTTTTACTATTATCCAGTGGGTACGTGATGGTGCGGATAAGGATGAATATACCGATTCCGGTGTGGAAGCAATTGTCGCAGAACGTTGTGTGATGTGTCATAACAAGGAAGCATCCATTCCAGATTTGAGTGATTTCAAGGTAGTAAAAGAATTAACTAAAGAAGATGAAGGGGCCACCTTTAGCTCTTTGACAAGGGTTTCGCATATTCATTTATTTGGCATCAGCTTTATCTTTATGTTTGTCGGTTTGATTTTTAGCTTTGCTGAAACCAGTACCATCAAATATAAATCGATCGCTATTGGCATGCCTTATGTTTTCTTATTAGTGGATATCTTGTCTTGGTGGTTGACCAAGTTACACCCGATGTTTGCTATTTTGATTATTCTGGCGGGTGCTGGTATGGCGGTGTCGTTTTTGTTTATGTGGGTAGTCTCTTTGTTGGAGATGTGGTTATTCACAAGAGTGTTTCTGGATGTTAACGGTCAGCCACGACCAAGGTGGAGTGCAATAGTAGAAGCCAAATTGCAGCAGATTGGTTGTGATCAGGCGCTGACATTGACAGGTCGCTTGGGCTGTTCAGCCAAATCCTCAGCTAAAAAGCTTTGGCAATATTGGCTTGAGCGGGGCATGCCTATGGTCAAAGAGTGGTTGCAAAAACAAACTGGCGACAAAAAGTAGTTGGCAATGTGATACGGCTGGCAAATTAATCAACTCAATTCATGATTTAATGATGTCGGCCGTTAACTTAACCGGCAAGATTCAAGTAGTCTTCGGAGGTCTGATATGAACATGAATCCATTATCCAGCGCCACCAACTTAATTAGTTCGGCTCAGCAAAAAGCCGATACTGCCGCACAGACCATAGCCAGGCTGCCGGTGCAAAATCAAGAAGTTGGCGGTTTAGAACCCATTAAATCAACTGATTTATTTAAACCGGTTTTGAGTTTAAAAGAAGCCGAGCTTGAAACCTCGGCAGCGACAAAAGTGATTAAAGCTCAGGACGAAATGATAGGTAGTTTGCTCGATATTAACGCTTAAGCATTTACGCTGACATCATAGCCCAAGGCTTTGATGTCAGTCGCCAAAGCATGCATTTCTTCACTATTGACCTGTTCCAATTCCGCAGCTTCAGGCTGAAATGATGGTCTGGCCAGGCTGTACAGCATAATTTTCTGTAAAACGATTTGTTGTAGCTGTAAGTCTTTTAATAGCTGCAAATAAGCCTGTTTTTCGCTATCCGTCCAGGTTTTGTCATCAAAATGCAGCATGCAGGTTTGCAGCTTGGTCGGGCATAACTGGGTGGCAATTTTCAGGTTTTCCAGCAATTTTTGCTGACTCTGTACCGAGTTGTTGATTACTTTTCGGCCTTGTTCAGTTGCACTGTCCAGTTTAAACCAGATTACGCCGTGGTAAGTAGCCAGCTGTTTTAATCCGGCTTGAACATTTGCTTGGTGAATTAAGCTGCCGTTAGTAATCAAGACAAAATGGCTGCTGGGGAAAACCCCGGTTTCGCAGGCGATCTGGCCGATTAATGTTACCGCCTGCTCGAAATTATCAAGACTCGTAGGTTCGCCGTTGCCGGAAATGGCGATGTCTTTGATGATGCGCTGTTCGGGAGCAACATTGAATTGCTCGAAGAAGTCAGCGTGTTGAACTTGATGCAGAAAGAATCTTAACTCATCTTCCAATAAGGCAAGATCCATTGTTGGCGCTGCGCCGCGTTTTAAGTCAGGCACCTGGCAATAGATGCAGCGCCAGTTGCAGGCATTGTTAGGATTAAAATTAACTCCAATCGACAAGCCGCCGGCGCGACGCGACATGACCGGATAGATGTATTTCAAGCCGGCGATGTCGCGATCGTGATTGGTGGTGGTGAGTTTTTGAATCATCCGTTGAATTGAAATAACCAGGGTTCAATTCGGAAAGTTAAATCCTGACCAATACTTCGCCTCGTCCTGTTTCAGCCATATCTCCGCCATATCGTTGTACCCGATTAAACACCACTTCGTTATCAGCAAAGCGGGAGTTCAAGGTTTTGAATGAGGCAAACAATATCGGTAAAAATGCCAGGGTATGCGAACCGCAGTCGTTAAAGCTGGCGGACAATTGATGTTGATTCCAAAGCAGCAGGGTACCGCGACGCATCGCGTAGCCCAAATAACGACCGGTATTGCCCATCACGGCAATGGTGCCTGCTAGCATGCGCGAACCACAATAATCACCGGCGTTACCTTCAATCAGGATTTGGCCGCGGCGCATGTGGTCGCCGGCGCGTTGGCCGACGTTACCCTTAACTAATACGGTGCCGCCTTTCATGCCTTGTTTATTGCCGGGCAGGGCGCCACCGAGAAAGTCGCCGGCATTGCCTTCGATCTGCAGCAGGCCGTTTTTCATTTCGCAAGCCGCGTATAACCCCGTATCGCCGCTGACATTGATAGTACCCGATTTCATCTGCATACCCAGGTAAGCACCGGCATCGCCTAGTACGCTAATGCTACCGCCATCCAGCTCCTTGCCGATAAAATCCAGTTTGTCGCTAGCGTTGGCAATGATGATTTCCTGGGTATCCATGCCGGTGATATAAAACAGCTCATCGACGCGGGGACGGTTTTTACCATTTTGCAGTTCGATGGCGGAAATCGCATCGATATCCATACCTTGCAACTTTTGGCACACCAGTGGCGACATGTCGACGCGCTGCGCTGTGGGTTGTTTCAGGGTAAAGGTTAACGCGCTCATGCCATGATCTCCTGCAAATGAAAGTGAAACGGCCCCAGTTTGCCGCCGTAATTACCGGCGCTGATGCGTTTGATGCCATTCGCTGCGCCTAAATCGCACACGGCTTGAATGCCGACCCGCATGGCTTTGTCTATGTCTTCCTTAGATAAGCCGTCAATGACGATTTCCATCACCGACTCAATTTCCGGCGATAAATCGGTTTTTGTCACGCCTTTCAAGGTCGGGCAGAAGGCGTCATTGGTCGATGCGCCCAGGGCTGGATATTTAGAGCCGACCTTGGAGCCGGAACGTACCACACCGCCGGGGAAGGGCATAATCACATTGGGGATTTTTTTCATTTCCTCGATCGCCGCCTCGCAGGCCGCCAGGGCTTGCGGTTGCGATTCTGCCAATACCAGAAAGTTGCCGCCGCCGATGGCTTCCACCATGCCGGTAGTGGCCTCGGTCAAAAACTCGCCATCCATAACCGGCACCCGCCAGTAGCGTTTGCCAGCTATTTTTTTGGCGATTTGAAAGCCGTCACCGAAATAGCGTAGATTTTTTCCCAAGGGGATCGGTTTGCCGCCTTCTATGCCGGCGAATAACGCAGAGGTCGGTGATGTCAGTACGCATTGCCCCGCGCGGGTTTCCAATTGCTTGGCTAAGCCCTTGCCGCCCATGGCGTAAATCATAATAGATACGCCGGGACGTCCGTCCGGGGTTTCGTCAGGACTTAATATTCGTTCGATACCCGCCTCGCAACCGCAGGCAATCACCGAAGTGGCAAAGCCCGTCATGGCTTGGGCGGAAATCATCGCCCACTTTTCGTTCTGGGCTGTGATGATAGCTCGCGTCGCCTTCATCGGGAAGGCTTCGGCAAAGGTTTTATCGATAGTTACGCCGTTAATAATCATGGTTGGTACTCATGGTTTAATACTTTATTCATTGGGGTGACTCACCTATGCTGCTTTGGATTGAGTGAATTTTAGTCGTAAGCCGTCGGCACAAAAATCAATATCTTGTTCCGGCCAAATAATCGAACGGCCTTTACTGCCAATTTGTACTTGATTAAATACAGCGGGATCTTTTAACTGGGTCATGACTCCTTTTTCCAGTAGGTGCCCGAAGTTGGCAATGACAGTGACATTATCGTCGTAGGTTATGCTGATGCTGTAATTGGCTGAATCTGGTTCTATGGTTTTGATATAAAACATGGTTTTACTCCAGCGGCTCGATCGCGACAGGCGGTTGCAAGTTTTTACAAAGCTCCCAATCCAGTAATAATTCTTCCTGATGTAAAGCAGTCCATTCTAAAACCATTGATTTCACACGTTTTGGCGCATCGCCCTTGATAATCTTGATAGGGTTAATCGCAATGACTAACTCAAACTCGCCATATTCAGCATGAAAATGTGGCGGCGCGTGGTCATCAAAAAACATCTTGATTAGGATGCCGTAAAACATGGAAATTGTGGGCATGGCGTTATCCTAATTCGGGGTTTTAGAACTCGTAGCTCCGATTAGCCATAGCGTAATCGGAGGGATGGTTAACACGGTTGCGTACGATTACGCTTCGCTAATCGTACCTACATTTTGCCCAAATTTCTAAGCCACACCCCGCAATGGATGAGTCGTCAAACTGCCGCGTCCGTCTTCAGTAATCTCATCATCGCTGATTTTAAAGTTGCCGAGTTTCATGGTCAGATACTTGTCAAAATATGGCTTCAAGTCTTTTTCAATCGACAGGTCGTAGTCAGGTTTGACGATGTGGGTCGTACCCCAGGTGACTTTCACTACTTGACCGTCTTGCACCACCAGTTCGCCGTCTTTGAATACATAGTCGGGTTTGGTAAACATCGCTTGTCTATCCGTGTTTTCGGTGTAGACGGTGATGTCGGCCCAATTGCCTGCGCTCAGGGCGCCGCGATCTTTCAAACCGATGATGCGGGCCGCGCCGGCACGGGTCATGATGGCGATTTCGTTCAGGCTGTATTCGCGCTCGATGGATGCCAAGGTGGTCATCTTCTGTGCTTCCGGATGGATGGTCGCCAGCATGTCGTTGCGGAAGCTACGGTCCATCAGCAGGCGTATCAAATGCGGATAGCTGGTAAACGGTGCGCCGTTGGGGTGATCAGTTGTCAGGAAAATGCGCCAGGGGTCGTTGACCAGCAGGAAAATTTCCAGACCGATAGCCCATTGCAGGGCGTTGACGAAGTTTTGATCGCGATATTTAAAGGGCACCAAGCCGCAGCCGGCATCGCACTCGATATCCATGCACACCCATTTATTGGGGCTGGCATACTTGTGGTTAGCATGCTGGCGCATACTGTCGCCGGAGGCTGTGACGGTTTGACCAAACATGATTTGGCCGACGTCCGTAGTGATGTTTGGATTGTTATTGATCGCTTCGGCAATCTGCGCCGCGCCGGATGAGAATTTGAAATCGCCTTCGGTGCCGTAGCTGTGAAACTGGATGTGAGTCAAATGCATAGGCAAACCATCGACGCCTTGTATGGTGTTCAAGGTTGTTTCGATGTTGCCGGGTACGCCCAGGTTGCAGCCATGTACATGTAGCGGATGGGTGATGCCCAATTCCTTAACCGCAGTGGCCAGGGTTTTCAGGATTTGCCGAGGTGTCACATCGTAATGCGTATTTTGCTCGTCCAGATCCAGTTTGCGCTGATTAAATTTGAAAGCGTTGATGCCGCCCGCATTCACGACTTTGATACCGATGCCTTTGGCGGCATTTAGGGTCCAGGCCACATAATCATTGATGGCTTTTTGATCTTTGTTGGCTGTCATCATGCGCAGCAAAAAGTCGTCGCTGCCCAGCATCACATAGCCGCCTTTATCGACGATAGGCGTGTCGCCCATTTCCATATGCGCCTGACGGGCATTGATCGGCAGCACTGCGGGTTCGAAGCAGGCGGTGTAGCCCATTTCCGCATAGCGATAACCGGCGACGTAGGTGCTGGGCATGGCGTGACCGTTGCCGGAACGCGTGATTGGCGTGCGAGCCACCGGGTCCATGCGATGGTCTTCCGGCAGCAGGGTGCGGGCGATGTTGCCTTTGCCGCCGCCGATATGCGTGTGCATGTCGATGGCGCCGGACATGACTACTTTGCCGCGTAAGTCGTATTCTTTATCAACCGGTTTGCCGTCGGTAGGGGCGTCGACTATGCGACCATTTTGAATAAAAATATCCCGTTGCAGGCCGTCTATGCCGCTAGCCGGATCGTAAACGGTGCCACCTGTGAGTTTTATCAGCATGTCTAAATCCTAAAGTGCTTGTTCGATGGCATGCAGCACTTCTGAAGTGCTGGGCAGGCCGGAGTCTCTAAGTTTTTTCAGGCGTATCGCCACCACATTATCCAGGCGGTAGGCGTGGCCGGGGTGATCGATGCCAGGGGTGCCGATGGGAATGAATACGTCGGGTTCATTATCAAACGTCATGCCGGAGCGGCCGATAGCGATAGTCGGCAAATCGGTTTTTGGCGGCTTGCTATTGATATTGAAGGCCTGCACCCAAATCAAGGCATCGGCCTCGCCGTTGTTTAGCATGGCTTGGCTGTCGTACAGAAAAGGATCATATTCAGGATAGCCACGGGCGAAGTTGACCCGAGCCGGGTAGCCGGTGGTCCAGCCGCACACCTGGTTGGCGGTTTGGTCGCCTTCCTTGCCACCGAGCGGAAAGCCGGAGCAACGTTTGCCCTGATCATTGATGTCTTTGACAATATTGCAAATGACCTGCACCGTCAGTTCGGCATGGTCGAAAGCCAAGGCTGCTGCGCCCCAGCAAATCACGCCGTAGCTAGCTGCCGATAGTTTGTCGGCGATAGTTTGCAAGTCGGTCACTTGAATGCCGGCTACCGATTGCACGTGTATGGGGTGTTTCCTTATCAACGCAGCAAGCACGGCTAATACATCTGGTAAGTCAGCATCGGCGCAAGGAAAAATAGTAGCTTGATGACCGTTAGGTGATGTCGAGGCATTGCCGGAAGGTGCTTTGCCCAGATAAATCACTTCGCGACTGCCGGTGTCGCTGACAAACATGGCCTCTTGATTCCACAGATAACGCTCGAAAAAGCGTGGTGCGAAACCTTCCAGGTCGGTGCCAACAATCAGCAAGACATCGCAGCGATTTTTGATTTCCGCCAGCGTGGTGTTCATCCAGCCGGAATCCTGCATGGCTAAAATGTTGCGGCGGGCAGTATTGAAGTTGATGTTATCGACTACGGCGCCGGTTTTATCGGCAAGCGCGAGCAAAGCCCGCATGCCATTAACGTCGGTGGCACAGCCGCTGATAACCGGTTGCTGAGTGTTGCGCAATAATGTAGCCGCTTGGTTAACGGCTACATCCAGACTGACGATTTGACCGGCTACTCTAGGGCTGGTGTCGGTAATAGATTCTTCAAAAGCCGGCGTGTTTATGTCGCACCCGTTGGCGTTCACTTTAATTTTCACGCCATCGATCTGAATGCTCAGGTCGTCGGTGCCGATACCGCAGAACGGGCTGGGTACCTCGGTGATTTCAGTCATGTTGCTGTCCTCAGTCATGTTTGATGTATTTGAAACGGGGATCGTCCGGCGTGCCTTCAAACACGCCATTAGAGGTGGCTGCTGCATCCCACAGCACCACGTCTTCGATTTTTTTGGCCAGGGCAAAGTCTTTTTCGGTGATGCCTTTTGCCGAATGAGTCACTAGCTTGACGATTACAAAGGCATATGAAACGGTTAAATCAGGGTGATGCCAGGCTTTTTCGGCTAAGTGGCCGACGGTATTGACGACCATTAAAGTGGCTTTCCAGCCGCTGGTTTTAATTTTGCGGCGAATCCAGCCGTTTTCATAATACCAGTGCGGTAAGTCTGCCTGCAGACGGGCATTAATTTCGGCTTCTGTCATGGCTGGTTGAATTTCGTGAGTCATAGCCTTTACCCCGCAAATAAATGATGTGCCATTCTATCGTAATTGTTTTGTTGGTGTCTTTAGCACCTTGATCAATGCACTGCCTTTACGAGCGTTGCTCCCGCATCAGGTTGTAACGCGCAGGCTATTTGACGACTCTAAGTTGCGGCCTTTGTGGCGGCTTGTTTTCGGGTTCATTAGGTGGCGGACTGTCCTCGTCGGATTCTTCCGGGTCAAAGACCATGCCTCTGCCGTTTTCTTTGGCGTAAATAGCCAGGATAGCTTGAATGGGGGCGTTGATGCGCATAGGTTTGCCGGAAAAACGGGCATTAAATTCAATTTCGTCATTACCCAATGCCAAGCTTTGTACGGCTTCTGCTCGAATATTCAGCACAATGCGGCCATCTTCTACAAAATCCATCGGTAGATTGACACCAGGATATTCGGCGTTGACTAATAAATGTGGGGTGAGACTGTTGTCTGTAATCCATTCGTAAATAGAGCGGATTAGGTAGGGTTTGAGTGGTGTCATTTACTTACTGGCATTAATTCAAATTCTTCACGGCTTAGACTTTCCTGGAAAGCCTTACGAGAAAACAGCCGGTTGGCGTAGGCGGTAATGCCTTTGCCTAAGCTAGTGATATCGATGCCGATGCTGGGAAGTCGCCAAAGAAAAGGCGCCATGACGCAATCGATCATGGAATATTCTTCGCTCATAAAAAATGGGCTGGCATCGAATACCGGAGCGGCAGACATCAGGCTTTCTTTGAGCATTTTTTTGGCTTTGACTGCTTTTTTCTCGCCATTTAACTGGATCTCGTCTAGCAAGGGGTACCAATCTTGATCGATACGTTTAATCAGCATACGGGCATTGGCACGCGATACGGGGTCCATTTGATGTAATGCCGGATGAGGGAAGCGCTCGTCTAGATATTCCATGATGATGCGGGCATCGTATAACACCAGATCTCTCTCCACAAAAGTGGGTGAGTTTCCATTGGGATTCAATTCGAGAAGGTCTTCAGGTGGCTCGTTTGGATCGAAAAACTCTATATCGGCTGGGACGCCTTTCTCATGCACAACAAGGCGTGCACAGTGACTCATAATACAGTTCGACGATGTGAACAGAATCATTGCGGATTTTCGGCTGGTTATATTTGCCACGAAGGATATCCTCTTTAATAAGCAGAGTTTAAAACGGGGCGAATTGTACCATGCTTGCTGATGGATTTGGGGGAGGCTCTAAAGCAGGAATAAGAGGGGGGGTAACAGGCGGGATGCCGAGAAGCATCCCGCTTTTGGCAAGGCTTAGTGGATATCTTTCCAGTATTCTTTTTTCAACAGGTAGGCGAGTACGATGAACATCAGGATAAAAAACAGCACATATTTACCCATTTGTTGTCTTTCCAATTGCACGGGTTCACCCACATAAACCAGAAAGCTGACCAAGTCATTGATGGTTTTATCAAATTCCTTAGGTGATAATTGGCCAGGCTCTACCAATTTTAGTTCGGTAATGACTTCCTGACCGTCAATGGTTTTGGTTGTTGCCTCTTGAGTGCCTTGCAGTTGCCAGAACACATTAGGCATCGCCACATCTTTAAAAACTACGTTATTGACGCCTGTCGGTTTGCCTTTTTCGCTATAAAAACCTTTCAGGTAGCTATATAACCAGTCAGCGCCACGAGAACGGGCAATCAGGGATAAATCGGGTGGCATGGTGCCATACCATTTTTCCGCATCATGTTGGTTCATTGCTGAATGCATTGGGTCATAAATACCCGCGCCGAATGGTGCAACATTTTTCAGGATTTCATCTTCATCCAGTTGCAGGTCCATAGCAATCCGCTTATACCGCATATGCTTAGCCGAATGGCAGCCTAGGCAATAGGTGACGTAGTGATGAGCGCCGCGTTCAAGTGAAGCGTTATCGGTTAAATCGATGTCGGCTGATTCCAGTTTGACACCGCTGCTAGCCAATACACTAAAAGGCAGCAAAAATAAAAGAGTGTAGAGAACTTTTTTCATGACTTAATCCAGGCTCTTTTTCAGGTTCTTTGCAGTGCGAATCAACACAGTTATGATGCCTGCATAATTCGGTCTTCTTTTGGTGGCAGTGACATTTTCTTTGCTAGTGGTTTGCTCAATAGTGACCACTTCATCGATGACTGCCATCAAATCAGGGATGCGATCTTCCAGAGTACGTTGTTCGGTTAACCGTTTCGGCACTGGTTTGGTTTTTTCCCAGCGGGTATACAGCGGCATCAACAAGAAGAAGCCAAAGTAAACGGCGGTTAATACACGGGCGAACATGGTTGCGCCGGGAGTCGCAGGTTGTGTACCTAAATAGCCTAGGCCGATAAATGCAATAACAAACAGTAATACGGCTTTTTTAAAGATGCCACCACGATAACGGATGGATTTCACCTTACTACGATCCAGCCAAGGCAGCATAAATAGCACAACAATCGCACCGCCCATGGCGATCACGCCAGCGAACTTATCAGGTACTGCGCGCAAGATGGCGTAAAACGGCGTGAAATACCAGACTGGGGCAATGTGCTCCGGTGTTTTCAACGGGTCGGCAGGAATGAAGTTGGCATGTTCAAGAAAATAGCCGCCTAGTTCCGGCATGTAAAAAATTACTGCAGCGAAGAAGAACATGAATACGCCCACGCCGACGAGATCTTTTACCGTGTAGTAAGGGTGGAATGGAATGCCATCCACGGGATGTCCCCAAGGATCTTTTGATTCTTTTATTTCTACGCCGTCAGGGTTGTTGGAACCCACTTCGTGCAGCGCGACAATGTGCAGGAATACCAGGATCAGTAATACCAACGGCACCGCGATAACGTGGAAGGCAAAGAAGCGATTCAAGGTGGCGTCGGAAATGACGTAATCACCGCGTATCCATAATGACAAGTCGTCACCCACAACAGGAATGGCGCTGAACAGCGATATGATGACCTGAGCACCCCAATAAGACATTTGTCCCCAAGGTAACAGATAGCCCATGAAGGCTTCTGCCATCAGGCAGACGAAGATCAGCATGCCGAATATCCAGATCAACTCGCGCGGTTGTTTGAATGAACCATAAATCAGGCCGCGGAACATGTGTAGATAGACCACGATGAAAAACGCCGAAGCGCCGGTGGAATGCATATAACGCACCAGCCAGCCCCAGTTGACATCGCGCATGATGTATTCCACAGAATCAAAAGCCAGTTTGGCATCAGGCTTGTAGTTCATGGTCAGCAAAATGCCGGTGATAAACTGATTAACCAGTACGAGCAGGGCTAAGGAGCCAAAAAAGTACCAAACATTAAAGTTTTTGGGCGCGTAGTAATGCGCCATGTGTTCATTCCACAAATCGGAGATAGGGAAACGTTCCAGCAGCCAGTTGCTGCATTGATTTAATCTTACTTTCATGCTGCAGCCCCTTCAGTGTCTTCGCCTATGATGATCAATGTGTCAGTGATATAGCGGTAAGGAGGGACCTCAAGATTGGTGGGGGCTGGAACACCTCGGTAAACGCGTCCGGCTAGGTCGAACCATGAGCCGTGGCAAGGGCAGAAGAAACCGCCTTTCCAATCACTACCCAAATCGCTAGGTCCAATTTCCGGACGGAAAGTGGGCGAGCAACCCAGATGGGTGCAAAGGCCAACAGCAACAAAAATTTCCGGCTTAATAGAGCGCAGCGAGTTTTTACTGTATTCAGGCTGGACCGATTCATTGGAAAGTGGGTCTGCCAGTTGGCTGTCAAGAGTCGATAAAGTGGAAATGACTTCCGGTGTTCGGTTCAATACCCAAACCGGTTTGCCACGCCAGGCGGCTCGAATCAGCTGGCCAGACTCCATCTTGCTGAGATCAACTTCAACAGGAGCGCCGGCAGCCATGGCTTTGGCGCTGGGTTGCATTTGGGAAAGAAATGGGACGGCCAGGTAACCGGCCCCGACGGCTCCAACCACAGACAATGCCGAGGTTAGAAACTGGCGTTTTGAGGTATCGACGCCTTCTGGATTCATAGGTAACACTCCTGTTGAGAGATGATGTATTGGTGATACATCAATTATTATAATTTTTAGCAAATATACCCTACTGGCCCTAAATATTGAAAGCGTTATTGCTGGCAGGGTGTGGCAAACAAGATTTAGCTGTTTAAAGTTGATCAGTTAGTGCGATAGTCAGAGCCTTTAAGAAGGCTTGATTCTCTTCCGGTTTACCTATGGTAACTCGCAAGCTATTACTTAACATGCCGCCTTGGTGGGAGAGGTTTTTGATCAAGATGCCTTGTTTTTTCAGGGAAGCGAACACGTCATCCGCGGATTTTATAAGGAGTTTAAACAAAATGAAATTAGCGGCGCTGCTATAAGCTGTGATGCCGGGCAAGGCTTGTAGTGCGGTTAATACCAGGCTGCGCTGTTGGCAAATGGTTTCGGTTTGAGCCAATAAAAAATGTTGATTTTGCAAAGCAAAGCTGGCGGTTATTTGTGTCAGGCAGTTGATGTTGTAGGGTAGGCGAACTTTGTTTAACTGCTCTAGAATGGATGGGTTGCCAGTCAGGTAGCCTAAGCGTAAGCCGGCCAAACCCAGTTTAGAGACTGTACGCATCACCAATAAATTTTGATAATTGGGTAACTCGTCGATGAAACTAGCATCGGCAAAGGGAGAATAAGCTTCATCGACCACGACTAAACCGGGCGAGGTTGCCAGAATGTCTTTTATGGCTTGGGTATCGAATAGATTGCCAGTAGGGTTGTTGGGGTATGCCAGGAAGATCAAGCTAGGCTGTAGAGTGCGGATGGCTTCCAGCATGGCTGGCATATCCAAATCAAAGCTGTTGGCCAGTAATGGTACACCTTGATAACGTAAGCCCAGGCTTTGCGCTACTTGTTTATACATCACAAAACCGGGTTCTGGTGCTAATACTGTGGCGGAGTTTGGCAATGCCATCATCAAAATCTGAATGATTTCATCTGAGCCGTTGCCTAACATTAAGCTAGATTGTTCCGGTAAAGCATTGCTTTGTCGTAAAGCTTTGCATAAATCTTTTGCCTCAGGGTCCGGATAACGGTTCATAGGGCAATTTTTTAAATGTTCCAGCCAGTCTTGTTGGATATCTTCCGGCCAGCCATAAGGATTTTCCATGGCATCGAGTTTGATGAAGTTACTGGCGTCGGCGACATGGTAAGCCGACATGGCAAGGATTTCGGGTCGGAATAGACTGAGGGTGTTCATTGGGTATGTTTGGGAGAAAATGTTAAGCCGTTTAGTCTTTCATTCTAAAGATCAAGTAGAAAATTTATTTTTTAGTATCTGCTGTCGCATGGTGAATGGGGAAAACAAATTGCGCAGACCATGTCCGATTAATGTTACTGAAACTGAGATTTTAACAAAGCGATTAGCTGAAGCCTAGCGCTAAAAATAGCTCGCAATGCAGGTTTTTGGTATCGGGCATCAGTTTTTTAGCCGTTAAAGGTAAGCTGAAAAGTGGGTTTAATGTTGGGTGTTAAAGCGTATTTGGAAGAGTGAATCCATGTGGGACATAGTTAGTTTTATGCTGGGCGTAGGGCTAAATAGATGGCTTGAAGGAGAGTGTATTGGCGCGCCCGAGAGGATTCGAACCTCTGGCCTCGGCCTCCGGAGGGCCGCGCTCTATCCAGCTGAGCTACGGGCGCAATTGATAAGAAGCGGCATTATAAAGCTAATTGCGACTTAAGTCTTTGTCTTGTTGATTTTGGCCAGTAATTGTTTTTGTCGCATCAGGCGTTCGGCTTTTTCGGTTTCCTGTTTGGCTAGCCGTAGGTTTTTGGCTTGATAACGTATTCGACTATGATCGGCATCTTTAAGTGTCCAGTCTGGGTGGGGCGCAGGTTGCATGCTGATGCAGTTGACGGGGCAGGGTGCTACGCATAATTCGCAGCCGGTACACTCCGCCTCGATGACGGTGTGCATGTGCTTCGAGCTGCCCAAAATCGCGTCGGTCGGGCAGGGTGGCAAACATTTGGTGCAGCCTATGCACTCGGCTTCATTGATTACAGCCACCAGTCTGGGGCGCTCGACGCCGAATGCCGGGGCTAGCGGTTTGGCGGCAACGCCTAGCAGGGTCGATAGCTTTAGAATGCCGGCTTCGCCGCCGGGCGGGCATTGGTTGATGTCGGCCTGTCCGCTGGCTATGGCTTCTGCATAAGGCTTGCAGCCCTCGAAGCCGCATTTGCGACATTGAGTTTGTGGTAGCAAGGCATCGATTTGTTCAGCCGTGACAGTCATCGTTAGTCGCTTTATTTAACCCGCATGCCGGCTTGGGCGCCATCGTCAGGCGATAATACCCAAAGGTCTTTGCCGCCTGGTCCTGCCGCCAGCACCATGCCTTCCGATAAACCGAAACGCATTTTGCGCGGTTTCAGATTGGCAACCACCACGGTCAGTTTGCCGATCAAATCTTCCGGTGCATAAGCGGATTTGATGCCGGCGAAAATGCTGCGGGTTTCGTCGCCGATGTCGACGGTCAGATGCAGTAGTTTTTCTGCGCCTTCCACATGCTCGGCATTGATGATTTTGGCGATGCGCAAGTCTATTTTGGCGAAGTCGTCGATTTCAATCGGTTCGGCAATCGGGTCAAAACGCTTGGCTACCGGTTGTGGGGTTTTCTGCAGGTTTTCTTTGGAGGCTTCCACAATGGCGGCGATTTTTTCCGGATCGACGCGAGTCATCAGGGGAATAAAGGCATTAATCTTATGTATCAGTAAGGGCTGGGCATCGCTGGGCCAGGCTTGTGCAGACAGATTCAGGAATTGCTCCGCATTGGCTGCTAGAACAGGAATTACCGGTTTCAAATAGGCTACTAAAATCCGGAACAGGTTTAAGCCAACGCTACACACTTGTTGCAGCTCCAGGTCTTTGTCCTCTTCTTTGGCGATCAGCCAGGGTTTTTTATCGTCGATGTACTGGTTGGCTTTGTCGGCCAGGGCCATGATTTCGCGCATGGCTTTACCGAATTCGCGGTTTTCATACAGGTCGGCGATATCGGATTCGGCATCGATAAATTGCTGAAATAAATCCGGCTCGCTGCATTCGCTGGACAGCATGCCGTCGAAACGTTTCGTGATAAAACCGCTGCAACGGCTGCCGATATTGACCACTTTACCTACCAGGTCGGCGTTGACGCGTTGAGTGAAATCATCAAAGCTCAAGTCGATGTCGTCGATGCCGGCGCTAAGCTTGGCAGCAAAGTAATAGCGCAGATATTCCGGATTCAGATGGTCGAGATAGGTGCGGGCTTTGATAAAAGTGCCGCGGGATTTCGACATCTTTTCGCCGTTTACGGTTAAAAAACCGTGAGCAAAAATCGCGCTGGGGGTGCGGAAATTGGCACCGTGCAACATGGCAGGCCAGAATAAAGCGTGGAAATAGATGATGTCTTTGCCGATGAAGTGGTAAAGCTCGGTGTTGCTGTCCTTGCCCCAGAAGCTGTCGAAATCCAGTCCCTGTTTGTCGCATAAGGCTTTACTGCTGGCCATATAGCCAATCGGTGCATCCAGCCAGACATAAAAATACTTGCCCGGTGCATCGGGGATTTCAAAACCAAAGTAAGGGGCATCGCGGGAAATGTCCCATTCCTGCAGGCCGTTTTCTAACCATTCAGACATTTTGTTACTGACTTCGGCTTGCAAATGGCCGGCGCGGGTCCAGTCGTTTAGCATGTCGCTGAAATCGGCTAAATTAAAAAAGTAATGCAGCGAATCTTTTTCGATGGGTTTTTCGCCGGAAATGGCCGATACCGCGTTTTTCAGTTCCATCGGCGAGTAGGTGGCGCCGCAGGCTTCGCAGTTGTCGCCGTATTGATCGGCTGCGCCGCATTTCGGACAGTCGCCTTTGATGAAGCGATCGGGTAAAAACATGTTTTTCACCGGATCGAAAGCCTGGGTGATGCTGCGGCTGTTGATATGGCCGCCATCGCGTAAACGCTTGTATATCAGGCTGGACAGGGTTTTGTTTTCTTCTGAATGCGTGCTGTGGTAATGGTCGAATGCCACGCCAAAGGCATCAAAATCGTCTCTATGTTCCTGTTCAACCTGAGCAATTAATTGTTCCGGGGTAATGCCTTCGCGGTCTGCGCGCAACATGATCGGTGTGCCGTGGGTGTCGTCCGCACAGACATAATGACATTCATGTCCACGCATTTTTTGAAAGCGTACCCAGATATCGGTTTGTATGTATTCGACAAGGTGGCCTAAGTGAATCGGGCCGTTGGCATAAGGTAAGGCGCTGGTAGCAAGGATTTTACGATTAGACATGGACAAAAACAGCATTAAAAATGAGGTGCTGATTATGTCATAAAACGACCTACCTTTCATGGCTAGGTGTTTTTGAATCGAAGCTGGTGAGGTGTTACAAAATCTCAATGAACTGGAAATAACGGGTAACTGAGTTACCCGTTAAGGAGCTTAAAACTTAAGCAGTTTTTTTACGTCTACCTACACCTATTAAGCCCAGCAAAGCACTGCCCATTAACCAAGCTGCAGGTGGAAGCGGTACAGGAAAGTCAGCTTGTGCTGTAGATGGTTGGATATCGATAGCGTATAGTTTTTTCAAGTTACCTTGGCCTGTGAAAGCTAGCTCCCATGCGCCATTGCCTAGAAATGCAATCGGAGCAGTTGCGGCTTCAAATTCCCAAGTGCCGTTACGGTTATAACCAATTTGAAAGTTATAAGAGCCCAGTAATGTAGATGAACTCAAGCCATTGCTAATATCCCAATTTACACCGTTTTGGGCAAAAGATATGGTTGCGCCGCCGGTGAAAACTAGTTTTGGAGTGGCGCCAATGCTGGCGGTATCTTCGAAAATGCCGAACTCATTGGTGCTTGTTCCGAAAATCAATGTGTCGAGATCGAAGAAATTGCTATCACCGTCGGTAGGAGCCCATACGCCGGCTTGGCTGGCGCCAGATACAAGCAATAAAGATAAGGCCAGGCCTTTTGTTGATTTACTAATCATGTATATCTCAAGAAAATGATTCAAGGAAAGAAGGGTATAAATTTTGAAGCTATATGAAGGCCGCCTAGCTGTTTTGCAAGCTAGTTAGCGGTATGATAACGCCTCAAAAAGTTTAAGCATTATTTGTGCCGCTTTATAAAGTTCATTGAAATCATTAGGATGGCGAGATCGGCTGTTGGTTGTTGTAATGTTTGTCGACAGGTAAATGCTTGTTTTTATATTTTATACAAGCTTGTAGTGCCTGCATCCAGCTACATCGCCCTGGGAATGGCTGAATTCCATCGTTTTGTTACTTAATGACGTGTGTAAGATTGTTCGACAGCTAAATCCCAAATGATCTTAACTTTTACCCAACCGATGCCCAATAAAATCGGCATTATCGCCTAACCACCTGCCATCCATGGCATTAGGTTTATTAGTTAAAGTTGTAATATTTTTCGACAGCTTTAAACTTCGTGATAAATCGCCGCGCCTTCTTCTAAAAATTGCTTGGATTTTTCTTCCATGCCTTTTTGTAGCGCCTCTTCATCTTTTAAGCCTTTTTCCGTCGCGTATTCGCGTACGTCCTGACTGATTTTCATCGAGCAAAAGTGCGGACCGCACATCGAGCAAAAATGCGCGACTTTAGCTGAATCCTTAGGCAGGGTTTCATCATGGAAAGAGCGGGCTTTTTCCGGGTCCAGGGCGATGTTGAATTGATCTTCCCAGCGGAATTCAAAACGGGCTTTCGACATGGCGTTATCACGGATTTGTGCGCCAGGATGGCCTTTAGCCAAGTCGGCGGCGTGGGCGGCAACTTTGTAAGTCACAATGCCTTCACGCACGTCCTGTTTGTTGGGTAAGCCCAAGTGTTCTTTTTGCGTGACATAGCAAAGCATCGCGCAACCGTACCAGCCGATGTTGGCGGCGCCGATGGCTGAGGTGATGTGGTCGTAACCGGGTGCTATGTCAGTAGTGAGTGGGCCTAAGGTGTAGAACGGCGCTTCAAAACAATCTTCCAATTGTTTTTCCATGTTGATCTTGATCATTTGCAACGGCACATGACCAGGACCTTCGATCATGGTTTGTACATCGTGTTTCCAGGCGATTTGGGTTAATTCACCCAGGGTTTCCAGTTCGCCGAATTGGGCTTCGTCGTTGGCGTCGTAAATAGAGCCTGGACGCAGGCCGTCGCCTAGTGAGAACGATACGTCGTAGGCTTTCATGATGTCGCAGATATCTTCGAAATGCGTATACAAAAAGCTTTCGGTATGGTGCGCTAAACACCATTTGGCCATGATGGATCCGCCGCGGGAAACAATGCCGGTCATACGTTTGGCAGTCATGGGGACGTGGTGCAAGCGCACGCCGGCGTGGATGGTGAAATAATCCACCCCTTGTTCGGCTTGCTCGATCAGGGTGTCACGGAAAATTTCCCAAGTCAGATCTTCGGCTTTACCGTCGACTTTTTCCAGGGCTTGATAAATCGGTACGGTGCCAATCGGGACTGGCGAGTTGCGCAAAATCCATTCGCGGGTTTCGTGAATGTTTTTACCGGTGGATAAATCCATGATGGTGTCTGCACCCCAGCGTATGCCCCACAGCATTTTTTCCACTTCTTCTTCAATTGAGGAGGTGACAGCAGAATTGCCCAGATTGCCATTGATTTTGACCAGGAAATTACGGCCTATAATCATAGGCTCCAGTTCCGGGTGATTGATATTGGCCGGGATAATGGCGCGGCCGCGAGCGACTTCGGAACGGACAAATTCCGGCGTGATCGAGGATTGTATCGATGCGCCGTAGGAAAAGCCGGGATGTTGACCTTTATAGCTGTCACGCATGGCTTCCAGGTTTTGGTTTTCGCGGATGGCGATGTATTCCATTTCCGGCGTTATGATGCCTTTACGGGCATAATGCATTTGCGAAACGTTGTGGCCGGATTTTGCGCGGCGCGGGTCGCGAGTCAGTTCGAAACGCAAGTGAGATGTTTTGGGGTCATGCAGGCGCTCATGTCCAAATTTGGAGCTGGGGCCGCTTAGCAGTTCGGTATCGCCGCGCTCTGCTATCCAGGCACTGCGTATCGATCCCAGTCCTTGATGTAGGTTGACATCAATATTCGGATCAGTGTAAACCCCTGAGGTGTCGTAAACATATATCGGTGGATTCTTTTCGGCGCCGAAATGCGCCGGGGTATCCGACAGGGAAATTTTACGCATCGGCACTTGGATGTCGGGTCGGCTGCCCGGGATATAGATTTTTTCTGATGCGGGGTAGGAATCAATTCTTACGCTACTACCGGTATCAGTAGTAATTTCATTACGGACGGCGCTCATGCAGTACTCCAAAATACCCAAAGGGCATGAATAACAAAAATCGCGAGCGCAGGTAAGATCGGGCTTTCCTACGCCGGCATTAACCGGGTCAGGTTCAAAGGGTTTTTCTCAGCTTTCACGGCAATGTAGTTCATGATGAAAGCACCCCTAGCCTTTAAGGTGGTAGATAAGGTAAATGATTAATGGTTTAAATGCAAGCTTAGGCTGGTGGGTGAGTCAAATAAAAAGCTTATAAAACAATGGGTTTTGGTTTTTGCGATTACTATTCGCTGTGGGCTTGTTAGGATTATTTACAAGTATCGGATTTTGTTAAGTTAATAAGGCAAAATCCATGATTTAGATGGTTGTTTCTATATTTGAGAGCTGACAAAAGTGAAAACAAGCAAAAAACGCTGCAAATTAGTATTAAGCGATATTGAGCGAGTGGCTGAGGAGCTATTGATATTGTCTGCGCAACTAACGCTGCTAGATGAGCTTAAAGAGCTGGTAACAAGGGTTTTACGGCTCTGCAAAGTTTTAAGGTCGCGGATGTCGATGTTGAAGAAAAGCAATTTTGTCGAGAAGATGCGGGTCGATGATGTTTTAATCGAATTGGATGCGATGGTCGATTTGGATATGATCAGTCAATTGGAAGAGCGTTTTTCAATGGCTTTTGCGGACTCTTCTGAAAGCCAAGCGTCTGAGATGCTGCAACAATTATTAGAAAAGTTGGAAAGACGCTATGTCATTATGCTTGAAAGTATTCAGCAACTGGCTGGGATGCTGCAAGAGGCGAACTAATGATCGCGTTGCACAGAGAAACGAGCCAGTTGCTCTAGGGCTGTTTTGTATTCTGAATCTGGCAGACATTGCAAGGCGTCGATGGCTTTGGCCGCAGCCTGTTCGGCGCATTGTTCGGTGTATTCAATCGCATTAGTTGCTTTGACAACTTCGTAGACTGCGTTGAATGCATCTCTGGAACCGTGACGGATGGCATCAATAATAATTTGTGCTTGTTCCGGACTGCCGTGTTCGATGGCGTAAATCAATGGCAAAGTGGGCTTGCCTTCGGCTAAATCATCGCCAAGGTTTTTGCCTAATTCTTCGGTGCTGGCTTTGTAATCCAGGGCGTCATCAATCAATTGAAACGCAACTCCTAGTTGTTGGCCATAGATGGTCAGCGCTTGTTCAGTTTTATCGTCGCTAGCGGAAATAACAGCAGCTAAACGGGTGGCAGTACTAAATAATATAGCCGTTTTACGTGCAATGACATCCAGGTATTTTTCTTCGCTGGTGTCAGGGTTATTGCAATTGAGTAGCTGCAATACTTCGCCCTCGGCAATGGCAGTAGTGGTTTTGGATAAAATTTCCATCACGCGCATATTGTTGGTGCGCACCATCATTTCAAAAGCACTGGAATATAAATAATCCCCGACCAATACGCTGGCAGCATTACCCCAGACAGCGTTGGCAGATTCTTTGCCTCGGCGTAGTACCGATTCGTCGACCACATCATCATGCAACAAAGTGGCGGTGTGAATGAATTCGATGACTGCTGCCAAAATCAGATGATGATCATTGGCTTTGCCCAGTGCTTTGGCAGCCAGTAATAACAGCATGGGACGTAAACGCTTGCCTCCATTACCAATAATGTAATGACCGATTTGGTTGATCAGAACCACATCCGAGCTGAGTTCTTTAAGTATCAGTTGGTCGACGGCGCGAGTTTCTGTGGCTGTTAAGTTTTTGATCGAGTCAAAATCAATGGTTGCCGACGCTGTGGTTGAATGTGTTGCTGTCATGAGTAGTAATTATTATACGTTCGGTAGCACATGGATTTGGCTAAAATGGCGGTCATGCTATTTATATTAGTGAGCACTGTCAATAGTACCACTTGTGGAATGGCATTTTGTTGAATATGGAAAATCAAATTTAGCTTAGTAAAAATGTCTATTTTGACTTTGAGTTGCAGATACAAGCTTAAAACAGACCTGCCAGCCACAAGCGGATGCGCAGACCCCATTCGCTGGTATAGCCGATGCTGGTGAATACGATGTCACCTTTTTTGTTGATAAAAAATAGTGCGGGCACACCACGAATACCATAACGTTGGCCAATAGCGCCATCGCCATCATTGATCGTCGGCCAGTTCAGTTGGTTTTCGGCTAAATAAGCAGATAGTTTTTGCCGTTCATCCGAACGCACAGCTACAGTCATGCCAGGATAGTCTTGTAATACGGCATTCACATTGTCTTGCATAGTGCGACAGACGCCACACCATTCAGCCCAGAAATATAATAAGGCTGGGCCTTTTGCAAGGCTTTGCATAGGTTCTTGCCCGTTGAGAGTAGTTTGTTCTATACGTGGTGGCAGACCCGTTACCAGGTTGCTACTGAGCAAAAATTGTCCGGCAAAAATAAAGACAGTCACCAATAGATAAAAAGCCGATTTTTTTAGCATCACAAGCCTCGCATCAGGCTGGCGCCATGCTGTTTTAGCCAATGTCGGTGCTGTAGATAATCCGGCATGTGTGCGGCCACCAGTTGCCAGAAGTCTTGCGAGTGATTTTTGTGTTTGATATGACATAACTCATGTATCACCACATATTCCATAATCACAGGCGGTGCCAAAAGCAATAGCCAATTCAGGTTGATATCATTGTATGGGCCACAACTTCCCCAGCGAGATTTCTGGGTTTTGATTCTAAGGTTGCGCGGAAATAGTTGGTGTTTAGGGCTGTGTTTATCTATTAGCTGCAAAGCCAGTTGCCGCGTATGCTGTTTCATCCAGGATTCCAGGGCTGTTTTAATCTGTGCTGAGCTGTTTTCTGTTTGGCTGGCAGGCAAATAAACCTCAAAACGCTGATCGGTAAATTGCACGCGTAGGCGTTTAGCTGTGGTGGGTTTGATGGTTAGCGGTATATGCTGGCCCTGAAAAGGCACGTCTGCCCCTTCGACATATAGAGCGGGTGCCAGTGAGGGGGTTGTTTGAGCGCGATGTCGGACCCGTTTCAATGCATCCAGGATCCAATTTTGCTGTGCTGAAACAAATGCTTGGATACGTCGATCTGAAATCTTAGGCGGGGCCACGACTTCAATTTTATCAGTCGTAACGATGATGCGGGTTTTTTTGGCTCGTTCACTGCGACGGATTTGGTACTTTAATGGGAGTTCGCTGAGTGGGTTCAAGGGCGTTTTTCCGGGGTGGGTTATTCAGCAGTTTCTAAGCTGTTGCTGGGTTCTTGATTAATCATGTGAGTAGCCAGGTTTTGTAACGCGCTTTGAATGTTAGTGTGCAAGCGTGGATCCATCGATATTTCATCCAGTGCCTTGTTCATGCATAGCATCCATTGGTCGCGTTCGGATGGGCCTATTTTGAACGGAAAATGCCGCATGCGCAGCATAGGGTGGCCGAATTCTTCAATAAATAAATTAGGCCCGCCCAACCAACCCGATAAAAATTTAAATAACTTGTCTTTAGCCGAGGCCAGATTAGTTTGGTGCATGGATCGTATGTCCTGCGCTTCCGGCAGTATGTCCATGTAAAAATAGAATCTGTCGACCAGGCTGCGGATGGCGGGTTCGCCGCCAATAAAGTCATAGGGTGTTTGTGCTGACATAGGTTTTACGCTGTTTGTTGTTTATACTAAGGCCATGGACGGCAATTTTCGGAAACTCTACCGCCATTGTAATGTCCTATCAATCAGTTATTATTCATTAAAGAGGAAAAAACTATGCGATTAAATACCGCTATTCGATCTGAAGCCGGTATTCTTGAGACTAACAAAGTTCTCAGAAATACTTACTTGTTGTTGTCAATGACGTTGCTGTTTAGTGCGGCGATGGCTGCGGTAGCAATGACCTTGAATTTGCCGTATCCAGGCATGATAGTGACCTTAGTTGGATATTTTGGTTTGCTGTTTTTAACCACCAAATTCAGTAACAGCGCTTGGGGTATTTTGTGTGTGTTTGCCTTGACCGGATTCATGGGGATGACGCTGGGGCCTATGTTGAATATGTATGTACAAGCCTTTAGCAATGGTCATGAGTTAATCCTGACTGCCTTAGGCGGTACCGGGGTGATCTTTTTAGGCTTGTCGGCTTATGCGTTGACAACCAGAAAGGATTTCAGTTTTATGGGCGGTTTCCTGATGGTCGGTATACTGGTGGCATTTCTTGCTGGTTTAGCCGCAATGCTGTTTTCAATACCTGCATTGAACTTGGCCGTTTCAGCGATGTTTATTTTACTGATGTCTGGTCTGATTTTGTACCAAACCAGTGAGATCATCCACGGCGGTGAAACTAATTATATTATGGCGACTGTCTCGTTATATGTCTCGTTATATAACTTGTTCACTAGTTTGCTGCAATTGTTAGGTGTGTTCGGCGGCGAAGACTAAGTTTTTAACCCAAAAAAAAGCCCGGCTTACGCCGGGCTTTTTTTTGGGTTGGTAAAAATTCAAACATTAACCCATGCTTAAAATTTCAATTTTTACGTTGGTAAGCCCGGCATGGAGAAATCCAAGCTCTTTAGCGGCTTTTTTAGATACATCAATTAAACGCTTATTAGATTTAGCTAAGCGGTCATTGACAGTTACAACCACAGAGTGATTGTTTTTCAGGTTGGTAACGCGTAACTCTGTGCCCAGTGGTAACTTGTTATGAGCGGCAGTGAGAGCGTTTTTGTCATAGATTTCACCACTTGTTGTGGTTCGGCCATGATACTTGTCGTTGTAATATGATGCTTTACCGGCTTTACGGTATTGTGTGTCGCCTTGTTTTTCAACTTTGGCAACACTGATAGAATAAAAGGACATCAACGAAACCGAGAGTATGGCTTTTAGGAGCCACCTATTCTTCTTTCGCATCCTCTACCTCCTTACATTATGTAATTGATAAAAGGAAGCTCAGGTTAACTTAGGAAAATGGCTTTGGCAATCTTTTTCGTGGCTTTGGGGCATCATCTGTTGCCATGTGGCCACAATTACGGAGAGCGAAAAAGCGTGTATCCCGCGTAATAACTGGCGTTAGATTGGGTGTGACCGTAAGGTGATGAATGGATTAAAAAAACAGAAATATTTTTTTACTGACAGCAATTTTGCCGATTAACAACAAACAGGCAATAGCTGCTGTCGAAATTAGCCAGCGCGAAGGGTTTTGTTGGCGCATTGCCAGCATGCCTAGGCCGATATAGACAATTACCAGGGCAATCTTAGTCAATAGCCAGTCATAATCACCTGCCAGCCAATTGCCTTGAACAATTAAAGCAATGCCGCTGAATAATAATAGGCTGTCGATAATGTGCGGCCAGATTTTTAGCCATTTTTGTTGCAGGGTTTTTGGTTTAAATTCAGCAAGAAATATCCGGCTTAGGAAGCTAATACTTACCAAGATAACCAGAAACAGATGCAGGTGTTTGAGCATGTTGTTATGAAAGGCTTATTGGCTTAAAAACCAGGTGCTCAGCCATGGCACATAGGTAATAATAAAAACTGCGACTAATAAAATCAGCATAAACGGTAACGTGGCCTGGTAGAGTTCGCTAATGGATTTATTGAAGCGATAGCTGGCAATGAATAAATTCATCCCTACAGGTGGGGTTAGATAGCCAATCTGCATATTAGCCAAGAATATTATGCCTAAATGTATGGGGTGTATGCCATAACTGACGGCAATCGGCACGATCAGGGGCACTACTATCACTAGAGCTGAAAAAATATCCAGAATAGCCCCTAGCACTAGTAAAAACAGGTTTAGCAACAATAAAAAACTAAGTTTGTTATCAACATGGCTTTTGATCCATTCAAATAACTGCATCGGCACTTCGGCGTCTATCAAAAAGTTGGTGAACGCCATCGATACACCCAGAATCAACAGAATACCACCCAGCATTTGCATGGATTCGCTCATGACTTTGCTTAAGCCGGCCAAGCGGATTTCTTTATAAACAAAAACTTCAACGATCAATACATACAAAGCCGTGGCAGCTGCGACTTCTGATATCGCCAGAAACCCGCCAAAAATGCCGCCGATGATGAATAAGGGTAATGGTAGTTCCCAGGCAATAGCTTTTATGGCTGAAAACGCTTCCGGCCAGTTGAATTCGGTTTTATCTAGAGTCACATGCCGGTTAGCCCAGAGCGCCCATAGCGTCAATAATGCAATCATTAATAGGCTGGGCAATATGCCTGCCATAAATAATTGTGTCAGGGTGAATCGCTCGCCGATGTTGATTTGCTGAACTATGATGCCATACAAAATCAACGGCACAGAGGGCGGTAACAGCAAGCCCAGACTACCGGATGTTGTGACCAATCCTAGACTGAATTTGGCGTCATAACCTTCTTTGATTAAAACGGGTAGCAGCAATGCGCCCAGGGCGATAATTGTCACACCGGAGGCGCCGGTAAAGGCGGTAAAGGCGGCGCAGGTTAACAGCGAAATAACGGCTAATCCAAACGGCATCCAGCCAAACCAGGCTCGGGTAAGCCGCAGTAGACGTTCTGATGTGTTGCTTTCCGATAACAAGTAACCCGACAAGGTGAATAAGGGTAGGGCAACTAACAACGGTGTGTTGGCGATGCGATACAGCTCGGCAGTTATGACTGTCAGATCAATTCCACTACTGTAAAAACCTAAAATGGTGGCCGCCAGGATCACAGCAAACAGCGGCGCACCCAATAGCAGCATCAATAATAAAAGGATTGTAAGAATCAGCGTCATGTGATTAAGCGGAATGTTTGTCGCCAATTAAGGCAGCAATGCTGTATCGCAAGGCAATGACAATAAAGGCAAACGGAATGATAGCTTCGCACAGCCAGTTGGGAATATCGGCAAATGCTTTATCGGCATAGGCGAACTCTTGCAGCAAAAAGTCGCTGCTAAACCAGGCCGCTACAAAACACACCAGTCCGGTTAAGCCATTACTGATACGCTGGGCAAGACCGCGCCAACGTGTAGGTAAGCGCTGCACAACGATGTCGATGGCTATATGGTTGCGCTGCCGACTGGCGAGCATGGCGCCCAGCATGGCAATCCAAAGCACGCTGATGCGGGTGTAGGCATCAGCCCACAGCAAGCCGCCACCCATTACATTACGCATAAGGATTTGGGCGACGGCGATCATAATCAGCGAGAGGACTATAGTGACCAGTAACAGATTCTCGGCTTTTAGCAGACATTGATGTAATTTAACCAGTATGCTCATAAGATCAGGGTTGGGCTTGAGCCCTGATTTCGGCTAAATACTGATGCAGTTTTGCAGTTTTATCAGGGCTTAGATCTGCAGTTTTTTCAAACTCGCTGTTGGTGGCGGCAATTTTTTGTTTAAATTCTGCCTCCGCTTCCGGCGTGGGTTTGATAAATTGAATGCCTTGATTTTGCAGAGCAGCAATAGCCTGTTGATTGTCCTCGCGGCTGTGCTGGTCAATTTCTTTGATCACGCGCGCCATAGTCTCGCGCACGATTTGTTGATCAGCCGCAGCGATTTCATCAAAGGCAGGCTTGTCGATAGTTAGGACGCCAAACAGGTATAGCATGGGTAAATCAGTGACATATTTGATTTTGCTGTGCCATTGCAAAGCCAAGGCGCCAACTGGAGAGCCGGTGACGACATTGATCATGCCAGTTTGTAAGCCCATCAATACATCGCGCAGAGGAAGAGGCGTAGGGGAAATATCGAAAGCCTGGAAAGCATTGATGGCGATTTTATTGTCATCCGGTGCCCAGGCTTTTTGACTGCGCATGTCGTCCAGTGTGCGGATCGGGGTGGTTGACATTAAGTAAGCAAAACCCACGTTGGCAAATCCTAAGGCTACCATGCCCTGTTGCTCCATACCTTGCATCAGTTCGGCATCCATTTTTTGGCGTACGTAATCGACTTCCTGTTCGTTTTGGAACAGCAATACCAGGTTGTAAAGCTGGATGTCGGGATAAACCCCATTTAATACACCACTGGTAACTGCTGCGCCTTGCAGTTGGTGTAAACGAATTTTGCGTAATACGGTAGCGTCATCACCCATTACGCCGCCAGGATAAAACTTCAGATTAACCCGGCCATCAGTCTGCTTTTCGATTTCTTCAGCGCCTGCGCGCATTTTTTGCATCCAGTAGGAGCCGTCAGGCGACAGTGTGGCGATTTTCAGCGTCACTGCGGATGCGATTTGTGAGCATAGAAAGAGTAAGGAAAAAGCCAGGAATTTAAATAAATTAGATTTCATGATGATATGCTTCGTTTTAAAAATAATCGTTGGCGTTATCGAGCAATTGTTGTGCTTGTTGCTGTGCCAGGGTATTGATCAACGTCAGGCCGGGTGCAGCGACATTTGCTTTTAACACCTTTTTTAATAAATTGTCGTGCAAATCACGATCAAAAGCCATGCGAGCGTAATATTTAGCATACAATACATTGATCATTAGATTATCCGGCGCCAATTGCAAGGCGCGTTGAAAGTGTTGTTGGGCTAATTCGGGTTTCCCGCCCAAAGTCTCTGGTATCAGGCTTTCCATTACTGCCATATAGACATGGGCAGTGCCTTGTTTGTAGGTTTCGTCTAATTCTAGCACTCGTTTTAAGATCAACTTGACTTGAGCCAGTTGTGCAATGGCGTTCCAGTCGCTTTTGTTGGCTTGTATCCAAGCAGTCCAGGCGGCGGAAATACTGTAAAGGCTGTCGATGTCGTCAATATCGGTTTGTGCGATCAGTGAACGCAGATCATCAAATGATTTTTGCTGCAAACCACACCAGTTTTGATCGTGCAAACAACCGCCTTGTAAGGCAAAATCCAGGCTTTTGCGACTCAAGCGTTGTTTACGTATCTCGTCATCTGGCAACAGGCTTATATAAGCGCCATACATATTCGCGGTTGCAAACAAAAGGCTTTCATTTTCTGCGTCGCCGGTTGCTGATGCTTCCAGCATGATGAGGTAGGCGGGCAAGGCGTCGGCAACTGTATCAGGGTCGTTATGGTTGAGAACGGTTTGTTTTAGGTTGTCAGTAAAATCTTCGGTCGCAGAGCCAATAATATAACTGCATCCATTAAGCCCCATTACTATGAGCAACAGGGTGGTTTTTACTAGCTGTCGATATGCAGGCGTATGTAAGTCAGTTGATTTCATCGAGCATTTTCTCCAGGCGCTCACAATAGGCTTTAATGATTTTGATGCGGGCATAATATTTGTCATTGGATTCTACCAGTAACCAAGGCGATTTACTGGTGCTGGTGCGAGCGATCATTTCGTTGACGGCTTTTTGGTAATCGTCCCATTTTTCACGGTTACGGTAGTCTTCATCGGTGATTTTGAATTGTTTATAGCTGATTTGTTCGCGTCGCTTAAAGCGGTCAATTTGTTCGTCTTTATCGATATGCAGCCAAAATTTCATAATGACTATACCGTGCGCAAGCAAGGCTTCTTCAAAATTGACGATTTCCGAATAAGCGCGTTGCCAATGGCTGTTTTTGGCTAGGCCTTCGACTCGCTCTACTAGCACCCGGCCATACCAGCTACGGTCGTAAATAGTCACCTGGCCTGCGCGTGGAATGTGTCGCCAGAAACGCCAGAGATAATGATGTGAGCGCTCTTCGTCAGTGGGGGCGGCGATGGGGATAACTTGATAATGCCGTGCATCCATGGATTCTGTCAGGCGTCTAATGGCGCCGCCTTTGCCGGCAGCGTCCCAGCCTTCGAACACCAGGATGCTGGAACGATTAGCAGCCAATGCATGTCGGCTTAGTTCGTTAAGCTTACCCTGATATTTTTCCAGTTGTTTTTTATAGTAGGATTTGCCCAGTTTCAAGCTTAAATCCAGTGAATCAAGCAGATTGTATTGCTCTATCAGGCTGTTGTTGGATGAGTTTTGCAGATCCGTAGCTGTGGATAGGGTGGCGTCATATTGCTGTATATGTTGCTCGATACGCTCAAACACATGTTGGCCGACAGTTAGGCTGCTGTATCGGATGTCCGAGCCTTCTACGATTAACCAGGGCGCGTAAGATTTGCTGGTTTCGGTCAGCACTTGTTCAGCAACGCCGATAAATTCGTCATACAAGCCTAAATGCTGTCTATCCTTGTCTGTCACCCGCCATTTTGTGGCGGGATTTTTGGCAAGCGATTTTAGTCGTTTGGCCTGATCTGCTTTTTTAAGATGCAGCCAGCATTTGATAATTAATGTGTTGTCGTCCGCTAATAACTTTTCCAGTTGATTGATTTGTGTCAACTCGGTTTGCAAAGCGTTGTCATCAACTTTTTGATAAACCCTTTGCGCAATGGGGTCGCTATACCATGAACCGACATAAACCCCTATCGTGCCCTTGGCAGGAAGCGTGCGCCAATAACGCCAGAATGTAGGGCGCTCACGTTCTTCGTCGCTAGCTTCGCCGAGGGCGATAGTGCGCATATGGCGAGGGTCCAGCCATTCGTTAAGTTTATGAATCACTTCACCTTTGCCACCGCCGTCAACACCTGAAATGATAATGATGACTGAAAATGGGCAGCTTTTTAGTTGGTGTTGTATCGTTAGCAGTTGGGTGCGCAGCTGTGCTGATTTTTCTTTATACAGCGATTTTTCAACAGTGTGGCCTAATTCAGCAACTTCAAACACGGTTTAGACTCCTTAATTTTTAGTCTATTACTTTACCGGACAATGGGGTTTAAGGCATCTTTTACAATTTTGTTTTGACACAAAACAAAATTAAGTGTAAAAAATGCACCGTCGACCAAAAAAAATACTAATTTTCGACATGTAACTCGAGTTGCCCCTTAATTAAGGGCTTAATTACTATTACAACAATTTAATGAGGATTTAAAAATGGCTGAACAAGAAAAAGATAACACAATGGCTGTCGTCATCGGCGTTACTCTGGTTGCTATCATCGGCGTATTTCTGTTGAAAGCTGATGAAACTAAACATTTGGAAAATTATTCAGGCGAAACTACAGCTGCGGCTGAAGCTCAAGTGTTGAAAGGTCACAAAGACTTCAACAACGACGTTTTGAAAGACGCAGAATAAGCAAAACTTACAATAATAATAAATATTAAGTTAGTTCAGCCATCTCTTGCTGCGGCAAGAGATGGCTTTTTTATGTTTAGAGTCTTGGTTTTTTCATTTCCAGTTTGCCGTAAATCGCCGTGTTTCATGCTAACGGTCATGAAGGCGTTGCATCGCTCCGACAGATGAATGTACGTTTTCACCTAGTCTGTGAATACTTTCTCGATGCTTTTCATAACAATGCCTAGTTGAGCCGTTGAAATCCCTTCTTCCCTAAAAATTACCCGAAAAAAATGGACGTTATCCAGCGTATTGCCGAAGAACTCTCGGTAACATCTCAACAAGTAGCTGCAGCAGTGGCTTTATTGGACGAAGGTGCTACGGTGCCGTTTATTGCCCGTTATCGTAAAGAAGCGACCAATGGTTTAGATGATACCCAGTTACGGAGACTAGAAGAGCGTTTGAGTTATTTGCGCGAACTTAATGATAGACGCAAGACCATTCTGGAAAGCATAGCTACTCAAGACAAGCTGACGCCTGAATTGGAACGAGCCATTAAGCTAGCCGATAGCAAAACCTTACTGGAAGATTTATATCTACCCTATAAACCCAAACGTCGTACCAAAGCACAAATAGCGCGTGAAGCGGGCCTGGAGCCGTTGGCTGATGCCTTGATGGCTGACCGTGCTTTGATACCCGAACAAATAGCCCAGGCATATGTTAATGCCGATAAAGCCGTGATGGATGTGGCAGCTGCTTTGGATGGCGCACGGCAAATTTTGATGGAACGCATCTCTGAAAATGCCGAATTATTGTCTGAATTACGCGAACGCATCTGGCGTAAAGGTATTTTGCATTCTACTGTCGTCAGTGGCAAAGAAACTGAGGCGGCTAAGTTTAAGGATTATTTCGATTACAGCGAAGCGATCAATACCATTCCTTCACATCGTGCACTGGCTATCTTTCGTGGCCGTAATGAAGATGTACTTTCGCTGACGCTAAAACCGGCAGAATTGGATCAGGAAGAACATCAACTCTGTACCCAGTTTGTTTGTCAGCAGCTTGCGATTAAGGATATCAGCAAGCCAGCAGATGCCTGGTTGGCGGAAACAGCTCGATTTGCCTGGAAAATCAAACTGTTTACCCGAATCGATCTGGACTTGAAACTTAGATTGCGCGAAGCGGCTGAATTAGAAGCGATTCGAGTGTTTGCCAATAATTTGCGCGATTTACTATTAATGGCACCCGCAGGGCATAAAACCACTATGGGTCTCGATCCGGGTATTCGTACAGGGGTCAAAGTGGCTGTGGTTGATACTACTGGCAAAGTCTTGGCGACCGATACCATTTATCCGCATGCCCCGAAAAATCAGTGGGATCAATCGATAGCGATATTAGCCCGACTGATAAAGCAGCATCAGGTAACACTGGTCAGTATCGGCAACGGTACAGCCTCCCGCGAGACCGATCAACTGGTTGCCGATCTGATGAAGCAGCACAAAGATTTGCCTATTCAAAAAATCATGGTCTCAGAAGCTGGTGCATCAGTTTATTCCGCGTCGGAATTGGCCGCCAAAGAATTTCCCGAGCTGGATGTGTCGCTACGTGGTGCGGTCTCTATTGCGCGCCGCTTACAAGACCCACTGGCAGAATTAGTTAAAATCGATCCCAAAGCCATTGGCGTCGGCCAGTATCAGCATGATGTCAATCAAGTGCAGTTGGCGCGCATGCTGGATACAGTAGTGGAAGATTGTGTGAACGCAGTGGGTGTGGATGTGAATACTGCATCCGTGCCTTTGTTGAAGCAAGTTTCCGGTTTGACAGCCAGTATCAGTGAAAACATAGTGAGCTTTCGAAATAGCAACGGTCCGTTCCTGAACCGAAGCCAACTGAAAAAAGTGCCGCGTCTGGGGGATAAGGCTTTTGAACAGGCCGCTGGTTTTTTGCGCATAATGAGTGGCGATAATCCACTGGATGCCTCGTCCGTGCATCCTGAAGCTTATCCGCTGGTGAATGCCATTCTGGACGACACTGGTAAATCAATCCGGGACTTGATCGGTCAGAGTCAGTTTTTACGTAGTTTAAACCCGGCTAATTACATTAGCAGCGCATTTGGATTACCCACAGTTAGCGATATTCTGCAAGAGCTGGAAAAACCTGGACGTGACCCGCGGCCTGAATTCAAAAGTGTGCAATTCAAAGAAGGCGTAGAGAAGGTCACCGATTTACAGCCCGGCATGACGCTGGAAGGGGTTGTGACCAATGTGGCCAATTTTGGTGCCTTTGTCGATATTGGTGTGCATCAGGATGGTTTAGTACATATTTCGCATTTGGCAGATGATTTTGTCAAAGACCCACGTAGCGTGGTGAAAGCCGGCGACATGGTGAAAGTGCGCGTTTTAGAGGTCGATGTGGCGCGGCAGCGAATATCTTTGAGCATGAAGAAAAGTGTTGATAGCAACGATATCGTGCCAAGTGAAAAGCCGCAAAAAACCAATCATAAAGTTAAGCCCAAATCGCAACCAATACTGCAAAATAGTATGAGCAATGCCTTTGCCAAAGCGCTGAAAAAATAAAATTTTCAGGCTCTGCTATACTTTTTTCCGAATATAGTAGGCGTAAGGTCTTAAGTGTTTATATGCGTATGCATGACCACTATGCATGCGCAAGCTGTTTACCAAGCTTGTTTTTGTTAAGCTAAAATTGCCTGCTATCGCGCTCAATTCACAGGAAAAGATATGAAACTGAATACCCATTCCCTTGCCTTACTCTTGCTGATTGGCTTTTTGGCAGCTATTAATCCAGCGCAAGCCGAGCAGTCTGAAAGCTACGGTCAAACAGTTGGACGAAAGCTGCTCAGTGGTTTTGGGAATATGACTACAGCAGTAGCTGAGATTCCAAAAAATATCATTATTGTTAGTAACGATAGCAATATTATCTGGGGTGTGGCGGGCGGCTCTTTCAAGGGTTTGCTGCAAACGATTGGACGCATGGGTGTGGGTGCGTTAGATTTGCTGACGGCGCCGATTCCAACCTATCCGATAGTAGATCCGGCATTTGTTTGGGACGACTTTTATGCAGAAACCACTTATGGTCCTGCAATGGTGGGTCAATAATCTTATTAAACGCCAAGCAGCAACTGCCTTTTGGCTAGTTACTGCTTGCCTATCAGGCAACCATTTTTAGTTCGCTGAGACCATTAGGTTTTTTTACCAGCTCGATTTGGGTTTTAATGCGTTTTTTCACTGCATCCACATGCGAAATAATACCGACAGTTTTGCCGTGAGTCTTTAAGCTTTCTAGGGTGCTCATAGCCAGATATAACGAATCGGCATCCAGATTTCCAAAACCTTCATCCAAAAAGAGCGAGTCTATGGCTTTGCCGTTGTTGGCGATTTCAGACAAGCCTAGGGCTAGCGCCAAACTAACCACAAAACTTTCGCCGCCTGATAAAGTTTGCGGCAAACGTCGGACATTTTTTTGTTTGGTATCTTCAATTTCCAAAGCAAGGCCTAAGTCGCTGGCGCCGCTGCGAACGTAATAGCGTCCGCTGAGCTTTTCCAGAATTTGATTGGTTTGCGATAATAGCTTATCAATCATGACCTGCTGCATCTGACGTTTAAAGCTGGCTGGATCGTCGTTGATTAGCTGTATTTCGGCATCTGCTTCAGTAAACAAGCGCTGCTGTTCAACCGCTTGCGCTTGCAGGGTTTTAAATTTATCTTGATATTGCTGTTGTTTAGCCAGTTTGTTTTCCAGGCTAAGGACTTCTTGCTCGGCAATATCGATTTTTTCCGCAATTTGATTTAGCACGGGTTGAATATCAGCTAGCGACAAATTGCTGGTGGCTGCTCGCTGTTCAGCAAGTGTTGCCATGATAGGTTGCAATTGTTGATCGGTTCGTTCCAGGCCGGCGGTGTCGATATCCATTTGTTGCTTGATATTGCTTTCTTGTGCAATCAGATGAATTAGGTTTATTAACTCGTCCACCGACTCAAATGGTAAGCCCGTTATGCTCTCGGTCAGGGTTTGCAAGATGGTTCTATATTCGATTTGTGTAATGCGAATTTGTTGTTCCTGATCGATGATGAGTTTTTGCTTTTCGATAATGGCAATATGCAGGCTCAGGCGCTCTTGTTGTGTTAAGGCTTCTGCGCTGCTGGCCAGCTGTTGTTGGTAGCTACTGATATTGTTTTCGCAGTTTCGCAGTTTTTCAGTTAACGCTGCGATGTCTTTCTGTAAACCTTGTTGGCGCAGAATATAAACCTGGTAATCTTGTCTGCGGCCATTCAGGCGGTCGAATAAAGTATTTTCCTTGCCTTTGGCAGGTAGTTTTTCGCCTAGTGCGGTTAATTGATTTTCCAGTTTTGCAATTAGGGCTGTTTCATCATTAATACAGGTGGTATACCGTTGCTCAATGTCGTCGAAATCAGCAGGACGGTTACTCCAGGCGCTTTCCAGTTCTTGTACGGATTTGTTGAATCTTTCTAGTGCAGCCAGTTTGGTTTCGATGTCTGTCTTCATTTTGGCGATATCACGCTGCAACTGCGCATGTTGCTTGACCAGATTGTTAATTTTATCCAGTTCTGTAGCTTCTTCAGACTGTTTTTGGTTTTGTAAAGACAGGTTGTCGATATCCATGCCATCGCGCATGATATTAAGGCGGTTGGCTAATACCGTCCATTCTGATTGTATTTGTTGCAGGCGCTGTTGTCTGGCAGACATTTTCGATCCGTGCGATTGCGCCGCTTTTAATTGTGTGTTGACGCTATCGATGTGCGATTTTAGCGCCTGAATTTTGCCGCGCTGATCCACAAGTGCTTTTTTGGCGTCGGTAAAAACCGGGGGTTTTAGCACATAAGGATGGGTGATTGATCCGCATAAATAACAAGGCTGGCCATCCAACAATTTAGCGCGATCCGCGCCCATTTTTTTTATTAAAGCTTCATTGCGTAGCGCTTGCTCAAGCACTTTGATGATGTTTTCTTCCCTATTCATTTCCTGTTGCAGTTCATCCAAATCTGTCTGCAGTTTGATAGCATTGGGTGGTAGGTTGGATTGTTTGCTGATGCCTAGCCAGCTAAATAAGCCTTTATTGGTCAGTTTAGACGTCACAGTAGCCAGCGATATTAATTCTTGAAAATCGGCGACCCTGGTTTGTTGCTCTTTCTGCAACTCCTTCAACTCATCAAAGTTTTTACCTTGAGCTATAGAGCGTAAAGTCTTTTCATCAGCGTCGATTTTCTGCTTTAAATCGGTCAGATCATCTTGGGTAGATTCTATCGACGAGCGGTTTTTCTTTAGCGCTGACTGTGTGTTTTTAGCCCAGCTCGCTTGCGATTTTTGCTTACGGCTAAGTTCGATACGCTCATTTCTAAGTATGCGCAAACGCACCACATCAGGAAAATTCTCCACAAGACTGGCATCGTTCGCATGCGCTTGTAGCCAGTTATCGACTTCACTCAATGAGAACTGATTTTGGGTGATTTGTTGTTGAATCGACTGGGCCAGTTCACGTTGACGTGGTAATTCCAACTTTATTTCGCTGACAGACAGTTTTATGGCATCTATCACCTGTTTTTGTTCAGTCAGGGACTTTTCACCCAACGGTAAAACAGCTAGATTAGCCTCGCTACCCAATTGTTGCTGTAGTAAGGCAAGCTCTTTGCGGTAACTTTCCAGCGTAGCTTTATCTTGTTCCAGCTGAGCTTGTTTTGCGTCTAGCAAGTTTACTTCCGGGCGGAATTGCAAGGCCGCTTGATTATTGGCAATCTTTTGCAAATCTTGTTGATAGTGTTTGATTTTAGCTGACAAATCTTGTTGCAAACGTTGCAGATGTTGCTGCTTGTGTTCGAGGTTGTCGATATTTTGCAGTGTAGCCAGCTGTTGATTTACTTGCCGTTGTTGTTGCTTAAATTCGCTAACTTGTTCTTTGAAGTCCTGCAGGTCATGGGCTGCAGTTTCCAATGCCTGCTCATTTAGTAGTGGAAGAGTGGCGATATCTTGTTGCAATTGGCTCAAGCGGGTTTGCGCTTGGGATAATTGCTGTTCTGTTTTTTGGCGATAATCATTATATAGATCAGCACCGCTGATTTTTTCCAGTATATCCATGCGCTCACTATCTAGCGCAAGTAAAAAGGCGGCAAAGTCCCCTTGGGGTAACATAATGGATTTACTAAACTTGTGAAAATCCATGCCGGTTAATTCAGCAATCCGATTGCGCACCTGATTTGGCGTTTCGGCTAATGTTTCTTCCTGACCGTTAATCCGCGTCAATGTCATTTTCGCTAAAAGCGGTGTGACTTCCGGCAGGCTATCGTTGTATTTTACTTCCCAGCTAGAGCGAAATTTGTCATCTCCCAAAGCAAACTCTACCTTGGCAAAGCATTCTCGGGTTTGTTTGGTCATTACATGCGCGGCGGGTTTGTCAAACCGAAAAGTTTCGCCGTATAGCCCTAGGGTAATGACATCGAGAATGCTGGATTTTCCCGAGCCATTCGGGCCGGTAATAGCAAAAACTCCACTATCAGCGATGGGGCCTTGATCGAAATAAATCCGCCCCTCGCCTTCAAGTGAATTGATGTTTTTAAAAAATATATTCAGAATGCGCATAAATTGTTGTTTTTATTGTGTATTGATGAAGAGCGCATATTTGTTTGTTCACGCCTTGGTACACGAATTTCAATAGCTTACATGTTACACGATGCAGCTGGTTGAGAAAACAACCCAACAGGCCACTGTAGTCAGTTCGATACTAGGAGAGATGGCTATTTTACAAGGATAGGTCGGGAGTTGGGCTAAGAAATGATGGGTTGTCGAATTTACCCAGCTTGCCTTAATTTGCAAAAACAGGCTGGGTGACTTGAGCTTAAGGTTTTGATTGGAACACTTTAGCCTAATGTCTTTAATCCCATTATTTCAGTTCATCCAATAATGCTTGTGCAGCTTGTTTTTGTTCTGAAGTGCCTTTTTCCAGAACTTCTTCAGCAATGCTCATAGCGGCGGCTGCATCGCCCATATCAATGTAAGCTTTGGCTAGATCGATTTTGGTTTCAAACTCATCCATGTCGGTGAGATCGGAAACGCCAAGCTCAATTTCTTCATCATCGCCACTCTTGATAGGGGTATCAAAATCAAAGTTAAAATCAAAATCGTCTGTTGGTTCATCAAGTTTGATTTCAGGAGTTGGTTTAGCGGGTTCGACTTCATTTTCGTCGGCATCAAATGAAGGAAATTCAAAACTTTCCAATGTAGCCATGTCCAAAGGCTCATTATTACTGTCATTAATTTCCTCTGCTGTATCTTCAGAAGAGCCTAAGTCAAAGTTAAAGTCAAAGCCTTCCAGTGAGTCAGCATCAGCTTTTTCTGGGCTTTCACTTAAGTCGGTTGCATCTGCATTCAAGTCGCTAAGATCGAAATCTATAGACTCAATGTCTGACTCCGCTTCGCCGATTTCCGTTGATTGCTGAGTGTCTTTATCGTCAGAAAATGAACTAAGATCAAAGTCCAGACTATTATCGTCTGCTTGAGCCAATTCAGGTTCATTTAACTGTAATTCTGCAATTTCGGAATCAACATCATCCATCAATGCCATATCAGGAAGTGAAGAGGCTCCCAAATCAATCAAGTCATCATTGGAAAAATCTTTATCTAAGGCAAAATCATCCTCAAGATCAAAATTCGCCGGTTCGCTGGTTTCTGTATCTTCAGAAGAAAGCTTGGATTCGGCTTGCTTGGATGGATTTGGTTTGTTGGTTGCCGGAGTATCTGTGCTGCCGAACAAAGCTGACTCAGGAATGATGTCCCTGGCCATGTCTGTTACTTTGCTCCAGAAAGGAATATTCGTTGCTTTGCCTGCATCCGATAGCTCTTGCGCGTAAGCTGAAAAATCTTCTTTGTTTTCGTTAGCGTAAAAAATTTCCAATAACTTTAGTTTGTAGTCATCCTTTGCGGGTTGTTCTTTGATGGCATTACGAATCAAATCTTCAGCTTGTTGATATCGGCCATAAGCCAAATAAACGTCAGCTTCCGATAAAGGATCAATCTCATTTTGGTCTGTATCAAAGGCTTCGAAGTCGCTAGGTGTAAAATCGCTGATGAAGGAACTTTCTCCTACTGTACCCACATCGTAGGCGCCACTGGCGCTACTCATATCCATCACAGGAACGGAAAGACTGCTATTGTCCGCATCCGGCATTCTGATCTGACTTGCCGTGGCAAACATGCTTTCTGAATTGGTTTGGCTTTCAATTTTACGTTTACGCCACAATAACCAGCCTAATAAGCCAAGTATGCTTACGGTAAAGCCGCCCACAGTCAAAAGATAGGACGGTGCGGATAAGAAGCTCTCATCTTCTGCAATAGGTGTGGGAGGTGGGGCTTTTACTACTGGTTTTGGTTTGGCCGGTAGCGGGGCTGGTTTAGCTTCTACCGGCGGTTGATTTGTGTCCGCGGCAGGTGGCTGTGTAGGTGTTGGCGTTACTTGTGATTCGGTTGCTGGAGGTGTAACAGATTCAGAAGAGGGCAAATTTTGAGCGCTGGTCGCTGCCTGTTGAGCCGCTTCTTGATTATTGCTTTGCAGGGCTGATAGCTGCTGGTCCTTTAATGCCAACAGTTGTTGCATCATATTTAACTGTTGTTCAAGTCGCTCAATACGACTTTGTAATTCGAGGTCTTTGCCGTCCGCAGAACCGCTTGCAGTTGCTGGTTGACGTGTATCAGAATTGTCTTGCCCTGGTTTTACTTGGCCGCTGATGTCGGCTGTATCAGTTACTCTAGCATCGGTCGGCGCTACCAATTCCAGCGATTTAGTGCTGGGCGGTGATGTTTTAGTGGGCGCGGCGGCTGCTTTTTGAGCTGCTGTTGGCTTAGTGACTTGGTCACTAGACTGAATAATGGCCTCGGTTTCAGGTATTTTCAGTACCACACCGGTTTTTAATGAATCGACATTGCCACGATTAAATGCGTCCGGGTTGGCTCGGAACAGAGCAGCCATCATATTTCGAGTAGGTACGTTACGTTCACTACCCAGTTGTTCGGCGATATGCCATAAGGTATCAGCAGTTTGGGTGGGACCGTATTCCCCACTGCTAGGTGTGGCTGGTGAGATATTAGAGGCGAGTTTAACCTGGGTGACGCGGTTTTTGCTGGGTCGAGACCTTTTGGCAGGCGATGAATAGTAGTCGTCTAGTGGTTCTATCTGATAGCTGCTACTTGCAGTGCTTGGTATGGCAGGGGCTTTGTAAGCGGCTGGCGGGTCAACCAACACTGTAAACTCGCGAAATTGACTACCTTGTGGCCAATTGACTTCGAGCAAAAAATCCAGAAAAGGCTCTGTTAAAGGTTCTCTGGAGGTGATTTTTATGATGACTGAACCGTCTGCTTGTATGTCGGGCTGGAATTTTATTTTGGATAAAAAATAATTCCAGGGTACGCCGGCTTTGTCGAATTTTTCTGGAGCCGCTAGTTTTACCGAAATATCGGCGGGATTCTCGCCGGGCGCTAAACTCAATCGGATTTCTGCGTTAAGCGTTTGATTCAGTGCAGAATGTAATTTAATGTCACCGATTCCCAGCGGTTGTGCGCTCATAGGTATCAATAACGATACAATCGCAAAAGTTTTAGTTATATGCTTCACACTCTTTTCCTTCACTGGGATTACCTCGGCACAATCAAACACACGCATTAAAGACGCTTGCTAATCTTAGACTAGATGTAATTTTTTACCAGCACCTCGGCGATTTGAACGCTATTCAAAGCGGCCCCTTTTCTGACATTGTCGCCTACTACCCACAAGTTTATCCCGTTAGGGTGAGAGATGTCTTCACGAATTCTGCCGACATAAACATCGTCATGGCCGGAAGACTCGGTAACAGCGGTTGGGTAACCACCATCAATGCGCTCATCCAAAACGGTTACGCCGGGTGCATTAGACAATAGCTCGCGTACTCTTGCAGCGGAAATTTTCTGTTTGGTTTCGATATGCACGGCTTCGGAGTGACCAAAAAACACCGGCACACGCACAGCGGTTGGATTAACCAATATATCAGGATCTCCCATGATTTTTTGAGTCTCCCAAACCATTTTCATTTCTTCCTTGGTATAGCCGTTGTCCATAAACACATCGATTTGTGGCAAAACGTTGAAAGCGATTTGTTTGGGGTAGACTTTGGCTATGACTGGTTTGGTATTTAATAAGTTCGCAGTCTGTGTTGCCAGTTCCGCAATGGCTTCCTTGCCGGTGCCGGATACTGCCTGGTAGGTAGCCACGTTGATACGGCTGATGCCAACTTCATCATAAATTGGTTTTAATGCCACCAACATTTGAATGGTAGAGCAATTGGGATTGGCGATGATGCCACGATTCGTATACTCGGCGACTTTTTCCGGGTTAACTTCCGGTACCACAAGAGGGATGTCGTCGTCATAACGAAATTGCGAAGTGTTATCGATCACTACACAGCCGGCAGCTGCTGCTTTAGGTGCGTATTCAGCCGATATAGACGCGCCGGGCGAGAATAATCCAATCTGTACTTTAGAAAAATCGAAGTTTGCCAGGTCTTCTACGACAAGCGAGCCGCCTTTAAAAGGAATGCGCTTGCCGGCAGAGCGTTCGCTCGCCAAAGCATAGACTTTACCGACCGGGAAGTTGCGTTCTTCCAGGATGGAAATCATGGTTTCGCCAACTGCGCCTGTTGCGCCGACTACTGCAACATCATATGTTTTTGACATGTTTATTTTACCTTTGTATTGCATTTAGTGCAGCATCACTCATTTTGGATGTGCTGACTTTGATCATGTTCGCAGAATAAATATCCGCGGGTCTGGTTTTAGTATCCACAGAGATTTTTCGCTGCGGTCGGCAGCACTGGCAGCATTAAAAATAAAACGCAGCTTAAGGCTTTCGAATTAAGGTGTTAACGAATCGTTCAGGCCAAAACGGCAAGCATCTTAGCGGTTATGTCGCTGACTGATCCGACGCCTTCGATGGATGCGAATTGAGCTTTCTGCTCAGGCGCGGAATAAAAGCTTACCAGCGGTTTGGTTTGCTCGTGATAAACATTCAAGCGTTTGCGGACGGTTTCTTCAGTATCGTCATCCCGCTGTATCAGCGTTTCGCCAGTGGCATCATCCAGACCTTCGACTTTGGGTGGATTAAACACGACGTGATAGCTGCGTCCGGATGCTAAATGCACACGTCTGCCGCTCATACGTTGGATGATTTCAGCGTCGTCTACCGCAATCTCAATCACATAATCCAATTTGACTCCCATTTTTTCCAAGCCTTCGGCTTGAGCAATAGTGCGAGGAAAGCCGTCCAGCAAATAGCCATTTTTGCAATCTTCTTGGGTAATGCGTTCTTTGATCAGGCCTAAAATGATGTCGTCCGACACCAAGCCGCCGGCGTCCATGACTTTTTTGGCTTCTATACCGAGTGGAGTGCCTTCACGTACGGCAGCACGCAGCATATCGCCGGTGGAAATTTGCGGAATGGCGAATTTTTCGGTGATGAATTGTGCTTGGGTGCCTTTACCTGAGCCAGGACTACCTAACAGGATGATACGCATAGTTATTAACTCCGGTGCATCAATGCGGCTTTTCGCCGTCTAATTAATAGTTTGGTATCCGCGAGGGTATGTCTGCGGAAGCCGTTAAAAAACCCAGCATTTTAGCTCAAACCTTATAGGAGTGCCGTTAAATGTTGGTTTTTGGCTGTGGGTTGGGGCGTGGGCTTTTGTTTTAAAGGTGTTGCTGAGGTGTCGCTATCGCGACGGGTTGTTTAAAGTCGGTTCTCGGACCGACAGCCGAGATACTTTCTTTTGCTTCGCCAAAAGAAAGTATCCAAAGAAAAGGCGACCCGGATTCCGCCAATTTCCTGCGCTTCTCGCTTTTGCCGCGGGTTTTCGAAGGGCCTTCCCTGGCCCTGCGAAAACGAGCGGCATCGTGCCGCTCCCCTGCGGGCCCATTTCGCCAAAAGCTGCGATGCTCGGGGCGGAATAACGGGAGAAAACCATCCCTAAACTAAAAGAGGAACTAGAAAAATATGGAGTTCTTCATGCGTTGCCAATTGCGTGCAATTTTGTTAAGCCTAGAATCTATCTTGGGGTGAATCCAATTTTTGCTCTTTGTGATTTGTTAATCTTTTTTATATCTAGCGCCTGCCGATAGCATGGATGGATTTCCCACTTCATATTAAAGTCATTGTCAGTTCTGGAGTTTAATAAATCTGGCATTGCACGAAAATTATAATGAAAATACTCTCCAGATTCATCATCAGATCGAGCAACCAAAAAGCCAATTCTAAAAAGGAATCTGCCAACTTCTATTTGAGTTGTTACTTTTATAGAATCAATAAAAGGCGTAATATGATTTAGTATCTTATTTTTGATAAATATTAAAAGATTATCCCTAGTCATTAACCGATCTGCACCACGAAAGGCAGTGATTAATTCCTCAATTTGCTTGCATTGATGTTTGTGTTCAGCAACTAAATCAGCTATGCGTTTGGCCCCATAATCACCCCATACATCGTCAATATCTTCTTTAGATATCAGTGTCCTTCGTTTTAATAAAGCATTTTTCTGAGTAAGCTTGCATAGTTGAATAGCCCATCTTGGGCGCTGATATGAAAGTGTATGGATCACTTTATAAGAATGGACATATTTTTGTCCCCATTCTACTTTTTCTACAAACAACAACATTAAAGTTCGTTCTTCATGTTCTTTTATCGACTCACTAGCTTCTTTGGGTGGTATGCTAAATCCGTTAGATATGCTCTGAGATTCGATTCTCTTGAACAGAAGAGTTCTGAATTCTTCTGCAGACCATTCTATTTCATAAACGTATTGTTCGAGCTTATCTAATGACTCATCATATCTGCGGATTGTAGGCCAAACGTCACTACGCATAGTGAGTCTAAAGTTAATTCCTATAATGTCTTGCGTTAAGTATCTGCATGCCGAAAAGAAAGTGCTAATACTCAAGCATTCAGATTCTGTGTTTTGAAATGTTGCATCAAGGTCGTCAATTAAAATAAACACAGATGGAGACTTAATTCTTTTTAGTATTGATATATGATCTTTTATTTCTTGCTTTTTTGCGGTTACGTTAAGTTTTTCAAGGAACTTTTCAAATCTTGCGGTTAAACAGCTGACAATATTTTTTTGTTTGTAGCCGTCTAGTTCAGCAGATTCTATTAAGGTTATTTCGTCGTCTGTTAATGCGAATCCAATAGTATTGGCAATTTCACGATTCACTATTGCACAAATTCTAACCATCCAGTCCCTTATGTAATCGTTTGGGGTTATAAGGGGCGTAGTTAGTTTAAATGCATCCCTTGCTAGATCGGAGCCCCGGCATCTAATTACCAATGCATCAGGAAATTTAGCTTTAATAGTGTGAGAGAGATGTTTAATTAAAATTGATTTTCCAACTCCTTTTCTTGCTGTTGCGATGAAGATTCTCCTATTTAAGTCAAGGTGTTTTTTAAATTCATCTTGTTCCACAAAATAGGATGCTAATTCTTCAGGGCTAGCATCATCACCGGCTTCATTGCCGAAATCGAAGCCTTTTAGTGTCATATTTGAATTCCTGTAATGAATATATTAGGTGTATGGGTTATCCGCCTGAGTTGTATATATGCTTTAGCATAGCAGCAGCATCCTACAACACATTCTCAAGCATGAGTTATAAAATAATTTAATGGCTTATTATTTTAGGATGGGTGTGTTTCCCGTTATTCCGCCCCGAGCATCGCAGCTTTTGGCGAATTGGGCCCGATAGGGGAGCGGCAGGGATGCCGCTCGTTTTCGCAGGGCCAGGGAAGGTCCTTCGAAAACCCTCGCCAAAAGATAGAAGCGCAGGATAAAGGCGGAATCCGGGTGTCGTTTCTTTTGGGTGCTTTTCTTTGGACAAGCAAAGAAAAGTACCTCGGCTGTCGGTCCGAGAACCGATTTCTAACAAACTCGTCGCGATAGCGACACCCTAATCGAAACCTTTTAAATTCGGTTGTGGCAATTACCCGAAAAGATGGTCAGGCCTTAAGCCTGACTATTTTGCAAACTCTGCCGACTAATCAAGGCGAATTCCGCCAACGTAATTGATTCGGCGCGAAGATTGGCGTCAATTCCCAGCGCGATGATAGACGCTTCATCAAGATAGTTTTTTAACGAATTGCGTAAGGTTTTACGTCGCTGCGAAAATGCCTGGGTGACCAGCTTGCTGAAATGCTCGAAATCCTCAATCACGACGGGAGGTTGGGCGAGGGGGGTTAGCTTGACGATGGCCGACATCACCTGCGGTGCCGGATCGAAGCTTTCCGGCGGCACATCAAACAACCACTCGGTTTCGCAAAAATATTGCATCATCACGCTAAGTCGGCCATATTTTTTACTACCGGGTTCCGCGCAAATGCGGTTCACCACCTCTTTTTGCAGCATGAAATGCATGTCTTCAATGCAGCCGGCGTTTTCCAGCAAATGGAACATCAGCGGGGTGGAAATGTTGTAAGGCAAGTTACCGATGATGCGCAGTTTTTCGGCGGGTTTGGCCAGCGCATTAAAATCAAATTTCAGCGCGTCGGCACTGTGTATGGTTAGATTGGGATTGCCGGCAAACTGTTTTTGCAGGTGGGTCACCAAATCCCGATCCAATTCCACTAGGTCTAAGGTGACGCCCGAGCTTAATAAAGGCAGCGTCAGTGCGCCGAGGCCGGGTCCGATTTCCACCCAATGCTCACCGGCTTGCGGGTAGGCGTGGGACAAAATATTGTTGATGATGCTATGGTCTTGCAGAAAATTCTGGCCAAAACGCTTGCGGGCTTTATGGGTCATGTTTTTATTTAGTTGATGAAATCATGTCGAGTGCAGTTTTAAGCGCAAACCTTAGGCTGCCGAGGCTGGCGTTACCACTGCCAGCCAAATCCAGCGCAGTGCCGTGGTCGACCGAGGTGCGAATGATGGGCAGGCCCAAGGTAACGTTGACGGCTTGGCCGAAGCCTTTGTATTTTAACACCGGCAAGCCTTGGTCATGGTACATGGCTAGCACAGCATCGGCGCTTTCCAGGTATTTAGGGGTGAATAAGGTGTCGGCAGGCAAAGGCCCCTGTAGGTTGATGCCTTCATTGCGCAGTTGATTTAAGGTTGGTTCGATAATCTCGATTTCTTCTCTGCCTAAATGACCGTTTTCGCCGGCATGCGGATTGAGACCGCAGACCAGGATTTTGGGGTTGGCAATGCCAAAGCGTTGGCGTAAATCCCTGTCCAGTAAACGGGTGATGTCGGTTAGGGCTTGTGGCGTGATCGCGGCGCTGACTTGCGAAAGTGGCAAATGCGTGGTTACCAGGGCTACCCGTAAACCCGGCGTAGCCAGCATCATCACCGGGGTGCCACCGGTAATGTCGGCAATAAATTCGGTATGACCACTGAACGGAATGCCGGCATCGTTGATAATGCCTTTATGCACCGGTGCGGTGACCATGGCGGCAAATGTCTGGTCGATACAGCCCTGAGTGGCCAAACGGATGGTTTCTAAAACATATTTACTGTTGGCGATATTCAGTTGTCCACAGACAGCGTCTGCGGCTAAAGGCACGGGCATGACGGTTAAGCTGCCGGCGGCTGATACAGCAGCCGCTTGGGTGCTATCAAAAATCCGAATAGTCAGCGGCAAGCCGAGTTGCAGTGCGCGTTGCCGGAGTAGATCCGGATCGGCAATCGCTACCCATTCACAAGCCTGCGGTTCCTGTGCCAATTGCACGCATAAATCGGGGCCGATACCGGCCGGTTCGCCAGGAGTCAAGGCAATGCGTGGTGTCATCATGGTTTAAAGCCATAAGGGGTGAAACGGTTGCCGGACGCTGGCGCAGCGATGAATTTAAACAGGTAAGTGTTCCTGGCAAATTTGTTCGCTGTCGCTGTGGGTAAGCTTTTCTTGCGTCAATTGGCAGAAAAAATCGCCGTCTTTTTTGCTGAAATTGCGGCAGGTTTTGCAAACGCCGAACGATTGGGAATGATTGGCTTTTTGCAGTGCGGTTAGCGCTTGTTCGAATACATTGGCATCCGTAAGGGCTTGGCCGGTGCTGTGCAAGATGTCCGTCGCGCTATGAAATAAGTCGGAAGGCCGGGCTTGTTGCAGTACGTTTAAGCCTTCCGTCAGTAAACTCAAATGAATTACCCGTTTGTCGTTAACGTCCGGCGTTTTTGCGATATAGCCTTTTTTCTCCAGGATTATCAAGGATTGCGAGACGGTGCCGCGCGTCATGCCCAGGTAATTGGCGACTGCCGCCGGGGTGTTGCTGTATTTGTTGGCGCGCGACAGGTAGTTTAAAACCTGAAAGTGAACGGGCTGCAAGCCCAGCTCCGTGCATTTTTTACGCTCTTCGGAGCGTATCAGCGCGGTCATGCATTCAATAAGTTCGTAAATATCGGTTTGTGACATAGGATCATTCTACCATTGCTTTAGGGGTTGACAACAGGGGGTTCTGGCTGTTTAATAGCGATTCGAAATTTTATAACATTCGGCCTTGAGTCAACCAGAAATTTTTTCCATAACCATCTGATAAATCCGGTTTATGGTTTAATAGTTTTGCGTTGGCTCTTTTTTTAACTCGCGGATGACAGGTATTCATAATGAAAAAAAACAGAACAAAAAGACTGAATCAATCCCTACTGGCGATTTCGATCGCTACACTGTTGTCATCCGGGATGGCAATGGCAAAATCAGACAATATGCATCAATTGTATGAAGACAATTGTGCCAGTTGTCACGGCTCCGATCACGGTGGTTATTTGGCACCGGCTTTGAATGCGGAGACTTTAAAAGGTCGCAGTCCCACCGCTTTGCGTACCATAGTAATGGCCGGCAGTTTCGACACTCTAATGCCTCCTTTTTACGGCAAACTCAGCGATGACGAGATTCGTGGTGTCATCAAGCATCTGCAGGCCACACCGAAACAACCTAATCCGGCCTGGACTATGGACGACATGAAAAAGTCGCTGAAAGTTTATGTCAAAGACGAAGCCAGTTTGCCGGACAAACCCACTTATAAAATCGATAACATTGATAATTTGATCGGCGTGGCGGCGCGCGGTAAATACGGCCGTGGCGAAGGCTCGCGGGCTATTTTTATCAATAGCGTTACGCATCAAAAAGTCGGTGAAGTCCCTACTGAAGTGGCCGCGCATATCATCGATTTCAATCCAGCCAATCCGCGCTGGGCTTATGTGAAAACGGACACAGCTGAAATCTTTAAAGTGGATTTGTATTCGATGCAAGCCACCCGCAGCATTAAAACCGGTTTCAACGGCCCAGGTATGGGTGTGTCGCGCGACGGCAAATATATCATGGCGGGCTCTTTTGTGCCGCACAATGCAGTGATTCTGGATGCCGACACCCTGGAACCATTGAAAACCTTTGAACTGGAAGGCATTGATCCTGATGGCAAAATGGTTTCATCCGATTCCGGCATGATCATCGGTACCCCGTATGCGGATATTTTTGCAATTGCCTTGGAAAATGCCGGTCAAGTCTGGATTGTAGATTACAAAAAAGAAGGCTTCCCGGTTACCAAAATCGAAAATGTCGGTCGTCATTTACATGATGCTTTCCTGACGCATGGCGGCAAAAAACTAATGATTGCGTCCTATGACGATAGCATCGTCGCCGCGATCGATTTGGAAAAACGCGAAATCATCAAAAAACTGCCGGCTGGTTGCGTTCCGCACGTGGGTGGCGGTTCTGCGGTAGTGGTCGATGGCCGTACCCTGGGCTTTGGTACCAACTTCGGCGATTGCGACAAAATGGTCGTCAGTGTTTGGGACTTGGACACAATGGAAGTGGTCAAGCAAATTCCAGTCTCCGGCGGTACTGAATCGCCTGCTGCACATGCCAACGCGCCTTATGTGGCTGTAGACATTATCAGCAAAGACAGACGTGCTCGTACCGTACAGCTGATCGACAAGAAAACCCTGGAAGTAGCTAAAACTCTGGATGTTGGCGGCCATGCCTATTTCCCCGAGTATAGCGCCGACGGCAAATTCCTCTACATCAGCGCCGGCTATAACGGCGACGAAGTGGTGGTTTACGACTCCAATACCTTGCAAAAAGTCGCTTCCGTGCCTATGGAAAGCCCAGCCGGTATTTTCTCGCGTGGCCGGGTTAAATATATGACACGCGGTTTGTCACCTGATGAAATGGAGCAATCAAAATGAAATTGAATTACTCCATGCTAGTCGTCGGTCTGTTAGCTGGCGGTTCCGTGCAGGCAGCCAATCTTTATGCCGGGCAGGCCAAAGCAGCAGCGGTGTGCTCGCAATGCCACGGCGTTCGCATGCCCAGCGCCGATGCGCCGTTTCCGCCGTTGGGTGGCCGCGATCCCGAGTATTTGAAAACAGCCATCAAGCAGTATCGGGATAAAACCCGAGTATCGGACATCATGAACGCCGTCGCCGGCTCTTTGACCGATAAAGAGATCAACGATATCGCTCATTATTACGGTAGCGTTAAGCCGTAATTTATGCGCAATTTTTGGCTGCTTAGCCTGTTGTCAGCCTCTGTTTTTGCGGATGAACCCAGTCCGCAAAGACAGCAGGAGCTGATTAATCTGCTGAAACATGATTGCGGTTCATGTCATGGTTTGCCACCGAAAGGCGGTTTGGGGCCATCCTTGATGCCAGACGCGTTGGCGCCTAAAACCGATGCGATGTTGATAGAGGTTATTCAAAAAGGCCGGGCAGGGACGGCAATGCCACCCTGGCAGGATTTCTTGTCGATTACTGAAACCGCTTGGCTGGTCGAGAAATTGCGGCAAGCTGAGTGATTAAGCATATTTTTGTATTTCTTCTTTAGAGCATGAGTAAATTACTGATCGGCATTTTTTTGGCTCTGATTTGGCTGGGCTTAGCGTCGGTTGACAGCTATACCCTGCCGCTGGCGAATGCTGATGGAGAGATAGTCAATGCCGATCAGCAACTGGCCGATGCTTATCAAAACCATCGTAGCGACATTCAGATTCAGGTTGCAGCAATAGTAAGCAAGCTGCTAGCTGACGATAATCGCGGCAGTCGGCATCAGCGTTTTATCGTACGGCTCAATTCGGGGCAGACTTTGCTGGTCGCGCATAATATCGATCTGGCACCTCGTATTAACGATCTCAGCGAGGGAGATAGCCTTGAGTTATACGGCGAATACGAATGGAGCAATAAAGGCGGCGTGATGCACTGGACGCATCGTGATCCGAGTGGTCGGCATGTGGGCGGCTGGATCAAGCATGCCGGACAGGTTTATCAATAGAACGTTCGAATTTAAGATTTAGCAATGGCAAGGGGCTTATGTTTTTACACGTTTTCGGGTTATTTATAGCGTTAATATTGGTTTCTGGCTGTGCAGATTTGCGCGCCACCGGCGACTTGGGCGTTGTAATAGAGCGCGAGCAGGGCAGCGTACAGATCATCAACACCAGTCATCCTGCCATGTTAAGCCGCATTGAAGGGCTGGGTGACTTGTCGCACGCCTCGGTGGTGTTTTCCCGTGATCAGCGCTATGCCTATGTGTTTGGTCGTGATGGCGGTTTGAGCAAAATCGATTTATTGCAGGACAAACTGGATATACGCATCATTCAGGCTGGCAATAGTATAGGCGGCGCAATTTCCCAAGACGGCAAGCTGATTGCAGTATCGAATTACACGCCGGGCGGAGTGAAGATTTTTTCAGCGGATACTTTGGAGTTATTGTCAGAAATTCCGGCTGTGTATGGCGACCATAAAACCTCTAAAGTCGTGGGTTTGGTCGATGCGCCAGGGCAACGTTTTGTCTGTAGTTTGTTCGATGCTAACGAAATCTGGCTGATTGACGCCAAAAATCCGCGTCAGCCGCAGGTGCAAAAATTCAAAGATATCGGCAAACAACCCTACGACGCCTTGCTGACGCCGGACGGACACTTTTATGCCGCCGGTTTGTTCGGCGAAAAAGGTTTGGCTTTACTGGATTTATGGCAGCCTGAGTTGGGTGTGAATCATATTCTGCAAGATTACGGCAAGGACGACGAGCAAACCCCTGTATATAAAATGCCGCATCTGGAAGGCTGGACGGTGGCTGGCGATTGGTTGCTGGTGCCGGCCGTGGGTCGGCATGAAGTATTGGTGATCGATAAGCGCGACTGGTCATTGGTCAAACGTATCCCGGTAGCCGGGCAGCCGGTGTTTGTGATGTCTCGCCCGGATGGTCGGCAGGTGTGGGTGAATTTTGCTTTCCCGGACAATCAGACGGTGCAGGTAATCGACGTCAAAGGTTTCAATGTGGTTAAAACCCTGCAACCTGGAAAAGCGGTGATGCATATGGAATTTACCCCGCGCGGCGAAGCCGTATGGCTGGCGGTGCGCGATGAAGACCGGGTGATGATTTACGACACCGAAACCCTGCAGGAAACGGCACAGTTACCGGCGCAAAAACCCAGCGGTATTTTCTTTTCTAATCGTGCCAATCAACTGGGTTTGTAAGTCATGCTAACGACTTTGCACAAGCAGCTGTTAAATAACTATCAGCAGGATTTTCCGCTCAGTCCGACGCCGTATCTCGACATCGCGGAACAGCTGGGTGTCAGTGAAGCGGAGGTGTTGACAGCTTTTCAGGCCTTGTCGGAACAACAAATGATCAGCCGCATCGGCCCTGTGATTGCGCCCAACAGCATCGGTTGCAGCGCATTGGTGGCCATGGCGGTACCGGATTATGACCTGGAGTGGGTGGCAGAAGTGATTAGCGCCTATCCGGAAGTTAATCATAACTACGAGCGGGAAAACCGTTTCAATTTATGGTTTGTGCTGGTGGCCGATCACGAACAGCAGCTGCAAGCGGTGATTGCCGATATCGAGGCCAAGACAGGCTATCAGGCTATGTTGTTGCCGATGCTGGCCGATTATTTCATCAACCTGGGTTTTGAGCTGAATTTACATGATTGAAGCCATCGATTTTCAACTGATTGCCGCGGTACAGGCAGGTTTGCCGATTGCCGCCCGACCCTATGCCGTGATTGCCGACAAACTGGCGCTTAGCGAACAGGAAGTCATTGAGCGGTTGAGGCTTCTGAAAGCTCAAGGCCTGATCAAGCGTTGGGGGGTGGTGGTCAAGCATAGGCAGTTGGGTTATCAAGCCAATGCCATGATAGTGATGAATATTGCCGACGACAGCGTGGCGGCGGTCGGCAGGAAAATCAGCGCTCACAGCTGCGTCAACCTGTGTTACCAAAGACCAAGGCAAGGCGAAACCTGGCCTTACAATTTATATTGCATGATACATGGCAAGAGTCGCGAAATGGTGATGCAGCAATGGGATTCGCTACGGCAAAGCTGCGACTTGGCCGATGTGGCTTTTGAAGTGCTATTCAGTCGACGTTGTTTCAAGCAGCGCGGCGCGCTCTACCGGCAAGCTCGGCAGTCGCAGCGGGAAGCTATGCATGGATGACACCGACAAACGTATTATCAATCAGCTGCAACAGGGCTTTCCGATTTGCGAATCGCCATACAGCCGAGTCGCACAGCAGTTGGACATCAGCGAGGCGGATTTAATAAGCAGGCTGCAAACCTTGTTGGCAGAGGGTGTGCTATCGCGATTTGGCCCTATGTATCACGCAGAACAAATGGGTGGGGCATTAAGCTTGGCGGCTTTGAAAGTGCCTGAAGAGGATTTTGCTGCGGTTACCGACATCGTGAATGCCTTTCCGGAAGTGGCGCATAACTATGCGCGGAATCATAGCTTGAATATGTGGTTCGTGCTGGCCACCGAACGCCCGGAACAGGTGCAAAGCGTCATCGAAGCCATCGAGCAACAAACGGGTTTGGTGGTGCATAACATGCCGAAAATTAACGAATATTATGTTGGGTTACAGTTGCAAGTGTAATGGGTGAAATTGTTCTATACATAAAATAAGTGTATAAAATACGCATGATAGTAACTGTATTTTAGAGGTGTGCGATGTCTGTTCGTTTTAATGTAGTGTTATCTGATGATCTTAATCGCGAACTGGATCGTGTCGCGCAGGAGAATGAAACCAACAAAAGTGAAATTCTACGCAAGGCGATGACACTCTATCTGGCGGCGCAAGATGGGCGGCGCAGAGGCTTAAAATTAGGCCTGGTTGAGCCGACTACACAAAAGCTTGAAACCGAGATTATTGGGTTATGAATCATATTGACCTGAATCAGCCACCGCCCAATCATACTTTCAAAGTATCGGTAGATAGAGAAGAAACAGACGGCGAGAGACGGGTCAGATTATTCAAAGATGTGGCATTGTTTGTGGTGGCGCTAGGGTTTGTCGTGATGATTGCCGGTTTGTGTTATTCGACACTATTGTCCAATGTGACCAGTGCTGAAGAGAAAAAATGGGCTATGTCGATTTTGTCAGCGACCACTGGTGGCCTCATCGGTTATTTGATTCGTAAATAACCGATGAGAGACGCTGTTATGCCTATCGATGCTATCGACCGCCAAATCATTCAGGCCACTCAGGCCGGTTTACCCTTGGTTGCCGAACCCTATCAAGTTATTGCCGAACAATTGGGTCTGTCCGCGCAACTGGTCATGCAACGCATGCAAGCCATGCAGGACAACGGTGTCATTCGGCGGATCGCCGCCGTGCCCAACCATTACAAAATTGGCTATCGCTACAACGGTATGACGGTGTGGGATGTCGACGATCTGCATATCGACAGTCTGGGGCAACGAGTGGCCGAACTGTCATTCGTCAGTCATTGCTACCAGCGTCCGCGCCATTTGCCGGACTGGCCCTACAATCTGTTTGCGATGGTGCATGCTAAAACAGAGCTGGATGCGGAACGTCAGATCGCGCTGATAGCCGATTTACTAGGTACGGATTCACGGCGACACGCTGTGCTATACAGCAGCAAAATTCTCAAAAAAACCGGTTTAAGGATAGCAGGCTAATTTATGTTCAGACTCAGTCAATATATGCGCGAACTGCTGCATCCCTCGCCGCTAACCGCACCGCGCAAACCGTCCGGGCCGGTAGTGATCTGGAATCTGATCCGCCGCTGTAATTTAACCTGCAAACATTGCTATACCACCTCCGCCGACATTAACTTTCCCGGCGAGCTGAGTACGCCGGAAGTCTTTACGGTAATGGACGACCTGAAAGCTTTTAAAGTGCCGGTACTGATCCTGTCCGGCGGTGAGCCATTACTACATCCGGATATTTTTCCTATCTCACAACGCGCCCGCGACATGGGTTTTTATGTGGCCTTGTCCAGTAACGGCACCCTGATAAACCAAAGCAACATCGAACAAATCGCTGCGATTAACTATCAATACATTGGCGTCAGTCTGGATGGCATGCAGGAAGCGCACGACAAATTCAGGCAAAAACAGGGTTCATTTGAGGCCTCTTTGGCAGGTATTCGTCTCTGCCGCGATCATGGCATCAAGGCGGGTGTGCGCTATACCTTAACCCATGATAATGCGCATGATTTTGACGCCCTGCTGCAATTGATGGACGATGAGGATATCGACAAATTTTATCTGTCACACTTGAATTACGGTGGTCGCGGCAACAAAAATCGTAAAGACGATGCCGAATTTGCATTGACCCGGCAAGTGATGGATGCGCTGTTTGAAAAAGCTTTGAGCTGGGAACAGCAAGGCCTGCACCGCGAAGTGGTTACAGGCAATAACGATGCCGACGCAGTGTATTTTCTGCATTGGGTTGCGCGCCGCTTTCCGGAACGAGCGGAACATATGCAAGCCAAACTGCAGCAATGGGGCGGCAATTCTTCCGGCGTCAATGTCGCCAACATCGACAACCTCGGCAATGTGCATCCGGATACTTTCTGGTGGCATTACGGTTTGGGCAATGTTCGGCAAAGGCCTTTCTCGGAAATCTGGCAAGATGTCTCCGACCCCTTGATGGCGGGCCTAAAAGCTTCGCCCAGACCCTTAAAAGGCCGCTGCGCCACTTGTGATTACCAGTCCATTTGCAACGGCAACACCCGTGTCCGCGCTCAGCAAATGACGGGCGATTTTTGGGCTGAGGATCCGGGCTGTTATTTGCAGGATGAAGAGATCGTCAGATAGGGCAGATACAAGTATTGGGTGCTCTGTAAAGCCAGGATAATGATAACTTGCCGAATTATCACGCTATATTCCTGGTGATGATTATGATGTGCGTTTTTTTCAAGACGGAACCAGGCTGATCCCGCGAGGCCAATACCCAAAAGTAGAAGCGTGCCAGATTCTGCTGCTGACATAGGATTGCCAGACGCGGTGATAGCAAAGTTGTCGATACCGGCCGCTGTTTCTGTCGTATTGCTTCCCGTCTCGCTTCTCTTCTCTTGTGGGTGATATTGGCTATGGCGAAGATAGTTGATGGCGGACAGTTTTTCATTGAACCGCATTCGTCACTTGTTTTTGAGTATCAAAAAGGTATATTTTATATACCATGATTAGATTTGAATTCGACGATTCGTAAAGTCAGGCTAATTTCTTGAAACATGGCATCGGCTTCGTTGGCGCTCAAGTGTTGTGGAATGATGCTAGGTTATTAGAAATTCCAGCTAAAACCGAAGCTGAGCCAAGATATCTGATGATAGGTCTGATTAACCAAAAACACTGGTTAGCGGTTATTATTTACAGAAACGTGAATGTTCGACTCCTTTCTGTTCGTGGCTCACGTACCGAGGAGGTGGCGTTATATGAAAGTTATAAACGTTGAACAACAATTTGACGAAGATGTTGATATTACAACTTTACTGGATGTTTCAAAGGCAAAGCGCGTGTTACAAGCACAAATACGCGTGAATGTTGATTTTCCCACCTGGATGATTGAATCCCTAGCTGAACTGGCCGAGCATTCTTAACAATCCGATTTCATCCTCTGCAATTGATTAATCCTATGAGCAAAGACATCCGCATCCAGCGCCTCAGCGGCAAAGCCTTGATTCAATATATTCCCGAACTGGCCCGTTTACGCATCGAAGTATTCAAAGATTTTCCGTATCTGTATGACGGCGATTACCAGTATGAAGAAAAATACTTACAAACCTACATCAACTGCCCGGAAAGTGTCATCGTACTGGCGTTTGATGGTGATGCCATCATTGGCGCTTCCACCGCTATACCGCTGAAATACGAAACTGATGAAGTGAAAAAGCCCTTTATCGAAAACGGCTATAATCCGGATGAAGTGTTTTACTGCGGCGAATCGGTATTGAACAAAGCCTATCGTGGCCTTGGCGTCGGCGTGCGTTTCTTCGAGCAGCGCGAGGCCCATGCGGAAGATTTGGGTGGATTCAAACACATTACTTTCTGCTGCGTCGAGCGCCCGGCAGATCATCCTCGACGCCCGGTCGATTACGTCCCATTAGATACGTTCTGGAACAAGCGCGGTTATGTCAAACACCCGGAACTGACAACCACCTATACCTGGAAAGACCTTGATGAGGCATTCGAATCCGCAAAACCTATGACTTTTTGGTTAAAAGAAGAACATGCCTAAGATTGCCAGTGCTCAATACGATATTAGTTTCCTGGAAACCTGGGCCAATTTCGAAAGCAAAACCCGCCGCTGGGTAAAGCAAGCCGCCGATAACAAAGCCGACATTCTGCTGTTTCCGGAATATGCCTGCATGGAACTGGCCTCTTTGTTTCCCAAGGACGTTTATTCCTCGCTGTCCGGCCAGCTCGATGCCTTGCAATCTCTGCTGTCGGATTATCTGAAGTTGTTCACAACCCTGGCCTCAGAATATGGGGTTTACATACAAGCCGGTACTTTTCCGGTCAAGCACGACAACGGTGAATTCCGTAACCACGCCTATTTTTTCACCCCGCAAGGCAAGGTGGATTATCAGGAAAAACTCACCATGACTCGTTTTGAAAATGAACAGTGGCAAATAAGTCGTGGTCTGGAGATTAAAGTATTCGAGACCATTTTCGGTAAAGTTGCCATCAATATCTGCTACGACAGTGAATTTCCGCACTATGCCCGTCAACAAACTGAACGTGGCGCAACTTTGATATTAGTGCCCAGTTGTACTGACACCGAAGCTGGTTATTATCGCGTGCGTATCGGCTGTCAGGCTCGGGCGCTGGAAAATCAATGCTACGTCGTGCAAGCCTCGCTGGTGGGCGATGCGGAGTGGTCGGAAGCCGTCGACATTAACCGTGGAGCATCGGCGATTTATACGCCAGTCGATAGAGGTTTTCCGCATAATGGCGTCCTGGCGATAGGCGAATACAATCAGGCTCAATGGGTCTACGCTGACTTGGACATGGCTGCCATCGATACTGTGCGCCAGAATGGGCAGGTGTTTAATTATCGGGATTGGCCCAAGCAGTTCGATTGCAATTAACCCGTTAGTCATCGCTAATTGAGACCGAGAATTTCATCATTCCTTACACGAGCCAGTTGAAGTGGCTTTCAAAGAAGATAACTATCACAGACTTTAAGACTACTTTGCTGCCAGTTTCTCCATAAGCTAGTGGATGATTAATGAGTATGGGGGGTGAGTTTAAGTGCAATTGCCCAAAATAATCAGCGCTTAATCACAGCACAATATTGCTCGGTTTTTTACCTCTCACACAAATAAAATGAATCAATTACTTCAATGGAAATGGGAAATGTTGGCGCCGCTGCTGGGTGTGCTGCTAACACTGGCATTTGCGCCTTATGGTTTTGCCTATGTGGCCTGTTTTTCACTGGCGTGTTTTTTTCAATTTTGCATTGTTCAATCCCCTTTACGGGCGGCGTTTCGTGGCTATTTGTTTGGCTTGGGCTTGTTTGGTTCAGGCATCTGGTGGGTTTATGTCAGTATTCATGATTTTGGCGGAGCCTCTCCAGTAAGCGCTGGACTTTTAGCCCTGTGCTTAGTCGCTTTGTGGGCTGTATTTCCGGCGTTGACGGCGTTTTTATCAGCGAAAATATTGACCTGGTTCGGGGTTTGGTTGCGGATTTTTGCTGTGGCCTTAATCTGGGTGGCGGTAGAGTATTTACGTGGTAATTGGCTATTAAATGGTTTTCCTTGGTTACAAATTGCTTATAGTCAACTTGACACGCCACTAGCTGGTTTTGTGCCGCTGGTCGGTATCTATGGGGTGGGTTTTTTGCTGGCAGCCTCCTCAGTAGCCTTGGCTGAAGTTTTGCGTCGAAAATTAATGCCTTTGCATGGCTTATTGCTTGTATGTTTGATTTGGGGTGGCGGTTGGCTGTTAACAGGTGTGCCATGGTCGCATGCTATCGGGGCGCCAATTAAAGTCGCTTTGCTGCAGGGTAATATTGCTCAGGATCAAAAATGGCTGCCGGAGCAAATGATGAATACCTTAAATCTCTACCAACGGCTGACTGAACAACATTGGGATGCAGATGTGATTATCTGGCCTGAAACGGCAATTCCAGCTTTTTACTCAGACGTTAAAGATTTTTTTTTAGACCCATTAGCGGCGGTGGCTAGAGAAAAAAATGTCGATTTGGTTGTTAGTGTACCCACTTATGGCGCAGGTAAAGATTATTACAATAGCGTGATGACTTTGGGTAGCTCTGAGGCTTTTTATCACAAAAATCACTTGCTACCATTTGGAGAATATCTGCCCTTACAACCTTTGTCGGGTTGGGTGTTGGATCAATTACAGATTCCGCTGGGAGACTTTGCTGCAGGCGACGATACGCAAACGCTACTTCAGGCAGGAGGCTATCCATTTGTAACCACTATTTGTTATGAAGATGCTTTTGGTGAATTGGTTATACGGCAAGTAGAAAAAGCAGCTTATCTGGTGAATGTTACCAACGATGGCTGGTTTGGCGATACCTCGCAACCCTATCAGCATATGCAGATAGCACAGATGCGCGCATTAGAAACCGGGCGCTATTTGCTTAGAGCTACGAATACAGGGTTGACTGCAATCGTAACGCCGGATGGCAAGATCAGTCAGCAGGCGCCTCTGTTTACTACCACGGCATTAACGGGCAGTATCTTACCCATGTCAGGGTTAACGCCTTATGCCAAACTGGGGGATGGATGGGTTTTTGCTGGGTTGTTGGGCTGGGTTATGCTGGTATTTGGTTTGACTAGCGCCGGAAAATTTTGGTTGTGATAAATCGAAGCGCTGAAGTTAGTAGTGGTAGCGTTAAGATTTTGTGCCCGTGATCGCTTGCCGACAGCCTGCGCACTGAAATGGTTTTTTAATGATTTTGGCCAAGGGGTTGGCGTTTCAGATGCAGCCAATATGAGTTGGCGCGCATTCGTTACAGCTAATGGTGCTATTATAGCTAGTGCACCTTAATTGGTTGCCAGCCTAATAATTTAGACAATTCATTAGGCTTACGCGGTCAATATTACTGGTCAGTGCTGGCTTTGGAGGTGTAATGGTAATTATAACGCCTTTATATTACTTCCATTTCCTCGGTGCTAGTAGACGACGCTTTTGACAGTTACTTCGATGTGCTGTTATCGAAGTCTGATGAAGTTAATAAGAATAATTGAACCAAAAAGGCGGCTATTTATGCGGTTTTATAAATTATCTTGAATGATGGAGAATTTTGAGTGGATGATAGTAACTTTAAGTGGTTTTCCATCGGAGTGGTCGTTGGTATCTTGCTATTTTTAGTGTTGATGCTGGTACTTATGGCGCTTGGTATTTGAATAGGTAATTGGCAGATTGTAATTTTTGGCAAAGCTATCAATTAACCCAAACAGGTGATCAACTAGTTTGTGGTGTTTACAATGTTAGAAATCGATATATCCCGTGTTGGACTAAACCGCTATCGCGGTAGTGATCGCTGCGATCCTAAGCTAAGGATCACTCATATCGGCTAGAATCCAGGTGATATTAACAATCTAAACATAGCGGTCGCAAGCAGACAAGAAAACACTGGGAACCAGCAAAAAACTGTTTTGCGTAAACAAGTTATCGATAGCATACGCATTACCTGAAAGTGAAAAATGAACGTCCGGCCATGCTGGGTGCTATCGCTAGAATTCATCGGCGTTTTCCTCAACGCCATCGCCTCGGGCAATCATTATCGCTTGATGTAAGCGCACCAAATCGGCCTCCAGTTTTGAGACTTCCTCCGGGGCATAATCATTGAATAGTTGATTGATATGCCTCAAATGCTCTGGGAATGTTTGTTCGTATACCGCCCGTCCCGCTTCGGTTAAACGTACGATCTGGCTGCGACCGTCTTTCTTCGAGGCCAACCTTTCTACCAGTCCTTTGTCTTCCAGACGGCTGACGACGCCGGTTAGCGTGCCTTTGGTGATCAAGGTTTCCTCGCCAAGCTTCTTGGTTTGCATGCCGTTACTATTGCCCAAAGTGATGATCACGTCGTATTGCGGTAAAGTTAAATCAAGCGCATGAACATGTCGGGCGGCATAAGATAAAAACGTTTGGTGTGTGCGAAGTAACTCGCGCAATACCGTTGGAAATGTTAAGACAGAAGTCATGATTCAAGAATAATTGTTCTAATTAGAACATGATAATAACTGTAAGCCACTTTACTCTCAAGAAAAACTTATGCATATATCAGCGGGATTAGGCCCAATGCACCAGGAGACCATGACACCGCCGGTTTTGACAATGTTCTTGCTTTCTGAATTTATATTGGTAGAGCCATCAATAGTTTATAACCCTGCACGCCATCTAATTGTCGATCAAGAATGCTGCACCTAAATGCTTGATTATCTCTGTTCAAAACTCTCTGTCTCTGCCGGAAGCAAAAACCAGGGCTGCTGCAGATCGAAGCAAGGTGACACGGCTATCGATTTCGGTGTAACGAGCCCGCGCCAAATCTTTTTGCGTGGAAAGCGGTTCTATCAGGGGGGCTGTGGAAGAAGCCCCAAAAGTGTTCGTTCAAGTATTGGTATATAGCGTTACTAACGGCTTGTTCTATACGTTGAATAATAGCCGCTTCAGATGCGGCTATCAGATAACCCTAATATGGGTCTTAAATGTGCCGACTGATATATACATCAGCCGGCCTAAAAGTTTACTGCTTAATGACTGGAAACATAAATTTTTTGCATTTCTTCATAGCGGGTCAAAGCATCTTTCAAGGATTGGCCGGCTAGTTGCAAATCACCGCCACGCGCGGCTTTCCAAGCAATATTCAAGCGTTTTCCTGCATGCTGGCGTTTGACTTCGAGATTGTTGTTCTCGATGTCCTTTTGCTGTTGTTTGGCGTCGCTGACCAGATCGGCCACCGTTTCTTTGTCCGCACCGTTTTCCACTGCAGAAATGGAGGCTTTGACTTTTGTAATGGTGTTATCCAAAGCGGCTCTTACCTCTTCGTGACTAAAAGTGGCGGCAGAAGCGGAAAAAGACAACGCGCTAATAAAAACGATCGCTGTAGCGAAAAATAAGGATTTTTTGGATGAATTCATGGGGTAACCTCGTTAAACAAGAAAAAGTAAATCAATAGAGAGTTAGGTCTCTGCACGTCATGATCAAATCGAACCTATGTGTCATGTGATTCAAGTCAATCTGTCAGTGAGAGTAGAGTCTACCACTATTTAGTCCGTATTAGTACCAAATAGTTCTTATAAGAACTTTTATGCGAAATGAATTATAATTTTCTCGTTAACTTTATTCTGGGATTCATGCAAAACCGGGGGGCATCATTTGCTGTGTAATTTAATCTGTCGCAAAATACTTGTCCCATTACCTTATTAGGCTCGATGCGATTAGCGGCTTGGATTGCCTCCTCCGGTTTTGCATGCTTTCCTGCTAGGAGGCTAGTCCGAGAATAGCCGTCTTTTGCTGCGTCCGTGATCATTGAATCTACAAGTTTGATCTATTGCTAGCGTGGAACCCTGTGCTCAACAACTTATTTCTCGACTTCCAGCACTTGCCAGCCACCACCTAAAGCCTTGTAAACCGCTGTTAGCGCGGTGGCTGTGGCTGTCTCGCTTTGAGCCAGCAGACTTTGATCCTGCAGTACGCGGGATTCGCTATCCAGCACGCTGAGAAAATCCTCTATGCCTTCCCGGTAACGCAGTTGCGCCAGTTCGCGGGCTTTTTCACTGGCTTTAGCCGCGTTGGCCAACAAGGCGCGCCGGTTGCGTTCCTGATTGTAAGTAACTAGGGCGTTCTCGGTTTCTTCCAGCGCATTCAGCACGGTCTGTTCATAGTTGGCCAGACTGGATTCGGCGCGGGCGTCGGCGGCCTTGATGCGCGCATAAACCCGGCCCAGATCGAAAGCGGCCCAACTGATTTTCGGACCGACAGAATAAGTGTCGGAACCGGGTGCAACTATTGCCGACATGGAACTGGCTTCCAGTGAAATACTGCCGACGAAGGTCACGCGTGGAAATAAATCGGCGGTAGCGACGCCGATGCGTGCGGTAGCCGCAGCCAGAGTGCTCTCAGCGACACGGATGTCGGGGCGGCGTTTCAACAACTGTTCCGGGTTGCCAATCTGCAGCGTATCGGGCGCTCTGGGTAACGGCCGAGGTTGTGTCAAGTTGTCCGTCAATGCCGCTGGTAATTGGCCGGTAAGTACGCTAAGCCGGTGCACAGTGCGCATGATAGCGCTGGTTATACTGGGAATAAGTGCACGAGTGGTTTCCAGTTGTGCCAAGCCTCTGGCTGTATCCAGTTCAGTGCCACGGCCATTTTCAACTTTAACTTGTGTCAGTTCCAGTGTTTGTGATTGGTTGTCGGCATTCTGCCGGGCGACCGCCAACTGATTTTGCAAACCGCGCAGCTCGAAATAATTCAAGGCCACCTCGGCAATCAGACTGACGCAAACATCGCGCAGGCTGGCATCCATGGCCTGGACTTCGTCATTACTGGCTTCCACATTGCGCCGCACCCGTCCGAAAAAGTCTATTTCCCATGCAGCATCGAAGCCGGTGTTGTACAGCTTCAGTTCGCGCGGCACGAAGTTGCGATTGTTCATTGAGCCGGTACTGCGTTTTTGTTCGTTATAGTTGGCATGCGAGGTAACCGTCGGCAGCAAATTCAAGCCTGTTTCCAGATATAGAGCGCGGGCCTCGGCCAGATTCGCCCTTGCGGCTTTTAATTCGAAATTATGCTGTAAGGTTTGATCGACTAGTGCTATTAGTTGCGCATCGTTGAAAGACTTCCACCAGCTAATTTCCACCGCTTGGTCCGAAAACACCGGTTGGGGCGCATTGGCAAAGCTGGCCGGTAGTTCCTGGGATGGCGTTTGGTAATCCGGGCCCACGGCGCAGGCGCTCAACAATCCGCTAGACAGCATGATTAGGCTGAATCGCGCCAGGTTGCAGTGCGGGCTGTCGAGATGGGGCCGAGTGCGGTTATTGGATGTATTCTGTTTCATAAAGGCTAATCCGAGGAAGGTTGATCGGACGCTGAGGCGCCGGCTTGTTTGCGGCTGTTAAGACGCTGAGCCAAGGTTTGTATCGCCACATAAAACACTGGTGTCAACAACAGGCCGAATACCGTCACGCCTATCATGCCGCTAAACACTGCGGTGCCCAGTACTCGGCGGGATTCCGCCCCGGCTCCTGTGGCGATCACCAAGGGAAATACCCCCATGATGAAAGCAAAAGAGGTCATCAGAATTGGCCGTAAGCGGATGCGGGATGCTTCCACGGCGGCTTCAAATGGGCTGATACCGGTTTCCTGGCGGCGTTTGGCGAACTCGACGATCAGAATGGCGTTTTTGCTGGCCAAACCCACCAGCACGATGAAACCGACCTGCGTGAAGATATTGTTGTCCATACCCGCCAGCCAGATGCCGGTCATCGACGACAAAATACACATCGGCACGATCAAAATCACCGCGAAGGGTAATGACCAACTTTCATATTGAGCGGCCAATGCTAGAAATACGAAAATCACGCTCAACGGAAATACCAGCATCGCTACGTTGCCGGCCAGTACTTGCTGTAAGCTGAGTTCTGTCCATTCGAAAGAAAAACCGGGCGGTAACTCAGCATCCAATAGCTTGCTCATGACGCCGATGGCTTGGCCGGAACTGACGCCGGGCAGGGTGCTGCCGTTAATTTCCGCCGCCGGATACATGTTGTAACGGGTAATTTTATCCGGTCCGGTTATTTCCTCGATTTTGGCGATAGCGCCCAGCGGCACCATGCCGCCCTGGTTGTTTTTAGTCTTCAGTTCGGTAATATCGGCCGGTTTCATGCGAAATTCAGCATCAGCCTGCGCCACCACCTGGTAAGTACGGCCGAAGGCGTTCAGGTCGTTCACATACAAAGAGCCTAAATAAATCTGCAAGGTGTCGAATACATCCTGCAGCGGGATGTTCATGGCTTTGGCGCGGGTGCGGTCGATATCGACAAACAGTTGCGGCACGCTGGCCCGGAAGGTGGTAAACAAGCCGGCCAGACCCGGTTGTTGGTTGCCGGCGGCTATCATCTCACCCGCTACCCGTTGCAGTTCTTCAGTGCCGGCGTTGCCTCTATCCTGAATTTGCAATTTGAAACCGCCGACCGAGCTCATGCCGCGAATAGGTGGCGGTGCGAAAACCGCGATCCGGGCATCTTTGATCGACGTCAGGCGTTGGTTAAGTTGCTTGATGACCGCGTCGGCATGTAATTCGGGATGGCCGGCCCGGTTGTCGAAGCTATCCAGGCGGGCGAACATGGTGGCGACATTGGACTGATTGGCGCCCGTCAGTACCGACCAGCCGGCATAGGCCACGACATTGGCCACCCCATCGGTACCTTTAATGATGCGGGTGGCTTGCTGTACTACCTGTTGAGCGCGCGACAACGAGGCGGCATCCGGCAGTTGCGCGTACAGAATCAAATAGCCTTGATCCTGCTGCGGAATGAAGCCTGTGGGTACTTTTTCAAAGGCCAGCAGATTCAGGCCGTTCAGGCCGGCATACAAGACCAGTACGACTGCTGTCATACGGATCAAACGGCCGACCAAGCGACCATAACCCGCACTGAACCAGCTGAAAAAGCGGTTGAAACGCACGAAAAACCAGCCGAACAACCGATCGAACAGCCGGGTAACAGCATCCTTGTCATGATGGGCTCTATCCAACATCAAGGCGCACAAGGCCGGGCTCAGGGTTAATGAGTTGAACGTCGAAATCACCGTCGATACCGCGATGGTCAGGGCAAATTGCTTGTAAAACGCGCCGGACACGCCGGTAATAAAGGCGGTCGGCACGAATACCGCGACCAGCACCAGCGAGGTGGCGATGATGGGGCCCACCACCTCGCTCATGGCCGTGCGGGTAGCTTCGCGGGCGTTCATGCCTTCGGCGATATGCCGCTCGACGTTTTCCACCACCACGATGGCGTCGTCGACCACGATGCCGATGGCCAATACCAAGCCGAATAGCGACAGGGTATTCAAGGACAGTCCCAGCGCCGACATCACCGCAAAGGTGCCGATTAACGACACCGGCACCGCCAGTAATGGTATCAGCGTGGCGCGCCAGTTTTGTAAAAAAATGATCACCACGATCACCACCAGCAAAATGGCTTCGAACAGGGTTGTGGTTACCGCATCGATGGACTGCCGCACAAATACCACGGTGTCGTAGATCAATTTATACTCAAGACCTTCCGGAAAACGGGTTTTCAGCTTGTTCATCGCCTCGAGTACGGCTGTTTTGGTATCCAGCGCATTGGAGCCGGGCAACTGGAATATTGCCAAACCGACCGCTTGGTCACCATTCAAATATAGCCCCGAGTTGTAATCCTTGGCGCCCAGTTCGATACGCGCCACATCTTTCAACTGAGTAATTTGACCGTCCGGACCTTGCTTGATAACGATGTCGCCGAATTGTTCCGGTTCCTGCAATCGACCCAATGTGCTGACCGTATATTGGAATTCGGCGTTCTCCGGCGAAGGTTGCTGACCGACCACCCCGGCCGCCACTTGCACATTTTGCTCCCGAATCGAGCTCACCACTTCGCTGGCGGTCAGGTCGCGGGCGGCGATTTTTTCCGGGTTTAACCACAGGCGCATGCTGTAGTCGCGGGCACCGAACACCACGATTTCACCAACGCCGGGCAGGCGGGCCAGGGTGTCCTTGATTTGCAGCAAGGCATAGTTGCTGAGATAAATACTATCGTAGCGTTTGTCCGGCGAGATCAGGCCAACAACAAGACTCAGGTCCGGGCTGCGTTTATTCACGCTAATGCCCTGGCGGCCTACCTCTTCGGGCAGCTTCGGTTCGGCCAGCGCCACCCGATTTTGTACCAATACCTGGGCTTTATCCAGATTAGTGCCGGGTTTAAAGGTTATGGTCAGCGACATAGTGCCGCTGTTGGTGGATTGCGAGGACATGTACAGCATGTCTTCGACGCCGTTGACTTCCTGTTCGATCGGCGTGGCCACTGTTTCCGCCACGACCTTGGCATTAGCGCCCGGATAGCTGGCCGTCACCACCACGGTCGGCGGCGCGATTTCCGGATATTGGGCAATCGGTAATCCGATCAAGGCCAAGCCGCCGACCAATAATATGACGATGGACAACACCGAGGCGAAGATCGGCCGGTCGATGAAAAAATGCGTGAACTTATCCATGGCTTATTGCGCTCCTTGCGTATCGGCAAGCGAAATGCGTTCGGGAGTCACCGTTATGCCCGGTTTCAGCTTTAGCACACCTTCGATGACTACCCAGTCATCCGGTTGCAGGCCTTCACGGATCACGCGTAGCGAGCCGATGAGAGCCCCCGGCGTCACCTGGCGGTACACAACCTGGTTATCCTGATTCACTACCCAAACAAAGCGATTGGCCTGGTCGGTGCCAATGGCCCGATCCGGCAGCAGGGTGGCTAAATAAGGGGTGCTGCCCTGTACTCGCATGCGGGCGAAAAAGCCCGGACTCAATAGTTCGTCGGGATTGGCGAAAACGCCGCGCAGGCTGATAGTACCGGTCGCGGCATCTTCGCTCGGCGCTTGGTAGTCCAGCTGACCCTGGTGCGGAAAGTCGGCTTCGTCGGCAATTGCCAGTTGCACCGGCGTGCCTTTCAAATCGGTGGAACCGTTTTTCAGCTGTTGATTTTGCCGACGGTATTTCAATACCGATTGTTCGTCGGCATCGACATACACATACACGGGATCGGTGGAGACTATGCTTGTCAACGGCGTGGAGTCTGCGCCGGCATTGATCAGATTGCCGACGGTAATCATTTCGCGGCCGATACGCCCGCTGATCGGCGCCCTGATTTCGGTATAGTCCAGATTCAGTTTCGCTGTATACACATTGGCTTCCGCCGACTTAACGGCAGCGGCGGCTTCCCGCAAACCCTTGTTTCGACCGTCGTATTCTTCGGTGGAGATGGCTTTGGCGCGCAGCAGGTTTTCGGCGCGCAGCAGATCGTTGTTAGCCAATTCTTGTTTGGTTTTGGCGCGTTCCAATTCGGCTTGGGCATAGTTGAGTTGGGCTTTGAACGGTTTGGGATCGATCAGAAACAACAAATCGCCTTTATTAACTTTCGAGCCGGCGACGAAGTTGATTTTTTCCAGATAGCCGTCGACGCGAGCGCGAATATCCACCGCATTTATTGCCTCGATTCGCCCGGTATATTCGTCCCATTCCGTGGTTTGTCGATGCAAGGGTTGGGCGATTTTTACTTGAGGCGGCGGAGCCGAAACCGTTGCCGATTCCGAAGATGGGCCGCATCCAGGCAGCATTAACGCTAAAGCCAGCACAATTGTCACCTGACGCAAATTCGGCCGGTATCCATATTGCTTGCGTGCTGGCTGCACCAAGTGCGGTAAGCGGGTATTTTCGTCCATAGTCGAGGCCTCAAAAAACACAAAATATAAAACGGTAATATCAATTACCGTTTAGTCTAGGGTATCATCTTCGATTGAGTCAATTTATTTTTATGCGTGATAGAACATGATCAAATGTGGACGTCCCAGTAAGGGCGAAGAGCTGTTAAGCCGGGATCGGGTGCTGGATTCGGCTTTGCAGTTATTTCTCGAACATGGCTACGGTAATCTGAGTATGGAAACCATAGCCCGCGATGCACATGTGTCGCTGCGGACTATTTATCGACATTTTGATGGTAAGGCCGGTCTGTTCGGTGCGTTAATCAGACGCTGCAGCGATCAGTTTATTGACAGCCTGTCAGAAGAAGGCACGCTGGAAGAAAGCTTGGTTGCTTTCGGGCGCGAGTTTTTATTTCGCGTCACTCGCCCGAATGTGTTGAGGATACGGGCAATATTGATTGGGGAATCGCAACAATTTCCGGATCTGGCAACGCAGTTTTACGAACAGGGCCCCTCTCGAACCCTGGCACAACTCGCCGAGTTTTTTGCTCGCCACCAGCAGGCAGGGCGGATTCGCAATATCGATCCTAATTTTTTGGCCGACCAATTTATCAGCGTGTTACGCGGCGAACGTTTGCAAAGATTGCAGTTAGGCCTGGAAGCGCCGCCGGAAGAGAGCGACATCGAGGTTTGGGTTGCCAAAACCACCCGCTTGTTTTTAGAGGGCTGTTTAGCTAGCTAATCTTGAAATTAGCAACCGGAGCGGAAAAAGCTTAAACAATGGCATGAATTCAAGTCGGAATGGATAATAGGGATACTTGTTTATCAGCCATCAAATCGGCATCAACTGGTAAAATTCGACCCGGAGCGCACTCAACGCGAAGCAAAACTTTAGGACGATCTACCAACGCCATGAACCAGCAACAAATCAAACAACTCGAAACCGAACTCTGGGCCAGTGCCGATAACCTGCGAGCCAATTCCAAACTGACGGCGGCGGAATATAAAGACCCCGTATTAGGTTTGATCCTGCTGCGTTACGCACAAAACCGTTACGAGCAAGCCAAGATTGCGATTGAGGCGTCCTTGCCGGAAACCCCACGCGGTAAAGCAAAACTGACTAAAGAGCACTTTTTGGCGGCGGGCGCCATGATGGTGCCGGAACAATCGCAATACGACTATCTGGCCAATCTACCGGAAGGCGTCGGCATTTGCGAAGCCTTGAATACCGCCATGCGGCTGATTGAAGAGGAATACACCGATCTGGCCGGCATATTGCCGAAGAATTATCAGGAATTGGACCCGGATTTACTGCGCGAACTGATCCGGGTCTTCAACAAGGATGCGGTTAAAAACCTCACCGGCGATGTATTTGGCCGTATCTACGAATACTTTTTGATGAAGTTTTCCATGAGCGGTGCGGGCGCGCAGGAAGGCGGCGAGTTTTTCACCCCGCCGTCATTGGTGCAACTGATCGTAAATATGATTCAGCCCGACCACGGCATCGTGCATGACAATGCGTGCGGTTCCGGCGGCATGTTTGTGCAAACCGGTCACTTTATCGAGGAACGCGTCGGCAAAAACGTTAATGAAACCATCAAATGTTACGGCACCGAGTTAAAAGCCAACAACGCCAAACTGGCGAAGATGAATCTGGCCATACACGGTATCGAAGGCAAAGTCATTGAAAGCAATAGCTTTTATAGCGACCCGCACGACTTGATTGGCAAATGCGACTTTGTGATGGCCAATCCGCCGTTTAATGTCAACAAGGTCGATAAAGACAAGGATTACGTCAAAAACGACCCGCGCCTGTTTAAAGAAGTCGGCATCCCCAAAGCCGACAACGGCAACTATTTGTGGATACAGTATTTTTACCACTACCTAAACGCCACAGGCCGGGCCGGGTTTGTCATGGCCAGCTCGGCCACCGATGCCGGTAACAGCGAAAAAGCCATTCGCCAGAAATTAATCGAAACCGGCGCGGTGGATTGCATTGTTGCCGTGGGTAACAACTTCTTCTACACCCGCTCGCTGCCTTGCCATGTCTGGTTTCTGGACCGCGGTAAACGTGAAAAAAACCGCGACAAAATTTTGATGATCGATGCGCGTAACACCTTTCGCAAAGTCACCACCACCATCAACGACTACTCACCCGGCCAGTTGATCACCTTCAGCGCCATCATGCAAGCCTATCGCGGCGATTTGCTGGCGATTGATAAAGCCACTGCGCAACTGCAAGCACTAGCCATTGAGCAAGCCGCTATTCTGCTAGAGGCGGTCAATGAGTTGCGGCAACAGTGTGCTGGCAGCCTGTTTAACAACACAGTCTTGAATTTTAAGGCCGCACAGCTCGAATTAGCGCAATGCGTTATTCTGGCTAAGGATGCTGATTACGCCAGTTGCCACGCCCTATTGCAAACCTTTGAAAACCCAGTGCCGAGATTGTCGGCTTTGCTGGAAAATTACAAAAGCCAACTGGATGCCGCCAAAAAAGCCCTGGACAAAAAAGACAGCGCCGGTAAAAAGCAACTGGAAGAATTCGGCAAACTGCTACGGGAATTAACGGCTGCCATCAACGCCTATCAAACCCAATACCGCAAAAGCCAGGTCGGCGAACCGATACAAGATTACAAACAGGCGTTAACAGACTGGCATCATCTGCTGCAATACTTTCCCGACGGCCACTATGCCGATGTCGAAGGCTTATGCAAAATCGTCGATTTAGCCGAAGTGGCAGAAAACGACTACAGCCTGACGCCGGGGCGCTATGTGGGTTACAGCATCCAGGTGGATGAGGATTTTGATTATCAGGGTAGGATGACAGAAATCCATCAGCAACTGGACGGATTGAATACCAAGGCAAATGATTTAATGAGCTTAATTCAAAACGTCGTTTTATAAATATCAATTCGTCATACCAAGATAACTGAATGCTTTAAGGAACGCTGTGAAAATAAACTGGGCAAAAAAAGGCTTTGAAGAAATTGGAAACATTGGTCGCGGTAAATCGAGACATAGACCAAGAAATGATTCCGTCCTTTACGGTGGCAAATATCCATTTATTCAAACAGGAGACATCCAGTCTGCTGACTTTAAAATTACTCAATTCACTCAAACCTACAGCGACTTTGGTTTGGCTCAAAGTAAACTTTGGCCAACTGGTACATTATGTATTTCCATTGTTGGTGCAAACACTGCTGAGTCAGCAATACTCGGATTCGATTCTTGTTTTCCAGATAGTGTTATTGGTTTTAATGCTTATGAAGGAGAATTAGATAATTATTTTTTAAAATATTATTTGGAGCTTCTTAAAGTTCAGCTAAAAAATATTTCTGAAGGAGCTGCCCGCGAGAACTTAAGCTTAGAGAAACTTCTAACTTTTAAAATTCCCTGGCCACCTGCCTCTGAGCGTAGAAAAATTACCCGCATCCTATCCGCCTACGACGACCTGATTGAAAACAATTTGAAACGCATCAAGCTGTTGGAAGAAATGGCGCAAATCACCTACGAAGAATGGTTTGTGCGCCTGAAATTCCCCGGTCACGAAACCACACCGCTGGATTCGGCAACGGGGTTGCCGGTGGGGTGGAATGAAGCTGAAATAACAGTAATCAGCTTTATTAATGCCAATTCAATAAAAGCAAAAGATGCACCTGAAACAATTAAATACATTGATATCGCTTCTGTTGACACAGGCTTTTACCAAATACCACAAATAATGAGTTATGCGGAGGCTCCAAGTCGAGCTCGTAGAAAGGTAAATTTTGGCGATACTATTTTTTCGACAGTAAGACCTAACCGCAAAACCTATAGTCTTATTTTGGAAGATGATCCGATGTTAGTGGCATCAACGGGTTTTGCTGTGCTAACACCCAAAATTGAGGAAACTTTTCCATTTGTTTATCTAACTGTTGCGAATCAATCCTTCGTAGATAAAGCCGTTGCAGTTGCCGGTGGCGCAGCTTATCCAGCAATAAACCAAAATGACTTTGAAAAAATAAAAATAATTAAGCCTGCTGATACTTTAATTAAACTGTTTTCAGACAAGGTACTTAACAACTTTATAGCCAAGAATACACTTGCAAAACAAAACCAACTCCTCAAAGAAGCCCGCGACATCCTGTTACCCCGCCTGATGACCGGCATGATCGATGTCGAGCAGTTGGTTTTGCCGGAGCCATTCAGCAACCCGTCAGCTTCGACGCAAGAGCCGCAAGCCGTATGATCTGCCTGACTTTCCAGTCATCCCTGCCGCTGCCTGTTTTGGGTTTGAGGCTATACGCATGAAACCCTGGACCAGCAAAGCCATTACTTACCTGCAAAGCAGCCTGTCGCCGGTGCCGCAGGAGTTGAATGAACTGGACTGGAAATCCAATCTGTCACCAAAAAAAGATAAGTTGTGCCAGCACTTGTGTGCCTTTGCCAATTTGCCTGGCGGCGGCTTTCTGGTGTTTGGGCTGGAAGATGCAACCGGCAAGGCGGTTGGTATCGACAAAGCGAGTGCTAACAAGATTGTTGAACAACTGGCGAATCTTTGTCGAGCCGGGGTAGAGCCGTTGGTGAGCATGGATCACGCCATCGAGCTGTTTAATGATTGCCCGCTGTTGTTTGTGCATATCAAGGAGAGCGCGGTAAAGCCGGTGCACTTGGCGCATAAGAGTATCGAGGACAGCTTTATCCGTAGCGGCGGCAGTACCCGCAAGGCATCGCGGCAGGATGTCGGGGCGTTGATGTTGAACAGCAAAACCCCGGTGTTTGAAGAGTTACATGCTTCGACCTTGAAAAATGCCACCGAGGTGATGACCTTGCTGGATGTGGCCGGGATTCATGCCTTGTTGAAAAAACCGACGCCCAATAATGTCGAGGAAATCATCTATTGGCTGCAACAGGAAAAGATGATTGAAGACGTGGATGGCAAAGGCTATTACATTACCAATTTCGGCGCATTGGCCGCCGCGCAAAACCTGTCGCAGTTTGATGGTTTGGCACGTAAAGCGGTGCGGGTGATTCAGTATGAAGGCAAAACCAAAACCCAAGGCAGCAAGGAGTTTCCGGGTAATAAGGGTTATGCCATTGGCTTTGAAGGACTGATTCAGTTTTTGAAAGGCATTTTGCCGGGCAGCGAGGTGATCAAACATGCTTTGCGTACCGATGCTTCGATGTATTCTGAGATTGCTCTGCGCGAGTTGATAGCGAATGCTTTGATTCACCAAGATTTTACGATACGCGGTAGCGGGCCAATGATTGAGATTTTTGCTGATCGGATTGAAATATCCAGCCCCGGTAAGTTGTTGCCCGGCAAGAAGATTGATCGTTTGATTCGGGCCACGCCGGAGTCGCGGAATGAAGTGCTGGCCGCCGCATTCAGACGCTTTAATATTTGCGAGGAGCGTGGTTCCGGTTTTGAGAAGGCGATTACCGGGATTGAGCTATTTGGTTTGCCGCCGCTGAAGATGGAAGAAACCGATAGTTCGTTTAAAGTGATTATGTACAGCCCCAAGACATTTGCCGAGATGACGCGGGAAGAACGCATCGAGGCTTGTTACCAACACAGCATCATCCAATATTATGGCGCCGGTGGCATGAACAACGCCTCGTTGAGGAAGCGGTTTGGGATGCATGAGAAACAGAGTTCGCAGATCTCACGCTTAATCAAGGAAGCAATGAACGAAGGCAAAATTAAGCCGAAAGACCCGGAAAGCTCGCAGAAGTTTGCCGTGTATTGGCCTTACTGGGTATGATTCTTTATTTGACTGTAATTCGGAAATTCTTGCATAGCGCTTTTAAATCAATAGCTTGCTATATGCTTTCAATGCCCATTTGCTGCGTAATGATGTTTTGTTTAGTGAATCCAGGTTAGCCCATACTAATGGCAAATTGTATACCGCTTCAAAAGAGAGTGTCGTTTGGACTTTTATGTGACTGCAATTCGGAAAATAGACAATAGTAGCTATAAATCAATCACTTGTTATTTAACTGTCATTCGGAAAATCTGACTAACCTATCTACTAACGGAACACGATTATTGCCATGAGTTACGAATATTCGGAAGACGGCCTGGTTGAGACCGCCACACAGGAAGTGCTGGAAAATTTAGGCTGGACGGTGCTGACCGCCTGGCATCAGGAGTCGTTAGCCACTCAAACCGACCGTAGCGATGGCTTGCTGGGGCGTTTCAATAAATCCGAAGTAATTCTGGCGCGTTATCTATTGCAGGCTTTGCGGCTGCTGAATCCGGATTTGCCGCACACTGCCTATCAGCAAACGGTGGATTTGTTGACCGAAGCGGCAGCGGATAAGTATTTGGCCGCCATTAACAAAGACAAACATGAGCTGTTGGTTAAAGGCGTACCGGTCAGTTATCAGGATGACAAAGGCGTGTTGCAGATAAAGCGCCTGCAGGTGTTTGATTTCGACCAGCCGGCAAATAATCATTTTCTAGCCGTTAGGCAATTTGAGGTGGTGGGCAAGTTGTATAACTGCCGCCCGGATGTGATTGGCTTTGTGAACGGAATCCCATTGGTGTTTTTTGAGCTGAAGGCGCATCACACCGATTTGCGGCATGCCTTTGATAACAATCTGAGTAGTTACAAAACGTCCAATCCTGAAATTTTGTATTTCAATGCCTTTATCATTCTCAGCAATGGCATCGATAGTCGGGTAGGTACGCTGACCAGTCCTTATAAGTTTTTTATGGAATGGAAGCGCATCGAGGAAGACGACGAGGGCGTGGTGAGCCTGGATACCTTATTGCGAGGCACTTGCGCACCACGCCGCTTGCTGGACTTGTTCGAGAACTTTTTGCTGTTTGATGGTGAAGGATCGGAAATCACCAAGATCATGACCAAGAACCATCAATATATTGGTGTGAACAAGGTGGTCGATCAATCTGCCAATATTGAAACCCTTAAAGGTAAACTTGGGGTGTTCTGACATACTCAAGGCTCCGGAAAATCTTATTCCATGGTGTTTATTTGTCAGAAAATTCTGCGTAAATTCGGCGGCTCTTATACCTTTTTGTTGGTGGTGGATAGAACCGAATTGGAGAGTCAGCTTTACGATACCTTTAGTGGGGTTGGCGTGGTGACCGAGGATAATGTCAGGGCAAAAAACCGAGCACATTTGCGCCAGTTGTTGGCGGAGAATCATCGCTATGTTTTCACGTTGATTCACAAGTTTTCCTACGATCCTAAAAAAGAAACTGAATATCCTCTCATTACCGACCGCAGCAATATTATTGTAATTTCCGATGAAGCTCACCGCACTCAGGGCGGCGATTTCTTTGCCGGCAATATGCGTTTTAAAGCCATTCCCAACGCGTCTTATCTGGGCTTTACCGGCACTCCGATTATTAAAGACGAACTGGAACTGACGCGAAATATCTTTGGCGACTATATATCAGTTTACGACTTTAAGCGGGCTATTGAGGATGGCGCGACGTTGCCTTTGCGATATCTGAATCGGGGCGAAAAACTGGGTATAGAGAATCCCGATCTCGACGAACGAATGGCAGAAATTATCAATGATGTCGAACTGGATGACGACCAACGACGAAAACTGGAAAGGGAATTTAAGCGCGATTATCCCATTTTGACCGCCGAAAGCAGGCTGGATGCGATAGCCAAGGATTTGGTATGGCATTTCAATGATCGTGGTTATCAAGGTAAGGCTATGTTTGTGGCATTGGATAAACCAACAGCGGTGCGCATGCATGGTTTGGTCATGAAGTATTGGCCGGTGTATGTCGCCGAACTGAAGCAGCGTATTGCTGATGCGCAGGATCAACAAGAAGAGTTACAACTTAAGCATCATTTGAAACGGGTTGAAGAAACCGAAGTATGCGTTGTGGTCAGCAGCGAACAAAATGAGGTGAATAAATTTGCAAAGCTGGGCTTGGATATAGAGCCACATCGCAAAAAAATGGTGGACCGCGATTTGGAAACCGAATTTAAGGATGAAAACAATCCTTTTCGGTTGGTAATAGTCTGTGCGATGTGGATTACCGGTTTTGATGTGCCGTGTTTGTCGACTGTGTATTTGGATAAGCCCATCAAAGGTCATACCTTGATGCAAACCATAGCTCGTGCTAACCGAGTCTATGACGATGAGAAGGAAAACGGCTTGATTGTCGACTATGGCAATGTTTATAAGCAATTGGAAAAAGCCTATGCTGTTTATGGTGAAGGCGGTTACAAAGGAAAATCCAAAACGGGGGGTAAGGGTGGTGAGACAGGCAGGCCGGTAGAAAAGTTAGTGGAAATGGTAGGTGAATTAGACTCAGCAATTTTGGCGGTCCGCGAATTTTTGAAGGAAATACAGTTTGATTTAGATAAGCTGGTAAATGCCAATAGTGCGCTGGAAAGATTAAGCCATCTAAAGCAAGGGGCTAATGCAGTTTGTTTAAACGAAACCTCCCGAATTCAATTTGAAGTTGCAGCGCGAAATGTGTTTCGAAAATACAAGGCCTTGTTCCCGGAGCCTGAGGTTGAGCCTTTTCTGAAACAATTTAATGCGATTAAAGCAATTTACGATCAGCTCAATCAAAAAATCATGCAGGCCGATATTAGCGATGTTATTCGTAGGCTTCAGCAGGAAGTTAGCATCAGTGTCAGCACTCATAAAAATGAAGTGCGTGATGTCGATTATGTGGATTTAAGTTCATTGGATTTCGATAAACTTAGAGCTGCATTTGCTAAATCCAGTCAAAAAAATGTAGTTGTATTTGATCTGCAAGCCGCTATTCAGAAAAAGCTGGATCAAATGATTCAGCAAAATCCGATCCGCCTAGAGTTTTACGAGAAGTACAAAAAGATCATCGAAGAATATAACCAAGGTAAGGATATTCAGGCCGTACAGAAAGCTTTTGATAAGCTAAATGATTTTATGCAGAACGATCTGTCGTCGGAAATGAAACGGGCTATGCGCGAAGGGTTGGATGAAGAAACTTTGGCGATTTTTGATTTACTGAAAAAGCCGGAGTTGACGAAACAGGAAAGGGATAAAGTCAAAGACGTAGCGAAACAGACTCTGGCAACCTTGAAAGCCGAAAAACTGAAAATCGAACGTTGGCGGGAAAGTACCCAGGTGACCGCACAAGTGAAAACCATGATTGATCACGGCTTACAATGGTTGCCGCAAGAGCCTTATCTGGATGATGAGCTTGATATTAGAAGTTTACTGGTTTACCAGCATATCTATGCAAATTATCAGGGGGCGGGAGTTAGTCGGTATGGAAGTTTTTAGTGAAATAGCTGCCTGTAAGGTAATCTGACGTGCGTCATAATCAGCCCCAAGTACGTTGATATCAAACCTATGCTAACCATTGTGGCGCTCATCCCTACTATATTTTGATTGCTAGGTATAAATGATCAACGTTTAATTATTGTTGCACAACACAATAACGAAATCACACTACCTGACAAAACGTCACCTTCAAAATGCGCAATCAATGATTACAGAAAACGAAATCGCGTCGCTGTACGCCCGGATAGAGGATGTTTTGATGCCGATATGGCTAGCTATAAGGCTTTAGAATTGCTGGCAGATACCGGGCAGTTGTTACATTCTGCTTGAGTGAATCTGGATGTAATCGAACTAGGCTATGAACAGGGCTTTAGATAAAAATGCAGGGCCGGGTAATGCCGGCATTTTTTGGTTTGATTTTTACAGTGTTTGAAATTGTTGTACCGGATGTTATACCGAAAACCAATTTTGATGGCTTTCTGTTTTTCTTGAATTTGTAACTTATTGATTCTTTTGGTCGGAACGACAGGATTCGAACCTGTTACCCCTTGTCCCCAAGAAAAGTAAATGGTTGTTTTATACTGTCCAGCTAAGTACAGAATAGCCATTAAACCAAGCATAATCAATAATATAATGATATTGGTTGTCTGATAGTGTCCAACGTGATTTAATCAAATCTAATAAAAAATGTATCCCGGAATGTATCCCGGAAAAATGGACAAGTGAATCATGGCAACCAATAAAATTACAGATTTGGCTTATCGAAATTTGAAGCCAGCTGACAAAGAGCAGAATATTGCAGATGGTGGCGGTTTGTATATTCGCATCCGGTCGATTGCTGAGGGTGGGGCGGTATCGTTTCGTTTTAGGTATTTGGCGCATGGTAAGCAGATATGGATGACCATCAAGGCAAAGTCGCTGCCAGAGGCCCGAAACAAGCGTAACACGTTCAAAGATTGGCTTAAGCAGGGTAAAAATCCGGCTGATGAAGCTAAATTGACGATTGAGCGTAACCGAGCTGACCAGTTAGCCGAACAAGCCGAACTGGCCCGACTGGAGGCGCTGATTAGCGTTAATCATTTGTTCGAGCGTTGGGTGAGTACTAAGCTGATTGAGCGCAAAGACTTGCCAGAGATCAAACGCATGTTTGCAAAAGATGTATTGCCTGTTATTGGCGATTTGGTTGTGACTGAGATAAAGAAAGGCCACATCACCGAAGTGGTGGACGAGCTGATAAAGCGTGGTTCAAAGCATACGGCACGCAATGTTTTAAAACTGATGCGGCAAATGTTCCGTTTTGCAGTGAGCCGGGATGTTATCGAGTTTGACCCTACAGCAAACTTGGCGCTTGCGGATACGACGGTCAAACCGACCGAACGAGATCGGGTTTTATCGCAAGATGAAATCAAGCTGCTTAAAACCAAGATGCCGGATGCTGGTTTTATCCCGAGTACAGAGTGTGCAATCTGGCTGATGCTATCGACGCTATGCCGGGTGGGTGAAATCAGCAAAGCGCAATGGCAGCATGTTGATATTCAGAACAAGTTATGGAACATACCCGCTGAAAATTCCAAAAATGGCAAAGCGCACGCAATCCACCTTTCAGACTTTGCGTTGGCTCAATTTCAGCGACTGGCAGAGTTTAAACAGCATGATATTTGGCTATTCTCGAACCGGGGTGGCACTGGTCATGTTTGCGATAAAAGTCTGTCCAAGCAGATCGACTCCCGGCAAAATCCAGTCATACACCAATGCAGAACCAAAGCTAATCAGTCGCTAGTGTTACCCGGTGGCAAGTGGACACCACACGACTTAAGGCGAAGTGGCGCAACCCTGATGGGCGATTTAGGCGTGAGTGGTGACGTTATCGAAAAATGCTTAAACCATTCCGAAGAAAATAAACTTAAGCGGGTTTATCAGCACCAAAAGCTGATTGATGAAAAAATGGCTGCGTGGGACTTGATAGGCGAACGGCTGGCTGTTTTGACTGGCGACAATGCTAATGTGTTGCCATTTAAGCGCATTAAAAACCTGTATTAAACATTATTGGTCGAGATTGTATTTGACATTGCCGCAATAATGCTGTGTAATTTCCCATAATTGCACCAAAGCCCGCTCAGCTTCCTGAACGGGCTTTTTTTATGCCCTTAAAAAACAGTATTAAACGCTATTGATTTTGGTTGTATTTGACACTGGCGCAATAATGCTGTGTAATTTCCCATAATTGCACCAAAGCCTGTTCAGGAGACTGAACGGGCTTTTTTTATGCCCTTAAAAACCAGTATTAAACATTATTGGTCGAAGCTGTATTTGACATTTGGCTAATAATGCTATGTAATTTCCCGTAATTGAAAATGAACCAATAGCTTTCGAAAAGTCTTGCGACTGATCGACAGCTCACCACAATCCCCCAGCGTATTCAATAACGCCAAATTTCTTATGACTAAGCCTGCTCAGGAGACTGAACGGGCTTTTTTTATGCCCAAAATTTACCCTAAACCCGGATTCGCTTCACGTGAACCGGGTTTTTTTTTGCCCAAAATCCTGGAGATAAAACCATGATACAAATCCCTGAAACCGGCTTTTTACGCGTTTCGCAAATCGTCCCCTCGATCATTCCTGTGTCAAAGTCGAGTTGGTGGGCGGGTGTCAAAGCTGGCAAATACCCGCAACCATTAAAGCTAGGCCCTAGAACGACAGTATGGCGTGCCGAGGATATTCGTTCCCTAATAACCACTGTAGGCGCTGAAGCATAAAAAACCCCGCACTCAAACAAATTGAGCCGGGGTTCTGGTACATGAAAAATCAACACGTTTTCATTGTATCGAATTGAAACAATACCGGCAAGGAAAGCTAAAAATGATTAATAAAGTTTTAGAACGTCTGTCTGGCGTTAAAAAATCCGGCGCTGACAAGTGGCTGGCAAAATGTCCGGCGCATGATGACAGGTCGCCAAGCTTAGGCATTAAGTTGGTCGATGACAAAATTCTGGTTCACTGCTTTGCTGGCTGTAGCGTTGATGACATTGTGCAAAGTATCGGCCTGGAGATTAGCGACTTATTCCCCGAGAAAACAATCGAATATGGCGCTAAAGCCAAGCGACCACCGAAGTTTAACGCGTCTGAATTGATACAGCTTTGCTCACGAGAGGCTTGTGTTTTGAGCCTTGGCTTGATGGATTGCTTTAATGGAAAAGTGATAAGCGATGTTGACCGCACAAGACTACTCCAGGCCATGAAAACTATTTCAAGCATTAAACGCGAGGTAAGCCGATGAGTGCTTTTGATGATCGAATCGACGAACCGGGGTGGCAAAGGCCACAATCTTTAACCGCAAAAATCGAAGCATTGCCTTATCCACTTGATGCACTGCCCACAACCATTCGAGAGGCCGTAACCGAAGTTCACGACTTTGTAAAATGCCCGGTTTCGCTGGTGGCGTGTTCCGCACTGGCGGCACTGTCGCTATCCATCCAGGCGCATGTTGATGTTAGACGCGCCAATAAGCTGCATGGCCCCGCGGGTTTATTCATGCTGTCGATAGCTGAGTCCGGCGAGAGAAAATCAACCTGTGATTCTTTTTTTACCAGCGAGATTCGCAAATATGAAACCGAGCAAGCCGAAGCCTCAGCGCCGAAAATAATGGAATATTTTTCAGAGTTTGCCGCCTGGAATGCCGAAAAAGAAGGTTTGCTGGCAGCGATTCGAGATAGTGGCAAAAAAGGCAATTCAACACAGGCGCTGCGTGAAGATTTACTGGAGTTGGAAACTCAGGAGCCAAAAGCGCCACGCGTGCCCAGGTTGATATTGGGTGATGAAACGCCCGAGGCGCTGTCATGGAGTTTGGCTAAAAAATGGCCTAGTTCCGGCGTGGTATCGTCCGAGGCTGGTACTGTCTTGGGAAGTCATGGCATAGGCACGGATAGTGCAATGCGAAATCTGGCGCTATTGAATACGCTTTGGGATGGTGGCGAGTTGTCGATAGGTCGCAAGACTTCCGAGAGTTTTACTGTTCGAGGTGCGAGACTGACAGTTGCGCTACAGATTCAAGAATCGACATTAAAGTCGTTTTTCGATAAGTCGTCCGGGTTGGCGCGGGGTACGGGTTTTCTTGCAAGGTTTCTTGTTGCATGGCCCGATAGTACCCAGGGGAGCCGGTCATTTACTGAGGCGCCGGATAGCTGGCCCAAGCTGGAAATATTTAATCAGCGCATTGCAGAAATTTTAAAAATGGATGTGCCGATTACCGCCGGTGGCTGGCTGGTTCCGGCGATGATGGAATTTACCCCGGATGCAAAAAGACTTTGGATTATGTTTCATGACTCATTAGAAGCCCAACTTAGCGCGGGTGGCAAGCTGTACGATGTTCGAGATGTCGCCAGCAAAGCCGCCGATAATGCCGCAAGATTGGCAGCATTGTTTCAGGTATTCCAGCATGGCAAAGATAGTGCAATCGAGGCTGATAGTTTTCTAGCTGCCAGTAAGATTGTGGCGTGGCACTTGCACGAGTCGAGAAGATTTTTTGGTGAATTGGCTTTACCGGTCGAGTTGGCAAATGCTGCCAGGTTAGACAGTTGGTTGGTTGAATATTGTAGGCGCGAACGTACGCACTTGGTCGGTAAAAGCGATTGTATGCAATACGGCCCATTGCGCACGAAAAAGCTACTTGATGAGGCCATTACAGAATTGTGTGAGCTTGATCGACTGATAGTTCACAAGAATGGTAAACGCATTACCTTAAAGGTGAATCCCGCTTTACTGACAGTTGCTAATGCTAATCCTGCTAATTTTGCTAAAGATGAAGTGGTTTAGGGTGAATATTAGCAACTTTAGCAACTTTAGCATTAGCAAACGTCCCGCAGCAAAAAATAAAACTATCGAGGTGTCGTTATGACAGTGAAACGATGCCCGGAATGTTTAAAGTATTTTGAGCAGGTTGGAGATTGGCAGCGCATTTGCAAGCGCTGTTATGCTCGAGCTAAACGCAATCGCGATAGTGACACCGAAGACTCTAGCAATGGTTATGTTATACCAAAGCCATTGATGAAAAAGGTTAGGCAACTTGTGCATCCAGATAGGCACGGCGGTTCTCAGTTAGCCAATTCTGTAATGGCTGAGTTGAACAAGTTGATGGGGCGGTAGGGCGGCTTAAAACTCCACAAATCACTCCACCCTTTGCGTCGCCCTAGGTAAATTTTCGATAAGCAATTCTTGAAAATTGAAAAAGCCCACTAACTAAACGCTCAATATGATTGTCCAACTGAAACTATTACCGAGCAAAGCCGTTTTTTTCTGGTTGGATTTTTACAGTGTTTGAAAAATGTATCCCGGAATGTATCCCGAAACTGCACTTTGCCAACTTTTCAATTTTCTTGATTTTCTAAATGCTTGTTTTTATTGGTCGGAACGACAGGATTCGAACCTGTGACCCCTTGTCCCCCAGACAAGTGCGCTACCAGACTGCGCTACGCCCCGAATTTAACTGATTTTAAGCTTTTACCGGAACCGGCAAACAGGCGGTATATTACCACATGTTTGCCAAATGGTTACTTTAACAGCTCTAAAATATCCTCTAATTCACCTATCATTTGATGGATAAGTTGCTTGGTGCGCAGGGAGTCTTCCTTGGCAGTGTCGCTGGTCAAGTGCGCTCGAGCGCCGCCTATGGTGTAACCTTGCTCGTAGAGTAGGGCACGAATCTGGCGAATCAATAACACATCATGACGCTGGTAATAGCGGCGGTTTCCGCGTCGCTTAACAGGGCTTAATTCAGTAAACTCCTGTTCCCAGTATCGCAATACATGAGGCTTTACACCGCACAATTCGCTGACTTCGCCGATGGTAAAGTAGCGTTTGGCCGGTATGACTGGTAATTCGTTGTTATTACTGGGTTCCAGCATAGGCTTCTACTCGGGCTTTTAGTTTTTGTCCAGTTCTGAATGTTACTACACGACGTGGTGTAATGGGTATTTCTTCACCGGTTTTTGGGTTTCTTCCTGGGCGAGCGCTTTTATCACGCAGTTCAAATTTCCCGAAACCGGAAATTTTGACTTGTTCGCCACTTTCAAGTGAGCTTTTTATTTCTTCGAAAAATAGTTCAACGATTTCTTTGGCTTCCCGTTTGTTCAGGCCTAAATCTTCAAATAGTTTTTCTGCAATATCGGCTTTAGTTAATGCCACAATCACGCCCTCAATTTTGCATTTAGTTGTGCCGTCATATTTTCCAGCAGTCTTCGAAATATAGCATCAATTTCAGAGTCGGTAAGGGTTTGGGTGAAATCTTGTAAAATTAGACTCAATGCGACACTTTTAAACCCCTCTTCGATGCCTTTGCCTTGGTAAATATCGAAAATTGCCACTTCACGAACGGCGGCTTCTTTACTATTGTTGATACAGTCAATGATCTCTTGGGCGGTAACCTGCTGACGCACCAGGAGTGCCATGTCGCGGCGAACGGATGGAAATTTCGATAACTGGGTAAACTTAGGTATCGAGCGTTGCAAGATGGCGTCTTGTTCCAATTCAAAAAGGAAAACAGGGCTATCAAAACCCAATTGTTTTTCCAGGTTTGGATGCAGCATGCCCAGCAAGCCAACCACATTAGCAAAGGCATCGATAATCTCAGCGGTTTGGCCTGGATGTAACGCCGGATGTTGCGCCGGTCTGAATGTCAGGTCATGGGCCGATAAGCTTAACAAAGCTTCGATATCCGCTTTGATGTCGAAAAAATCAACGTTTCGGGTTTTTTCGCCCCATTGTTCGGCATAGGCGCTACCTAGTGCCAAACCTGCCAGCATTTTTTGTTGTAAGGTTTCATCTTCGTGACGCACAAAACGCAAACCGGTTTCAAACAAACGTACCCGAGTTTGTTGACGATTGACATTGTATTGAGCCGCATTTAATAAACCGCACCACAATGTCGTACGCATCACAGCCAGATCTGATGAAATCGGGTTTTGTATGTGGATAAATTCAGCATTAGGCGCAACTGCGTTTTGTATGGCTTCATCGACGAAGCTGTAGGTAATCGCTTCCTGATAATCTCTATCCACCAGGCAATCTTGCAATCTGGCCAGGGATAAGGTTGCCTCAGGCGCTTTGCCCAGAGCTGCGCGCATCAGCAAGCTGCTGCTTGGCAGGTTGTTATAGCCAACGATACGGCCAATTTCTTCCAACAAATCAGCTTCTATGGCAATGTCGAAACGAAAGCCCGGTGGAGTGATTTCCCAGCCATCGGCGTTTTCAACAACCTGCATACCCAGGCCTTGGAACAGACTGGTAATTTCGTCGTTAGCTAATGTAATACCCAGGACTTTTTCAATGCGTTGTCGACGTAAATTAACCGGCTGACGGGCAGGGAGTTGTTCCTGGTTGATAACAGCATTGATAGGGCCGACGCTGCCGCCAGCAATCTCGACGATCAGTTGTGTGGCACGTTCCATCGCACGCTGTTGCAAGGTAAAATCAACCCCACGTTCGAAACGATGTGATGAATCAGTGTGCAAGCCAAATTTGCGCGCTTTGCCGGCGATGCTAAGGGGGTTGAAAAATGCACATTCCAAGAAGATATCTTGGGTTGTATCTGAAACAGCGCTAGCGCTGCCGCCCATCACACCAGCAAAGGCCAAGGCTTGCTTTTGATCGGCAATGACTAAGGTTTCGCCGTCCAGCTCAACGGTTTGATCGTTCAGCAAGCTCAAACTTTCACCGGCGTGACTGTTTCTAACCACTATGGGAGCGGACAACTTGGCGGCATCAAAAGCGTGCAAAGGTTGTCCCAATTCCAGCAATACATAATTAGTGACATCCACTACCGGGCTCAAGCTTCTGATGCCACTGCGACGCAGACGTTCCTGCATCCATAATGGTGTGACCGCATGGGCGTTGATGTTTTTGATCAAGCGTCCCAAATAAGCCGGACAGTCGTTAGGTTGTTCAATTTGAATGCTCAGAGTTTCCTGATGGTGTATCGGGCTGGCTTCGCATGGCAGTTGCTGAAACGTTAGTTTATTCAGCACAGCCACTTCGCGGGCGATCCCTTCTACACTAAGGCAATCAGCACGATTGGGGGTTAGGCCTAGCTCAATCATGTGGTCGTTCAGGGCCAGATAGTCGCGAATGTCACAACCAACCGGGGCATCGTCGACTAATTCCATCAAGCCCTCGGAGCTGGTCGCCATGCCCAATTCTTTTTCGGAGCACAGCATGCCAAAAGACAGTTCGCCGCGTAATTTGGATTCTTTTATTTTAAAGTCACCAGGTAATACAGCGCCGATGAGTGCGGCGGGAATTTTTAAACCTGGACGGACATTGCTGGCGCCGCAGACGATTTGTAATGGCTGGCTTTGACCAACATTGACTTGGCAGACTTTGAGTTTGTCGGCATTAGGATGCTGTTCTGTGCTGATGACTTCGCCTACCACCACGCCACTGAATGACGCTGCAACCGGTTGCAGGGCGTCCACTTCCAGGCCGGCCATGGTCAATTGTTCGGCTAGTTCTGCTGTATTTACAGGTGGGTTGATGAATTCTCTCAACCACGCTTCACTTACTTGCATGACTCAAGTTGCCCTTAATTAAACTGTTGTAAAAACTTAAGATCGTTTTCGAAAAACATTCTTAAATCGTTAATGCCGTATCTCAGCATCGCCAAGCGTTCGACACCCATGCCAAAGGCAAAGCCGGAATAGCGTTCGTTATCGATATTGACCGATTTGAATACTTCCGGATGTATCATGCCGCAACCCATGACTTCCAGCCAGCCGGTGTGGCTGCAGACACGACAGCCCTTGCCATCGCAGATGACGCATTCGATATCGACTTCGGCTGAAGGTTCGGTAAATGGAAAATAGGATGGGCGAAAGCGTACTTGTATGTCTTTTTCGAAAAATGCCCGCAGAAATTCGAAAACCACGCCTTTTAAGTCGGCGAAGCTGACGTCGGTATCAACCAAAAAGCCTTCCACCTGATGAAACATGGGGGTGTGGGTCAAATCCGAGTCGCAGCGATAGACGCGACCAGGCGCAATAACTTTTAATGGTGGTTGCTCTGATTCCATGACTCGAATTTGTACTGGCGAGGTATGGGTTCGTAAAACTGTGTGTGCATCAAAATAGAAGGTATCGTGCATCGCTCGGGCTGGATGATGTTCCGGGATGTTTAGAGCGCCGAAGTTATGATAATCATCCTCGATTTCCGGCCCTTCAACCACATCAAAGCCGACGCTGGCAAAGATTTTGGATATGCGACGCAAGGTAATGGTTACCGGATGTAAGCCGGCCACGCTTTGACCTCGGCCGGGCAGGGTGACGTCGACGTATTCATTGGCTAGGCGAGCTTGAAGTTGTTCGGCTTCCAATGACTGTTTGCGGCTGTCAAGCGCTTCCTGAAATGCCGTTTTGGCGGTATTGATGACTTGACCAACGCTTTTACGCTGTTCAGGGTCAAGATTGCCCAGCTCTTTCATGTGCTGAGTAAACAGGCCTTTTTTGCCGAGATAATTGACTCTTACCTGGTCCAGTTCGGTAAGGTCATTTGCATGTGCAAGCGCTTGTAAGGCCTGCGTAAGAATTTCTTCGATACTAGCCGACACAGCTCAGCTCACTTTTTTAAATTTAGGAAGGATTACAATCTGATAGGTTTCTGTTGGCTCATAAGCCACTCAGAAAACTCCCCACATGCGTGGGGAGTTAAGCTTTCTATTTGCCAGGTTTGCCAGCAAATTAAACTGACTTAAGGTTTGCTTTGGTGAGCGATGGCTATTTTAGCGATTTCTGCAAAAGCATCCATATCACGTACTGCCAAGTCAGCCAATACTTTACGGTCAACTGCAACATTGGCTTTGGTCAAACCATTGATCAAGCGACTGTAGGAAGTGCCACACATGCGGGATGCCGCATTGATACGCACAATCCACAAGGCGCGGAATTGACGTTTTTTCTGTTTACGGTCGCGATAAGCATATTGACCGGCTTTGATAACCGCTTGTTTAGCGACGCGATAAACTCGGCTACGGGCACCATAGTAACCTTTAGCCAGTTTTAAAATCTTTTTGTGTCTTGCTCTAGCGGTGACGCCGCGTTTTACTCTTGCCATGTTCTTCTCTCTTTAAATGATGATGTTAAATCAACTGTAAGGCAGCATGCGCGTAATTAATGGCGCATCTGATGGATGAACAATGGCTGTTTTACGCAGCTGTCTTTTACGCTTGGTGGATTTTTTGGTCAAAATATGACGTCTGTGCGATTGTTTGCACTTAAAACCGCCTGTGCCGGTTTTCTTAAAGCGCTTGCCTGCGCCGCTATGGCTTTTCATTTTTGGCATTTGTTTTCTCCAATGATTAAAAATAAAGTCCCTGAGATAAAACCCAGTGAGGCAAAATGCTTGGCCCCATTGAATTTTTGGCAGACAAAGTCTGCCACTACCCGGCTCTTCCCGAGCCGGCAAGCTGTTTTAGAAACAGCTAAAACTATTTTTTCTTTTTAGGACCCATGATCATGATCATCTGTCTGCCTTCCAGTTTAGGAAATTGTTCGACAACAGCGACTTCTTCGAGGTCGGTTTCTATGCGTTTCAGTAAATCCATGCCCAGTTCCCGATGCGACATTTCCCGGCCTTTAAAGCGCACGGTAATTTTAGTTTTGTCGCCTTCGTTGAGGAATTTGATCAAATTGCGTAGCTTAACCTGATAGTCACCTTCTTCGGTGCCTGGTCTGAATTTGATTTCCTTAATCTGGATTTGTTTTTGCTTTTTCTTGGCAGCTTGCAGCTTTTTGTTAAGCTCAAACGAATATTTGCCGTAATCCATGACTTTGCAAACCGGAGGATCAGCGTTGGGCGAAATTTCGACCAGATCCATATTTGCATCATAGGCAAGTTGTAATGCTTCTGTTATTGAAACAACACCGACTTGTTCTCCTTCAGCGCCAATTAGCCTTACCCGTCTAGCGGTAATTTCGGTGTTTAAGCGCGTTGCATCTTTTTTAGAGCTGATACCCTAATCCTCCAAGTTGTTATTATTTTCTGTCCGCAATCTCAGTTTTTAAGCGTTCAATTAACACGTCGACTGCCAGACTTCCCAGGTCATCACCCTTTTGGGTACGCACTGCTACTGTTTGATTATCCATTTCTTTGTCACCGATAATCAGAAGATATGGCACACGCTGCATGGAATGCTCGCGGATTTTAAAGCCTATCTTCTCATTTCTCAAGTCAATTTTAATTCTAAAGCCTTGTTTTTCCAGTTCAAGCCGGATTTGCTCAGCATATTCGGCATGGCGATCGGTGATGTTCATGATCGCGACCTGTACTGGCGCCAGCCACAGCGGGAAATTACCCGCATGCTGCTCGATCAAAATGCCGATGAAGCGTTCCAGGGAGCCTAGTATCGCACGATGTAGCATTACAGGTACATGTCTTGCACTATCTTCACCGATAAATGCGGCGCCAAGCCTGTCAGGCATGGAGAAATCGACTTGAATTGTGCCGCATTGCCAAACACGACCAATGCAGTCTTTTAGGGAGAATTCGATTTTCGGGCCGTAAAACGCCCCTTCACCCGGTTGCAGTTGCCAATCCAGGCCTTTGGTGTTCAATGCCAATTCCAGCGCGTTTTCAGCTTTATCCCACACGCTATCATCGCCGACCCGGTTTTCCGGGCGGGTAGACAGTTTAATAATAACTTCTTCAAAGCCGAAATCTTTATACACTTCGAACAGTAAGTCGATAAATGTCGCGACTTCGTCCTGAATCTGATCTTCAGTGCAAAAAATATGCGCGTCGTCCTGCACAAAATTTCTTACCCGCATCAAGCCATGCAGAGTGCCGGAAGGTTCGTTGCGATGGCAGGAGCCAAATTCAGCTAAACGGACCGGTAGGTCTCGGTAACTTTTTATGCCTTGGTTGTAAATCTGGATGTGGCAGGGGCAGTTCATCGGTTTGACTGCGTAATCGCGGTTTTCCGAGTGTGTGGTAAAAATCATGTCACCAAACTTATCCCAATGACCTGATTTCTCCCAAAGACTGCGATCGACAATCTGTGGGGTTTTTACTTCGCTATAACCATGGCTGCGCAGTTTGTGGCGGATGTATTGCTCAACTTGCTGATAAATCGCCCAGCCTTTTTCGTGCCAGAACACCATGCCTGGCGCTTCTTCCTGCGAATGAAACAAATCGAGCGCTTTGCCTATTTTGCGATGGTCGCGTTTTTCAGCTTCTTCCAGTCTGTGTAGGTAAGCTGCCAGCTCTTTACTGTCATTCCAGGCTGTGCCGTAAATGCGTTGCAGCATTTCATTGTTGGAATCGCCGCGCCAGTAAGCGCCGGCAATTTTCATTAATTTAAAAGCTTTTAGTTTGCCGGTGCTGGGTACGTGAGGGCCGCGGCATAGGTCGGTGAAGTCGCCTTGCTGATACAAAGACAAGTCTTCATTGGCTGGAATAGAGGCGATGATTTCGGCTTTATAGGTTTCGCCCAAGCCTTGAAAAAATTCTACTGCTTGGTCGCGGGATAGGACGGAGCGATTGATGACGATATCTTGCGCTGCCAATTCCTGCATTTTAACTTCGATGGCGGCCAAATCTTCCGGAGTAAAAGATCGCTCGTAAGCAAAGTCATAAAAAAAGCCATTTTCGATAACCGGGCCAATGGTGACTTGTGCGCTAGGAAATAATTGTTTGACTGCTTGTGCCAGAAGATGCGCACTGGAGTGTCGTATGACTTCAATGCCTTCTGCGTCTTTGTTGGTGACGATTTGCAAACGCACGTCGCTGTCGATCAGCGTGCTGGCATCAACCAGTTTGTCGTCGATTTTGCCGGCCAGGGTTGCTTTGGCCAAGCCGGAGCCGATGGCTTTGGCAACATCCATCACTGTAACAGCATGGTCGAATTGACGCTGAGAACCGTCGGGAAGAGTAATTACAGGCATATTCGATTCCGCAATAAAAAAAGCACCGGCTAGCGGTGCTTTAAATGTATGGTAGGCGCGAGTGGACTCGAACCACCGACCCCCACCATGTCAAGGTGGTGCTCTAACCAACTGAGCTACGCGCCTAAAGTCTGTCATTCGAGCCGCGCATTATATCGGCTTTATTCAGCTATGCAAGCTTTTTCTTTTCTTGGGATGGGTATCTGTCACACCAAAACTCGTTCGATTCCGCCTTTTGAAGCTTGTTTGATATAGTTTTTCATCCAGTCTTTGCCTAACACATGCTTGGCAATTTCTACCACGATGTAATCCACTTCCAGCTGGTCGACATCATCCTCGAAGCGTTGTAAGCCCTGCATACAGGATGGGCAGGAGGTCAGCATTTTCACTGGCCCGTCATAGCCATCGCTGCGTAGTTTGGCCGCATCGTTTTGTAACTCCTCTGCTTTACGAAACCGCACTTGCGTGGAAATGTCCGGTCTGGCGACGGCCAGCGTGCCGGATTCACCACAACAGCGCTCTGATTTACTCACCGTAGCCCCAACTAAGCCGGAAACGGTTTTTAACGGATCTTGCAGTTTCATTGGGCTGTGGCAAGGGTCATGGTAGACATAACGATCGCCACCTACGCCATTCAGCTTAACGCCTTTTTCCAATAGATATTCATGGATGTCTATCAGTCGGCAGCCAGGAAAGATTTTGTCGAACTCGTAATCCATTAATTGATCCAGACAAGTGCCGCAACTGACGACGACGGTTTTGATGTCGAGATAATTTAGGGTATTAGCCATTCGATGAAATAGCACCCGATTGTCGGTGGTGATTTCCTGCGCTTTTTCGCTCATACCGGCGGCACGTTGCGGATATCCGCAGCATAAATAGCCCGGTGGTAATACGGTTTGTACGCCGATTTCATAAAGCATGGCTTGAGTCGCCAGGCCAACCTGTGAAAACAGTCGTTCCGAGCCGCAGCCAGGAAAATAAAACACAGCCTCTGAGTCGGTTTGGGTCTTATTACGGTCACGAATGACGGGTACGATTTGATCGCTTTCTATTCCCAGCAAGGCTCTGGCTGTTTTGGTCGGTAATTTGCCGGGCATTTTACGATTAGTAAAATGAATCACATATTCACGAAGTTCCGGTTTGCCGGTGGAGGAGGGTGGATGCGCCAATTGTGCTTTTCCCCAGGGTCTCAGAAAAAAGCTGCCCAGTCTTTGGCCTTTATAAGACCATTCAATCAGCAATTTGCGCATCAGCTTCACGCTGCTGGGTCGATTGGTGCTTAAAAAGGCGATGGCTGCTGCTTTCACGGGATTGAAGCTTTGCTTGCCCATCTTGCGCAATAAATTACGCATATTCATCGAAACGTCGCCGAAATCGATGTCCACCGGGCAAGGGTTGTAACATTTGTGGCATACCGTGCAGTGATCGGCTACATCTTCAAATTCTTTCCAATGCGTGATGGCAATACCGCGTCGGGTCTGTTCTTCATATAAAAATGCTTCGATCAACAATGAAGTGGCGAGGATTTTATTCCGTGGAGAATACAATAAATTGGCTTGCGGTACATGGGTTGCACAGACCGGTTTACATTTACCGCAGCGGAGACAGTCTTTTACAGAGTCCGAAATCGCGCCTATCTCGCTTTGCTGCATGATCAGCGATTCATAGCCCATCAAGCTAAAAGAGGTGGTGTAAGCCCGGCTCAAATCTGCACCCGGCATCAGTTTGCCGCGATTAAAGCGGCCTTCCGGGTCGACTTGCTGTTTATAACGATGAAAATTGGCCAGCTCTGCTGCAGTTAAAAACTCGTATTTGGTAATGCCGATACCATGTTCGCCGGAAATTACACCTCCCAACGAACGTGCCAGCGTCATGATGCGGGCTACAGCCTGATTGGCTTCCTGCAGCATGTCGTAATGATCGGAATTGACCGGTAAATTGGTATGCACATTGCCATCGCCAGCATGCATGTGTAAGGCTACAAACACTCGGCCGCGCAATACTTCTTTATGTAGAGCTTCGATGCGTTCGAAGATCAGGCGGAAATTGTCACCCACGAAAATCTCTTTCAGACGCGGCAGTAACTCTTGTTTCCAGGATACCCGAACTGAGTGATCTTGCAGTCGATGAAACAGCGTCGGCTGCTCAGCGCGATTGCTAAGCTCTCCAACTGAGATGTCGTAGCCTTGAAAAAGCGCTTCCGCTTGCTGTAATGGCATATCCAGGTTGTCGTATAGCCATTGCCAGCGTGTCTTGACCATGGCTACTGCGCTTAAGGCTTGCTGGCGACGATCCCAGATCAAGGTATCCTTATCAACGCTGTCTTCATAAAAGCGTAGCGGCAAATCACCTTCCAGATAACGTGTTAGCGCCTCGCACAAGCGGAGTTTATTGCGCAAAGATAATTCGATATTGATGCGCTCAATGCCGTCGCAATAATCGCCCATCCGTGGCAGCGGAATCACCACATCTTCATTGATTTTGAAGGCGTTGGTGTGCTTGGCAATCGCTGCTGTACGGGCTCGGTCCAGCCAGAATTTTTTACGTGTCTCCGCGCTGACGGCGATAAAACCTTCTGCGCCACGGGCATTACTGATACGTACCACTTCCGATGCGGCCCAGGCTACCCGATTGTCATCATCGCCGACAATGTCGCCAAGCAAAACCATTTTCGGACGGCCATGTTGTTTGGCTTTGCTGGCATAGCCGACGGCTTTAACATAACGTTCGTCAAGATGTTCGAGTCCGGCCAACATGACGCGGGCCTCACCGGATTTCGGCAGCGAAGCCAGATAATCGCGAATTTCCACGATGGCTGGCACAGCTTCACGCACCTGGCCGTAAAACTCCAGGCAGAAGGTGCGTGTATGTGGCGGCATTTTGTGCAAAATCCAGCGCGCCGAGGTAATAATGCCGTCGCAACCTTCTTTTTGTATGCCCGGCAGACCACCCAAAAACTTGTCGGTGACATCTTTGCCTAGTTCGCCTTTACGAAAATCAGAACCGAGCATGTCAAGCTGTCGTTCTGAAATCAGTTTTTTGTGCTTGCTATCAAAATATTTCAGCTGAAAGCTCACCTTATCCTGATCGTGAATTTTGCCTAGATTGTGATTAAGGCGCTCCACTTCCAGCCAGTTACCATCTGGCGTTACCATGCGCCAGGACAGTAAGTTATCCAGTGCCGTGCCCCAAAGTACGGCTTTTTTGCCGCCGGCATTCATGGCCACATTGCCGCCAATACAAGACGCATCAGCAGATGTTGGGTCGCAGGCAAACACCAGATCGGCATTTTCAGCAACATCCATCACCCGCCGAGTGACTACGCCGGCACCGGTGAAAATGGTGGCGTAGGGTAGGTCAACGCCTGGTAACCGGCTGTCATGTTCGACCTCGCCGATTTGCACCAGCTTTTCGGTGTTGATGACCGCCGAGTAGGCTGATAGTGGCACCGCGCCACCGGTATAACCGGTACCGCCGCCGCGCGGAATAATCGTCAGGCCAAGCTTGATGCAATCGCGTACCAGATGAGCCGCTTCATCTTCGCTGCAGGGATAAAGCACCACAAACGGATATTCCACCCGCCAGTCGGTGGCATCCGTTACATGGGAGACGCGCGCAAAACCATCGAAACCGATGTTGTCCTTATGGGTATGTTTGGACAACAAAGCCCGGGCTTTGCGACGCATCTCCAGCGTGCGGTCAAAATGCGCTGAAAAAGCATCTACAGCTTGATGCGCAGCTTCAATCAATAAAGCTACTCGGCGGGCGCGGTCCGGATATTCCACTTCGTGATCATGGTGGCGCTTTTCCATCTGTTTCAAACGATGGCGCAAGGCCTCCAGTAAAGCCCGGCGCCTTTTACGGTTATCCAATAAATCATCTTCCAGATACGGGTTACGTTGCACCGCCCAAATATCGCCCAGTACTTCAAACAGCATACGCGCTGAGCGACCGGTGATGCGTTCGTTACGCAACGATTCCAGAATCCGCCAATTATCTTCGCCCAACAAGCGAATCACAATTTCACGGTCGGAAAATGAGGTGTAGTTATAAGGAATTTCACGGAGCCTTGCAGGCGCCGCATCGGAAAACAACGGGGAGAATTCGGAATCCACTGACATCCTGGCTAATGGCGTGGTTAAAAGAGTGTGAATTGTATCATTCGCTAGTGATGAGAAATACCATAAACCACTGAATGAAATGTTTCGTTACAGTATAGGAAAGGATTTAAGCTGAAAAAGTTCGTTGTGGTTTTTAGTAACTTCATACGCCAAGGTTTTATTAATCAATAGATGGGATTCTGGCAAACCTAACAGCCGGCCTTGTAGTCGGCTGCTGGTGCTTCGGGGTTGTTCTACGGTTTCTGTCAATATGGGCCTGTAATTCGATAATCGTAAACTTTGCCGGCGTAGTATAGAATTAGGCCGTTTGGTGGAGATCAAAAACTTTTTTTACCATTCGACAACATGAGTTAAATGCCTGTACTTATAAAAGCAGTTAGCTCGGTTTTTTGATTCAGGTTAATGAAAAAAATTAGCGTAAATTATGTTAGATGGACGAGACTCGCTAACTGCGGGCATGATATGGAACGATTCACTGGCAGATGATTTGCGGTTTTTTTTGACCAAGCGTCTAAAGTGTCAGGAGGCGGCAGCAGATTTAACACACGAAACTTATCTGCGCCTGCAGCAACGAGATGAAAATGGACAGGTCGATAATGCCCGTGCACTGGCTTTCCATATCGCCGTTAATCTGGCTGTCGATTATCAGCGCAAGATCGCTGTCAGAAAACGTTACATGGTCGATAATCCCATCGACGACATCAGTGACCTAGCCGAAATAACATCCACCAGTCCTGAGCAAACCTTGATTGCTCGCCAGCGCTTGGAGATTTTAAAAAGTGCATTGGATGAATTGCCTTTGGATTGCCGAACCGTTTTTTTGCTGCATGGCATTGAGGGGTTGAAATATGCGGAAATTGCGGACCGTTTGGGTATTTCGTTATCCATGGTGGGCAAACATTTGGCCAGAGCCATGGTGCATTGTGCTCAACGTATCGATGCGTGAGCCCGGCATCCAATCTATTTTATTGACTATCAGTAGCTGTTTTAGCGGTTCAAACGTTTTAACCAATATAACTCCAAATTGAATTCCAAAATGCTTTCTGATTTAAATGACGCAAAGTTACCCGACCTCAAGCAACAGGCTATCGATTGGTTGGTTCGCTTGCGTGATGAAAATATCAGCGACGCCGAAATAAATGCCTTTGCCGATTGGCTGGCCGAGGACTATCACCATTCGGAAGCGTTTGCCTCTGCAGAAGACTTATTTAATGACATGGTGCTTGCGGCTTCAAGCGTTTCTGCGTCTACTCAGCATGCTATCAATACGCCCGAAACTATGACCAACGTCGTTAGTTTAAGCCGGGTATCGTCAAAGCCGGCTAAAAGCCAGTCCAGCAAACTCGCCGTTCGCGCCGGACATTGGCTGCCGGCAATGCTTGCTGTGGCAGCTGTCTGGCTGTTTTCTGTGATCTTGGTTATGCCGGAAAATTCGTATCCGCTAGAAAGGTTATTAAGTGATTACTATACCGTCACTGGAGAATTGCGCAGCATACAATTGGCCGACGGTAGCCGCCTGCTGCTGAATACCAATAGCGCGGTTTCCATCAATTACGACGACGTAAAACGGCAAGTTATTTTACATCATGGACAGGTCAGATTTACCGTAGCCAAGGACAGTCTGCGCCCATTTGAAGTTAAGGTGGATGACATGAATATAACGGCTCTTGGGACAGTATTTGATGTCTTGCGAACCGACCCCAAAGCAACCAGTGTGACCGTTCAGCAGCACGCGGTCAGCGTCAATCTTCTGAGTGGTGAGCATGTTCAGAAAACTCTTGCCGGTGTATATGTACAAGAAGGGCAACAGTTACGCTATCGGCACGATGGTATTTTATCCGCAGCTCAACCGATTGAGCTTGAGCAGGCCACCGCTTGGCAGCAGCACCGTCTTTTAATTAACGATCGTCCGCTCGGTGAGTTAATTAGCGAGCTCAATCGATATCGAGTAGGGCGCATATTCCTGTCGGATGCGCAATTGAGCAAGCTTCGGGTAACTGGCGTTTTCTCGCTTGATAAACCGGACGATATTCTGCGTTCGGTTTGTAATGTACTGAATTTGCAAGAAACTCATCTAAGTGATTGGTGGATTTTATTGCATCGTTGAGAAGGCTGCTCCAAAACTTAGCCGATCTTGTCTGCATGTGTTTCGGTTAAGCCACTGCAGTTTTTAGTCATTTGTATTTCACAGGGATGATTTTGTATAAAAAAGCCAACACATTGCGTAGCGCTTAGGATTTGCTGGGATGGGATGTTCGGCTTGTATTTATTTAGCTGGCTTTTTAACTAAAGCCACAATTGTCAGGAAGATGACAGGCGGCCTATGGGTGGTTGCGCAAAAAATAGGGTTGATCGTGGCTTTTGTGCTTGGTGTTGGTGTCTCGCCAGCCGTTTTCGCCGCGCAGCAAGCCATTGAATACAATATTCCCGCACAAAGTCTGAATAATGCCTTGATCAAGTTTGCCGCCGAGGCAAATCTGGCGTTGATTTTCTCGGCGGATATGGTTCGCGGCATCCAGGTTGAGGCATTAAACGGCCTGATGACGGCAGAGCAAGCGTTGAACAGCTTGCTAAAAAATACGGGATTCAGCTATCGCTTTGTTGATGCCAACACCGTAACTTTGACGCAGAGCGAAGCTGCCGCCCTGCCATCGTTTGAGCCTGTCCCGCCGACAATCATGGACTCAGTGACGGTACTTGGCGACACCGCCAGCGGTTACGACGCAGTAATCGGCAGCTTAATTCAGGACCAAGACCCCAAAAGCTATCGGGCCAGCGATGCCATCACCGCGACTCGTACCGATACACCGGTCAAACAAATTCCCCAATCCATACAAACCATCAAACGTTCGTTGATTGATGATCAGCAAAATATTACCGTCAGCGAAGCTTTATACAATGTCAGTGGTGTAGTGCCGCGCCAGATATTGTATGCCCCTGTGATTGAAGGCACTTTGGTACGCGGCTTCAGAGCGGAGCAGTTGCTGGATGGTTTTAACCAATATTACAATCCCGGCGATCGGGAAAGCATGGTTAACCTGGAGCGGATAGAAGTACTGAAAGGCTCGAATGCGGTGTTGTATGGCGGTGGTTCGGGTTCGCCGGTGGGCGGCGTGGTTAATCTGATATCTAAATTGCCCAAAGCCGAGGCAGCGACCGAAATGGGCTTCAAAATGGGTAGCTATGAATTCTATCAACCTTATTTCGACTGGAACCAGCCGCTGACGGATGACTTGTTATTTCGTATGACGGGCGAATATACCGACTCAGCCAGTTATGTGAATGTTATTCAAACTCAGCGATTTAACATCAACCCAACGCTGGTCTTTACCAATCACCATACCACTACGCTCATCCTGCAAGGTAAAGTCTCACGTTGGGAGCAGCCCGATTATCAAGGCCTGCCGGCAACCGGCACTCTGGCAGGTGACTTTCGCATTCATCCAGCGACCTTTGTCGGCCCCACCGACATTCCTGACAGTTATTCAAACTCTGATAGCGTTTGGGGGGCGCTGGACCACAAAATCAATGCCGTCTGGTCGTTGAGTTTTAAAGCCCGTTACGCGTATTCCGAATTCGACGAGAAAGTGCAAAGCCTGTTTGGTCGTGATGGCTTTGTGGCGGACTCGCCGTTAATGCCGCCTTCCACATGGGCGCTGGCTAATGTGGAATTGTTTCAGCGCCAGAAACAGTTCAGCGTGCTGGGGAACACGCTGGCAACGTTCGAAATCGGCCCCAGCGAGAATACTCTGTTGTTTGGCGCCGATTACAGCGAGCTGGACGATCAAGGGTTTATCAATGCCGGTTTTGGCCGGTATGGACTAGGCGTAGGCACGGTGGATTTGCAGGCACCGGAATTTCCGGTGGCATTCAACACTCCTGGCACATCAATCAACAGCCCGTCTGTTAAGAACACCACTTACGGTGGTTATGTGCAGTTGCAAAGCTCTTTTTACAAGCGCTTTCATCAATTGTTTAGTCTCAGGCTGGGCAGTCTTGAAATCGATTTCCAGGATAAAACCAGCGGCGGGGCAGCCAAAACCCAAACGCTCAAACCGTTACCGCGTGTCGGTGGTGTATTTGATGTCACCGATGCTGTTTCTGTCTTCGCCAGTTATAGCGAAGGCATGCGCGGCCAGTCGTTCGTGAATTTTTCCGGGCCACCGCAGCCGGAATTGTCTCGGCAAATCGAGGCAGGTCTCAAGTTCGATTTCTCCGGCGAATTGAGTGGACAGATGGCGGTTTATCAAATTGATCGCAGTAACGTAGCGGTGACAGATATCCAGGACCCTGGTTTACGCTCAATCGCCGCTGGACAGCAACGTTCGCGCGGTTTTGAAACAGATTTGATTTGGCAGCCCTATGAAGAAATCGGTGTGCTTGCCAATTACGCCCACACGCAGGCAGAGTTTACTGATGATCTGGCCGGCGTGTCGGCCGGCAACCAGCTGGCCATGGTGCCCGAAAATTCGGGCCGGCTGTGGGCTAATTACCGCTTTCAACAGTCCGCATTGAAAGGCTTGAATGTGGGGTTTGGGGTTTATCTCCGCACCGGCGCCTACCTGTCCAACGATAATGCGTTCAAAACCGGCGGCTACCATAGTTTCGATGCCGCCATTGCCTACGAAACCCAACAATTCAAACTGGCGACCACAGTTAAAAACCTCACCGGTGAAGACTACTTTCAACCTTACGGTTACTTTACTGGTCGTGTTGTGCCCGCCAGCGGTGCATCGGTGTTTGTATCGGTGGCAGTGAAATTTTAGAACGGGGTTGTTTTTACCGAGATATGACGCTTTTTGAAAAGTTTTTTCTTACTTTTGGTAGTCGTTTTTTGTGTTCGTACGGTTTAGTACTAGAAGAGTAATGGTTTCTGCAAACGGTTATGCCTTTCCCTATTAACCGGGAACCCTCTTCTTCGCCACATTCGTCGTAAGGCGGAGCCGGAAAGCCACGGGTCTTGGAATGATGAGACAGCCGAGCTGCCATTCAACGATAAGCCGAATCATGACCGGTAAATCGACAGATTGAATGCCTAAATTTGATGCCCACTTTTAATTTAAGGAAAAAAATGAACAATCACCAAGTGAAAACTCTGTTTGCGGCTTTAGCCGTTACAGTTGCATTGATACCAACCAGTGCGAGCGCTATTTCCCTGAGCGCAGCAACAGGCGGAACGTTTACATTTAACCTGGACAGTGCCGCGCTAGGAAACTATGTGGGTGGCAGTGCTTCGGGGACTAATAACTACTACCTATCCTCATTTGCCAATACCGCAGCTTCCGATCCCACGGTAGTCACAACTGCTGCTTTCTCTTCCACTATAGATGCGACGCAAATTTCAGCGACTAATTTGGTGCATGACCTTACCTCGGTTGGTACTGATCCAACCGGTCAGGCCAGCGGTCGGCATGTTAAAGCAACCACGGCAGGCTTTAGCATAGATTCAAGCACACTGGCTGGCGTTGCCGGTGAAAAGCTGGGTATGACCGGTATGCAAGGTTTTTATATTCCGGACTTCGGTGGCAACCCCAGCAAAATGTATACTGCCGATTTTTCGCTTCAGTTTGACTTTAACCGCGCCAGCAATGTCACATCAGCATCAGGGTGGTACCTGAATAATAATGCTGGATTCACTTTGGACACCTACGATTTAGCCAATTTAAATGTAACCGTTGACGATGCGAATAACTGGCTATTGACAGGCGACCTGTTGATGGCACCAGGTTTAGCCGGTATGCTTATGGGGCCCTCTTATACTGACGTAGGGGGGTTTCAGTTAGGAGTTGGTTCGTATGCGACATCCCCAGTACCTGTCCCAGCCGCAGCTTGGCTGTTTGGTGGCGGTCTGTTGAGCTTACTTGGGGCTGTGCGTAAAAAGTCCGTGGTTTCGGCATAATTTAAGTCAGACAGAAGGATGGCCTGGAGTTTATGCTTGTGCTGGCTCCAGGCACCTAAATCAGCAGCTGCTGATTTAGGTGCACTTTCCTCGTGCTTGGTCTTTTTTACTAATGGTTTCTTATTTTGTAAGGACTTCGTCGCCGATACGCCGGGTGTTGTTCTTCGCAGAGGACTATGTCCAGATGTTGGCTATTACATGCCACCATAGAGACTCCGCATCAAATGAGGTTGCAGGTTTTAATCTGACCCTAATCAAAGCTTAAGTGGTTTTTAAGTAACTCTGTATAGACTTTGCCAAAATTTAATAACTTGCGGAGTAATTATGCACAACTCGAATATTTTAACGGAACAAAATATCAGACATACAGGAATTGTCAGCAATGCATATGTCACAATTGATGGCATCGTCAAATATTGCATAACAGCTCCGCTGCTTGAGCTGCCTGTCGATTTTAAGGAATGGTATAAATCAACCTGTAGTAACTCTTCTCAACCTTGTCAAATCTAACTGCAAATGCTTGGTGTCGGTATGCTTTAGCCGAATGGCCGATGGCGGATAGTGCCATTCGGAGATGACTTTTTAAGAGCGTAAGCCAAAGTATCATGCAGAAACTTAACCAGTCCCTGCTAGTTTGAAAGATCCATATCTGCCTGGTTTTTTAAACTTGTCTATCAAATTACCATCTCTGCTTGCAATAATTTAATCTGATCTCTGACATGGGCCGCATCTTCAAACTCCAGATTTTTGGCATGCTGGTACATTTTTTCTTCCAGTTGTTTCAAAAGCTTGGCGGCTTGTTTGGGTGTCATGGCTTTGTATTCGCTGCCAGGCTCGGCGACTTTGGCGCGGGCGCTGGAGATAGAGCCGCCGGAGCCGGGGATTGCCAGTTCCAAAATGTCGGTGACCGATTTGAAGATGGTTTTCGGTTGGATGTTGTGTTCCAGGTTAAAAATAATCTGTTTGGCGCGGCGGCGTTCTGTTTCATCAATGGCTTGCTGCATGGAGCGGGTGATTTTGTCGCCGTAGAGGATGGCTTTGCCGTTGACGTTGCGGGCAGCGCGACCTATGGTTTGCACCAAGGACACCACGGAACGTAAAAAACCTTCTTTGTCGGCATCCAAAATTGCCACCAAGGATACCTCAGGGATATCCAAACCCTCACGCAGCAGGTTGATGCCCACCAGCACATCGAACACGCCCAGGCGCAAGTCGCGGATGATTTCCACCCGTTCCACGGTTTCTATATCCGAATGCAGATAACGGACCCTGATGTCGTGTTCCGTTAAATAGTCGGTTAAATCTTCCGACATGCGTTTAGTCAGGGTAGTGACCAGCACCCGTTCTTTCAACGCGGTGCGTTTGGTAATTTCGGAGAGTAAGTCATCTACCTGAGTGGTGGCTGGGCGTACCTCAATGAGTGGATCAACCAGACCGGTTGGTCTGACAACCTGTTCGACGATGGCGCCGGAATGTTCTTTTTCGTAGAGGCTGGGAGTGGCGGATACGTAAATGCGCTGGCCGCAGATTGCTTCGAATTCGTCAAATTTCAGTGGTCGGTTATCTAGAGCAGAGGGCAAACGAAAACCATATTCCACCAGAGTTTCCTTGCGCGAGCGGTCACCTTTATACATGGCGCCGATTTGTGGCACGGTGACATGGCTTTCATCGATGATGACCAGAGCATCCTTGGGCAGATAATCGAACATGGTCGGCGGCGATTCACCGTCGGCGCGACTGGATAGGTGCCGGGAATAGTTTTCGATGCCGGAGCAGTAACCCACTTCCATAATCATTTCAATATCAAATAGGGTGCGCTGCTCCAGGCGTTGGGCTTCCACCAGTTTGTGATTGTCGCGCAACTGCTGCAGGCGTTCGACCAGTTCAATCTTGATTTTTTCCACCGCGATTAATAACTGCTCACGGGGAGTGACGTAATGGCTTTTGGGGTACAGGGTAAAGCGGGCCATACGATGTAGTACTTCGCCGGTTAACGGGTCAAACATCGATAACCGTTCGATTTCATCATCGAACAGTTCGATGCGCAAAGCCTGTTCTTCCGATTCAGCCGGAAACACGTCGATCACTTCGCCGCGAACTCGGTAGGTGGCCCGTCGCAGTTCGGTGTCGTTGCGGGTGTATTGCATCTCGGCCAGACGGCGCAGGATATCACGCTGTTTGATCATGTCGCCGCGCACCAAGTGCAGCACCATTTTGAAATAGGATTCCGGCTCGCCCAGGCCATAAATCGCCGATACAGTGGCCACTACAATGGTGTCGCGCCGTTCCAGCAAGGCCTTGGTGGCGGATAATCGCATTTGCTCGATATGCTGATTTAATGAGGCGTCTTTGTCGATAAAGGTATCGGAAGCCGGGATATAGGCTTCCGGCTGGTAATAGTCGTAATACGATACAAAATACTCGACGCTGTTTTCCGGAAAAAACTCCTTCATCTCGCCATAGAGCTGCGCAGCCAGGGTTTTATTTGGAGCCATGATCATGGCCGGGCGCTGGGTTTGCTGGATCACATTGGCAATGGTAAATGTCTTGCCGGAACCGGTCACGCCCAGCAAAGTTTGATGCACTTCACCGTCATTGATGCCAGTCACCAATTTTTGAATGGCGGTTGGCTGGTCGCCGGCTGGTTGATAATGGCTTTGGATTTTGAAAGGTTTTTGCATGGTTTGGCCGGAATTCGAAGCAGATAGCGGTTCGGCTATTATGCCAGTTATAGCTGATTGGCTGATTTCCATGCGGCGTTTATCAGACATAAACCCTCTGAGTTAAGTCATTAAAGTTTTTTACAAATAGTCGCATTAGGGCTATATTCAAAAAATGTTTTTTGCGGAATTAGCCCGGCTTTGCCATGCAGATAACCAGCGTTGCCTATAACAACAGCCAATTAATCAATCGCTATCAAACGCAGACTAAATCTCAGTCTGCTGAAGGCGAGGGCAAAGTTGCGGCTGACAAAAGCCAAATTCAAGAATTCGATCCCAGGCAGCAAAGCGAAATCCAAGCCTTAAAAGATCGTGATCGCGAAGTACGCAATCACGAGCAAGCCCATGTGAGTGCAGCTGGCGGTATTGCCGTTAGTGGCGCCAGTTTTCAATTCGTCACCGGTCCCGATGGGCAGCGGTACGCTACTGGTGGAGAAGTAGGTATCGATACCTCGGCTGTTGCCAACGACCCGGCAGCCACACTGCGCAAAGCAGAAACCATCCGACGTGCTGCGCTGGCGCCCGCCCAGCCGTCGTCTCAGGATTATAGTGTGGCCAGCAAAGCTGCAGCAATGGCAAACAAAGCCAGTGTGGAGCTGCTGCGTGTACAACAAGGTTCAGCAGATAGTGGTTCTCAATTGGATGTCACTGTCTGATCCAGCTTAGGAAAACTCAACCCCAAAGCCTACACCGGCTTCTATTCGGACGACTTGTGTGCTGCGTATAGGTGCATCTTCAATTTCTGTGGTTTGCACTTCCACACTGGCTCCAAGCTCGGGTATTAAATCTGCTGGGCACATCAGAAATACGCCTGTTTCCGAAAAGTCCCGCATATCGGCAAAAAATTCTTCAGAGTGAGTTGGGGAGAATACTCTGATTTTTGCGCGGTGTTTGAGTCGCGGACATCGACGTTTATCATGTTCGTTCACGTCTTTCCTTATTAGTCATGATGAGTGAAGTGGCGTTCGCTAGACCGGAAGCCCTGAATTTGAGATTGCTTGAATTTAATATTATCTCTTGATGAGGGACTTGCCAACAATCAGAAGTCCTAATAGTAAGAAAAAAATCAGCGATGTCAAAATATTGCTTAATCAGATTGGCTGATTTGTCACCCCTTAATCATGCCTTAATCGCGGTAAAGCAGTATTTGGTGGATAATGGACATTAAATCTGAAATTTTCGATGGCTTTGGTAATGAGTTCTATATCATTTTCAGGCCTTTAAACCTGCTAACTTAAATACATGGCAAGAAGACCCACAACCCGAACCCGTAAAGCTCCCAGTCGACGCAGAAAAAATAAACCAAAATCGTCCTGGTTGTTAAAGTTGCTGATTCCGCTGCTGTTAGTGGGCGGCTTTTTGTTATCAAGTTACATCGGTTATTTGGACTACACCGTTCGAGAACAATTCGAGGGTAAGCGTTGGTCAATACCAGCCCGGGTTTACGCCTGGCCAGTCGAGCTGTATGCCGGCCTGGACTATTCCAGTCAAAGCTTTGAAGATTTGTTATTACAATTGCATTACCGCAAGGATGATCAGTTGGCTGGAGAAGGCGCCTATAGCCTGAAAGGTGGTCGGGTTAATGTTAAGACGCGAGCCTTTAATTTTGGCGATAAACCACAGGAAAGCCGTAGTATCAGCGTTAATTTCTCCGGCGGTGTGATTGCTGGGATTACGGATGCCAGTAACGGTACCGATGTGGCGATTGTGCGCATGGATCCGGTGCAGATTGGCAGCTTTTATCCGACCCGTAAAGAAGACAGGATTTTAATCAGACTGGACGAAGCGCCGACCAGCTTATTACAAGGATTATTTTCTACCGAAGATCGTGATTTTTATCATCACTTCGGTGTGTCACCCAAAGGTATTCTGCGGGCACTCTGGGCTAATGTAAAAGCCGGTGGCATGGTACAAGGCGGCAGTACCATTACCCAGCAATTGGTGAAAAACTTTTTCCTCACCTCCGAGCGCAGTCTGACCCGAAAAGTGAATGAGGCGCTGATGTCGTTAATTCTGGAATATCACTACAGCAAGGATGAAATTCTGGAAGCCTATCTGAATGAGATTTTTCTGGGTCAAGATGGTGGCAGCGCGGTGCATGGTTTTGGTTTGGCCAGTGAGTTTTATTTTGGCCAGTCCCTGAAAACATTAAATTTGTCGCAGGTATCAACCCTGGTCGCTTTGGTGCGCGGACCGTCTTATTACGATCCAAGGCGTAATCAGGAACGGGCGACAGAGCGACGAAACTTGGTGCTGGACTCAATGCAGGCAGAAGGTTATATCGATGCTCAACAAGTCAGCGAGGCAAAAAAACAAGCCTTGGGTGTGGCATCAGTTACTCATCGTTCGGCAAATCGATATCCCGGGTTCATTGACTTGGTCAGGCGGCAATTAAAACAGGAATACAAAGAAGAGGATTTAACCTCGGAAGGCTTGCGCATCCTCACCACGCTGGATACCCGTGTGCAGGATACACTGGAGCAATCGATAGCTAAAAAACTGACACAGCTGGAAAAAAGCCCGAAAAGCAATGACCTGGAAACGGCAGCCATTGTTACCCGCCGAGATAGTGGCGAAATTGTGGCTTTAGCTAGCGGTCGTGATAACAACGAATCCGGCTTTAATCGGGCGCTGGATGCCGTCAGACAGATAGGCTCATTGATTAAACCGGTGATTTATTTGACGGCACTGGAATATCCCGAGCGCTATACCATTTCCACTTCTATCAGTGACACTCGCTTGGCCATTCCAGCTGAAAGAGGTAAAACCTGGTCGCCGGATAACTATGATCACCGAGAGCATGGTGAGGTTGCTTTGCATACAGCGTTGACCAATTCATACAATATGGCGGCTGTCAGAATAGGCATGGATGTCGGTTTGAGCCGGATTGCAAATAACTTGAAAAATATGGGGGTCAGCAGGCCAATTGATCTTTATCCATCAATGCTGCTGGGTGCCTTTCCTTTGACGCCGCTGGAAGTTACCCAGATTTATCAAACTTTGGCAGGGGATGGTTATGCCACGCCGTTGCGCTCGATTAGAGCAGTCAATGCGGCAGACGGTAAAGCATTGCAAAGTTATCCCTACACTGTGCGTCAGGCGGTCGATCCGGCTGCAACCTTTATTACCAATACTATTTTACAAGATGTGATGCGGATTGGAACTGGGCGTTCAGCCTACAAATATATGCCAGCCGACATGAATCTGGTCGGTAAAACCGGCACCACCAATGAAATGCGCGACAGCTGGTTTGCCGGTTTTAGCGGCGATTATTTGTCGGTAGTCTGGGTAGGACGCGATGACAATAAACCCACCGGGTTGACAGGCGGTAGCGGTGCCCTACAAATTTGGGCAGAGCTGATGCGTCAAATAAGCAAGCAGCCCGTGCAGTTGATAGCACCAGACAATGTGCAGATGAAATGGATCGATTCAATAAGCAATGGATTGACCGCTGAAAACTGTCCCGATGCCCAATTGCTGCCTTTTGTCGATGGCTCCGAACCCAGTGCATACGCAGATTGCGGCTCCGCACCGGGTGCTGCTGAATCCTGGCTTAATAACTTAAATCCATTTTAATTATGATCAAAAAAATACTGAACACTCTCGTTATATTGGCAGCCCTCAGCGTTACTGCTTATGCGGATGAATCACCCATTAATCAACTAAAGGCTTTTTTAAAAGCCAGTGCCTCGCTATCAGCTGATTTTAAACAGGTGAGTTACAACCAGGCCGGGCAGGCAGGACAAAGCAGTTTTGGCCAGTTTTATCTAAGTAGGCCGGGTAAGTTCCGCTGGGATTATAAAATGCCTTTTGCACAGGAAATTGTGTCTAATTCCGACAAAGTCTGGTTTTACGATGCCGACCTGGAACAGGTTACCGTAAAACAACTGGATGATTCCTTGGGATCTACCCCGGCATTATTATTGACTGGTCAAGTCGATATCGATGAAAAATTTGTGCTGGAAGAGCAGGGGAATGACGATGACATGAATTGGATCAAATTATCGCCCAAAAACGAAGAAAGTGGCTTTAAATACATTTTGATTGGTTTGAATCATGGCCAATTGGGCGGTATGGAACTCAGTGATAATTTCGGTCAACTGACACGGATTTATTTTTCCAATATCAAACTTAACCCTAGTTTGGACGCAAGTCTTTTCAATTTCAAACCACCCAAAAATGTGGATGTGTTTGAAAATTAATCGCGGTTGTAGGGTATGAATATTGCTTAGTGCCGGGGGTATTTCCAAAACGAGTACCTATTACTCCAGTGCTCCGTGTGGGAATGTAGCCAGCCAAGTTAGTTCGGGGGTGGAAGCTTGAAACGACAAACGGCTCAGCAGGTTTATGCCGACACGCTAGCATTGGTTAAATAGTCTGCTTAACCACTGATTGGGATTTTAGTTTCATTTTGGGGATTACTGTTCTAAGGTTTAGGGCGATTCTATCGAGTCCGCCCCTGCAAAAAATAACGTAGCATAACCACAGAAAAGTGCCCAAATGAAACAATCTTTTCTATTACTTGCCTCCATCGCTATGAGCTTATCCGGTTTGGCGAGTGTCATTATGCTTAAACGTTTAACGCAAATCCTTTCGATAGTGCTGCTAGGTCTTAATCCGGCTTGGTCTGCTGAACAGGAAATGGAAGCGGTTACCCTGCAATTAAAGTGGAAACACCAATTTCAATTCGCCGGATACTACGCCGCCAAGGAAAAAGGCTATTATCGAGAAGTCGGGCTCGATGTTACGATTGTTGAGGCGACACCCGGTGTAGACCCGGTTCGGGAGGTGGTAGATGGGCACGCACAATTCGGCGTAGGTACCAGTGAGTTGATCCTGAATCACTATCACGGTGATGCCGTTGTGGTGCTTGGGGTTATTTTTCAGCACTCACCTTTGATTCTGATTACTTTGGCCGAATCCGGGCTGGATAATATCCACAAACTGGTCGATCGCAAGGTGATGATGGAGCCGAGCTCGGCAGAATTATTCGCCTATTTCTTTCAGGAAGGTTTTACCTCCAAAGCTTTTAGCTTGCAGCATCACAGCCTGGATTTAAACGATTTGTTATCCGGCAAAACCGATGCTATGTCGGTGTATGTGACCGACGAACTGTATCAAATCAAACAGCAAGGTTTAGCGATTAACCAATTCAGTCCGCGCATGAGCGGCATTGATTTTTACGGTGACAATTTTTTTACCTTGGCCGAGCAACTGGCACAACATCCGCAACGTGTTAAAGCATTTAGGCAGGCGACCTTACGCGGTTGGCTCTATGCGATGCAAAATCCTGATGAAATCGTGCAACTGATTTACGACCGCTATTCGCAACGCCACAGTATCGAGCATTTGCAGTTTGAGGCGAAAGCTATGCATGATTTGATGCAGCCGGAACTGATAGACCCCGGCTATATGAATGTTGGGCGCTGGCAGCATATCGTCGATACTTACCGGCAGCTTGGGCTGTTGCCAGCGGATTTCAATATTGAACACATGTTGTTTTTTCCAAACAGCGAACTTGACCTGGAAAAACTAAAAGCCACACTTTATTACGCCGCAGCCGGGTTGTCGCTGTTAGCTTTTCTGTCGGCAATTCTGTTCCGTTTTTATCGTAAAGCGCACATCAATGAAGCCCGTCTTAAAACCATGTTTGACCATGCGCCGCTGAGTTTGATTGTGCTTGATGCTCAAAACCGGATCCAAGGCTGGAATGCGCAAGCGGAAAAGACTTTTCTCTGGCGCACTGAGGACGTTTTGGGGAAAAATGCATCTATCATAATGTCACCGGCAAAACGTCATGAGGTCGAAAGAATTCTCGCCGAAGTACATGAACAGCGTGTCATCTCCCATACTAAGAGCACCAACATCAAACAGGATGGTAGTGAAATTTTATGTGAATGGTTGAACGCGCCGTTCAAAGACAAGCACGATCACTCGAACTTTATCATCTGCATGGCGCGCGATATCACCGAAGAAGCACGCATGGAAGAAGAACTGGAGTATGCAGCGCATTACGACACCCTGACCTCACTGCCAAACCGATCACTTATTCTTGAACAGTTGAAACAAGCGCTGGCGACTGCTGCGCGGCAAAAAACCAAGCTGGCCGTCCTATTTCTTGATCTGAATGGATTTAAGCCGATTAACGATACCTTAGGGCATGAAGCCGGTGATATCTTGTTATTGACGGTTGCGCAACGACTGCCCCAAGCCATCCGTGAATGCGACTATGCCGGTCGACTCGGAGGTGACGAGTTTCTGGTGATTTTGCAAGACATCGGTGCACGTGACAACGCCCAAAAAGTAGCCGGAAAATTGCAGGCATTGATTAGCCAACCTTGTCTGCTGAAGGGGCAAACTCTTTGTGTGAGCGCCAGCATCGGCATCAGCCTTTATCCGGATGATGCGATGGACATCAATACTCTGATTCATCAAGCCGATCAAAGTATGTATCAAGCCAAACAGGATTTTTCTAATAAAAAATTCGTCGAAAATGCAAATATCAATGACTTAGAGAGTCTGGGGTGACGAAGTTAGGTTAAACCATGCGGGTTCAAAAACGCAGTATTTCCCAGAAACAATTCCTGCTGGAACGACGATGTTTTGCACCAGGGATTTCAATTCGGGAGGTTACTCCAAAACAAATCCTAAATAGATCGAAATGAGGTCACATGGATGACTTTTTAGTCGTAGGATATTAGCATCCTCCGCGACATCCCAGGGCAATCTTGTTGCCTAAATCATCTGCAAATTGCTGCGTGAATTGACTAATTCGGCTATTCTTAGCGGATTTTGAAAAACAGTATTCCAATCAGAGAGGATAGCGCGTGGATATTGCAACAATATTTGGTTTTATTTTTGGTAATGCTATTATCGTCTGGGCGATTTTGTCTGGCGGCAGCATTATGTTGTTCATCGATGTGCCGTCTATTTTGATTGTGTTTGGTGGCACGTTTGGGGTTTCATTGATGCGTTTACCCTTAGCAGACTTCTTGCGCTCTTTTGGGGTTGCCGGAAGAGCCTTCGTGAACAAAAAAATCGATCCGAATATTTTGATAGAAGAAGCCGTAACGCTGGCCGATATGGCTCGCAAAAATGGCTTGCTGGCGTTGGAGTCTGCGGAAGTGACGGATGCCTTCATGAAAAAAGGCATCCGGCTTTGCGTCGATGGCTACAATCCTGAGTTTGTGCAAAATCTGTTGCAGCAAGATATCGACTTAATGGTGAGTCGTAATGAAGTGGGTCAGAATTTATGGAAAGGCGTCGCTGATCTGGCGCCCGCTATGGGCATGATTGGCACCCTGGTTGGTCTGGTTCAAATGCTGGCGAATATGTCTGACCCCTCTGCAATTGGGCCGGCGATGGCGGTTGCTTTGTTGACAACTTTATATGGCGCGATGGTTGCCAATGTATTCGCTTTGCCTATGATAGACAAATTGGCCAGCGTACTTACGTATGAAAAAGCGAATAAAGAACTGGTGAAAAACTTTATCGCTAATCTGCAGGAAGGTACCAATCCTAAGGTGCTGCGTACCTTGTTGAATACTTATGTTTCCGAGAAAAAACGGCAAGAGGATTGATGATGGCTGATTGTCCAAAATGTCCTCCAGTTGGGGCACCGATGTGGTTGGCAACCTTCGCTGACATGATGTCGTTATTAATGTGTTTTTTCATATTACTGCTATCCATGGCTAGTATGGATGTGCAGAAATTTAAACATGTTGCCGATTCTTTGAAAGAGGCTTTTGGCGTGCAGCGTGAAATTCAGGTTGATCAAATCCCTATGGGTACAAGTGTTATTGAACAACATTTTAGTCCGGGACAGACTCAGCCCACGCCATTAGATGAAATCCGTCAATCCACCCAACAGGAAAACGAAACGCTGGATCAGTCTCCTGAAGCGATGGAACGTGCCAAGCAGCAGTTAATCCAGGAAAAACTTGAGGAAATCGAGGCTGAAGCTGACAGCATCAGGAAAACTCTAAAGGCCGAAATTGAACAGGGTCTGGTGACAGTTGAAACCAAAGGCTTTAGGATCGTGATCCGTATTAATGAAAAAGGCTCTTTTGCGTCTGCCAGCGCTCAATTGCAGGCTGGCTTTGAACCTGTGATGAATAAAATCACCCAGTCGGTTGCTGAATCAGAAGGTAAAGTTATCGTTGCGGGTCATACGGACGATATTCCGATTAAAACTATTATGTATCGCTCGAACTGGGAATTATCATCATCTAGAGCGGTGACAGTGGCGCAATTTATGCTGGAAAAACATCAGATTGACCCTAATCGGTTTTTGATTGAAGGTCATGCTGATACGCATCCTTTGGTGCCGAACGATTCGCCACAAAACAGAGCTATTAATCGTCGGGTGGAGGTTGTGATTGCCCAAGATGAATCGCTTTTGAATCAAAACGGGCCGACGCCTGTCGTGCCAACCGATACTTTTTCAGATAAAAAACTTTAAGTTAGGAATTTTTAATCATGCTTAATGCTACAGCAGACAGACGGCGTTTTTTTAGAGTTGATGACACCATTAGCCTCAGTTATCAGTTGATTGACGAAAACACTGCTGCACAGGGACTTAAATCATCGGGTTATATGAATAGCGAATATTCATTGGCTGCTACGCTGGATGTGTTGTCGCAGGAGGCTATGCGCATCATGCAGCATCTGGAAAAACAAAACTCCGAGTTCTTGGAATTGTATAAAGTGCTGGATGCTAAAATCAATGTGATGGCCCAAGCTGTCATGTTTGTAGGTAGTAACGTTAACGCACAAGATTGCCAGGATGTGAATTTGAGCGCAGCAGGCCTAGCATTTCAACAACATACAGCTTTGGAACTAGGACAAAATTTGGCGATTGAAATGTATTTGCCTTCTACGCTAGCTTTGATTTTAGTGTACGGTAAAGTCATCAATTGTCAGGCTATTGATGCTGGGCAATATGTGATCAGTGTGATGTACACACAAATTCGTGAAGAAGATCAGGAGTTACTGATCAAGCATGTGGTGCGTAAGCAATGGCAACAGTTGCGCGAAAGCAAATCCAATGTTCAGGCTGAAGCATGATCAAAAAATCGTTGAATACCTATGAAACATTACCCTGAAGATTGTTCAGTTTGTAAAATGATGCGTAGCATGGCATTCACCGCCTTGGGTATGGGGCTGGGTGTGGGTGTCGCCTATTTGCTGGGTGCTGATAAGCAAAACATGGTGTATTCCGGTATCGTAGTTTCTACGATACTGGTTTTTGGATTACTCGGCAAAAACAAGAATAAATCCTAAGGGGATCGCAATTGCTGTCATCCCCTGTGCCTATATTCTATGTTTTGGGCGCATCAGACGAGAGGAGCATGTCAACAACGACAAGCTAAAAATAATGCATTGCTTCATTAATAAGTAGCCAGCTTTTTATAGCGCCTGTAAATACTGCTTTCTGGCCTCGTTTTCTTCACGAGCAGCATCAATCTCACGTATGACGCTCAATAGATCCGCCGCTTGAGTGTTTTCCTCAAATAAACCCGTCAGTTCAGTTTCAGGAAAGAGTTCGCCGCTTTGGTAACGTTTCCACATTTCCCGACCATAATCGGTAGTTAATAACTCAGGGGCAAATTGGCCGAAATAGGCTCTCATGTTGGCGACATCTCGCTCAAGCATCGCGCGGGCATTATTATTGCCAGCGGCATCCACTGCTTGAGGTAGATCAATAATGACAGGCCCCTGACTACCTACTAGCACGTTGTACTCGGACAAATCACCGTGAACCAAGCCATTGCACAGCATGCGAACAATTTGGCTGATTAGAAAGTTGTGGTAGGTTTTGGCCTGATCGGCTGTCAATGTCAGGTCGTTGAGTCTGGGCGCTGGATTGTCATCTGCGTCGATAACCAGCTCCATCAGCAAAACGCCGTCGATAAAGTTATAAGGTAGTGGAACTCTTACACCGGCATCAGTAAGTCGATACAAAGCAGTGACTTCAGCATTCTGCCAAGCCGATTCTTGTTCATGGCGACCATAACGACTGCCTTTCTCCATTGCGCGTGCTCGACGACTGTTACGTACCTTACGGCCTTCTTGATAGAGTACACTCTGACGAAAGCTGCGTTGGTCGGCCTCTTTGTATACTTTGGCGCAACAAATTTTATTGCCGCAACGTACCACGTAAACGGCTGCTTCTTTACCGCTTTTCAGGGAGCGGATAACTTCGTCAACGAGGCCGCTGTCGATTAAGGGTTCAAGTCTTTTGGGTGTTTTCATAGGCGATATTATGCCTTTTTCGGGATAAGATTGGTCGAAGATATAAAGACTAGTTTTTTTGGGGAGTTACACGTTGACCCATGTCGGGACTTACTGGGTCGAAATGATAGAGATGTAGGCGGGCTTTGTTGTTCAGGCGACTAAAGGGTTTGTTAAATCTGAATCTCTGCTGAAGATAATTCAAGAATCAGGCTTATCTCATGCTAGAGCAGAAAGTCTAATCAGGATAGGGGTTCTCAATATCAGCCGAGTGCTAGTTCATGTTCATCCAGAATCAGTTTTTCTTTTTCACCAGCATTTTTGCTATTGATTCTGCGGCCTGATTTATTTTGCCCTGTTAGTAGCTCTTGTATTTCAGCTGGCAGAACGCATTCAAATCCTAATTGGAAGTCTTCGTGATCGATTTCATATAATGAAAAGTCGTATATGGCTATTTTTTTAATCCAGTTGAACAAAACATTGCCTCAGAAAAAATTAGTGTAGTGGCAAGTTTAGATCAGGCACATGACAGAAGCATGACAAGACCAAGGCGTAAAAAGTGAGGCGCTGCCAACAAAATGTTTAAGCCACTGAGTGATTCTGGTTGGTGATCCATTCGCTCCAGGAGCCGGCGTAAAGTTTTGATCCGCCCAACCCCGCCACTTCCATCGCCAGCAAGTTATGGCATGCCGTGACGCCTGAACCGCACATATGCACGATTTGTGTGGGGTTGCGGGCGTCGGTTAAATCTTGAAATTGGCTTTTGAGTTGTAAGGGTGGTAAAAATAAGCCGGCTTTATCCAAATTTAATTGAAAAGGTCGGTTCAGTGCTTTAGGAATATGGCCTGCCACTGGGTCGATGGGTTCTTGCAGTCCCATAAAGCGCTCTGGTGTGCGGGCGTCTATAAGTGTGAAACTGTTGCTTGCCAGGCCGTTTTCTAGCTGAATTGCATTCAACCATTGTTTTTGATCCAGATAGCTGCGGAATGCGCAGGGTGTGATTTTCGGCAATACGGTGGTGATGGGGAGCTGTTGTTTCTGCCAGTGGCGAATGCCGCCATCCAGCACGGCGACTTGTTCATGGCCCATCGTACGCAGCAACCACCACATGCGTCCGGCAAAAGCCCCGCCGGCATCGTCATAGACTATGACTTGGCTACGATTATTTACGCCCCAAAGCCCCAGTTGTTTGCTGAAGCCGTTAAAGTCTGGCAGTGGATGACGACCGGTATAACTTTTTACTGAGGAAGACAGGTTTTGGTTCAAATCGGCATAACGCGCGTCGGGAATGTGACCTTGACGATAGGCTTTGCGGCCGGCAGTGCTGTCGGCTAGCGAGAAGCGGCAGTCGAAAATCACCCAGTCTGGGCGGTGGTAACTATCTGCAAGTTCAGCTGCGGAAATGAGTGTGGTATATGCCATTTAAACCTCCAAAATAATTTTGCCGAAATGTTGGTTGCCAGCCATGCGGGCGTGGGCCTGTTCGACATCGGCAAGCGGAAACACGGAATCGATGATGGGTTTTATCATGCCGTTCGCCAATAGTGGCCAAACTTTTTCCTGTAATTGATGGGCAATGTGTTTTTTGAAATTGTCGTCACGAGCGCGTAAAGTCGAGCCGGTGATGGTTTGTCGTTTGAGCATCATTTGCCACAGATTGATTTCGCTTTTAGCGCCGTTTTGAATGGCGATTTGCAGCAGTCGTCCTTCAGTGGCCAGACATTTTAAATTACGCGGAAAATAGTCGCCACCTATCATATCCAGAATAACGTCGACGCCTTTGCCATCAGTCTGCATATTAATCTGTTCGACAAAGTCCTGTTGTCGGTAATTGATGGCCGCATCTGCACCTAAATCAAGGCAGCGCTGGCATTTTTCATCTGAACCTGCGGTAACATAAACCTTATTGCCGAAGGCTTTGGCCAGTTGAATGGCGGTGCAGCCGATGCCACTGCCGCCACCATGAACTAATAAAGTTTCATTGGGCATCAGGCGTCCGCGTTGGAAGACGTTGCTCCAGACCGTGAACAAAGTTTCCGGCAATGCTGCCGCTTGTACAAAATTGAAGCCGTCTGGAATTGGCAAACAGCAAGCAGCGGAAGCCAGACAATATTCGGCATAGCCACCACCCGTTACCAATGCGCACACGGCGTCACCCACTTTAAAATGGTTACCGTTGCCGCCGACTTCCACAATGGTGCCGGCTATCTCCAAACCTAAAATAGGCGAAGCACCGGGTGGCGGTGGGTAAACACCCTGGCGCTGCATTAAGTCCGGTCGATTAATGCCGGCAGCTTTAACTTTAATTAATACCTGATGTGTTGCGGGTATCGGCGTTGGATATTCTTTGCAAAGCTGCAAGATATTGCCGGTTGGATTTGGAATTATTTCAATAGCTCGCATGGATATAGGGTTTTTAGTCGAGGCGATAGTCTTTATTATATGCAGCTTTATACTTCGTCAGGCGGGTGGATGTAATCACCAGTAGCGAAGCTTGTTAATATTTTCACGAGATTTACAAATGATACGTGCAGGCATTGTGGGCGGCACCGGCTATACCGGGGTTGAATTATTGCGGATATTGGTATTGCATCCGGCTGTGGAGCTGGCGGCGGTGACTTCACGCGCCGATGCCGGTATGCGAGTGGATAAACTTTATCCCAGTCTGAGAGGCTTGTGCGATGCGGTATTCACGCAGCCGGACATCGATAATTTACTGGGTTGCGATGTGGTTTTTTTCGCTACTCCCAACGGCACCGCCATGCAAATGGCTTCGGATTTGCTGGCGCACGGCATCAAAGTTATCGATTTATCAGCTGATTTTCGCATCAAGGATGTGGCTGAATGGGAAAAATGGTACGGCATGACGCATGCCAGTCCTGATTTGATTGGCGAGGCGGTTTATGGTTTGCCGGAAGTCAATCGCGTCGCCATTCAACAAGCTAGTCTGATTGCGTGTCCCGGTTGTTATCCCACTGCAGTGCAGCTAGGTTTTTTACCATTGTTGGAAGCAGGCGTCATTGATGCAGGTCAGTTGATCGCCGATGTTAAATCCGGTGTCAGCGGGGCAGGGCGTAAGGCGGAAATTTCGTCATTGATGAGCGAGACCGGCGAGAGTTTCAAAGCTTATGCTGTGGCGGGTCATCGGCATTTACCGGAGATTAAACAGGGGCTGCAACAGGCAGCATCTCACAAGGTTGGTTTGACGTTTGTGCCGCATTTGACACCGATGATACGCGGCATTCATGCTACCTTGTATGCAAGGTTAAATACTGACGTAGATTTGCAATCGTTGTTTGAACAACGTTATCAATTTGAAGCTTTCGTGGATGTTCTGCCAACGGGCGCACATGTCGATACTCGCAATGTGCGGGGCAGTAATCGCTGCCAAATTGCTGTGCATCAACCTCAAGGCGGTGACACAGTGGTGATTTTGTCGGTGATCGATAATTTGGTGAAAGGCGCATCCGGGCAGGCGGTGCAAAATATGAATTTGATGTTTGGCTTTCCTGAACAACAAGGACTGGAGACAGTAGCGCTATATCCCTGATTGACGGTTTTTTTGTACATCTACCTACGGTAACTCATAAAAGGTCGCATTACGACGCGACCGGTTGAGAGTCAGTCGAGACAAAAATCCTACGTCATTCGGGTAAGTTTATGTTTAGCAATCGCCTTGATTGTGTCGGTTACTGAATAGCGATGCCTTGTTAAGCCAAAAAACCAAGGGGTTGATATTGACTGCCGGGTAAAACAGTTGTCAGGCTAGCTGTATTATTTAAGTGCTTGGTCAAAACCTCTGCAAAAATATTCGTAAAATCGATCGAATGAGCCAGGTAACGCCCTAGATATAATTGCTCTGCAGAGAGTCCTGGCCACTCACCATAAATACCACCATTGACCTGTTGACCCAAGACAAACCAGCTCGATGCATTTCCGTGATCGGTCCCCAGACTGGCGTTTTGCTGAGCCGTTCTACCAAATTCGGTCATCGTGAGTATCACTACATCGTTCATATAAGTCGGACCCAAATCCCGGTAAAGTGCAGCAATCCCGTCAGAAAATTCCTTCAGTCGAGCAGATTGAGTACCCTGAGCGCCACCTTGATTAGCATGATTATCCCAACCCGTAATGTCGACTGCAGCTACTTCAAGCCCCGCGCGTGTTTTGATAAGTCGTGCAATGTCTGTTAACTGTTTGCCGTAAGCCGTGTCAGGATAGACGGCTGCGTTTTCAGGGGTGTAGGTTTGGTCCTTGTATTGGTCCAATAAAAATAAATTTTCAAGCGCTAATTCACCATGTTGTTTTAGCAATGAACGTGCTTTAAGAGCTGAGCTAACGGGCTGTCGATAAATGTCCGCCAGTTGATTCAATATTTCGTTATCTATTCCTGTAACCGGAGCTCCTATGGATTCTATGGAGGTGACGGATTTACTGCCTTTTAAGGCATGAGCCAAACCACCAAAACTGACTGCCCGCAAATCCTCGGTTGTCTGACTACTAAGCGACAAATAGCGATTTAGCCAGCCATCATCGGTTTTCATGCCGCCGATTCCACTTTCGATGAAATCCTGGCTGGAAAAGTGGGAACGGTTGCCGTTGGTATAATGAACTGTTGGCATAACGGCGAGATGGCCTTGTTGATAGATGTCGTGTAAAGATGACATGGCAGGATGTAGACCGAAAAAACCATCCAAATCCAACGTGGCATTCACCCCGGAGCCGGGTCTGGCTATAGCGATATCAGGCCTTAAGCGATAATATTCATCTTCGCCATGCGGTACAACCACATTTAGCCCGTCACATCCGCCCCGCTGAAAAATAACTACTAGTGTTTTGCCGGAGACGTTTTCTGCATAGGCTGTGCTCAAACCTGATAACAGGGTTCCGCCCGACAGCAGAGTACGACTCGCTAATGGTAAAGCTGCCAATCCAGTTAAAAATTTTCTTCTATTCATGGTCATGATCCTTTTACTGCAATTGGTAGGCAGGGGAGCTCAAAATGAGCGCGATTACCTTCCGTAATTTGGCATCAGCATCGATGGCGTGGATATCAAAGTTTTCACTATTATTGGCGGTTAATAATGCTTGCGCGGCGGCATATTCCATGGCGGTATAGTCGTGACTCAAAGTAAGTTCAAATAAGAAAGCCAACACGCCTTCGCTAGTTTCTATGCCTTTGTCGATAAAAAATTGCGCAGGTAACTCCCAATAGTTACGGTAGATAGAAGGTCTATTCGTCACCGCTTGTCCGGCAAATTGCCAGCGTTGGGTTAATTGTCCAGAGCTTACCCAGCGATCGGCTTGTTCGGGCCAACCGGTAGGTTCTGAAAAATAAAACAGATGCATATCCAATCCCTTTAACAAATTACGCGTATTGCCATAGTTAACAGTCACAGGTAATTGCCTGAACAATCCGCTGACAAATTCCAATGGAATTTTGACTTTGTTATGGAAATTGGAGGTATCCGAGAATGCCTGAGATCTTAAAATGCCTTCCAGCACCTGGGCAATTTGATTGTCCTCATCTGCATGGGCGATAAAATCATTCGCACAGCTAGCCACAGAAGCTTCAACGGGTTGATCTGTCACCAGCAACATTAGCAATTTGCTGCAAATATGTCTTGCGGTACCAGGATGAGAAGCTAGTAAATCCAATACCTGCTCTCCACCTTCCAAACCAGAACCGGCTGGAATCGTCTGGCCCAGGACAATTTTTTCACCGTCGTCATGCCGCCAAGGGGCAAAATCAAACAGCCGATTAGCAACACGCCAGCCGGTAAAGACTCGAGCGACTTCTGCAATGTCTTTCGTTGTATAGCCGTTGTCGACACCCAAGGTGTGCAATTCCATTAGCTCTCGGGCATAGTTTTCATTGGGGGCTAATTTTTGGCTTTGATGGTTATCCAAAAATAGCAGCATGGCCGGACTTTTGGCACTGGCGTCCAGTAAGTCTCTAAACCTGCCTAGAGCATGTGCTCTGAAAGCATTATTTTCAGCTAATTCAAAATCGTTGCCTGTTTTGCTACGATCAGTATTGAAATGGTTTTCCCAGAACCAGGTCATTACTTCCAGTAATTGCCTTTTGCTATAGCTGGCACGGGCAATTTGAGTATGCTGCAGCTTAATCATATCGTTGGTCTCGGGCTCAAGAACCCTGGCTAGATAGGCTTCGAAATCGCTATCGTTAATCAAGTTTGGCTGCAATTGCTGTTGTATGAACGCTTCTGCGCCCAAGCTACGCAATTCTTTAATCAATTCCGGCGTTGCGCCAAAAGTAATTCTGTTTAGCAATTGAGCCGCGCTTACAGGTTCGGTCATCACCGGTAGGACTAACTGTTTCTCGCTATGGTTACCGGCCCAGTCTTCTGCCGATAAGTCTACGGATACAGATTGTCCGCGGCTTAATTGGCTGACCGCCAAGCCCCAATGCCCGCTGGCGCCGATTTCCAATTCCCGATTTTTTTCGATAACGCCTCTGATAGGATCGGTAACTGTTACCAGCAGTGTTTTTACTGAGGTGTCGTCGGAAACACTACCAAATAGTGCAAAGCCGTGCTCATCGATTTGATCGCCTGTCTGATGAGATGACGCGTTGATTTCCGGCGGCTTGATGTCCTTAATAATCTTGAATTTTCTGGACAGCGAAGCGTGATTACCAACTTTATCGTAAGCCACGGCGGTCACCGTGACTAACTTTCCGGCCGTGACCATTTCCTTTGCTACATTGAAGCGCCAATCGCCTTTCACTAGATTAGCTGCAGCATTAAAAGTCCCCGCAACCGGATCGTTTAAAGTTAATTCGACTTTAGCGACCTGCTGGTTGTCGGTGACTTTCATTTGCAATTGAAAACCCTGACTGGCTACATTTGCATTGTTGGCAGGTATAAAGCTCACAAAAACCGGTGGTTTGTCATCCAGCTTATCCAGATCTTCCGGATCGACAGCAAAATCGATCCAGCCTTTACTGGAAAACCAAGGGCTGTAGTGATTTTTACTGTTACCGAATAAATTATTTGCTCTAACTACAAACAAACGTCCATCACCCAAACCAATCGGATCGAACCGGACTACCCCGGCGGTGTCGGTTAACAACGATTTACGCCAAATCAAGTTGCCCGTTGGGCCTTTTTCATAAAGTATTAAGCTTTGACCGGGTATTACCTCTCCGGTTTTGGCTTTGTGCAATTTAACCGCTACGCTACCCGCCAATAGTTGGAATGGGCCAGTTTTATCGATGTCTTTGGATTCTATCGTTGTACCGTAAGGGTTAGTTCGCAATACATAGCTGGAGCCACTGCCTAAGCCAGTTAAGTCAAAGTTGATTTGTCCTTGAGTATTGGTAGTTTTACGTTGGAACCAGCGTAAGGTTTGGTCCGGCAGGCGTTCGTAAGCTGTTACTTCAATATTCGCTAACGCATTGGCGTCCAGTGTATTCTGCATTTGTACATTCAGCAGCTTATTGCCCACAGTAAATTCAAATGTACCACTATTAACAATTAAAGAGCTGTTAACCCAGCGGCTGTCCAGTTTGGTTTGGGCTTTCATTACATACTTACGACCTTGTCCTAGTTTTGGTAAGTGCAAAGGTATATTGCCGTTTTGATCTGTTGGCACCCTGGTAAACCACAATAAGCTGCCATCTATCATCTCTTCCATCACTGTAATGTCTTGGCCTGCTATGGCTTGATCATTGGCACCATCAATCACTTTTACCAATAAATTTCCAACTTTGAATGCCATGTCACCTGTTTGAGTTATGTCGTCGGAAAATACCGTGCCGGAGCCAAAAAGCTGTTGGGTACGCAATACATACACACTATCGACCCCGAGCCCTGGCAAATCCAGACTTAACTGCCCATTCGCATCGGTGTTTAAGGTGCGGATGCCCTTCAGGCTACCGTCGGCTTCACGGCGTAAGATACCTATCGCCTGATTGGCTAGCGGCGTATTGCTGATACCGTCAGTGACGGTGACATTCAGGAGTTGATTGCCAATGACGAAGTTGATTAGACCGGCCTGA
>NZ_LUUI01000096.1 GCF_001644015.1 Methylomonas lenta
GGAGGAGTCCATGTCATCAGCCTAGTCAGGTCACTATTGGCGGCATCAATCTTGCAGTCGCTGCCTATAGTCGATTTCCGGATTTAGCCTATGAAGCAATAGCGTGTCTGGCCTCGGCGAGCAATCAACGTATAGCCGCACAAAAAGGCGGTATGCCGCCGACAATAAAGGCTTTATATGCTGATCCCAAAATCAGGCAACGCTTTCCAATGGCTGATGACTTGCTCGCAACATTGGAAAATGCAGTGCAACGACCTCAGACACCGGTTTATAACGATATCTCCTTGGCCATCAGTCACACACTGCATCCTTTAGCACAGATTGACCCGGAAAAGGATGTTCAACGCTTGCGCTTAGCGGTTCAGCGGGCGCTGGATTCGGAGGGCCTGTTTTGAGTATGCGCGCTGAAGCCGAACGCCGTTTGGCTTGGTTGCTCTGCGCACCGGCTTTGGCGGCCATGTTGATGGTAACAGCCTATCCGATTGGCTATGCTTTTTGGTTGTCCTTGCATCGTTATGATCTACGTTTTCCTGAGCAGATACAATTTGTCGGCCTGGCTAATTACGTTAGCGTGCTGAGCTCCGAAGTTTGGTGGCAAGCCTTGTCCAATACTCTGATAATCACGCTCGGCTCGGTTGTACTGGAATTGGTGTTGGGCTTCGCAATGGCCTTATTGATGTTTAAGGCGACCTTGGGGCGTCGGACTGTCAGAGCCGTGATATTGATACCCTATGCCATGATTACCGTGGTGTCGGCGCTGGCCTGGAAATTCGCCTTTGACTCGACCACGGGTTTTGTCAATGCCTTGCTCAATTTGAACCAAGCTTGGTTGACTGAGCATTGGTCGGCTTTCTTCGTGATTATCTGCAGCGAAATCTGGAAGACCGCGCCGTTCATGGGCCTGTTATTACTGGCAGGTTTAACCCTGATTCCGCAGGATTTGCTTAATGCGGCCAAAATCGATGGCGCATCGGCCTGGCAGCGATTTTTAAAAATTACCTTGCCATTAATGAAACCGACCCTATTAGTGGCGCTGCTATTTCGCACCCTGGATGCCTTTCGGATATTCGATACCGTTTACGTGCAAACCCGTGGCGCAGCCAATACCGAAACCGTATCGGTGGTTGGATACAATGTGCTGATTGCCCGTCTGAATTTGGGCTTGGGTTCGGCGGTGTCGGTGCTGATTTTTCTCTGCGTACTACTGATTGCGGTGTTATTTCTGAAAGGCTTTGGCGGTTTGAGCCAGTCCAGGGCGGAATGAATATGCACCAACGAATGCAAAGCGTAGCGTGGAGCGGGTTTGGTGTTATCGTCATGCTCTACGCCTTGATGCCGGTGGCCTGGATTATCTCGTTGTCCTTGAAGCGGTCGGCCGATCTGAACGATCAACGTTTTTTTCCTGAAGTCATTACCTTTCAGCATTATCAGGCCATTTTCAAAGATGCTCAATTTCCGGCAGCTTTGTGGAATTCATTCGGCATTGCGCTGACCGCAACCGGACTTTCTGTCTTGCTGGCTATGTTTGTAGCTTATGCTATCGTCAGACTGGAATTTCCCGGGAAAAAATGGGTGCTGGCACTTGTGCTGGCGGTATCAATGTTTCCGCCGGTGTCCGTGATTGGGCCGTTGTTCAATCTTTGGCGCAGTATTGGTTTATTCGATACCTGGACCGGGCTGGTGATTCCGTATATGACTTTTACCTTGCCATTGGCAATCTGGACCTTATCGGCTTTTTTTAAGGAACTACCATGGGATCTGGATAAAGCGGCACGGATCGACGGTGCGACGCCTTTTCAGGCTTTTTGGCATATTATCGTGCCACTGGCGGCACCCGGTATATTCACGGCGGCGATTTTGGTGTTTATCTTTGCCTGGAACGATTTTTTGTTCGCTACCTCGTTAACATCCACCCAAACTGCTCGTACCGTACCGGCCGCAATCGCTTTTTTCACCGGTAGTTCCCAGTTTGAACAGCCGACCGGCTCGATTGCCGCCGCATCGGTGATTGTCACTCTGCCGGTCATTGTTATGGTGTTGCTGTTTCAGAAACGTATTGTGGCCGGTTTGACGGCTGGTGCGGTCAAGGGCTAAGGAGGCAAGATGGCACAAATCGTCCTGGATAGTGTCAGTAAACAGTTTGCTAATGGCACGCGAATATTGAGCGATACTAGTTTTACGATCCAGAACGGCGAATTCTTTGTTTTGATCGGTCCGTCAGGCTGCGGAAAATCAACCTTGCTGAACATGATCGTCGGACTTGAGGATATCAGTTCCGGTGAAATACGGGTCGATGGTCAGGTCATAAACGATCTGGATCCCAAGGATAGAAATATGGCGATGGTATTTCAGAGTTACGCGATTTATCCGCATATGACGGTGGCCGAGAATATTGCATTTCCGTTACGACTGGCCAGATTGCCCAAAGCCGAGATTCAGCGCAAAGTGGCGGAAGCGGCCGCGCTTCTAGAGTTGGAGGACTTGTTAACCCGCAAACCTGCGACTTTGTCCGGTGGTCAGCGGCAACGGGTAGCGATGGGGCGCGCGCTGGTGCGTGATCCGGTTGCATTTTTGCTGGACGAGCCGCTTTCGAATCTGGATGCGCGCTTGCGGGTGCAAATGCGTGGCGAAATCGGTCGCTTGCAAAAGCGCTTGGGTACGACCATGATTTATGTCACCCACGATCAGACCGAGGCGATGACTTTGGGTGACCGGGTCGCCGTGCTGAATCGGGGCGAAGTGCAACAAATCGGCACGCCTAAGCAACTGTATCAGACGCCGGCCAATCTATTCGTGGCGGGATTTATGGGCTCGCCGGGCATGAATTTTGTGCCGGCTGAAATTAAAGCAGGTAAGTTGAGACTGCCGTTCGGCGAAACTAAGCTACTCGAGTGCTGCAGTCAAATGGCAGAAAAACCGGTAATTGCCGGTTTTCGACCGGAGGCAGTGAGTTGTGTTTCAAGTGCCGATATAACTACACCGGCGCTGCTATTCCAAGCGACTGTCGATAGGGTCGAATGGCTGGGAGCGGAATTATTTGTTTATGCCGATATCGATCTGGCGGCAGTAATGCCTGCCAGAGCACACGAATTATTCAAACATGGTAGCGTAAACCTGGTTTTTCGGCTGGAACCGTCAATGTCGGTACAAGCTGGTCAAGTGCTGCAACTGCAGTTAGATTTGCAGGCATTACAGCTTTTCGATTGGGAGTCAGGTTGTAATCTGCATACAGACTTTGCCTGAATTTATGCAATTAGTCTGCGTCAACCGCGTTTGACGTTGTCTGAGTGGCGTCGAAGTGAGCGAAATTGGTTTCGACGCCGATTTGTTCAGCCCAATCCAGCTAAAAATCGCGAAATAGTGGCTTATTCGAAAGCAAATCCTGCTTTTTGCCAAGCCTTGGCACCGCCATCAAGGTTGCTTATGTTTTGGTAACCTAATTCGTGCAGAGTCTTTGCGGCAGTATCGCCCATTGGACCGCCTGCGCAATATAAATATATCGCTTTGCTTTTATCGCTGGGTAGTTTGTCCTGGTATTTTTCAACGGCATTGTATGGAATAAAGGCATCAGTGCCTTTGATATGCTGTTGTTCCGGCGTGTGGACATCGACCAGGAAGATATCCTGCTGTTGCATGATATTATTTAATTCGGCAGCGCTGATAGGGTTTACATAATCCGGCTGTTCAAACATGCAGCCGCTGAGGATGAAGCTGAAGGCAAATAGAGTGTAGTATTTTTTCATATTCAGAATTTTGCAAGTGAAATTTAAACTCAGAGATTACTGCTTAACATTGCCAACATGCAAGCCACATTCTTTTTTAGTGGCATCTTCCCACCACCAGCGTCCGGCACGTTCGTGCTGGTTTGGCAACACCGGCCGAGTGCAAGGTTCGCAACCGATGCTGATAAAACCCTGGCCGTGCAATGGGTTGTAAGGTACCTGATAGGCTTCGATGTAATCCCAAACTTGCGCGGAACTCCAATTTAGCAGCGGATTGAATTTGATTAATGGTTTGTCGGCAATGGAAAAGGCTTCGTCCAGTTGCACTTCGGGGATTTCGCTGCGGGTATCCAGGCTTTGGTCTTTGCGTTGGCCAGTGATCCAGGCATCCAGTGTGGCCAGTTTACGACGTAAAGGTTCAACTTTACGAATGCCGCAACATTCTTTATGACCATCTTGGTAAAAACTGAACAGGCCTTTTTGTTTGACAAATGCATCCAATACATCGCGGTTAGGCGTTAGCACATCGATGTCAATTTGATAATGTTTGCGCACCTGTTCGATAAAGCGGTAGGTTTCCGGATGCAGGCGGCCAGTATCCAGTGTAAACACTTGCACGTCTTTGCGGATTTGTAGCGCCATGTCGATCAGAACCACGTCTTCGGCACCGCTGAAGGAGATGGCGATGTTGTCAAAATTGGCCAGGGCGGTTTTGAGTATGCTGCGGGGGTTTTTACCCTGCAGTTCGGTTTGGGTTTGGCTTAAGTCGAATGCGGTCATGATTGTGAAAAATAACGGGTCAGAAAGTCGTCAAAAGATAAGTGATCGGCAGCTTCAATCTCCGCTTGTTTTTGCAAAGAGGCGGCGGCCATGTCGACAAATTGTTGTTGGACTTGGGAGTCTAGGGGTTGGGCGATAAAGTAATTTTTATGTAAAGCCGATGTGTTGCTGGCAAAACAGCCGAATTCCTGGCTGTTTTGCTGCATGCAAGCCAGAATATGCGCTGATGGGGTTAAAGCCGAGTTATCGACCATAGCTTGCTGCTGCTGTAAGGCCAGTTGATAGGGTTTGTCCATGCTGCCTTGATCCAGCAAGGCGCAAATCGGCTGCATGGCGTCCAAAATTTCATGGGCCCAAGCTTGCAGGCTGATGTCCTGGCCATTTTTACTCAGCATCAAGCCCGGCTGGCGGCCCTGGTTGGCGACCAGTAACTGGTTGCTGTTATTGATATGAAATTCTTCGGCTGTGTGAAGCGGACTGTCTTGCAATAAACAACTCAGTAAAAACGCTTCGATGAAGCGGGCGGTGCTTTCTTCAATGCCGATCGGGTTGAACAGGTTTAAATCCAGCGAACGCATTTCCACATACATGACGCCGCGGCGTTTTAAGGCCAGGGTGGGCTTTTCGCCGGATTCGGCGATTTGCTTGGGGCGCATGGTGCTGTAGAACTCGTTTTCGATTTGCAGGATGTTGGCATTGAGTTGCTGATACTCGCCATCGACTTTGACGCCAATATTTTGGTAGTCAGGGTAGGGGGTATTTATAGCTTTGCTAAGGCTATCGACATAGCCATCCAGCGAGTTGTAATCGATTTTCAGACCGGCCTGATTTTTACTTTTGTAGCCAATATCGCTCATGCGTAATGAGGTCGCATAGGGGTGATAAAGTGTGTGTGCATCAAATTCTTCAAATTCAGCCATTAACTGTGGGCGGCTGTTAAAGAACGATTTACATATGGCTGGCGAGGCGCCGAACAAATACAACATCAGCCAGCCCTGGCGCTGAAAATTACGGATCAAGCCGAAGTATCCTGCGGAGATAAAGCTTTGCAAGCTACCTTGATTACCGGTCTGGCGATGTAGCACCGGCCATAAGGCTTGCGGTACCGAGTAATTGAAGTGTATGCCAGCAATGGCTTGCATGGTGCGGCCGTAGCGATGCCAGAGGCCTTTGCGGTAGACGTGTTTCATTTTGCCGACATTGGAACTGCCGTAATCGGCAATCGGCACGCTCAAGTCGCCATTAATGCCGCAGGGCATGCTGGTCGCCAGCAACATTTCTTCACCCAGTTGCGGATAGACAAACTGATGAATCTGATGCATGTAGCCTAGAGTTTGCTTGATGTCGGCAAAGGGCGGGGTGATGAATTCCAGCAGGGCTTCGGAATAGTCGGTGGTGATGTAAGGGTGTGTCAGTGCCGAGCCCAAAGCCTTGGGGTGCGGTGTTTGCGAAATCACGCCACGCCGATTGATGCGCAAGCTTTCTTTTTCGATACCTTTCAGCCCTAGTTGCAGCAAATGATGCAGGTTATTATCGATCAGGTATTGCAGGCGTTTGGATAAGGCGTTGTTTAGACTGTTCATGAATAGAGTGCAGATGTGGCATGAGCAGCACCTCAGTGCTGATATAATCACCGCATTATATAGGGTCAACTAGCATTGCAGAAAAAATATCCACCTTCCGCCGATCACGATGCCGCATTGGTTACGCCCAGCGTCCTGCCTCCCAGTGCGTTGGTCACTCCCGGCGTCCTGCCTCCCGTGACACTAGCACATCCCTGTGCGTTGCAGGTTTTGCGCACGGTGTTTGGTTACGACAGTTTTCGCGGGCAACAGCAGGCGATTATCCAGCAGATGCTGGATGGTCAGGATGTACTGGTGTTGATGCCGACGGGTGGCGGTAAGTCCCTTTGTTATCAGATTCCGGCATTGGTGATGGAGGGAGTCGGGATAGTGATTTCGCCATTGATAGCACTGATGCAGGATCAAGTTAGTGCTTTGCACTTGGCCGGGGTTAGAGCGGCATTTTTGAACTCAACCTTGTCGTTCGAACAGGTCCGGGAGATTGAACGCCAACTGTTGAACGGCGAGCTGGATTTACTCTACATCGCTCCGGAACGTCTGAGTAATAGTCGCACCCAGGCCTTGTTCGCTCGCTGCAAGATTGCTTTGTTCGCCATCGACGAGGCGCATTGCGTATCGCAATGGGGGCACGATTTTCGGGCCGATTATTTGCTGTTATCGATATTGCATCAGCAGTTTCCGCAGGTGCCGCGTATTGCCCTGACAGCCACTGCCGACGAGCGTACCCGGCAGGAAATCATCACGCGCCTGGCATTGGAAAATGCCCAGGTGTTCATTAGCGGTTTCGATAGACCCAATATCCGCTACCGGATCGTGCAAAAAGACAATGCGCGTCAGCAATTACTAAGTTTTATTCGCGCAGAACATATGGGCGATACCGGCATTGTTTATTGCCTGTCGCGTAAAAAAGTCGAGGACACCGCCGAGTGGCTGAATCAAAAAGGGATTCGGGCCTTACCCTATCATGCTGGCATGACTAACGAGCTGCGGCAGAAAAATCAACATCAGTTTTTAATGGAAGATGGTTTGATTATTGTCGCCACCATTGCCTTTGGCATGGGTATTGACAAGCCCAATGTGCGCTTCGTGGCGCATCTGGATTTACCTAAAAGTGTGGAGGCCTATTATCAGGAAACCGGTAGGGCCGGACGAGATGGTTTGCCGGCCAATGCCTGGATGGCTTATGGATTACAGGACGTATTGACCTTAAGGCAAATGCTGGCTTCATCCAATGGCGATGAAGCGCATAAACGCATCGAATTTCACAAGCTGGATGCCATGCTGGCCTTATGTGAGATGGTCAGTTGTCGACGCCAGGCTTTGTTAGCGTATTTTGGCGATACCCTGGAACAGGGCTGCGGAAATTGTGATACCTGTCTGGAACCGGTGGCGACCTGGGATGGTAGTGTCGCCGCGCAGCAAGCCTTATCGTGTATTTATCGCACCGGCCAGCGGTTTGGCGTGACTTATTTAATTGATGTGTTGCTGGGTAAAAGCGATAGTCGGATTCAGCAATTTGGTCATGATAAACAGTCCACCTTTGGGATAGGCAAGGCGCTGGACGAAAAACAATGGCGTTCGGTATTCCGGCAGCTGGTGGCCAAGTCGCTGGTGGAAATTGATTTCGAGGGTCATGGCAGTTTGAAATTGACCGATGCCTGTAGACCGGTATTGCGTGGCGAGCAAACCTTGATGCTACGCAAGGATGTGCAGGTTGCCAAAACAAAACGCGACAAGTATGAAAAACGCCAACCCGGCGGCAGCGCCGACAACGCCTTGTGGAATGCCTTGCGCGCCAAGCGTCGCGAACTGGCTGATGAACAGGATGTGCCGCCCTATGTGATTTTCCATGATGCGACTTTGATGGCGATGGTGGAAAATCGGCCGCGCAATCATCAGCAATTAGGCCTGATTTCCGGGATTGGTGAGCGCAAGTTGGCGTTATATGGTGATGAATTTTTGGCGGTATTGGCCGAGTTTGATGAGGATTATGCTGCAGTTTCGGCAAGTGATACTGTGGGTGAAAGCCTGGAGTTATTTAAATTAGGCTACAGCATCGAGCAAGTTGCGCAACAGCGCGGTTTGACAGCAGAGACGATTTATACCCATTTGGCCAAAGGGCTGGAGGTGGGATCAGTGCGCTTTGAAGATGTGCTGGATTTGTCTGCCCAGGAAATTACCGCTATCGAAGCCGTGTTGCTGGCGATGCCGGAACAGCAGCGCAATGCTTTAAAGCCGGTTTATGAGCAGATGGGCGGTGCTTATAGTTATGGAATATTACGTTGCGTACGGGCAGCGTTGCAGCATCGAATCAAATAACCCAGTTGGCATTGTTTGAGAATTGATAATCGGTTTGAAGGCAATGGTCCAGCCATTTTTGCAGAAAATAATTCAGCCGCCATTTGTATTCCTGAATTTCCAGTGCTCGTCCAGGATTTTGATACACCCTGTCGACCGCCGGTCTGTCGTTGTCGCGGATCACTTCCGCCAGTTGCGCATCCAGGTAAACCCGGATTTTTACCGCCGGGGCAATCAGTTCTGACAGTTGCTGTTTAAAGAAACAATGGCTCAGTTCTATGGTCAGGGTATAGGGATTGCGTTCCAGAATATCCAGGTGCAATGCCGGTTTATTTTGCGTCAGACCGATGGCGGTTTTATCGACCGAACGCAGATTGGGGATCAGGCGTAACAGCTTTTGATAATTGGATTCGCAGATCTTTTCCAGACATAGCGAGGTATTAACCGGTCTGAGTTGGCCCATCTTAGTCTTCCCGATAGCAGGCGTAAGCGCTGGCGGTTTCCCATAACACCACCTGGTCTACAGCCAAGCCTTCCTGTTTTAAATGCTGATAAATCATTTTGCTTAATACTTCAGCGGTTGGGTGTTCGTCTATGGCCAGAAAGCGTTCGTTATTAGCGACTAACGCAGGAATGATAGGATCGTCTTTGTGTAGTAAAAAATTATGATCCAGATGTTGGTCGACAAACGATTCTACCGCATCGCGCACATCGGCGAAGTCGCAGACCATGCCTTGCTGGTTTAATTGCTCGCTTTTGATGGAAATGCTGGCTTTGACACTATGGCCGTGTAAATTACGGCATTTTCCGGCATGGTTCATCAACCGGTGACCGTAACAAAAATACACTTCTTTGGTGATCACGTGCATGAGTTAACTCATCCTTGAACTTTGTTGAGGGGGCTTAACTGGCTTTAATACTTTTAATGGCCGCGGCAATTTCGTATTGATCATCATCATGTTTAACACTACGCACGACTTCAATAAAAGCCGTCATCGGTGGGGTAATAGCTGTTTTGGGAATGATGCTGACCTCCATCGCCAAACCGGTAGCAAAAGCCTGGTCAGCGATGAAAGAAACGCCAGCACCGCTTAATGTAGTGCAACGACCGGTTTTGGTTTCGTTGGAGCTGGCGAGTTTATAGGTGATATCGCAATCGACTTCCATGCGGATGTAATCACGTTTTTCGTCATGAGTCAGCATCAGGTTCCTCCGATGTTTAAACAGTTTTAAACAGAAAATCAAACGCCTGAAAGTTTACTATAAAAACTCACGCCTTGTTTATACAATCTGACGGATCAAAAACCGGTTAAGTGCTAGCCTGGATAGGACAAAGCGAGTGTTAATGCCTGACTAACTGGGATGAATTGTGTAGAATCTCCTGAATTTCAAGCATAAGTATAGGATGCACAGGTAGCAGCATGACTAAATCTATCGTTCTGACCGGCATTACCACCACAGGTACGCCACATTTGGGGAATTACGCAGGCGCGATTCGTCCGGCGATTAATGCCAGTAAAGATGAGCAGGTCAGGCCTTTTTATTTCCTAGCTGATTATCATGCCTTGATCAAATGTAACGAGCCGGCTCGAGTAAAACAATCCAGTTTGGAAATTGCCGCAACCTGGCTGGCTTTGGGGCTAGATACGGAAAATGCGGTGTTTTATCGCCAATCTGATGTGCCGGAAATCATGGAATTGACCTGGATGTTGACCTGTGTCACCGCTAAAGGATTGATGAATCGTGCCCATGCCTATAAAGCCGCCGTAGCAGAAAATGAGGAAGTCGAAGGCGGTGATTCTGATAAAGGCATTACCATGGGTTTGTTTAGTTATCCGGTATTGATGGCTGCTGATATTTTGATGTTCAATGCTAACAAGGTGCCGGTTGGTAAGGATCAAATTCAGCATATCGAAATGGCGCGGGATATTGCCAGTCGGTTTAATCACATTTATGGCGAGCATTTTGTGTTGCCCGAAGCGGTGCTGGATGATAACGCCGCGACGTTATTAGGGCTGGACGGTCGCAAAATGAGTAAAAGTTATAACAACACTATTCCTTTGTTCGAACCCGAGAAAAAGCTGCGTAAGTTGATCAATAAAATCAAAACTAATTCCTTAGAGCCGGGCGAGCCTAAAGATACTGATGGGTGCACGTTGTTTGGCATTTATCAGGCCTTTGCCAATGCCCATGAAGTGGATGCGATACGCAAACACTATGCGAATGGCATCGCCTGGGGTGAGATGAAACAGATGTTGTTCGAAAAAATCAACGATGAAATTGCCCCGGCTCGCGAGCGTTATGAAGCCTTACTGCAAGCGCCTGAACACATTGAGCAGCAACTGCAGCAGGGCGCGGAAAAAGCCCGCGCCATCAGTCGGCCGTTTATTCAGACACTACGAGAGGCAGTGGGGATTTTACCCATCACTCAGGCCTAAGTTAAAGCTGAATTCAACATGCTTATCATCAGTCTTTTATTTATAAGCTGTTGCATCAGCTCAGCTTGGGCTGATGAGTTTAAGATAGAGGTTTCCAAAGATTTAATTCAGACCTATTCACAACCCATCAGCGGGCTTGAAGAACCTGTTTTGCTAAAAGACCATAATCAATTACCCACCGAAATCAAGCAAGATGACGCTAATTCTGTCCCGCAGTCGTCAGATTCTAAATCGATTCAAAACTTGCAAGATAAGCCATCCCCGCCTACAAAAACCTCTGAATCTGCAGTTGTGCTGCAAAGATCCAAGCCTAAGCCGTCGCCGATAAATCCCCTGCAGATGCAGTCAAATGCCGGTTTGATGCAAAGAAACATGCTGGCTGCTGATCCTAATCTTGGGTTTTATCCCAACCTGAATGCCAACCAAAACCAAAGTTACGATGAGTTTCTAGGGGAAATGCATGATGAATTACGATTAATGGTCGGCGAAGAGGTTTATAGCAAAATGGCTTGGACCTATCTGGATTTAAAGCGCTTGGATAATTGGATTTACGAAACCACGAGTCAATTTGCTTTGTTCAGTCAGCAAGCGTTGTTTGGCAACCAGGCCGTTGTCGGTTTGAGTGATCAGTTAAAGGCAGAATTATTTTTTATGGGTTTAATGGGATCCGATGCTAGTCGTTTACAGCACATGCAAATGGGTAGTCAGGTTGATGTGCTGCAAACTCAATACGAAACCGAACAAGCAATCAAGATTGCAGCTGCTGATGCTGAAATTGAAGGGAGGTTTTTTGGTATTTTGAAATATCTGACAATTCTGAATTTTGTGTATTTGATTTTAGCCGTTATGGCCTTGGTTTACTTAGCTAAGTTGTTTAGTTTTTTAGTGAAACAGCAGTAGTTAGTACCTTTTTGGCAGAATTTTGATCAGGCTGATTTATATGCTCAAATATCTGCATTTGCTACCGACAGCTTTACTGATTATGGCGTTGATCGAGATTTTGCGTAGAAAATGAAAATATGGACTATTCTTGGTGTCAGCCAGCTTGTTATTGGTGAGTTTTCCTGTTGTGGTAAGTCAATGAACCCTTATTTGGCAAGGTTTTTCAGTATTGCAAACTGAACAGGTTTAGCTATTTAATGGCAGATATGCTGGGTAATGAATTCAAAATACTGGTGGTTTGGCGCGAATCTAATAGCTGAAATACTGCAGAAAATGCTCAATTCATTCGCAGCGTGTTGCAAGAATTTGCTATTAATAAAATTGTTTTGGTGGTTCAGGCCTATCATAGGCCATGCACTGCGCATGAATTTAGTAAAGCAGGCTTTGAGGTTTTGCCTGCCCCGACAGCATTTATAGGCCAGGATTCAGGCTTAAGCATATTTGATCTTTTGTCTTCGCCAACCGCATTAATGAATAGCTATTTGCTGGCTCACGAAACTCTGGGAATGTTATGGTATCGCTTCAAGTATTGAGCTTACCTTGATATTTAAGCGCCTTGTAGATTGTAATCTAGTGGCAAAAGGTTTTTTTTAATGAAAATTTTGGTATCGTTTTTTGTAAGCTTTTTCTTGATCGTGAGCAATTGTTTTGCCCAGTCAACTGAAGCCAATTTGCCTGATATTTTGCAACGTATCAAACCCAGCGTGGTTGCTGTAGGTACTTTTATGCCCACACGCAACCCACGTGCGGTATTTTTAGGAACAGGTTTTGTGGTGTCTGATGGGCGTCGGATAATCACCAATGCCCACGTCACGAGTAATAAACTGGATGTGGCTCATCTTGAGCGCTTTGCGATCTTCTACCGGCATGATCAGAAAGAATACATGCAATTAGCCGAGTTAACCGCTACTGATGACGAACATGATCTTGCTATGCTCAGTTTGTCGGAAGGCAAGTTGCCTGCGTTGGAGGTAGGCGATTCTAGTCAGGTTAGAGAAGGTGAGTTATATGCCTTCACCGGTTATCCGATTGGAATGGTGCTTGGATTGTATCCTGTTACCCATCGCAGCATTATTGCCGCAATTTCGCCCAATGCAATTCCTGTTCATGCCAGTAGGCAGTTAAATATCAAAATGCTGAAAAAACTGGAAACGCCTTATGATGTGTTTCAGTTAGATGCCACAGCCTATCCTGGGAATAGTGGCAGCCCTTTGTATGACATTGATACAGGCAAGGTCATAGGCATTATCAACAAAGTTTTTGTGCAGGGCAGCAAAGAAAACGCTATCACGCATCCTAGTGGTATTTCCTATGCTATCCCCTCAGAGCATATCAAAAGGCTTATAGCCCAAACAGGCATTCAATAATTATTTATCAAACGGAATCACCAGCATGATAAGAATATTTCGACACTACATCTCTACCGCCTATTTGGGCTTAATGGCAGTGGAATGGTTGGTGTTTTATTTGGCTATGCATGTAGGAGCCGCTTTCAGATTTTTATACACCGCCTCCTGGTATAGCAACGAGGAGATGATTTGGGCTTCCGTGGTATTTTCTGCCGTATTTACTTTATGCTGCTCAGCTTTGGGTTTATATCGAAAAACCCTGGATAGGGAAGAATATAATCTACTGGAAAGAATTAATTACAGCTTTGCTGTGGCGATTTTTGTTTTAGTGTTTGTGTATTACGTGATTCCAGAATTGATGTTGGCACGTAGTGTGTTGATTTCAGCGATTTTATTTTCCTTTTTCGGCATATTGCTGACGCGTTATTGCTTTTACCGTTTTATTAATCTGGACAATTTAAAACGCAAGGTTTTAGTGATAGGTTGCGGGCAGCTGGCCAGTGAACTTGAGGTTGTCAACTCCAGTTTTGTTTATCGCGGTTTTGAGATTATTGGTCATGTAGCATTGGAAGATGAGTCGGTTGCAGTGCCAAACCTTATCGTTTTAAATGAAAATATGACATTGTCTGCTGTCGTAGAAGCTTATCAGGTTGATGAAGTTGTGATTGCTATGGACGACAGACGTAAAAAACTGCCGGTTGATGATTTGCTGGACATAAAAATGTCTGGCGTCATTGTGATGGATTTACAAACCTTTTATGAACGAGAGCAGCGATTAGTTTTTTTGGATGCCTTGAGTCCCAGTTGGCTGGTATTTTCGGATGGATTTGTTAATGATGGCATGCGGCCAGTGGTAAAGCGTGGCTTTGATATCGTCGCCAGTTTGTTGTTACTCAGCGTTAGCTGGTGGTTGATGCTGATTACTACCATTGCAATTTATATTGAAAGCGGCTTTGGAGCCCCGGTTTTTTATAAGCAAACCCGGGTTGGCTATCGCGATAAACCATTCAAAGTCATGAAGTTTCGCAGTATGCGAGTGGATGCAGAGAAAAATGGCGCCCAATTTGCCAGTCAAACTGATAATAGGGTGACTCGAGTCGGTAAAGTCATACGCAAATTTCGCATTGATGAACTGCCGCAATTATTTAATGTTTTTAAAGGGGATATGAGCTTCGTAGGGCCAAGGCCTGAGCGGCCCGAGTTTGTGACAGGATTCGAAAAAACCATCCCTTACTATAAAGAACGTCATCGGGTAAAACCCGGCATAACAGGTTGGGCGCAGCTTTGTTATCCCTATGGTGCCAGCGAGCATGATACAAGACAAAAGCTGCAGTACGACTTGTATTACGTTAAAAACTACAGTCTATTTCTGGATTTAACCATTATGTTGAGTACGGTAGAAGTTGTGCTGTGGGGGAAAGGGGCTAGATGATCAATTGCTGGCATTTAACGATGCTTGGCAAACTGTATAAACTACGGTCTCGCCCGGGTAAATATATTCTTTGTAACCGCTTTATTGGTAGGTCAAACGTCGATGGATTCCTGGTCGCTTGGAGTCAAACCATACTTCTGTAACTGCGCATTTGTCCCACTAGCACACCCTGAATATCAATTTGTGCGGGCTGGTAATGCATGGCCTGCATGCTGGAGTTAGCGGGTATTAACAAAGTTTCGTGCGGATATTGCTCGATGAATTTCAACGTGGCTTCGGATTTATCGACCAGTGCTACCACAATTTCACCATTACGGGCATGACAACGTTGTTCTATGATCACCCAGTCGCCATCATAAATACCCTCTTCTATCATCGAATCGCCCTTAACCTTGAGTACATAACAGGGATTTTCGGTCTTGATTTCATCGGGGATCGTCATGAATTCTGTGTTTTCAATTGCTTCGATGGGTTTACCGGCGGCAATGATGCCAACATAGCGCAAAGTACTGGAATTGTTGCTAGGTTGGACGATTTTCTTGGCCTGCTCGGTTAGGCGCACGCCACGATGTTTTCGATCCATGGCTTCAATTAGACCAGCTCCGACAAGATCCTGAATGATACGGTGTAGTGATCCACGTGATTTAAGGCCTAAAGCAGCGCATAGCTGATCCAGTGAGGGTGGGCGGGTAAAGCTAGCCTGATTTTGTAATAAAAAATCGATAATCTCGTGTTGTTTACGGGTCAATGCGTCCATGAATAGGTCTCGGTCAGTCTGGTTTCTTTTTTGTTCTTTGAGGGGTATTGTAATGTTGTATCAAGAACAATAAAAGAACAAATTTACATTCAATGGTAGGCTTTTGGGAATAATCAATTAAATGCTGAAATGATTTAATAAACACCCACTTTTCTAAAGGTAGAATTTATGTTGTTAGCCTGAGGTGTGGCGGCTACTGCGGGTAGTTTGATTATTGGGTGAAGCAATACGGCCGGTATTGTAGCTGGATTATGATAATAGCGGGCTTGATGGGTGTTGTTTTATGAAGTCCTCGAACTCATTGGCTGGCAGGGGCTTGCTGGTGTAATAGCCTTGATAGAAGTCGCATTTTCGTTCAGCTAAAAATGCCAGTTGTTCTGCCGTCTCTACGCCTTCGGCAATCACTTTCATACGCAATGTCTTGGCCATGGCGATGATGGTGGCGGTGATTTCCATATCGTCGATAGCCATTGGAATGTCATCAATAAAGCTTTTATCAATTTTTAATATATCCAGTGGAAACAGTTTTAAGTAAGCCAATGATGAATAGCCAGTACCAAAATCATCAATAGCTAGATGGACGCCCAACGCATGTAAATTGTTGAGGATTTCGATGGCTTCTTTTTCACGTTTCATCAATGCACTTTCAGTCAGCTCCAACTCTAAAGAGTGCGCTGGAAAACCGGTTTCTGCTAAGGATGTTCTCACCACTTCACAGAGATCACTATGCATAAGCTGATGAGAAGACACATTGACTGCCAAACGTAAGGCGGGAAGACCGGCATCCAGCCATTGTTTGCCTTGGCGACAGGTTTCCTTAAGCACCCAATTGCCGATTAGAGTGATCAGACCGGTTTCTTCTGCGATCGGAATAAAACGCACCGGTGGTATCAGTTCACCCTGGTCGGTTTGCCAGCGCACCAAGGCTTCTGCGCCGATGATTTTACCAGTAGCGATTTCCAGTTGCGGTTGATAGTACACTCGGAGTTGGTTTTTTTCTATACCTAGCCGCAGACGATATTCGATTTCGATACGCTCACGAGCGGCGTGAGTCAGTCTTTCTGAAAAATATTTAAAACAGTTACGACCTTCGTTTTTGGCTTGATACATGGCAGTATCAGCATGTTGAATCAATTCAGCGGCAGTTGTTGAATGATCCGGGAACAGAGCAATGCCGATGCTGACTCCTATCCTGACTTCATTGCCGGTGGACAGGCACCATGCTTCATTCATGGTAGCAATAATGTCGAGAGCAATTCGTGCCGCAGACTCGGGGTGTGGTAGTTCTTCTAGTAATACGACGAATTCATCACCACCCAGGCGACAGACAGTATCGCTGGCCCGTAAGCGTGAGTTTAAACGCCGGGCAACCATTTGCAGTAAATCATCTCCGGCCAGATGCCCAAAGCTGTCGTTAACATCCTTAAACCGATCTAAATCCAGCATCAATACCGCTAATTGGCAATTTTGACGTTGCGCCTGGTCGATGCTATGTTGCAGACGCGACATGAATAACATGCGGTTGGGTAGAGTAGTCAGCGGGTCGTGATGGGCTAAATATTCCAGCTCTTGTTCGGATGCTTTTAGTTTTGAGATGTCGGCAAACACGCCAACGTAATTACAAATTTCACCCGCTTGATTTTTTACAGTGCTGATGCTGAGTAATTCCGGATAAATTTCACCGTTTTTGCGCCGATTCCAGATTTCACCCTGCCAATGTTCGTACAGGTTGATTTGTGCCCACATTTCGACATAAAACTCGCGGGGGTGGCGACCGGATCGCATCAGTGCGGCGGTTTTTCCTAGGCATTCTGCTTGGCTATAACCGGTGATTTCTATGAAGGCCCGGTTCACTCTTTGGATGCGGCGGTTGGCATCGGTAATCATCACGCCTTCGCGGGTGGTTTCAAACACTGCCGCTGCTTGGCGCAGTTGGGCTTCGTTACGTTTAATGTCGGTAATATCTGTGATTGTGCCAATGTAGCCCAGCAACTCATGGTTTTGGTCATATTCCGCTGTGGCACGGCCAATCACCCAATGCACCGGGCCATTTTTATATTGGAAGCGATATTGGCTGTTAAAGGGAGTTTGTGTTTGGGTCGTTCTATCCCATTCCTGAAACACGCGGGCTCTATCGTCGGCAAAAATTGCCTCAACCCAGCCATCGCCAAGCGCTAGATCTGCTGACATACCGCTGATGTCGTACCAGCGTTGATTAACATATTCAAATTTACCGTGAGTGTCGGTTTTAAAAATGCCTACCGGCGCAAGCCTGGCCAACGTTTGGAATAGGGCTTCGCTATGTTGCAGGGCAATTTCAGCTTGTTTGCGGGCGGTAATGTCATGCAGAACAATGGCATAGGCGGGTGTGTATTCCCACTCAAAAGGCACGGATCGCATTTCCGCCCAAGCAAAACCACTCGGGCGAATCAGGTTGATGTCTTGTGGTTCGGGACTGCCGGTACTGATAGGAATCGCCAGCGTTTGGCCAACGATGGCTTTGCGTTCGAGTAACTTTATGGCTGCTTGATTGGCATAAAGTACAATGCCAAGAATATCGACAACCAGAATACCATCGGTGATGGTATTCAATATCAGATTCAGTCTTTCTAAGCTATCCGGCATCTCAGCGGAATTGTTAGTTAAATGATGACAGTTTGCACACCGCTGCCGTGTGTTTGTGTGGTAATGGCTGCCATCACCGAGGACATACGAGATAAATCACCCAACAGCTTTAATACGGGTTCGGGAATATCTCGCACCAACATGGGGGTGGCAAAAATTTCTTTTTCCAGGGCTTTTTCCGGCATGCCTAAAACTTCCACTACATCAAATACCCAGCGTCCGGGTTCATAGATTCCAGCTAATACTGCGCTGATTTGCTCGACCATGCGCCGGGTTTCCGAATTTAACGAAACTACATAAAGGGTTAATACTAATTTATGATGGCTGGCGCGGCGTTCTTCATGAGCTTTAGCTACATGCACAACCTGGGCAATATTTCTAATCTGCGAGGCTGACAAGGGTTTGCTGGCTATTTCAAATTTAAGACCTTCTGCGTGAGCATCTTTGAGTTGATGCATAAATTCGGCGGCAAAGGCGGTGACGATATAGATATGCAAACTTTCATCATATTCTTTTAGACGTCGCAGAGTTTCTACGCCATCAATGCCTGGCATGCGCAGGTCTAAAAAAACCAGATCGGGGCGTTCAATTTTGACCATTTCGATGCCTTGCAAGCCATCTTCGGCTTCTTTGACGTCGTAACCTTCTTCTTCCAGAATAAGTTTGAATGCGCCGCGTACTGCAGGGTCGTCATCAATTACCAGAATTTTGTTCAACATAGTTTTAGTGCCTTATTCCAAAAGTATAACCGTCTAATCAAGCAGTAATTATGCCGATAGTGGTTGTAATTAGCCAGAATAAATGTGGAAACCTAATAACATAAGACATCCATGATCTACTTGACTTGCAATTCGGATGGTGCCGCCGCAGTCTTGAATTAAACGGCGTGTTACTGATAAGCCCAAACCGGTACCCTTGCCTGGAGCTTTGGTGGTAAAAAACGGATCGAACATTCGGTTTTGGATCTCAGGACTGATACCGGGGCCATTGTCGGATAGCTTTATTTCTATTAGCTCACCACACCTATAGGCTTCGATAGAAATCTGTGCCTGTGCTCGGTCTAGTAGTGCATCGCGGGCGTTAATTAAAAGATTAACCAGTATTTGTTGCAAACTCTCCGGGGTACAGGCAATCTGCGGCAAATCTTCAGGAATATCGATGTGTAGCTTGATGCTGGCTTTACGCAACTCAGCTTCCAGTAGCATCAGCGTCTGCTTCAACACTTCAGCAAAAGAGCTATGACCGGTTGGTGAGGATTGGGTGCGAATGAACACCAGCATGTTGGTAACGATTTTTTTAATCCGCTGAATATGTACCAAAGCCTGATTAAGCACGTCCTTGGATTTGGCATCTTCGGTGCGCTCGGCGACAAATTCGACAAAATTCATTACCCCCATCAGTGGATTATTGATTTCATGTGCCACTCCGCCAACTAAAGTACCCATAGCAGAGAGTTTTTCCATTTGCAGCATATGCTCTTGATTTTCTTGTAACTGCAAATAGGCTTGACGCGTTTGTTCCAGCAAATTGGCGTTTTCTAATGAAATGGCGGCCTGCGCAGTCAATAATTCGGTCATACTGATTTTTTCCGCGCTAAATACAGCTTCAGACAAGCGGTTTTCCAAATAAACTAGCCCGACAAATTTGGTTTGTTTGATGATGGGCAGGCATAACACCGAGCGTAAATTCAAGCTTTGCACTTCCGGGGCATTCTGAAAATCGCCTTCGTGCATCGCATCACGTAATACCACTTTTTCCTGCGTATGCAGTACATAGTTAATAATAGCCCGACAAATACTTCGATCTTGGCTTAGCGGGTAGGCCTGTTTGGCGATTGATTGTTTTTTGCCAATATGTTGTTCGGCGGTAATCATCAAATCATCGCCTTGTTTTATCAATAAGTAACCATGCTGTGCTGCTGAGCTTTCCAGTACCACGGCCATGATTTTTTGCATCAATTGGTTGAGGTCAATTTCAGCAGAAAGCGCCAAGGCTGATTTCATTAAATAATTGATGTCCAGACTAGGCAGGGTAGCTGGTACATTCTTTACTTGCGCTTTTCGTGCAGCGGTATCCATATCAATATAGGGGTGTCGCTGTTGTAATAAATGGTTTTTAGCATCGGCCCTACAGAGGCGATAGTGGCGGCGGGCTTCATGAAAATAAAGCTCGGCATTACCGAGCTTATGCTCGCTTAAGAGATTGGCCAGGCATTCATAGAGATGACCACTCAACAAGCCGTAATTTTGCGCTACAGATAAGGCGATAGCGTCCAGATAGAGGTTGCGCGCTTCACGATATTGAGCTTGATAGAGTGCTATTTCGGCGTGGATGAGAGCGACATAAGGTTGCAGTAGTGGGCCCAATGTTGCCCAGACTTCCAGTTTTTCCAGTAAGTTGTTAATTTCTGGTGCAATTTCCGTCCAGCCTACTTGAGGAAATAGGCGCAAATGGTTGAGAATTTTAAACACATACCACAAGCGTTTTAGTACATTGTCAGTTAGCCCATGTAAGTATTCATCAACTTTTTGCAAGGACTGGGCAGCTGCAGAATAATCTCCAAGGAAATACTGAGCAAAGCCTAGCAAAGCAAAATAACTCCCGGAGGCAGATACATAATTATCCTTGGCCCAACGTGCAAGGGTTGGCTGCATATCCACCGGATGATAGTCAGGCTTCATGGGTAATATCCAGCCAGCCTGTACCGCTTCGGCCAAGCCGACAGAAAACGATAACTGATTTTTACGGGAAAATTGTAAACATTCTTCGGCAGCTTCTTCTATCAGGCGCAGGTTTGCGCTTTGTGCTACTAAATTCCACATTAATGGGCCATAACACAAGCCGGCGTTATACAAATCGCCACAGTTTTTGCCGCATTGAATACCTTTTTGGGCGTAATCAATGATATCTGCAGGGTGACTACGGGAATGCATATTGCACCAGACGATGCCGTTCATGCCTCGCGTAGTGCCAAAGGTATTGGGGTATTTAGCGCACAGGTCATGGGCTAAATCCTGATACTTAAATGCCAGCTCGAATTGGCCTTGCTCGCCTAGATTCAAACCCATAATGGAAAACGAGTAAATCACCGACTCGTCCATGCCACCTTCCAGACAGTGCAAGGTCGATTGGGCGGCTGACAAGTACAATTGCGGTACCAGGCCGGACATGTATAAATCGGGAATCAGTTCACTGTAAATGGCCAATTCGATTTTGCTTTGACGTTCTTGGGTAAACGGCATGTTTAAAATGATGCGCCAAACATCGCCTTTTGCCTGAATTTTTGCCATCAATCCAATCAGGCGCTGTCTGGCTTGGTCAGCATTATCAGGGATGGACTTATTAAAATAGGCCAGACCGCGATTAGCCGTCAGGATGGCTTGGTTAAAATTGCCAAACGACGACAAGGAAGTGGTTTGCTCTGCAAGTGCTTCAGCTTTATCCAGGTCACTGATGGCGTGTTCGATCAGATTATTCAGCAGGTTTTCCGAGCGTTCATAATGACCGCACATCAACTCAGTTTTTGCCAGCCGCTGATGAATTCTGAAAGTGAGTGGGTAGGCAGCTTCCCAGCCATTGGCTGGCAAATACTGATGGGCTTGCAGGAAGAATTCATTGGCCGCTTCGCCCGCCAAGGCGTTCAATGCCTTGTTACCGGCATGAAAATTAATATCCGCCAGCCAGTATGTGGTTTCACTATCCAGTGTGACCGATCGACCTTGATTGAGATGAGTCGCTATTGTGAACAGATTGTCCAGGTTTTCCGGATCGAAACTATGCTTAACGGCACATTGATATTCCGTATCCCCAACGACCAGTGTATCCCGCTTTTCCTGAGCATGGTTAACGGTAAGCGCGTCAAGTAAGCGCTTGCCGATACGCCAATGTATGGCAGGACGGATTTTGATATCGACCTGGCGTAGTACGGCTTCTTGCACGCGGTCGTGGACAAATTGCAAGTCGGCTTTGTTTTCTAATAGTAAACCTAAGCTAAGCACCGGTTTCAGGTCTTCAAATAGGGTTTCTATGCGTATACCCATCACCAAGGCTACTTCGTCAGCCGTAAAACGGTTGCCCATGCAGGCACAGTGATTCAGGATATGTAATGTTTTAAGTGGTAGTTTACAGACTTTAGAACTGAATAATTCCACTACGCTGGTGGGCATATGGGCCTCGCGGATACGCTGCATATCCCAGATCCAATGCTGATCTTCATCAGTACTCAGTAGGCCTTCGTTATACAGCCAGGCTAAGCTTTCACTGACAAATAAAGGGTTACCTTCGGTCAAATGGGCAATGAATTTTGCCAGATGGACAGTGGTTTCAAGTGGCGAATCGAGGATGTAAGCCACCATTTCATGGCAATGATTATCACTGAGCGCTTCCAAACGAATCTCTGCCAACGGGCCTTGATTCTCTTGTATCGCTCGAATCAATTTAGTTAACGGATGAGCGTTGTCGACTTCATTATGACGATAGGCACCCATGAAAAATAAAAACGGATGTTCTTGATGGCTGGCAAATACGTTTTGTAGAAAATCGAAGGTGGCGCTATCGCACCATTGCAAATCGTCAATAAATAAGACTAGCGGATTGTTTTCACTAGCCAAACAGCTCAAAAAGCGACCGAATAAATTATTAAAGCGGTTACGCGCTTCTACCGGCGGCAAATGCAGAGGTTCCGGTTGTGGGCCGATGATATAGGCAAGTTCCGGTACCACATCTATAATCACACCTCCGTTATTTTCCACGGCCTCCAGAATTTTATGCCGCCAATGGGCGACCTGATTGTTGCTTTCGGTGAGAAAGGTGCGTATCAGATTTCGTAGGGCTTGTATTAATGAGCTGTAGGGAATATTTTTTTGATATTGATCGAATTTGCCGCTGGTGAAATAACCGCGGTTTTTCACCAGCGGTTTCTGTAATTCCTGAATCAACCGAGTTTTACCGATGCCGGACAAGCCGGAAATAAACACAGAACGAAATTGACCACGCATGACCTGCGCATATGCTTGATGAATCAACTCACTCTCGGTCTGGCGACCGACCATTTTGGAAATAAAAATCACCCGCCGACTAAGATCATGCTGGCAAATGTTGAAGTGAGAAATACTGGCGGTTTTATCGTACTCTTCCTGACAACGTCGAAGATCGGCATAGAGTCCTGCCGCACTTTGATAACGTTTTTCGGGTTGCTTGACCAGCAGTTTTGCGATGATATTGGCTAAAGTATGTGGAATATCGGGGTTGAGGTTGTCAATTTTCTCCGCTTCTTCTGCCAGGTGAGAATGAATTAATTCCAGCGGGTCTTTGGAAAAAAACGGTAAGCGACCGGTCAATAATTCAAAAAAAACGATGCCTAATGAATATAAGTCGGTTGAAAAATCGACCCGATAATTGATGCGGCCAGTTTGTTCCGGTGAGGTATAAGCCAGCGTATTTCGAACGAACTCCGGGTCGTAAATAAAGTGACTGACATCACGAATATCCAGCGGTGTGATGAAGTCTGTTAAGCGCAAATTCAAGTTGTCAGCTTGCAGCAGAATATTATGCGGTTTGATGCCGCCGTGCGTGATGCCGGCTTCATGTACACTCTGTAATGTCTCTGCCAATGCGCAGGCGATAGTAAAAAAATCTGTTATTTTTACAGTGTCTTGCAGATTGGCCCAATGGTTTAATGTGTGTCCGGCAAACCAGGGTTGCACAATAAAATGATGATCGTCGCAGCTTTCCAGTGCTAACGGGGTGCTGACGCGGGGGTTGTGCAAGACCTTTAAACGTTCAACTTTTTGCCGTAAGTGCCGAGATTGATCTTCCCAGCTGGATAGTAATTTCAGACATTTGATGACGACTGGGTAATCAGGCACATGGGCGTGATAACCTTTATAAACCAAAGCCTGTAAGCTTTCCCCTAATTTTTCGTTGATTACATAGTTGATGAGGTGGGGGGCGTCTTGCAACAGATTGGTTTTTATATTTGTATCTATCATCACGTCACACCTGCCTTGGAAATCTGATGTTGTCTGGCATGGTAAATCTGTTTTTAAGATAAAACCAGCTGCAACACTGTTTTATAATCGAACCTTTATAGATCGCATCTAAGGAGAAACTATGGCCGCAACCCCTTCCAATATGTTGCCTTTGGCTACGATAGCCCCTGATTTTAGTTTGCCTGATACCCAAAGCGGTAAGCAGCTTGGTTTACAGGATTTAAAAGGCGAGCAGGGCACCATTGTGATGTTTATCTGCAATCATTGTCCGTATGTGTTGCATATCAAACAACAATTGATCGCGATAGCCCAGCAGTATGCCATGTTAGGAATTTCGACGATTGCAATCAGTTCCAATGATGTCGAAAATTATCCGCAGGATGCGCCGGATAAAATGCAGCAATTGATGACTGAATGGGGCCATCCATTTGCGGCGTATTTGTATGATGAAAATCAACAAGTCGCCAAAGCTTATCAGGCCGCTTGCACGCCGGATATTTATCTGTTTGATGCAAATTTAGTCTGTGTCTATCGTGGTCGCTTGGATAGCTCTACACCTAAAAATGATGAGCCTGTAAACGGTGAAGACTTGCGCAATGCCTTGGATAATTTGTTAGCCAGGCAACCTATCAATCCAGAACAAATCCCCAGCATAGGTTGTAATATCAAGTGGAAGGCCAGATGAAAAATGGGATGATTCTTTTTAAGGCAAACTGGCTAAATCAGTGTTTACTGAGTTTGCTGTTGTTTGGGTTATTAACTGCTTGTGCATCGACTGAAAATGAATACAAGAAGATTGATTACGCCACAGGGCATCGATTGCATCATGTCGTAGTTATTTGGTTGAAGCAGTCTGGTGATGCTGATGTCAGGCAACGTTACATCGAACAGAGTAAGCCGTTAGCCAGATTGCCCGGGGTATTGGCTTACGATGTCGGCACCCCGGCCAGCATTAAACGTCGGCATACCAGCGCAGCATTGGATGAATCTTATGATGTAGCTGTCGCCAGTGTATTTGAAAGTCCGCAAGCTTTTGAAATGTTTTTGAAGAATCCGGAATATGGCCGGATTGCGCAACAGGTGTTGCGGCCATTGGTGGATAAATACAAAGTGTATGAATTTGTTGAGTGATGGGTTGTGTAGAGTCGTGCCCTTGGTACGCCACCCACACACAGCATGGGTGGCGTAAGATTAGCTATTAAACCGTATAGGTAGATGACGCAGTTTTACCACCGTGACCAGTCCAGTCGGTGTGGAAAAATTCGCCTCTGGGCTTGTCGGTGCGTTCGTATGAATGGGCGCCGAAATAATCCCGTTGTGCTTGTAGCAAGTTAGCCGGTAAGCGTTCGGTGCGATAGCCGTCGAAATAGGCCAAGGCCGACGAGAAAGCCGGGGTAGGGATGCCTAGTTGTATGCCCAGAATCACCGCCTGCCGCCAGCCTGCTTCGGCTTGCTTCATCGCATCGATAAAGAAATCGGCCAATAACAGATTTTCCAGCTCCGGGTTTTGTGTGTAAGCCTGTTTGATGTCATTCAAGAATTGGCTGCGGATGATACAACCGCCGCGCCACATCAACGCAATGTCACCATAATTCAACGCCAAATTGTATTCCTTGGCAGCTTCGCGCATCAAACGGAAACCTTGGGCATAGGAAATGATTTTTGATGCGTACAAAGCCTGGCGAATGGCCTCGATCATGGTCACTTTGTCGCCACTGAAATTTGCCGTGGGTTTTGGCAATACTTTAGCGGCTCTGACGCGTTCGTCTTTTTGCGCAGATAGGCAGCGGGCAAATACCGATTCGCCGATCAGTGTCAGCGGAATACCCAAATCCAACGCATTGATGCCGGTCCATTTGCCGGTGCCTTTTTGGCCGGCTGTATCCAGAATGCTGTTTAGCAACGGTTGGCCGTTATCTTCCTTGTAAGCCAGGATATTGGCGGTGATCTCAATCAGGTAAGAACTCAGTTCGCCTTGGTTCCATTCGGCGAAAATGGCCTGCATTTCATCGGTGCTCAAACCCAGGCCTTCCGACAATAACTGGTAGGCTTCGCAAATCAATTGCATGTCGCCGTATTCGATGCCGTTATGCACCATTTTTACATAGTGGCCGGCGCCATTATCACCCACCCATTCGCAGCAAGGATCGTCGCCGACATGGGCGCTGATGGCCTGGAAGATAGGTTTGACAGCCGGCCAAGCCGCCTTGTTGCCGCCGGGCATAATCGACGGCCCGTTTCTAGCGCCTTCTTCGCCGCCCGATACGCCAGTACCGATATACAGCAGGCCTTTTTCCTGCAAATACTGGGTGCGGCGATTAGTGTCGGTAAATAGTGAGTTACCGCCATCGATGATGATGTCGCCCTGCGATAACAGCGGCAGCAAATCTTCTATGTATTGATCGACTACCGAACCGGCTTTCACCATCAGCATGACTTTGCGCGGCGCTTCCAGACTGTCTACCAGTGCTTGTAAAGAATGGGTGCCGACTACTTGAGTATCTTTAGCAGGTCCTTCCAGGAATTCATCGACTTTGCTAGTGGTGCGGTTATACACCGCTACTTTAAAACCGTGGTCGTTCATGTTCAAAACCAGATTTTGACCCATGACGGCCAGACCGATTAAACCAATGTTTGCTTTCATGATTGCCTACTGTGATCGTTGTGTGTAATCGAAATTTTAACACGAGTAAACGGGATTCTGGGCTGCTACATCCAGCTTAAGGTTTTCGCAAAAATTACCGTTGATTAAATCTTTTGCGTATCAATTTCTATTTGGGCCTATAAACCAAGGTTTATAGGCTGGTATGCTATTCTAAGACCGGGAATAAATTGCTTGCGTTTCGAGGGCAACCACAACCATTAAGAGGGTTGCGTAGGCTTGAAGCGATAAGCTAATGAGGCGGGCAACATGTTAAGCAGAGTGGTATCGCGCTGGAAGAAATGGTGATTTAGCGCGGCCAAGACGTGCAACCCAATCAGGTAATAACCGATTTCACCGATGGTTACATGGATTTCCTTGATGAATTTAGCCAGCTCTTTATCTTCAGCGATTAATGCCGGCAACTGCAAACCGAAAAATGGAATGGGTTTGCCAGCTGCACTCAACATCAGCCAGCCAAGCAATGGCATGACAACCATAAACAGATAGAGGGTCAAATGAGCAATTCTTGCCACCGAATGTTGCCAAGCAGGTGGTTCAGGATTGATGGAGGGTGTTGTACCTTGAAAACGTAAAACCAGCCGCGGTAAAACCAGCAGTAATACCGATAAACCTAACATGAAATGTAGGGCTTTCATTGTCTCACGCGGATCGCTATCTTTAGGGAATAGTTCGCGTAGTTCGATAAAGGCATAAGCAGAGGCAATTAAGGCAAACATTAGCCAATGCAGGGCAATAGAGGATGTACTGTAGTGCTCGGGTGTGTTTTTCTGGATCATTTATAATCCTCCTTAATACTAAGTTTGGAATGGACGAGTCGAAACGAATTGTCGTTTAAAGCTTAGTTTAGGCAATGTTATAACGCTTTGCATGAGTGTTTGGTTAATATCTGCATTCGTCACATCCATCTGGTTTTTTAAGGTAGGTGTAGCGTCAGGTCAGGGATCGAGAATGCGTTCTTGGATTTTTCGAAGAACGTGACACTGAAGTGTCACGTGAATTCATCTAACTAGGCTTTGCAAGTAATTTATTTTCGCAATGCCGTTGCCTCAACAGCACGACGAGTAATTTCTGCCCAATTTTCGGCATCCACCAAGTCGGCTGGTGCCATCCAAGAGCCACCGACACAAGCAACATTGCTCAAGGCGAGATAATCAGTGGCATTATTCAAGTTTACCCCACCAGTAGGGCAGAACATGATTTGTGGCAGTGGACCGCCGATGGATTTCAGCATAGGAATACCGCCGGCAGCTTCTGCAGGGAAGAATTTCATGGCCGTGATGCCTTTTTCCAATAAACGCATGACTTCGCTGGGTGTGATAACCCCGGGTAAAACCGGTACGCCGCAGGTTAAAGACGCATCCAGTAAGCTATCGGTAATACCGGGGCTGACAATGAATTGTGCGCCGGCATCGATCGCTTGATGTAAGGTTTGGGTGTTAATAATAGTGCCGGCGCCGACGATGGCATCCGGTACTTCGGCTTTGATGCGGCGAATACACTCCAGGGCTACCGAGGTGCGCAAAGTGATTTCCAATACTTTCAAGCCACCTTCGACCAGTGCGCGCGCCAAGGGAACAGCATGTTCTATTTGATTAATGACCATGACCGGCATCACAGGTGAGGTGGTCATGACTTCTTTGATTGATACGCTCATATTTAAATCTCGATAACGTCGATTGGGTTTGCCTAATGGGCACAACAGCGTAGCCTAACCCAAAGTATTGAAGGTGTGATGTCGGGCTACGCTACGTTAACCCGATTTACATTTTTTAGTCTTTAATCCACGAAAAACAAATTGGTGGCACCGGTTTCAGCCGTGGAAGCCTGTGCACGCATCGCACCAAATAGTTCACGTCCCATACCGAAGTGATGGCCGGTGGCATGGTTTGGCTCGGCGATGCGGGCTGCAAATTCGGCTTCATCCACTTGCACGTTGACTTCACCTGTTTGGGTGTTCAAGGTGATGATGTCGCCGTCATGGACTTTAGCTAGTGGACCACCATCGATGCATTCAGGCCACATATGAATGGCGGACGGTACTTTGCCGGATGCGCCGGACATGCGGCCATCGGTAATCAGCGCTACATGAAAGCCTTTATCTTGCAATAAACCCATGATAGGCGTCAATTTATGTAATTCCGGCATGCCATTCGCTTTGGGGCCTTGAAAGCGTAACACTACGATGACATCTTTTTCCATTTCGCCGCGCTTGAAAGCCGCCACCACATCTAGTTGGTCGTCGAATACCATGGCAGGAGCTGTCACCACTTGGTGTTTCTCGGCCACGGCTGAAACTTTGGACACGCCGCGCCCCAGGTTGCCGTGCATGACATGCAAGCCACCACCAGTGGCGAATGGTTTTTCAACGCTGGCGATTACATCAGCATCCAAAGTGCTGGTCGGTCCTTGTTCCCAACGCAATTGACCGTCTTGCAATGTGGGTACTTGGCTGTATTGGGCCATGCCGCGTTCGTCGCCGACGGTCAGAATGTCGCCGTGCAACAACCCATGTTCCAGCAGTTCTCTGATCAACAGACTCATGCCACCTGCTGCCTGGAATTGATTGACGTCTGCCGGACCGTTAGGGTAGATCTTGGTCAATAGCGGGATTACTTTGGATAGGTTATCGAAGTCGTCCCAATTGATAATAATGCCGGCAGCTCGGGCTATGGCGGTCAAGTGTATGGTGTGATTTGTTGAACCGCCGGTTGCTAGCAAGCCTATGATGGCATTGACGATGGCTTTTTCGTTGATGGCATGTGCAATTGGGCGGTAATCGTTACCTAGGGCAGTGAATTTTAATACCTGTTTAGCGGCTGCTTTGGTTAGTTCGTCGCGCAACGGGGTGTAAGGATTGACGAATGAGCTGCCAGGCAAATGTAAACCCATGATTTCAACCATCATTTGGTTGCTATTGGCAGTGCCGTAGAAAGTACAGGTACCAGGGCTGTGATAAGACTTGGATTCGAATTCTAACAGTTCTTTTTCAGTGATTTTGCCTTCGGCAAATTTTTGCCGGGCACGGGATTTTTCCTTGTTTGATAAACCTGTGGTCATCGGGCCGGCTGGTACGAAGACTGCCGGTAAATGTCCAAAGCTTAAGGCGCCGATCAAAAGACCGGGAACAATTTTGTCACAAACACCCAAATATAAGGCTGCGTCGAACATGTTATGACTCAAGCCAATCGCAGTAGACAAAGCGATGACGTCGCGACTGAATAAAGACATTTCCATGCCAGGCATACCTTGAGTCAGGCCGTCGCACATGGCGGGAACAGCGCCAGCGAATTGGGCTACGCCACCATCTTCACGCACAGCCTGTTTAATCAGTTCGGGGTAATGTTGATAGGGTTCGTGAGCCGAAAGCATGTCGTTATAGGCAGAAATGATGCCGACGTTAGCTTTTACAGCGTGAGATAGCGCATCTTTTTCAGTTGCTGAACATACAGAAAAACCATGTGCCAAATTTCCACAAGGCAGGTTGGTGCGCTGCGGCCCATTAGTAATGGCTGCATCAATACGAGCCAGATAAGCATTACGGGTTACCTGGCTACGCTCGGTGATTTGTTGCGTGATTTTTTCGACTATGGGGTGCATTAAGCCTATCTCCAGGTGGTTGCTATTGCGGGCAATTTGAAAGTTATCAGAGTGTATCAGCTAATTCCAGGTTGGTTTCTGGTGACTGGAAGGCTACCTCTTCAGTATTGATAAGTGTATCGTTGGGCTGTGAGATCGTCAGTTCAGCTGTGGTTGTGTCTGTTATGCTGATCTCGGTAGATTGTTTATTAATAAAAAGCAAAGGAGTGATCGTTATAAAAAGCAAACTAAAGGCAAGCATGGCTTGATTTGACCAGTTATAAGTGAAGCTAAGGTTTGGATTTGTATTCACGTTTTTCCAGGGTTTTTGGTCTAGCCAGTTCAGTAATTGTGCCATGATCAGCATTAAACCCAGTCCAGCGATATTGACCCAGGCGCTATCGAAAAGGTCAGCTTGACGGCCATCTAATAACATGCCGCCGGCAAATGATAGGCAGGTACCGAACATGAAGATCGGTAAAGATTGCTGACCCATAGAAATAACTTTGTGTGCCAGGCCGAACTGTAACCAATGCTGACGACTACGCATAAAGTTAGTGACCAAATAAGTCATAGCCAGAAAGTGTATAAATCGCATTAAGCCAACGTGGCTTTTATCGAGTAATGGCGCCCAGTCATCCCGCCAAGTAGCAAACCAGGGTAAACGTTGATAACCGAATGCATTTTCCAGCGGGTAACAAAACACTACATAAAAAATACATGCCCACATTAAGCCACGGTGAAACTGCGGAATGGGTAGCCAGCCACTGCTGAAAGCAAAGCCAGTGAAAAATACCAATTGCCAGCAAAATGGATTGAAGTACCAGGGACGGCCTGTGAGAGGATCTGCGGTGAGTTCCCAGCCAAAATAACCCGCAGCAATGTACAGTGTTATCGAAAATGCCAGCGCTAAAAAAACATGGATACGTGACAAGGCCCATACCATTGGTAGCCACAACATGATCAATAAATACATGGGGAGGATATCAATAAAATTGGGCACGTATTTAAGACTGACCAGTTCGATTAGCGCATCTTGGGTATGGTCGAAAAAGTAACTTAGGTTATCAAGTTGCCATTGGGCGCTGACAAACCCTTGGGAAGTCATAGCAATGAATAAGGTGGCCATTAAGATAAATAAGGCCAGATGAGCGACATAAATCTGACCGCAGCGAAACAAAACACGTACCGAGCCGAGACCGATACCCGCCTGTTTGAAGCTGCGTCCAAATGCAATCGCAGCAGCAAAACCGGATAAAAAAACAAAGGTTTCGGCTGCGTCGCTGGGTCCAAGGCGCGAGGGCGTATAGGCAAACCAAGGGTTGGATGGCATGTGGTTGATGAAAATTACCATCAATGCCAAGCCGCGGAAGAAATCCAGCTGCAAATTACGAGGTGATGCGGAGCGGATGTCGGATTTCATAAGGCGCCCTGGTTAATAAATAAAGTGTACAGTCTGATAGCTACAGCTTAAAAGAGGCTGAAGTGTCGTCAATATTGCCGGCTGCGAACAGATAAAAAACGCCATTCTGCAGATTGCTAAGCACTTTTAAGGCGCCCAATACAGTTCTACAGGTACTTGCTCCTGTTGTAGTAGTACGCGTATGGGCATGTCTTCGACGGGGCCGGGTTTTTGCGCCAGGCTAAATACGTCCAGTTTATCTTCACCGGTAAACAGAATGATGATGCGGTCGGTTTTTAGCAATCCGGACACCGTCATGGTGAGACGATCTGTGTTTGGACCTGTTACTTCGCTTTTCTTGGCGGTAATTGCGGCGGTCAGATTTTTATTGTCAATCCGCAAGGCTTCAGCCAATCCCTTGGCATTTGGAAACAAAGACGCTGTGTGTCCATCCGGACCCATGCCGACAATGGCCAGGCTAAAGGGTTGGTGCAATTTAAGATAGTTGGCTTCTGTTTCGCTTTGTCCGGCAGCGGCCGTTTTTGCCGGTGTTTTCATGCCGATAAATGTGGCGGCTTTTGCATTGTTAATCAATAAGTTTTGCTCGATCAATGCTTCGTTGCTGGCCGTGTGGCTTTTATCCACCCAGCGCTCATCAACCAGGGCAACCTTGACTTTTTTCCAATTCAATTCGCTTTTGGATAATGCTTCGTATAAAGGCGCGGGTGTACTGCCACCGGAGACCAGTAGAGTGGCGGTACCCTGTTTGCTGATAGCTTCTGATAATACATCCTGACACTCGGCAACTAATGCGGTGAAAAGGTGATGACGCTGTTCAAAAAAGAATTCTTTAACCATAGTTGTTATTCTCTCAATAAGGATGGTGGTTTCATTCTTCCCAAGCACGCCCATCGCGTGCCAGTAATGCAACTGACGCTACTGGGCCCCAATTGCCGGCCGGGTAAGGTTTAGGGGGAGTGTGGTTGTGTTGCCAGGCCTCTTGAATAGAATCTACCCAGGTCCAGGCTTGTTCGATTTCCTCGCGACTTAAAAATAGAGTGTTGTTGCCTCGCAGTGCCTCAAGAATTAGTTTTTCATAGCCACCAAAGATACGACTTTTCTTAAAAGTTTCAGAAAAACTCAAGTCCAGCTTGGTTTGCTGTAATTTTATCAGCCCATCAATGCCTGGAATCTTGTTTAAAACCATCACATCCACGCCTTCATTGGGTTGTAAGTGAATGACCAGCTTATTAGCGGGTAGTTCATGAAAGCTGTCTTTAAAGATGTTGTGCGGTAAATTCTTGAAATTAATCACAATCTCGGTGCGTTTATTTGGCATGCGTTTGCCGCTACGCATATAAACCGGTACGCCGGACCAACGCCAGTTGTCGATATCTACTCGAATGGCGACAAAGCTTTCTGTGGTGCTATTGGTGTTAGCGCCTTCTTCTTCCAGATAGCCGGGTACCGATTGGCCTTTGATATAGCCGGCGGTATATTGGCCACGCACGGTTTTTTCTTCAACATTTAAATATGTGATGGGACGCAGCGCTTTCAGTAGCTTGATTTTCTCCATGTGTATGCTTTCAGCTGACAAATCGGCAGGTGGTTCCATGGTGACGAAAGTCAGAATTTGCAACAAATGGTTTTGCAACATGTCACGTAATTGACCGGTTTTATCGAAATAGTCCCAGCGACCTTCGATGCCAATGTCTTCGCCCACAGTAATCTGGATATGGTCGATCGTGTTGTGATTCCAGCTGGTGTAGAAAAGCGAATTCGCAAAACGTAAGGCCAGCAGGTTTAACACTGTTTCCTTACCCAGGTAGTGATCAATGCGATAAACTTGATCTTCATGGAAAACATCAGCCACTACATCATTAATCTCTTTGGAGGATTTCAGGTCGTAACCGATAGGTTTTTCCATCACCATGCGAGACTCGGCATTTAAAATACCGCAGCTTTGCAGACCTTTGCAGATATTTTTGAACAGAAAGGGTGATACGGCAAAGTAGTTGACCATAACCCGGCTGCTGGCGTCCACTACGCTATGCAATAGATGGTATTGCTCGGGTTGAGTTAGGTCGATTTTTAAGTACGACAAGCGCTGAGAAAAGCGTTGCCAAATGTTTTGGTCGATTTCATGGTTCAAAAATGCTTGTAAACTTTGCTGGGCGATTTCAATGAAGCTGGTGCTGGTTTCGTCCAGGCGATCGACGCCGATGATGCGAGTGTCTGCTTCGAGAAGATCGTGTTTTTCCAAACGATATAACGAAATCAGTAGCTTGCGCTTTGATAGATCTCCCAGTGCCCCGTAAATCACCAGGTCGCAGGGTTTGAAATAGTCGTTTCTTGTCATGTTATTTTACGAGGCAAAAAAAGTTTATCGCGTTTGATATGCGATTAAACCGGGCTAAGGGCGAAGAAAATCCGCACTATTATAGTGTCGGCAGTGCCCGTCAAACAAGATGTGCATTTTTTGCAGCACATTATTTGCTAGTTAAACCATTTGGATTTATGTTCAGGGGAACATATCGGTACGGTAGCGGGAAACCTTTAAAGTGTCGGACCAATAGTTGCTGGGTAAGCCGGCTTTTTGTTTTAAATGCCGCAAAAACTGCAGGGCATCAGGCAGTTGCTCCCATACCGAGGGCAGAAAAGTGCCGCGCCGATAACCTTCTTGCAGAATAAGGCCATCGATACCCGGTTTTAATTGCTCGATTAAATCCTGTTCCGACGTAAAAACGATGGCTTCGGCGGGGCTTAAAATGGATATGTGTAGATCAACATCGGCAAATTCTGCTTCAGTCAGCGGCGGGAAACGCGGGTCGCGAAAAGCGGCGGCAAAGGCGTTTTCGGCAATGTCCTGTATCAGCGGTCTGCTTGCCTCCAGCATGCCGATGCAGCCGCGTAATTGCCCCTGATGCTCCAGCGTGACAAAGCTGGCTCGCTTGACGATTAATTCCGCCGGGTAATGCTGCAAATCGATTGCAAGCGGCTGTCCTGTTTCCAGGCCGTGCTTAATAGAGGCTCTAGCCAGATCCAGTAGTTCTGCTTTTTGCGCATTATTCAACGACATAAGCACCATACCCCACGACACGGGTTTTATCGCCGGCGGTATCGCCGGAATTTCTCAGATCGATGGTCTTAATGCTAAGTGATTTTTCCTGCAAAGATTTTAACAATCCGCTGACCGGCACCTTGCCACAGGCTGCTTCCGATGACAGGTTTTGATAGTTCAACTGTTCGATCAAATCACTGGTATGCCGATCGAGACGTTGGGCGGTTGAATAGTCGTGGTAATGACTTAAATCCGAACTGATGACGATCAAGGTTTCATTGCCGCCCCACAGGGTATCTATCACCTGGCTAACCTGATCCGGGCTGGCATCGCCGGCCACAATCGGCACCAGTTTAAAATCAGCCAGGCTCTGTTGTAAAAAAGGCAAATGTACTTCCAGGCTGTGCTCAAGCGCATGAGCCTGCTCCAGATAGCCCACAAAAGGCAGGTTTTGTAATTGTTGAATGGCTGCTTTGTCGATAGGGATGCTGCCCAGCGGTGTGGTGAAGGTGTCGGCATTACTGACAGCCAGACCTTGAAAAGCCACCCGATGCGATGGACCGATTAATACGACTCGACTAATGCTGTCACGAACCGACTTTAACCGGGCATAAGCGCTGGCGGCAATCGGACCGGAATAAATATAGCCGGCATGCGGCACGATAATGGCTTTTGGCGGGCGAGTGTCGCTATCGGCCAGGTCTAAAAAATCACTCAGCATATGCCGCAAAGTAACGGCATTGGCAGGGTAAAAACTGCCTGCCACAGCGGGTTCTCTGTTCATGGCTCGTACCTCCGTCGGAAAATGTCAATGCATTCTTTTGCGTCATTCCTGCTTTGGTATGGTACAACAACTTAAAGTGTTTACAAGTGCGTATTGGCACGTATTTTATTGCCGGATCAAATGCTTATAGGTTAGTGCCTGCTGAAGTGTCTTCCGGTTCATGATGGCTGATGCTGCTCGGGATTGTTGTAATGTTTCGTAAAAATCCAAGCTCAGCAGGCAGGAGATTAACTATGACTACCTTTATAACTAACGATACCGTCGCAACCCACTATTGGCATTTACTGGACGATGGTCGCATACAATGTGATTTGTGCCCGCGCTTTTGTAAATTACATGAAGGCCAGCGCGGCTTGTGTTTTGTGCGGCAAAATTTGCAGCAGCAGATTGTCATGACCAGTTATGGTCGATCCAGTGGTTTTGCCATCGATCCTATCGAAAAAAAACCACTCAATCATTTCTTGCCCGGCACAGCTATCTTTTCCTTTGGCACGGCCGGTTGTAACTTGGCCTGCAAATTTTGCCAGAACTGGGATATTAGTAAATCCAGGGAAATGGATACCTTGATGAGCCTGGCGTCGCCGGATTTAATCGCTAAAACTGCGCTAGAGCAAGGTTGTAGCAGCGTAGCCTACACTTATAACGATCCGGTGGTGTTTCACGAATACGCTATCGATACTGCTCAAGCCTGCCGCGAATTAGGCTTGAAATCGGTAGCCGTCAGCGCCGGTTATGTCTGTGCTGAACCGCGTGTCGAGTTTTATCGATGGATGGATGCCGCCAATATCGATTTAAAAGCCTTCAGCGAAGATTTTTATTACAAAATTACCGGCGGTCATTTGCAACCCGTTTTGGAAACCCTGTTGTACTTAAAGCATGAAACTCAGGTTTGGTTTGAACTGACTACACTGATCATACCCGGCGAAAACGATTCCGAGGCCGAACTGGAAGCCATGACCCAATGGGTAGTGGAAAATCTGGGGCCTGATGTGCCTATGCATTTCACAGCCTTTCATCCGGATTGGAAAATGATCGATAAACCGCATACGCCGACTTCATCACTACTTAATGCGCGTAATATCGCCATTAAAAACGGCGTGCGTTATGCCTATGTTGGTAATGTGCATGATAAATTAGCCGAAAGTACCTATTGCCATCAGTGCGGCGAACTTTTGATCGGCCGTGACTGGTATGTGTTGTCGGATTGGAATTTGGATGCCGGTGGTCATTGCCAGTTCTGCGGTACAAAATGCGCCGGGTTGTTTAATCCTAAGCCGGGTGATTGGGGTGCAAAACGTCAAGCTGTGCGCTTATAGTCGAGTCAATCTAGCATTATGCCTATAGCTATCAATGCCGGCGTCGTCAAGGTGACTAAAACATTCAGCAATAGGGCGGGTTTTAAATGCGCGATGTCATTGGCATAGCGCACCGATAAGTTTGCCGCCGGTATAGCTAGAAATAAAGTCAACAAACCCAATAGGCTAAAAGTGGGTAGGTATGTCTGCCAAACGCTAAAAATTAAAATGCCGTAGGCTGCAGCCAAAAATGTCACATAAATGTAGGCTGATTTTTTTCTACCCAATAAAATCGGCAAATGTTGGCGGCCCACATTTTGGTCTGCGGCTACATCAGGAAACTGATTCAGTAATAACAGATTATTCACTAAAAAAAATACTATTAATGATGCGAACGCAACACCCAGATTATATTGACCGGTTAAAACAAAATAAGCTCCATTAACCATTAACGGCCCAAAAGCCAGGCCAGGAGCAATCAGGCAAAGCCATGGATTATGGGTGATTTGATCGCTGTAAAAATAAATCAATAAAATACCGATCAAGCCGATGGGCAACAAATCCAGGCCACGTTGCGATAAAAAATAAAGGCCGATTAAAAGCGTGATTAGCAAATTAATGAAAGCGATCAGTCTTACCGGCTTGGCCAATTCCGGTCTAGCAGGGAGGCTACCGCTACCTCCGCTGAAAGGGGTGCGTTGTGTTTGAAAATCAAGGCCACTGACAAAGTCTGAGTATTCATTGAACATGTTGACGCTGGCATGAGCTGTAACACCTGCCAGTAATATCAGCAGCAGTTGGATAGGCTGTATCGTTTCTGCATGGACAAATGCAAAAGCTACCGCAATTGAGAGGCAGCAAGGCGATAGGACTAAAAATGCAGGCCGACTAGTGGCGAAGATGCCAGAAACTTTATAAATAAACATAATTAAATTGCCAAAAAATTACGATACTTATTAAGTTAAGCAGCGTTTAAAGTCACTTTAACCCGCATAAAAATGCACATCAATCACGAATAGACGAAAATTAATTTACAAGTAGTGCTTTTTGTATCGCTACTATGTCTGTAGCGATTGGTTTGAGCCTGAATATCCTAAATCTTTATGCTATGTACGCTGAGTTTTTTCTCTAAAATCATGCGGTTGAAGTGGCTGTTTCAGTGATTGATGTTTATCTCTCACTCCTTATTATGGCTTCTAGGTTCGCTGGTGAGCAAGAGAGCCCCAAATAGGCTGGCTGAGACAAGCTGTATACGGCCGATAAGGCCTATATTGTATGAGCTTGACCGCAAACTTATGAAATGAGGCGTGGTGTCGCGGGAAATTGTCTAATCTTTTAACGGAATTTTGTTGTCTGTGGATTTATTAAACACTGTGCCAAGGACATTAATATCTTTAAGTAAATTGGCTGCATGCATTAATTCATCAGTTTTCGTTCGCCCTTCTTCAACCACCAATAATACACAATCGACATAAGGCGAGAAGCCAAGCGCGTCGTCATGCGAAAGAATGGGCGGCATATCAAAAATAATCGTCCGCGAAGGGTAGCGGCTTTTTAGTTCCGTAACCAACCTAAGCATTTTAGGGGATCGCAGCATTTCAGTTGAGTTGAATATCGGTTTTCCGGCGGGTAATACCACTAAACGATCAATACCCGGATTAACCAGCATCGAGCTAATATCTTTGTCGTGCAGCAGATAATCACTCAGACCGGTATCGGTTTGCATGCCAAACAATTTATTGATCGATGGATTCAGGAAATTGGCATCTACTAATAATGCGGTTCTATCCAGTTCCATGGCGATACTAATAGCAAGATTGACTGCAGTCAGACTGTTGCCGGTTTTGTCGCTGGTACTGGTAATAGCCAGTGTTTTCCATTCCATCGCGTCCATGCTTTGCAAACAGCGGGTCCTTAACATCCGATACGATTCCAGCCATTTATCCGGTGGAAATGCAGAAATGATGCGATTTTCTCTAAGTATTTTGTTGTTCGGGGTGAACACCCTGGTTTGGTTGTAAGCGAAATTGATGCCATCGAAATTGTTGTCGCTGGCATCTGCAGTCGATGGTTGCTGTAGTGTTTGAATAGTATTCATGGCTAATCTCGATTATTTATAAACTGCCCGCAACACGGAGTAATTTGTACCAAAACACATCCAGCGGCATGAATAAAAAGTGGAATAATAGTGTCGCAACTATCACTGAAATCACAGCGCTAATCATCATAATGTGGCGATTTTTCTGGTCATTTTCTTTTTCTATACGACTTTCCAGATACGGAATGGTGGCCAGAGGTTCTACGCCAAGAATATTAAAGATGGCTTTTTCACTGTGAATACTGGAATCCATCATCTCAGCTAATGCCACGGTACCAAAACCACCAGCAATTGCTAACACCATACCCAGGAATAAAATGGCAATTCGGTTAGGACTGACCGGTTCTAAGGGTTCTTGTGGCGGATCGATTAGCGTGAAGCGCTCGCCTTTCTTTTCTATTTCCAGTTGCTGTGAAATTTGCGCTTCCATTTCCCGCGCACTGACTTCCTGGTAGCGCTGATTGGTGTTATTCAATTCCTGTACAAGGTCCATGTAATCTTTTTCAACTAACGGGGCTTGCATCAGGCTGTTGCGTAGATCGTCAATCCTGGTTTTGATTTTTTCTCGGGTATAAGCTATGGATTTAATATCCGAATCTGCTGCATCCATTTGCGATTTAAGCGTGATGTAGGCTGGGTTATCCGGATGCAAATCTACATTGGTGTAGTTGTTTTGACTTGCTTCGGTCAGCGCTTGCTGCAAGGCGGATACCTGTTTTTGCAATTTAACAACGTCAGGATGTCTCGCAGAATATTGCTTAAGCAGCACAGCCAAATCGGCTTCTCTTTCGGTCAGTTCGGCGTTCAATTTGTTCAGGTCAGTGTTTGAGCCAATTTCTTTTTGTAATGAATCGATTTCTCGTTTGGCTTTCATAACATCCGGATGGTTATCTGAATAGCGCGCGACCAGTGATGGATATTCAGATTGTAATTGCTTAAGGCGATCTTTCATATCGAACACCCGATTGCCGACAGCATTAGTAGCCAGGGCATTGGGGTCAATTTGTGCCAACTGACCTTCCAGATAAAACTTGCGCTCCAGTGCCGAACGTTCCTGACTATCAAGACTCATCAATTGATTCGTTAATGAAGTGAGTTCTTGTTGATTTAATTGATTGGCTTCAGGTAATTGATGCAGGTTTTGTTCTTTGAATGTTGCCAGTGTTGATTGCAATTGCTGAATCTTATCTTTCAGACGGCGAGCTTCTTCGCTAAGGAATAATGCCGCATTTTCTGCTGACTCGGTTCTTGACTTGATGTTTTCTTTTAAGAATAAGGACGTTAGTTCATTCGTTACTTTTTGCGCTTGAGTGGGTGAATGGTCATCAAATGCCAGTACGAAGGCGATAGTCGCTTTAGTGGGGGAGCCATTACGCGGGTCGATAACATCTGCACTGATGGTTTCCACTTTGATCAATTCTCGCATCTTATCCAGAATTTTTTCTTCAGGTTTAGATTTGCGGTCGTCTGCGTATAAATCGTATTTTTTAACAATTTCAATCAGGTTGCTACGCGACATAATGCGCTGACTGATAATTTGAATGCGTTGGTCAGCAAAAGTTGTTACGGTGGATTTGACCAATTCGGAAGGGATTTCCTGCTCTTCGATCAGAATGGTGGCTGATGAGCGAAATACCGACGGTAAAACCACGGCCAAGATAACGCTGAGGGCTGCGATGATAATAAACGGAATAATTAAAAATTTGCGGCGCTTTTTGACTATCTTGAAATAGTCTTTGAAGTCGGGAGTTTGATTTTCCACGTTATTTCACCAGGCGATTGATTTGTGGTTGATAAGAAAATTGTAGTTGCACGTTGTTGCCGGTAGCTGTCTGCTCTCTGGATGTGTAGTCGCGTTGGGCATAGGTATACGATAATTGAAAATTCATTTCCGGTGTCCAGCGCCAGCGAATATTGGGTGACACCGTGGTGTATGTGCTGTTATTGACAGTATTGACAGCATTAAACACCGATGTGTATTCGGATAAACGATAATTGGCATTCAGTCCGGTCGTCCAGCGTTCAGTAATATTGTAGTTGGCCTGAGCGGAAACCGTGGTGGTTTGTTGCTGGCTACCGCTACTGGAGGGGTTCAGTTGCTGACCCGCATTCAGGCTGGCGTTGCCCCATTCACCCTTTCGGTTAAGGCTGGCAGAAAATACGTGACCACTGGCTTTGCTGGAAAGGTTGTTCTCTCCAGTGCTGTTGATTATGCCAAGGGCTGGGATTTCCGGGTCATAGGTAACTGTTTGACCATATTTGGTCTTATTGTCCGTATTGCGCATCCCGGCAGAAAGTGACAATTGTGTGAGTTCATCAAACGCATATTGCAATCCGCCTTGATAAAAAAAGGTATTTGATTTTTGATCGTAATTTGTATTGACCGATTGGTTAATAGGTATGCCAAAAAACTGGAAGGAATTCTCTGAAGGAAAGCTAGTCGAAGAGTCAAACAAAGAATATGCCCCTACCAGATTAAACGACAAGCGTTCGGAGTAGGCGTGAGTCAAGGTGGTCGAGAACTGTTGGCTGGTGTAATCCGAGTACTGTAAGCTTTGAAGGCCTGCCGGTTTGTCGAAGGTGACGTCCTGGTAGCTATAGTCAAATTGCAGGGAATTCTTTTCAGTCAGGAAAAAAGAAATACTGGGGGCAATTGAGCGGGTAAATCGGGGTACCAAAGTTTGACCGGTAATATTCAGTGTTGGATCAACTAACTGGGTGTTAATGGACGATTGCTCATGGTAACTGGCCAGTAAACTGGTTTTAAAGCGTTCACCTTGATATTGATGATTGACATCCAGCAGTTTCTCGGAAAAATCCAGATCGGAGGCGTTGTGGTAAATCAATTCGTTCCAGGTAAAGCGGGTTTTCAGATCATTATTTTCAGCCTGATAGCCCAACATAACGCCAGGCGATAGCGTAGTGATCATGCTGCTGATGAGGTTGACGCTGTTGGCTTGTTGCATGGTTACATTGTCGGCATAACGCTCGTTTGCATTAAAATAAGGTTGAAATAACCAATCTAATGCCTGGCAATGACTGCTGAACAACACCATGGCTGGCAGCAAGAACTCGGTCTTGATTTTCATGTATGAAATGCTACCTTATTACCTAAGGTACTGTGATGGTGTCTCCGGGCTGCAGTAAGATATTTTGTTCGAGATCCTCACCATCTAACACATCGTCGTAATCAAACGGGAATACTTTAATTTCATCGCCAATTCGGCGTTGAATGCTGATGTTGCTTTCGTTGGCAAATACCGTCAAACCACCCGCCATGCTGAGTGCTTGCAATACGTCGATACGTCTACCGGCAAAAACTTGTCCGGGTTTATTGACTTTACCTATGACGAAAATGGTATTGCCTTGATTGTTTAATAATTTAATGCTGACAGAGGGGTCTGCAATATAATCCGCCAGCTTGACTGTTAATAATTCATTAAGATCATGAATGGTTCTGCCGGCTGCAGTAATGGTGCCTATCAAAGGGTAAACAATATTACCATCGGGACCGATCAGAAACTGTTGTTGTTGTAAGCCTTCTTCTTTCCAGACCGTTACTTCCAAAGCGTCGCCGGGTGCGAGAAGATAGGTGGCTAAAATTTCCGGATCTTTTAAGATCACAGCGTCAGTTTTAGTTTCGGTATCGGCAGGTTGAATTTCAGGTTGTATCAGTGGAAGTTCAGTTTCAGTCAGTGGGATTTCAGTTTGGCCGAAGGTTTGGCCGGCAACGAGCGTAAAAAATACCAAAAAGATAAGCTGCTGTTTCAAAACGTATTCCTTTGTGAATGTGATAAGTTGTTATCCGTACGGTCTTTACAATATACGGCTGAAAAACCCATAGTGTATAGATGGAATGTAACAGTAATCTTAAAGCCGTTGCAGTTGACTGCTGGGTTAGCTGTATTTAGACTTTACTTTTCAAGCCTAAAACAGTTTTAATCGATTAATTATATGATACTTGGCTTAATTTTCAAAAACTTTAGAAGTAACTCTATGATGCTAAATGAATTTATAAATCGTGTTAAATCCGGCCAAATGGTTGATTTTAAGGACAGCATGGCGCTCATTGCCGAACATTATACATACCAACCTGCTGAGTTTAGTAATGGCCTACAGCAGCCTTTAGTTAATCAAGCCGGACAAAATGAAGGTTCCTGTAAGATTTTTGCCTTTGCCATGCTGCAGGGCTTAGATCAGGCCCAAACACTGGCATTATTTGGGGATTATTACCGTAAAGATGTTTTGGATAGTCCGGATGGCACTGATCATCAAAACATTCGCTATTTTATGCGTGATGGCTGGCAAGGCATTACGTTTAAATCCGAGGCTTTAACGGCTAAACATGCCGATTGATGTTCTGATAGTCGGTCAGGGCTTGGCTGGCAGTTTATTGGCGTGGGAGTTGCTGCGCCAGCAAATGCGAGTAATCGTGATTGATACGGGCAGCGAAAATGCCTCCAAAGTAGCTGCGGGTTTGCTTAATCCGGTCACTGGCCAGCGCCTGGTGAAAAGCACTGACATTGAATATCTGCTGCCGGCAGCGTTGGATTGTTATCAACTATGTGCCAGGGAATTTAAGCAAGACTTTTTTGTCCCCATGCCTATGCTACGGATTTTAAAAAATGCCCGCGAACAGCAATCTGCTCAGCAACGCTTGCAGCAAGCCGAGTACCAAGCTTTTTTGCGTGAATGCCATGATATACCGTCCACTTTGATGGCTGGCTTTGGTGTCTTGCAGCAGCAACAAACCGGGTATTTAAAAACCCGCAGTCTACTAAAAAAACTACAGGGTTTTTTTGTTGCCCGTGAAAGTTATCGACAAACCAGGTTGGATTATCAAGATATTAGCTTGCAACCTAACTTAAACTGGCTTGATATTAAACCGCAGCATATTGTGTTTTGTGAGGGTCAGCATGGCAGGCAAAATCCCTGGTTTGGCGGCTTGCCTTTTCAGCCAGCCAAAGGCGAAATTCTAAGTTGCCAAACGGATACAAATTGTCCAAATCTGATTTTAAATTTTGGTTATTGGTTAATTCCACATGGGACTAATCATTTCAGAATTGGCGCCACCTTTCAACCCGGACAAACTGATACAACACCGACAGAGCAAGCCAAACAAAGTTTATTGCAAGCATTGTTAGCCGTTTATCCCGGACTGGAGTCGATTGAAGTACTTGCACACCAAGTCGGTATAAGACCGACGACATTGGACAAGCAGCCCTTTGTTGGTTCGCATCCGCGTCAAACTAACCTACATATTTTTAATGGTTTTGGCGCTAAAGGCAGCCTATCAATTCCATGGTATGCACGTCAGTTTGTTAGCGCACTCAAGCAACAATCCAAAATACCTTCAAATGGACATGTTCAACGATACTATGAAACGCATTTCCCTGTCTGATACTGCCCATGGCATTATCCGTGAATCACTACAAGCAGGTAATGTGGCAATAGATGCTACTTTGGGAAATGGACATGACGCTTTGTTTTTGGCCCAATGTGTGGGTGAGTCTGGTCATGTCTACGGGTTTGATGTTCAGCAGCAGGCTTTGCAAGCCAGTCAGCAGCGTTTAATGCAGCATGACTTATTGGCTAGAGCAACATTGATACACGCCTGTCACGCACAAATGATTCAGCATACGCCAGCAAAACTGCATGGTCAGATAAAAGCCATCATGTTTAATTTGGGTTATCTGCCAGGGGCGGATAAACACATCATTACAAAAACCAGTAGTACTTTGCTAGCCATGAATACTGCTTGTCTGTTATTGGCGGAGCAGGGTGTGTTGACGGTAATGGCCTATCCGGGGCATGCTGGAGGAGATGAAGAAACTCTGAGTCTGGAAAAATGGCTGCAGCAACTGGATGCGGATTGTTTTCAAACGCAAACTATTTTTAGCCATCACCATCAAGCGAGTGCGCCTAGGCTTTTTGTGATTCGAAAACTGCTCTGATCTGTTATCATGCGCAGCTTTTTTACCCGTAGATAGGCATCATGTCAGAATTTAAAAACGTCAACATCGTCAAACAAGCCAATATTTATTTCGATGGCAAAGTAAATAGTCGAACCATTGTGTTTGCAGATGGCAGTAAAAAAACTCTGGGTTTTATGTTGCCAGGTGAATATACCTTTAACACTGTTGATCCGGAATTAATGGAAATTTTGGCGGGTGAACTGGATGTCTTATTACCCGGTAGTGACTGGCAAGCTGTTGCTGCAGGTGAGTCGTTCAACGTGCCAGGCAATGCAGCATTTAGCATGAAAGTTAAAACTGCCAGTGATTATTGCTGCTCATTTTTAAAATAATGACATGCAAAAGGTAGCGATTTTCGTTGATGTGCAAAATATCTATTACACCTGTCGACAGCGCTACCAAAAACATTTCAATTACAGTGCTTTTTGGCAGCAGGCTACTGAAAATCGTCAGCTAGTCGCTGCCTTTGCCTATGCTATAGAGCGTGGCGATACCAAGCAGCGCGGCTTTCAAAAAATACTGACAGACATTGGTTTCCAGGTCAAACTTAAGCCCTACATTCAGCGCAGCGATGGTTCTGCAAAAGGTGATTGGGATGTCGGTATTACCCTGGATGTGCTGGAATTGGCTGAACAGGTAGATGTGGTTATTTTACTGTCAGGCGATGGTGATTTTCAGCTGCTATTACAAAAAGCCAGGGACAGGTATCAGGTGCAGTCTGAAGTCTACGGCGTGGCGGCCTTAACGGCGCAATCGCTGATTCAAGCCGCAGATCGTTTTGTGGCGATTGAAAACGAACTCTTGTTGTAATCGTTTGAATCCAAAGCTTAAAATTGCCAGCAACACCTATCGGCTTACTTGTGCCCGTTGGGTGGTCCGGCCTACAAAATCATCGCAATCTCCGGCTAGGTAGAGCAACGCGAAACCCTGCAAAAATATGCATGCTTCATTTTATTTTGGCCTTTGGGTTGCATAATGGGCTGACTTTGCCACTGGGTTTCAATATCATTTAACCCAGCTTGCTAAACTTCAATAGTCTTTTTTCCAAATAAATTCATGCGTACCTTAAAGCTTGTTTCTATAGCCGGGCTATTTACCGCACTGATAGCCATTGGAGTTTTTTATCTGCTGATCGCTTCCTCCTTGCCAATGGAAGACGGCGAAGTGAAGCTGTCCGGCTTAAATGTCCAGGTATCGGTAGACAGTGACAAATTGGGCGTTCCCAGCATATCCGCCCAAGACCGGTCTGATGCGTTGCGGGTGTTGGGGTTTTTGCACGCCCGCGATCGTTTATTTCAAATGGAGTTGATGCGGCGGAAAAGCGCCGGGCGTTTGGCTGAATTGTTCGGCCAAGTAGCAGTCGACAGCGACCGCAAACAGCGGGCTTACCAATTAGCTAAAACTGCCAAACAAATCGTACAGGATTTACCTGCCGAGCAACGACGGCTATTACAGGCCTATGTGTCAGGCATTAATGCTTATCTGCTGCAAACCACCATACTGCCGCCTGAGTTTTTGCTGTTGAGGCACCAGCCGGAACCCTGGTGTGAGGAAGATAGCCTATTAGTGGTGTTAGGCATGTTTCAAACCCTCAACGGTTATGAACAAGACGAGCGCATGGTGACTGTAATGGAAAAGGCGCTGCCTAAGGATTTGCTAAAATTTCTAACCCCGGATACCGATAGCTATACCACTACCTTGGTTGGTGGCGATGCTCCACGGCGGTTTAGTCCGCATATTGCGACATCCGCATTTGCTAATTTGCCGGAACCGGACACTCATCTGGCTAGTAATAGTATCGATACGCAAAATATTGTCGTCGGCTCCAACAATTGGGTGGTGGCAGGCAGTAAAACCAAGGACGGCAGGGCCATGGTTGCTAATGATATGCATCTGGGTTTAAGCGTACCCAATCTGTGGTATCGGGCTGATATACGCTATCCAAACCATCACGTTTTTGGGGTGACATTGCCCGGCGTACCGGGTGTCGTGGTGGGGGGTAATGATGATGTAGCTTGGGGTTTTACCAATGTCACTGCCGATTTGCTGGATTTGATCAGTCTGGAGATCAATCCGAATAACCCGCAGGAATACCGCTCCCCACAAGGCTGGGTGGCATTTGGCACACATACTGAAACCATCTTAGTTAAAGACGCGCCCGCTATCGAAATGACCGTACAAGAAACCTTGTGGGGGCCGGTGTCCGAGCAACTCTTATTAGGTAAGTCGGTAGCCGTAAAATGGACGGCATTAGAGCGGCATGCGGTTGATTTAGGCTTGCTGAATATGGACGACGCACAAACCACCGAGCAGGCCATGTCGATGATGAATCAAATCGGCAGCCCGCCACAAAATGTGGTGATTGCTGACAGGGCAGGGCATATCGGCTGGACTTATATGGGCCGCTTGCCGTATCGGGTTGGTTTTGATGGGCTAGCTAGCCGCTCCTGGGCTGATGGTAATCTGGATTGGCAAGGCTATATTTCCCCGGAAGAGTTGCCGCATGTCTTCGACCCACCGGCAGGATTTATCGTGACCGCCAATAATCGTACCTTAGGTAGAGATTATCCGCATACGATTGCGCATAACTGGGCGCTTGGCTACCGGGCCTTTCGAATCGCTGAATTATTACGCCCACAAAATCAGCTGACGGAACAGGATTTATTGGCTATTCAGCTGGACACTCGCAATGCGGTGTATGATTTTTACCGTCAATTAGCCCTGGATACGCTGCGAGATTTAAACGATAAAGACCACGTGTTATTGGAAGTCGAACAAGCCTTAACCGCCTGGGATGGACATATGTATCTCGATAGTATAGGTGCTGGCTTGCTGGCTGAATTTAGAAACCAATTGGCGAAACAGGTGTTTGCCAAAATCGTCGCGGCCTGCCAAACCTATGATGCGGATTTTAGATATGCCTGGCGAGAAATGGAAACGCCGTTACGATTATTGTTGACGCAACGGCCGGCAGGATTATTGAAAGCCCAATATCGCGATAATTGGCAGCAGATGATAGTAGAAGCTTTACGACAATCTGCTCATCAGCAGCAGCAAGCGTATCCAGACCAAAACTTAACCCACTTGGCATGGGGAACAACTCATGCGATCAAATTGCAGCATCCTTTCAGCAAAGTGTCGCCGCTGTTAGGCAAGTTATTGGATATGCCCCGTTTCGAGAGTGATGGTTGTGCCAGTATTTGCGTAAAAGTCATGGATACTGCGCATGGTGCCAGCGAGAGGTTAGTGCTGTCGCCTTTACATCCCGAGGACGCACTATTCCAAATGCCGGGTGGACAATCCGGGCATCCTTTTTCCAAACATTATCGGGATCAACAACCCTATTGGCAGGCTGGTATTGCCGCACCTATGCAGGCGAAAGGCAAGATACATAATTTGTCTTTTTTGCCGTAATAGCCAAATTGGTCAGGTTATTGCGATTAGTGTAGAAGTGAGACTCGCTGATTTTCACTGCTGAGGGATTGATGGTGTAGACGAGTAGAAGCTACAACGAGAATGATTAAGAATGGTGCGGGCGGTGTTTGAATCAGCGGGTTATAATTCAGCCAACTTGCTTAAGATAGGTCGACCCATTTTGTAGGGGCGGTTGGATTTTTGTAAGTCGTGAGGTTTTGTAGCGCCACCTCAATGCAAAATCTTCTAATTATTTATGAGGTGTTAATTCAGAGGGAAAATGATGGAAAAACTAGCAGCACTTTCGTTAAGCATTGGTCTTTTGGCTGGCGTCGCAACATTTTTGGCGGTAGGGCCTGCCAGCGGCGTATTTTTTATTTGGGCGGCAACCATTTCTTGGGCGGCCTATTTCATGTTAGGCGCCAATAAAGAAGCCGTAAAAAACATTATCGTATGCGGTATTTTTGGTGTGGTGATGGCCTGGATTACAGCAATTTTGCTGACTGGTATTTCACCTGATGCAGTACTTGGTTTTAGCCTGACGGCAGCGATTACGGTTGCTGTTGTGGTAACCGTTATGTGCCTTTTGGCAGTTATTCCGCAACTGTCAGTTATTCCTGTCAGTGTGTTGGGCTATTCGGCAACCTTTGCTTATTTATTGCAAACACCAGGCAAATTGACCCCAGATGTATTATTAGGCGTTTCATTGGATAATCCTTTGTTAGTGATTTCCATCTCACTGGTAATTGGTGTTTATTTGGGTCAGTTCTCGGCGCAATTGGCCGCTAAATGGACTAAAGAGTAAGGCTTACTCATTTGTTTATCCAGGGCGGGTTACAAAACCGTCTTGGGTAAATTTAAATATGGTGTTGGCGTTCCAGTCGACACCATTTCAATTTTTCCTGAAAAGTTCCTCTGCAGTGCATACCCAATATCCTGATGCTTAAAACTAGACCTGTGATTTGGTTTAATCAAGTCCATTTTTCATTTGAATTGGAACTATCCGTCGATCGATAAGACTAATTGTTTTAAGATTAAATAGTGGGGGTGTCCCATGAAAATGGAAGCTGTTAAATCCAGTGCGATTGATGTTGTCGGTTACGACGAGCAAACACATAAACTGCGGGTTTCATTTCGACACGATAAACCGCAAGAGTTTTGCCATGTGCCAGAACAAACATTTAGCGCATTCATCAAGTCCCGCTCAAAAAGTCGTTTTTTTAAACGAAATATTCAAGGCTGTTTTCCCTGCTAAAACTTAGGCACTCATAATCTCCCCTGTTTTCAAAAGGGGAGATTAAATCCTTGTTGTAGCTATGATCAGAATTTGGACAAGTTATCCGTGACTAGAACCTTAGTCTGTGATCGCATCGTTCTGAATGATTGCGGCGGGTCTTGTTTCACCCTTACCAATTTCCAATAAATCCCAAAATAACAAACCACCACCGACGGCTGTCATCAAGCCAAACACCATGCGCCATACCATGGCTTGCATGAACCAGTGGTTGTTTTGGGCGGCAAAGTAGCCAGCCCAGGTTGAGCCTTCCACTGCACGCTCGATAAAAGATTGTTCGTAACCGGCTATCAATAATGCGACAGTCATACCCATGACGCCCAAATTTAATAGCACGGCAGCTGTTTTCCAACGCCAGCCATTTGCAAGATCACCGCCCATCCAAACATTACCGCGCACTTGTTGCGCAGCCAGATAGAAGAAAGCGATATTGATGGTGGCGTAAGCACCGAAGAAAGCCAAATGACCATGTGAAGCTGACCATTGGGTGCCGTGGGTGTATAGGTTGATTTGCGGCAGGGTATGCATAAAACCCCACACACCAGCGCCGAGAAAGTTACCGAAGGCATGAGCGATGATCCAGGTCAGGGCAGGGTGGTTACTGTTTTTAAACCGATGCGCACCTGAATCGTAAATCGAATGGACTACCATGGCTACCAAAGGAATGGGTTCCAGGGCAGAGAAAAAACCGCCGATGGTAAACCAGTATTCCGGCGTGCCTATCCAGAAGTAATGATGACCCAAACCCAAAATGCCGGAGCCGAACATTAACGCCACTTCAATATACAACCAGGTTTGTACCACTTTTCGACGTACACCCAGCAGTTTCATCAAGCTCCAGGCCATGATGCAGCCGACTAATACTTCCCAGGTGGCTTCTACCCACAGATGGATTACCCACCACCACCAATATTGGTCAACACTGATATTGGTGACATAAAACATACCGGCGGTATACAAGCCGGCTAGTGCAACCAAGTCTAGGGTTAAAACGCCAGCGATACCGGACCATTTGCCGGCAGCAAACGTGGCGGTAACGTTATAGAAGAAAACCAGTATCACAATCACTATGCCAATGTCGGCCCAACGCGGTGCTTCGATATATTCGCGACCTTCGTTGATCAACCACAATGATGTGTCATCACCACTGCCGATTTGAATCAGTAAATAGACCAGCACGACTATGGTTACAGCACCCGTTAGCACCCAAAATGCCAAATGCCCCCATTTCAGGCCGACGATGGGTACGCCACTTTCTTCCTCCAGAAACCAATAAATTGAGCCGAGGAAACCATACAACATCCATACCACCATGGCATTGATATGCACCATGCGATTGACGTTGAAATCCAGGATTTCGTACAAAAAGCTCGGAAAAATGAACTGCATTCCGGCCAGCAGACCGAATAACAATTGGGCCATGAACAACACCATGGCCACAGTAAAATAATGCACTGCCAGTTTTTGTCCGCCGCTGAGGTTCGGATTAGCCATGAATTTGGCATGTCTTTGCTTACAGTTACTCCAGTACACTGCGGCTTTTTCTTGATAGGTTTGTAGCGTCATCGTGTTAATCCTCTTCGCCGATGGCTGTAAAATTATGCGGGAAACCATTGGTGTCAATAGCCGACATCCACTTTAAAAAGGCGACGATGGCTTCTGCTTCCGATTGAGTAATATCCAGATTGGGCATTTTGCGATTTGACCCGAAAGTGCGCGCGTTCTTTTCCGGATCGAGCAGGAAATTTACCATCAATTCTTCGCGTGAGGCTTTTGCGCCCCAGCCTTGATCCAGCCAGGCTTTGGTTAAGTCCGGCGCGTAATAAGCCCCGTTGCCTAGTAAAGTGTGGCAATTCATGCAGTTTTTTGTTTGCACGGTTTTTTTGCCGTGATCGACCAGCTTTTCAGCCTCTTCTTCAGTGAGCATTTTGCCGAACAAGGGTGCATCGCCACCAATTATGGGTTGATATCGCTGCTTGGTTTTGTCGAGACGGTAGCTGATGTCCTTATTGATGACGCTATAAGCCTGCACGCGGGAGCCGCCGGCGGTAATTTGAGACATGGAATCGAAGGTTAAAATAACCAGTAACACGAAAGATCCGCCGGTTACCCAGATAGCGGTTTTTTTCCAGAACGTTTCCGATGCCCATTTAGGGACTTGCTCAGTCATGGTGACCTCCAGAGTGATGAGAATGTTTGGGTTCGAGCGTGTGAGTAGCTACACATAAATGCCAGATTAAACGCGGCATGAAGGCATAACCTAGGGCCATGGTCAGCGACAATAACAGCCAGTAACCGCTAAAATTATTCACAATGCTGAATATGCCCACACAAACCAGCAAGATGATATAGGCAAGCCAAGCTCCCCAGTAAACGCTACGGCGGGCGCTAATTTTGGCCCAAGCAAACAGGCCGGCGTAGACGGTAGCGGTTAGAATAATCATTGCGGCACTGAAAAAGCTCAGGAAAAAATCGGATAATGCAACGGGCTCAATCAGCATAGAAATTTACCGAGTAATGAACAAAATTAAAAACATCAGTCTAAAACTAATCTTTATTGAAAGTGTAGAGCTTAATAAAGTATATTTCAAATGCAACTTATAAAAAAAGCACATCATGCAATTAACAACACATACGGATTATGCGTTACGGGTTTTGATTTATTTGAGTTTGCACCCTGATCAACTGGTTACCATCACAGAATTAGCCGAGTTTTTCGGTATCTCCAAAAACCACTTGGTTAAAGTAGTGCATAACTTAGGCTTGAAAGGTTTTGTAAAAACTGTACGTGGCAAAGGCGGCGGAATTTGTCTGTCTAGGCCTCCGCAACATATCAATGTTGGCAATGTAGTCAGGGAGATAGAAAACCATTTTCAAATCGCCGAATGTTTTAATCCTGAAAAACAAGGGCATTGTGCGATTCAACCGGAGTGCGGATTAACCGGTTTATTGGGTAGGGCAGTAGAGGGTTTTTTACAAGTATTGGATGATGCCGTTTTGACGGACTTATTACCGATGACCGATAGGTCGGCAAATATTTTGCACCATATTACAGACGCTTAATCTTTGTTCGCCCTCAACGATGTAATGCAGATAATATTCCTTCAATGCGCAGGTTTATTCACTTTTCGACGATTAAGCAGAGTATGCATGGCCAGGGCCAGCAATATTAATCCGGTTCCGCTGGCGATTTTTATAGTCAAAGGTTCTTGATTGACGCTGTAGCCTAAAAACAATGAAAACACAGGCGTGATCAGGGTAATCAACGCCACAGTGGTAGCCGGCAGGTAAGATAAAACGTAGTAGTACAAGGCAAATCCAATCGGCGTGGCGATAACGCCTAGGTAAAGTATGGATAGCTGGGTTTGTTGAGATAGGCTTTGCGGTAGGCTGGCATGGTCCAGCCAATACCAAGTCAGCAAATAGGCCGGTAAAGCCAACAGCATACCGCCGCTGATTTGAGTCAGAGCGGGTAGATGGGCGTTGATCTGCTTGACCCATACCGAACTGACTGCATACAGAAAGGTGGCGATCAACATGGCAATCATGCCTTGCATGGCTTGTTGGTTCATTTCCAGAGCAGAATCAAACATGATTACCAAGCCGGCCACGCCCAAGGTATAAGAAAACAACTTACCCAGGCTTAAACTGCGCTCGTTTAAAAAAGCGGCGGCTAAAAATGCGGTCATCAAGGGCGTCAGACCAAAAATAACGGATAACCAGCCTGAGGGTATGAACTGTGCGCCCCAATAGGTAATCAGCATACTAAAATACAGTTGCAAGGCCACTGCAAGATAGGTTTTTAAAGCGGCTTTATGTAATCGTAGGGGTTGCCGGGCAATCAGCATCAAGAAAAACAAGCAGATGGCGCCAATACTCATGCGTGCGGTAACGCCAAAAATGTAACTGACATCGACTGAGCTCCATTTGATCGCTAATGGCGTGGTTGACCAGATTACGACTACGCCTAAATAGGCCAGAAAAATCCGCATTTAATTACTGCTGCGCGCGTTGCGTCAGCAAATCGTCGACTACCGCCGGATCAGCCAGGGTGGAGGTGTCGCCGAGATTACTGACATCGTTAGCGGCGATTTTACGCAGAATACGGCGCATGATTTTACCGGAGCGGGTTTTTGGTAGGCCAGGTGCCCATTGAATAAAATCGGGTAAAGCAATGGCGCTGATTTCCTCTTTAACCAGTTCTTTCAGTTGTTTTTTTAGCGCATCTGTAGGTTGAACGCCGGCATTAAGGGTGACATAGGCATAAATACCTTGGCCTTTGATAGCATGCGGGTAACCGACGACTGCAGCTTCCGCTACATCATGATGTAGTACCAGGGCGCTTTCGATTTCAGCCGTACCCAAGCGATGACCGGAAACGTTGATGACATCGTCCACTCGACCGGTAATCCAGTAATAACCGTCTTGATCACGTCTGGCGCCATCGCCGGCAAAATAATACCCGGGGTATTTTTTGAAATAGATATCGATAAAGCGCTCATGGTCGCCATAAACCGAACGCATTTGTCCAGGCCAGGAATGAGTCAATACCAGATTGCCTTCCGCTTCACCCTCCAGTAAATGCCCGTCATTGTCAACAATAGCCGGCACTATGCCAAAAAACGGCAAAGTTGCCGAGCCGGGTTTTAAAGCGGTAGCACCTGGAAGCGGGGTGATCAAAATACCGCCGGTTTCAGTTTGCCACCAAGTGTCGACAATAGGGCAGCGCGCTTCGCCGACCACATGGTAATACCATTCCCAGGCCTCGGGGTTTATCGGCTCGCCAACACTGCCCAAGATGCGCAGGCTGGTGCGCTTGGTGCTGGTGACATAGTTGTCGCCTTGTGCCATCAGGGCGCGAATCGCAGTGGGGGCCGTGTAAAAGATATTCACTTGATGCTTGTCCACTACTTGCCAAAAGCGATCGGCGGCGGGGTAGGTGGGGACGCCTTCAAACATTAAGCTGGTGGCGCCGTTACACAGCGGTCCATACAACACATAGGAATGGCCGGTTATCCAGCCAATATCTGCGGTGCACCAGTAGATATCGCCTTCCTGATAATCGAACACATATTTATGCGTCATCGCTGCGTACAACAAATAACCGGCTGTGGTATGCAATACACCTTTGGGTTTGCCGGTGGAGCCTGAGGTATACAAAATGAATAATGGATCTTCCGCATCCATCATCACCGGTGGGCAATCTGCCGAGGCTTGTTGCATGGCGGTGCGGTAACAAACATCACGTCCTTCCATCCAGGGAATCTCATGGCCGGTGTGTTTGATGACAATAATGGTTTTTAGATTGGGACATTGGGCAGCGGCTTTATCGGCGGTGATTTTGGCCGGAATGATTTTGCCACCGCGATAGCTTTCGTCGGCGCAGATCAAAAAACGGCAATCAGCATCTAATATACGGTCGCGTAAAGCATCGGCAGAAAAGCCGCCAAACACGATCGAGTGTATCGCGCCTATGCGTGTGCAGGCTAAAATAACCACAGCCGCTTCGCTAATCATGGGTAAATAAATGCATACCCGGTCACCTTTTTGCACGCCTTGGTCTTTCAATACATTGGCAAACTTGCATACCTCGCGGTGGAGTTCACGATAGGTTAATTTAGAGTCGTAGTCGGGATGATCGGCTTCGGAAATAATCGCCACCTGATCACCACGTGTTTCCAGGTGTCTATCCAGACAGTTAACACTCACATTCAACTTGCCGCCGATAAACCAATGGATATCGCCTTGTGGGAAATCGCAATGCGACACTTCTTGCCAGGGTTGATCCCAATCTAAAAATAGCTTGGCTTGCTCGGCCCAAAAAGTGTCCGGATCAGCTATCGATTGCTGATAAAGCTTTTGGTAACGTTCTGCATTGATGTGCGCCTTGGCGGCAATCTCGGGTTTTACCGGATAAATGTGATGTTCTGACATGGTAATTCCTTGGTCTATATCCAACTTATAGGGCGAGTAAATTAGAGAATTGGCGGTTGAATTGCACGAACTTTTTGTAAAGCCTGTGGTTGCCAATGCGCTATGGCCCAGTTTAACTGCTGTTGTATCGATGCGCTTAGCAGGTTTTCTGGTGGGTTTTGCTGTAAAAGTTTTAACAAAAAAAACAACGTAGCTGTGGGGTGGCTATCATCAATAGGTGCTGCTAACGTCTGTTTGCTGAGCTTATCGCCATGCTCATCGACAATTAACGGTAAATGCAGGTAATGCGGTGTGGGATAGCCTAATAATTGCTGTAGATAAATTTGTTTGGGTGTTGAATCCAGCAAATCCGCCCCTCTTACGACATGGCTGATAGCCTGGCTATTATCGTCAATCACAACGGCAAACTGATAAGCGATGATTTGATCTCGTCGCCGAAGCACAAAATCACCCTGCTCCAACGCAAGATTTTGGCAAACTTTGCCCTGTAAAGCGTCATCAAATTCGATCGTTAAGTCCTGGGTCTTTAGGCGTAATGCGGTTGTATTGTCGTCAGGAAAACCAGCCTGACGACAATATCCAGGATAAACCAGGCTATTGCCTAATTTTTTACGACTACAACGACAGGCATACAGCCATTGCTGACGCTGTAATTTTGCCAAGCTCTGTTGATACTGCTGCAGATGTTGGCTTTGAAAATAAACTTCGCAATCCCATTGCAAGCCAAATCGTTGTAGACAGTGCAAGATAGTATCCGTAGCGCCAGTTACATTTCGCGGAGTATCCAGGTCGTCGATTCTTAGACGCCAAAATCCCTTATGGTAACGGGCATCCAGATAACTGGCTAAAGCGGTGGAAAGCGATCCTAGGTGAAGCGGACCGGTTGGCGAAGGTGCAAACCGGCCTATGTATGAAGGGGTGGATACCGACAGAGTTAACCCATTTGTTTTTCCCGGATTTCATCCAGGGTTTTGCAATCGATACACAAGGTTGCGGTTGGACGCGCTTCTAAACGACGAATGCCGATTTCCACACCACAGGTTTCACAATAGCCATAATCGCCGGCTTCGATATTTTTAATCGATTCTTCGATTTTCTTGATCAGCCTGCGCTCACGGTCGCGGGTACGCAATTCCAAACTAAATTCAGATTCTTGCGTGGCTCTGTCGTTGGGATCCGGAAAGTTGGCTGCATCATCCTGCATATGATGCACAGTTCTATCCACTTCCTGCATTAAATCCGATTTCCACTTGTTCAGGATATTGGTGAAATGCTGCAACTGGGCCTCATTCATGTATTCTTCACCCTCAACTTCAACATACGGTTTGAGGGTAAATTCTGTAGTGGAACTATTCATCCATTGACTCCTGCCTATCTTTCTAAAATTGGGGGGCTTTTTATCAGAATGACCGGCCACAAGCAAGAAGTTTGTTATTATGCACGCCCATTAGCTCAATGGATAACAAGGATATGAAACAGCAAGTCGCAGACAGAATGCAAGGCATATCAGCCTTTTATGTCATGGAATTATTACAACGTGCCAAACAATTAGAGCGTGAGGGCAGAGACATTATTCACATGGAAATCGGTGAACCCGATTTCCAAACCCCGCAAGCGGTCATCGATGCCGGCAGAGCGTTATTAAAAACCGGTGAAGTGAAATATACTGCTGCAGCCGGGATGCCGGAATTGCGTAGCAGTATTGCCGATTATTACCAGCAGCAGTATGGTGTAACTGTCGATCCGCGGCGGGTTTTTGTGACTCCGGGTGCTACTGGGGCATTTTTATTGGCGTTTGGTATTAGTTTAAACCCTGGCGAGCAAGTGATGATGTCTGATCCTTGTTATCCCTGTAACGATAACTTTGTCCGTTTGTTCAATGGTCATACGCATTTTGTTAATGTCGATGCCAGTACCCAATATCAACTAAGCGCCGATTTGATCGCCAAAAACTGGTACCTGGCCAGTAAAGGCGTGTTGATTGCTTCACCCTCTAATCCCACCGGCACCTTGATTAACCGTGAGGATTTTCATAAAGCCATCACTCAGGTACATCAGCTTGGCGGCTGTTTTTACTCTGATGAAATTTATCACGGTCTGATTTACGATCAGCCTGCTGTTAGTGCTTTGGTTTTTAGCGATGAAGCTTTTGTAATCAATAGTTTTTCCAAGTTTTTTGGCATGACCGGTTGGCGCGTGGGTTGGTTGGTGGTGCCGGACGCCTTTGTCGAAGCGGCTGAAAAGCTGGCGCAAAATATTTTTATTTCAACGCCTACACATTCGCAATATGCTGCTCTGGCGTCTTTCACGCCGGAAAATATGGCAGAACTGGAACGTCGCCGGATTGAGTTTAAGGCCCGTCGGGATTTTTTGTATGAAAACTTGCTAAGGCTGGGCTTTAAAATTGCCTGTAAACCCGAAGGCGCATTTTATATTTATGCCGATTGCAGTGCTTTTACCGACAACAGTTTTGAATTTGCCAGAGCATTGTTAGAACAGGAAGGTGTGGCGGTTACCCCGGGTCGTGATTTTGGCTTATATTTGGCTGATCAACATATCCGTTTTGCATATACTGCTTCTATCGATAGAATGTCTGCCGCTTTAACACGATTGGAACGCTTTTTATGCCGATAACACAATGTAGTGCACAAGAATTACAACAACGCTTGGAAGATAACGAAGACTTTTTACTATTGGATGTGCGTGAAGCCAATGAATACGCCTTTGCGCAGATTCAAGGCAGCCTTCACATACCCTTACGACAAATACCCGAACGCATACAAGAACTGAATCCAGAGCAAGACCTAGTGGTGCTCTGTCACCATGGCATGCGTAGTCAGCAAGCTTGTCTGTTTTTAGAGCAATACGGATTTACACGTCTTTTCAATTTAGTCGGCGGCATAGATGCCTGGTCCTTAAGTTGCGATACCACAGTTTCTCGCTATTAAAAGAATAATAACAATATGTTTTTAAAAGAATTTTACCAAACACAAGATAACGGCTTGCGTATATCTGCAGAGCAAGCGAGTAGCTTTGCCAAGGAAATTGCTCACGATTTCAATCCGCTACACGATGCCGATGCCAAGCGTTTTTGTGTGCCGGGTGATTTATTATTTTCTTTGGTGCTGGAGAAATATGGTCTCAGTGAACATATGCACTTTATATTTTCAGGCATGGTGGGTGATGGGGTTTTGCTGAATTTTCCGGAAACCGATGCCGAACAAATCGATGTTACCGATCATCAAGGTAAAACCTATTTGCAAATCCAACGTTCCGGCAAAATCAATCATGACCATGCCATGATTGAAGCCTTGATTCGCGATTATGTGGCATTTTCCGGGCAAAACTTTCCTTATGTGCTGGTGCCTTTGTTGGCAAAAGAAAATGTCATGTTCAACATTGATCGACCGTTAGTGATTTATGAAAGTATGACGCTAAATATCGCGCAGATAGACGTGGACAATCCTCGCCTGGAAATGCTGGAACCCAAAATGGAAGTTAATGGTAAGCGCGCCACTGCTTATCTATATTTTCAGATTAAGTCGGGTGACGAGGTCGTGGGGACGGGGTTTAAGAAGCTGACTGTCAGCGGTTTGCGTACCTATGAAACCGAGCCTATGGATGCATTTGTTGATGAATATCTGGCCCGGAAAAATGGCTATCTGGCAAACCTGATTGCCAATTAAGTTTTTTTAATCATCGGTTTTCACTATTCAAGTAGCGATCTACCGCTTAAATACCACCGTCATGCCCGCCGGGAAGCGGGCATCCGTGGCTTATGGATCCAGGTGATCTTGCCTTAGATAAAGCTAGTTGGGTTCTGCTGAAGGTGCTTTATAATCAGAATTCTGAAATACACCTCGCTCCGCATTATCTGCCATTGCCATGAAATATGGACACAAGAATCTTCCTCTTTTATGGCCTGAGTGCCATGATCAAAATTTGCTTTCTGTTTGTCAGTTTATGCTTGATAAGCGCTTGATCTACATTGTCAGAACATAAAACAGCATTTAACAAACGCCTGCATTACATACTTTGGTTGCACTTCTTAACCCGTTTTAATTTCTAAAGCGATGTATCCAAGGGTTCTACTATCACCATTTCACCGGCTTCGACCCCCTTGCATTCACTGTTAAGTACAATAAAACAATTAGCTAAACTGGTTACTTTGAGTTGATGAGAGTCCTGTTGTCCGGCTGCTTGGACACTAAATTCACCCGGTGAAATTTGTCGCAGGATGCCGCGCTGATATTCCTGCCGACCGGGTGATTTGCGTAGCGGTGTTTCGCAGCGGGCAAGCAGTTGCAATGCTTGTGTTGGATACAATCCGGAAAGTTGTTGTAAAGCCGGTTTCACAAACTTTTCAAATGTCACTAATACAGCTACCGGGTTGCCGGGCAAACCGAAAAACAAACAATCATCGATCTTGCCAAAGGCTAATGGCTTACCCGGTTTGATAGCCAATTTCCAGAAATTGACCTGACCGCATTTTTCCAGTGTTTGTTTGATAAAGTCGGCATCCCCAACCGATGCGCCGCCGGTAGAAATCAGCACATCAAATTTGCCGGCAGCTGAGCTGATGGTGTGCTCAATTAACTGACTGTCATCTTTGATGACGCCTAAATCGGTAACCAGATGATTAGCCTGTTTTAATAAACTATCCAATAAATAACGATTGCTGTCATAAATTTGCCCAGGCTGCAAAGCTTGGCCGATGGCCGTCAATTCGTCGCCGGTGGAAAAAAAGCCAATTTTTAAGCGGCGCGTCACTTGAACTTTGTCTATGCCTGCGGCTGCCAGTAAACCTAAGTCACTGGCTTTTAGTTTTTTGGGCGCCTTGATTAACCGTTCATGTTGTTTAACATCGCTGCCTGCTGCGCGGATATTTTTAAATGGCTTAGTGTTTTCCGGCAGCGTGATTTGATCTGCCTGGCGGGTAATCTGTTCCTGGGCAATCACACTATCGGCAAAATCCGGTACCACGGCACCGGTAAAAATGCGTATGCATTGATTGGGTTGGGCTGAGCCTGTAAAAGGTTTTCCGGCCCAGGATGTCCCAATGACCTGCAACATAGTCGCCTGGTTTTTGATCAGGGCGTCGCTAGCAAAGGCATAGCCATCCATTGCAGCATTCCGTTGCGGCGGAATATCGATGGGCGTATGAATACTTTGTTGCAGGATGCGGTCTAAAGCTTCCGTCAAGCCTATCGATTCGTGTTGCTCAATCGGTTTAATAGCCTGACGTATGTGTTGTTGCGCTTGCTCAACGGATAATAATGCGGCGCTTTTGGGGTAACAAATTTCGGTCACGATGCGGGCTCGAAAAAATAGTTAAAAATAAAATGGGCGATAGCTTGTGGGCAATTCAAATCCAAACAGGGTAAATAATTGGTGGTGTTTAATGGCTGGTCGCTAGCGATGGCAATAATGTTGCTATCATTGGGATAGATTAATTCTTTGCCCAGGCTTGGGCGGTGTAATTCAATTTTGGGAAAGCTTTCATGTCGAAAACCCTCCACTAGAATTAAATCCAAATCTGCTTGTGGAAAAGCAGCTAACTGATCGATTAAATGTACCTCCAACAATGGTTGAAACTCAGTAATCAGGGCTCGACGATAGGGCGATACTATCATGACAGGCGATGCGCCGGCGGCCCGCAATTCATAGCTGTCTTTGCCAGGATAGTCTATTTCAAAGTCATGATGGCTGTGTTTGATCAAACCGACTTTCAAGCCTCGTTGCTTTAGTATCGGTATCAGGCGTGTCAGTAAATAGGTTTTGCCTGTGCCGCTGAAGGCAGCAAATCCGAGAATAAAAGGTTGTTGCAAGGTCATTGATGTCCTTAGTCATATGAAGCCAATAACATTCTAAGGTATTATGACCTATTTGAAGTTAATGCTGGCAGGGAGAAACCGTGATACGCCTTTTGTTGTTATTGGTACCGGTGATGCTGGTTTATCTGGCGATTCGCTGGTTCCAGAAAACGCCACCTGAGCAGGTTAGCAAGTGGTTCAAAAAAATCGGCTGGATACTAGTCGTTGTATTAATGCTAGTGTTAATGGGGACTGGAAAGCTTAATTGGCTTTTTGCGATGCTTGGTGTCGCCATCGCTTTTATGGTTCGGTTGATGCCGGCTATTTTAAATTACGCACCACAACTCCATCGTCTTTGGATGTCATTCACTGCCGGTAAACAACAGCAATATCATCAGCAACAATCTAACCGGCCTCCGCGGGGTAACAATATGAGTAAAGCTGAGGCTTTGGAGGTGTTAGGTTTGACTCCGGGCGCTAGTGAAGAACAAATTATTCAGGCGCATCGGAAGCTGATAGCAAAATTACACCCGGATAAAGGCGGTTCCAATTATTTAGCGGCACAAATAAATTTAGCTAAAAAAACACTATTGAATAGTTAAATCCGATTGATTTTGTTGTAGTTCAAACCCAAGTGCATTGTTCCTACGCTTTGCACTCATCGTTATACACAAGTCACTCGCCTCAGAACCCCTCTCCATCAGGAGAGGGGGCTTAACACCATCAGATTAAAGTGTTCCAGCATGGAAATCATAAGCGGAAGTTGATTTTGGCGAAATCCTAAGATTAAAAACCCTTACAAAACGGCTTATCAATTGGTGTCGATTTCATAGTTAAGTTTAATCCGTTGTGAGGTGCCGGCCTGGGTCTCTACGTTGAAGGATTGGCTGAGTTTGTGTTTCAGAACCAATACAGCCTGTTGATTGAATATTCCGACTTTGGTGCCGACATAGAAATCCGGGGTTAAATATTGACCTACTGCCAACATAGTGTCTTGCAGGGCTTTGCCTTGCTTGACTTCAAATTCATCCACCCCCAGTTTTTCAGTCAACCAGGATAATTGTCCGGCACCATAAGACAAAGCCGCGCCAGCAACCATGCTGCCATCCGATTTTCCGACTTGATTCAATGACGAGCCGGTAAGCAAATACGCCAAGGCTTCGGATTCAGGCAAAGACGGTTCCGAATAAATCCGGGTTTTGGGGGCTTTTAACGGGCCGGTTAAGCTCAATATAGCCGTGACATTCTGGTCTTTAGAAACCCGAATTGCCTCCACATCCAGCCAAGGCGAATCGACAGGGCCATCAAACATAAAGCGGCCTTTACGCACGGTCAAGTTTTGACCATAGCTTTGGTAACGGCCATTTTTCATGTCAATGGTGCCATGCATCGCTGTTTTGTCGCCGGATTGATTTATTTTTAACTTACCGTGCAATTCGGTAGTAAGACCTTGTCCGGAAAAGCGTACCAGCGGGCCTAATTCAACATCGATATTCGTATTCAGGCCCACTGTGGTTCCTGGTTTTTTTTCGCTGATGGTTTGACCTTTTATCACTTCATCTTCACTGACGGTAACGGCATTTTTAGGTAACTCCTTTAAGGTGATAATGGCCTTAGGCACCAGTAGATAACCGCTTAGTTTGCTCTCTGTTTCGGCCAGTGTCAGCTTTAGGTCGGGACTAAGAGTGACTTCAGCTTCCGGCAGCTTGGCTACTTCAAAATCACTGCCTTGAATACTAATCTCTGCCTTGCCGTCCAGACCGATCAAACCATTGATGTTTAATTGCCCTTCAGCGGAGTTTACACTGCCGGTCACTTGCATGCGTTGACCTTGTTCGTCTGCGGTAAGAATTTTTAAGTTGATATCACGCAGACTAATACCCAGACTGGCAACGTCGGTAGCACCTTGCGTGAGCTGAATATAGCCTTGTGAAATCGGTTGTTCCATGCTGCCATTGACAGACAAATCGGCTTTAATCTGGCCTTTAATATTGGATAATTCAGGCGCCAATGCGTTGAATAAGGCAAGGTCCTGCATGGAAGCATTTACTTGTCCCTTTAAGCTCTTACTTGGGCCAGTATCGGCTTGCAATTTGACGCGTAAGAAATCCTGATTGCTCATCAATAACTCAAGATTAGCCGAAAGCTGGTCGCCATTGATATCGCCGCTCAGGGTCGATGCAGCAAACGGTACTGTAATCTGTGTCTGGGCATTTTTGAACCCGAGGCTACTATTAGCTGGTATGGCCAATTGATAATGGCCATTAAACTGGTTTTTCCTTTGTTGTATTTCTGCAGAAACATCAATAATGCCGGTAAATTCCATAGCCTCTTTGCTATCGGATTTAGGCAGAAACTTTGGCGTTGCGCTACCTTTTAGGCTAATGCTGTTGTTTTGTCCGCCAGAGGCATGGACATGCAGATTAATTTGATCTAAAGCAACACCCGCTTCAGCCATTTCCAGTTTAGCGGATAGCAAATCGATATCGCCGGCAATCAAAGGGCTACTTAGGTTGCCTTGTAATTTTAAATCTGTCGTCAATTGACCACTCAGCTCAGAAACGCCAGGCATAAATGCTCTAAACAATGACCAGTCTGCAATCGACGCCTTAATTTGACCCGACAAAATCTGGGATGCATGAGTGTTGAGTTGCAATTGTGCCGTTAGATTATCCTTGCCGGTCAATGCCAAATCAGCATGACTGGATAACAGATTATTTTTTAGCGTGCCATCGATACTTAAGCGACCTAAAGTCATTTCCTGGCGGTTTTGAGGCTCCTGTAAAATGACTTTGCTATTGGCCGGCATTTCCAGCCGAAAATTACCTGCCAATACACCTTTACGTTGCTGCAATTCCGTGTCGGCATTAACCAGGCCTTTTAACTGCCATTGCGCGGGTAAATAGGCTTGTAATAGTGCAGTTGGTAACTCTGTGGCTTTTAATTGCAGGTCAAAATCGGAATTTGCTTGGTAATGGCTGCTGACACACAATGCGGCAGAATTTTGTATTAAACAGGTATCCGGCAAGCTAAGCTCTATACCCGCATCTTGTTTGGAAGCCTGGATTTTGCTGGGTGCCTTTAATTGCCATTTCCCCAAATCGGCGCTGTCCAGATTAAGTTTGCTGAGATTACCCTGCCAGTCCTGGTCATGCATGCTACCACTCAGGATTGTTGACAAAGAAACCAAAGAACTTTGAATGTCCAGGGTGAATTGATGCTGTTTTAAACTGCCGCTGCCGTTTAGTATCACGGAAGCGATGTCTTGATCAGCTGTTTTAATAGCGTTGGCAGTAAACTGTAATGTAGAGATTCGTTGGTTATCGGGTTGATAATCGATAGCCAGACTGAGTTTTTGGATTTGCTGATCTTGGTATTTAAGTTGCTGTCCTTTGGCCTGAAATAAAATAACCGGCTGTTTAAGGTTACCCTGAATTTTGCCAGCGCCTTTTAAACTGCCGGCCAGACCTGGCCATAACGTAGCCAATGCTGGCGTGTCGATGTTGAACAGCAGATTAGATTGCTCAGAGCTCAAGCTGCCATCTGCGCTGATACGGTTACGACCGGAGTTGATAGTCAGCTGATTGATGGTATAGATGTCATCGGCCATGGCTAATTTACCGCTGGCATCGATAGGATTGCCGCGCAATTGACCGTTTAGTGTGTTGATAGCCAATTGTATTTGGTTGCTTTTATCGCTCAGATTGCCTTGAATATGGCTGTCAAACGTTAGCTTGCCAGGAAGATCCGGCAAAAAAATGGCCGGATTGAAGTTTTTACCCTGGGTGTTTAAATCAAATACGGTGTTAGTTTGCCAATCAACCATCCCGGCAATCAGCAATGAGCCGGCATCGGAAGCGATTTGTAAATTTTCGATATTGATACCATTCGGGCTGCCTTTGCCCTGAAAATTTAGTTGGGCGCCGGGGAGATAGTCCTGGGTCAAAGGCCCGACCAAAGTTAATTGATAAGCATCCAGCGGGCCATTGATTTCAAAATAGCCTTTTTCACTCATAATTTGTGGCTGAGTCGTGGCTAATGGCCAGCTTAGTTGTTCCCAGTCACCGCGGGCTTTTATTTCGAGTGCAGTTTGCAGTTTATCCAAGGCGCCTTTTAGCTTGAGTTTAAACGGCGAGGACTGCTGAATATCAAAAGCTACTTGATTGATATCCCCGTTGATTAAGGTTTCTGCTTGCCAGTGGCCGTAGTCGCCGGCTGCCATTTGCAATTGGCTTTTCAAGCTAAAAGGAAATTGCTTGCCCAGAGTTACCTGCGCCTGCAGGTTGGCGTTTATTCCATCAGATTCTATGGTGAGTGTGGTGATCTTGAGTTGGTTTTGTTCCGTTAGCGCCGAAAGTTTTAACTGTTGCAAATTGTAATGCGCACTGCCATCTTCATAGTGCAAATTGGTAATCGAGAAGTTTTCCAGGATTAGTTGCAGCGGCAAAAATACTTCGGCATTAAAATCAAATGTGCTGGGTTCTGCGGGGGATGTTTGTTTAATGATGATGTCCACCCCATTCAGGCTTAAATCAACCAGTTTTAAACGGCCGCTCAGTAATTGTCCGGGTTGCCAACTTAAGTTGAAATGCGCGATGTCGATACGTTCATTGGCAGATTCGTAATGTAGTTGACTGAGTTTGATTTGCTGCAGAAAATTCCCTTCAATCTGAGCAACTGAGGTTTCTGCCGGTAAGGCCGACAAGACTTGTGTTAATAACCAGCGACTACCGGATGCACTGCCCAGCAAGGCAAACAGGGACACTGGAATCAATAGAATTAAGCACAGGCCAAGCAGAAGGGCGCGTTTTTTCATAAACGAGTGCCAGCGGCAAAATGAATTTGAAAAGATGAATCGGCTTCATCTAACGGTATGGCAAAATCAACACGTATCGGCCCGATAGGTGAATACCAGCGTGCACCCAAACCCACCCCGGTTTTCATCTGAATATCATCCAGATTATAGGCGTTTCCGCCGTCGATAAATGCAGCAACCCCCCAGTCGTCAAATAGGGTTTGTTCATATTCCAAACTGACAACACTCAGAAAACGGCCTCCAATCACATTACCTTGACTATCTTTTGGCCCTAGTTCTTTGTAAGCATAACCCCGGATGCTGTTCATGCCACCAGCATAAAAGCGATAGGTGGAAGGCAAGCGCTCAAAGTCATCCACCCAGGTTGCGCCTTGCTCGGCACGGGCAATGATGCGGCCATCCCAGGGGACCGGATGGGTCCAAACCGCAGCCATCGAGCCTTGCACCAAGCTGATGTCGGATATTGGATTTTTATAACCACCGGCAATATTAAAGTCTAATCGATAACCGTGTTTTGGACGCAGTGGATTGTCTGCTACCGAAAGTAACCAACTGCCGCCTGGCAGGAGTAATAAGGTGTTATTGTCTAAGTTACTGTCGCTTATAGAAGCTGCGGTATATTTTTCATAAACTGAATCCAGATACAGGGTTTGTCTCCAGCCACTCTCGTAAGCGTGTTTCAGGCGGGCCGATAGTTTGCCGGACAAGGAGTTAAAGCTTTCCGTACGCTCACGTTTAAGCCCGCCGCCAAAGCTGAAGGTTTCTGTTATTGGGTTTTCCAAAGGCACGTTGTACTCAACATCTGCGGTGGATAATACGGGCGATAAATCGATCTCAGAGGTTAAAAAGTGACCTCTGCGGTTGAGTCGGCGATTAATATAGGATGCGCCCAGCAAGGGGCCTTTATCGGTGTCATAGCCGACACCGATACTGTAATGATGAATCTTTTTCGGGTATAGCTTCATGCTGATGGGGACATCGAGTTGCTTGATTTCATCCATTTCCGGATGAATATCCACCATTTCAAAGTAACCGGATTTGGACAGCGCATTATGGGTTTGAGCCAGTTGCGAACTGGAATAAAACTCGCCGGGTTTGATTTGGATGAATTTACTGACAAAATCCGGCTCAAGTATGTCTTGATCGATAGTCAGTTCACCAAAATAAAAGCGCTTACCGGCATCGTAAACCAGTTTAATCTGGGCGCTATTCTGCTCTTTATCTACCAACAGCTCTTTTTCGACGAATTGGCCTTTTAAATAACCGTGCTCCATGGCCAGGGTTTCAATCCAGCTTTTCATTTTTTCGTAATAGCTATGATTTAATACCGTGCCGGTGTCGCCAAGCAGTTTGTCTCGCAGTACAATAAATTCTGCGTCATCTTTCGCGTCGCCCTCAATAATGATATCGATGCTGTCGATTATAACGCTGGGGCCTGGCTCTACTTCAAAGTCAGCTTGCCAGCAATCAGCATCAAACGACAGGTTTTGACTGCTACTGGCATGGTAATAACCTAGCGCGCGCATAGCTTCGTCTATTTCAACATTAGAGTTATTAAACAGTTGGCGTATTTTCCACTCAGGCGTGTCGCATTGTTCTTTTGCTAGCGATACTGTCAACTTAACGTTGGTTTCGGCTTGTGCAGACAAACCGGAAACAGAAATTTCCCCGCTAGCCTGCAAAGATATTGATAACAGCAGCATCCAGGTAAAATAACGTACCCGCTGGATGTTTAACATAAATTCATTACTAAGTTCCCTGGAAAAACAGATGGCCTGATTCAAGGCGGCTCGATGCTTTCGATATTGGAAAGTGGTTGGCTGTAATGACTCAGCTTTAAGTCAAATTTTGGGCCTTCTTTGGTCATCACCTCAACCTTAATATGACGTAAGCGTAATTCTACTGGTAATTGATTGGGGGCTGTGGGTAGTTTTGCTTCTATGCCGCCCACCTCAGATGCAGAGAAAGCATACGGACTTCTAACCACGATGCGCACCAGATTTTTATCGTCTTCCTGATTAATCCTGGCATCACTCATATAGGCACCGGGAAAATTCTTCATTTCCTTATTTAAAACTTTGCGTATATTGGTTTCATAAAGCACTTGGCTTAAAATAATTTTGGTATTGGCGCCTAAGGCGGCAAACAATAAAGCTATCAACAAAAAGCTCACAGCATTCAGCCAGACAACTTTTTTATTACGGTAAAATCTATCAACGGCTTGATGAAAACCGGCTAGCCACAAGATGATGGAGGAAGAAAACTGGATAGCCACTATATTGGCAAAAGCCAATAAATAGGCCCCGCCAGCATTTTCCCATTCGCCACGGGCTGCAAAAATGGTTCCGGAGCATAAAGGAGGCACTAAAGCCGTGGCTATAGCTACGCCGACAACCGCATTGATAACACGCGGCGAAATGACAGCGTATGCACCGACAGCACCACCGGCTAAGGCAATCATTAAATCAAGATAATTCGGGTGTGTGCGGCTCAATAATTCTTTGCCGGCTGGCATATCGGTATGTAATAAACCTACGGCCAGTGAACACAGTATCACGATGCCAATACCGCCACCCAGTGATCTGATCGACCGTCTAAATAATACTGAGTCACCATCTACCAATGATAGCGAGACGCCGGCAATCGGACTCAAAAGCATGGCAACCAGCATAGCGCCTATTACCCCCGAGGAACTATCCGCCAATAACGCATAGGAAGCGATGATGGCTGCTAATGCGTTCATGATAATAAAAGCTTTATCAAATTCAGCGTTTTGAGCAATTTCTGCCCTAATCGACTGAATCTCTTGCAGGCGGACTTCTTTATTTTCTACAAAACTAAACATAAGTAATAATTGATGAAAAAGAACATTAAAAAACAAAGAGTTTGCCAGTATTAAACATGGATTAATTAGCTGTAAATATTATGTTGCTCTTGTTTTCGACTGGCTGACTACCAGCCCTCAATGCAGAAGAGTTGTTTTCGATCAGCGTGGGAGTCATTAATTATTCACAATATAAGGAGTTGCAATGAAAACACAATTTATTTTGAAACCAGTGCTGATAGGGGGCATGATTCAACAATGCAGGTTTAGCCGGATTAGGTTATCAATGACAAACCGATAATGAAAAATAAAAATGGTGAAGATACATTCAGTGGGGATTACGCGTTGAAAGAAGAGGGTAAAAAGCACAAACAAGAAACTGAATTTGAATAAAAACTCCGTTTCCCCGCAGTCAAAAGCTAAGCATCTTGGTATAAAACCAAGACACTTAGAGTACATCGTTAAATTATGTCGCAACATCGTTTGTTTGTTTGTTTGTTTTTACCGAAAAAATCAATTACTGAGATAAGGGGTTTTTTCATGGGTGTGGCTACAAAACAGCAACAGCCCTCTAGGTGTTTTTACTACCGCCAGAAGACATGATTAAAACTATCACCAAAAACACTAATAACACCGGCCAAAAATACGGGGCAATAATCAAGATACTCAGTAGCGAAAAGCCAAGCACGCCCATAAAAATAAACATGCCCACACCCAGCATAGCCAGCACACTCAGAACGCCAATAAACAGCATCACTAGCAACAAAGCGGGTATAGCGGCCAGCCGAAATAAAGGTTCAGCAACTGGCTGGCCATTGATTAGCAAGCTAAACTGACCTACACCTGGATGAAACAGGTAAACCAGCGCGGCGATCAGGCCACCTAATATTAGAGTTTTTAACAGTAGATGATGGTTTGGTTTGGTTGACATGGCTGTTACCTGGGGTTTATTTACTTTGGTCTTCGATTAAACCATCTTCATAAAGTCTGAAATTAATGGCTAGGCCATTGATATTACCGACCACATCATAAAAATGTAGATCTACAGACTCAGCCTCAGTCACTTTAATGCCAGGATAGCGTTTTTCGATTTCCTGCATCTGAGGATAGCTTAAGGCATAGTAAGGTACTTCCTTGGCCAGTTTCATCAGCTTGCCATTGCTTGCAATCACCAACTCCAACGCAACTACGTCTTGGTTATTTTCCGTTTTATCGGCTTCGATTTCGAATCTGATCAAATTGTTGTCGTTGATCTGGGATAGTTTGCTGATGTCTTTTTGGTCGATGATAGCCAGAGTGGTTTTTTTTACCGCCTCGGGTAAGCTATCAAATTTCACCTGAGTTATTTCGGCAGCTACAGCAGTGTTTAAATGAAATAAAACCATCAGTAGGGCGATTAAAAACTTTGCATAAAACATAAAATCCTCCGGATTTAGAAATGAATAAAAAGTAGGGGTGATTGAGGCTGGCTGGGTTTACTTGCTGAATATCCCCTGCCAGCCACCTGAAATCAGTCGGGTGATTTGCATCAGGATGAATGGCACCGACAAGCCGGCAGGTGCCGCCAAATAACGCGGCTGCCATTGCGGGGCAAACTTGGCCTTGTATTCGTACAAACCTTCAAAATTGTAAAACTGATCGCCCATCTCAAAAATAGTCGCGCCGATTTTATGCCACAAGGGTGACAATCGGCGGTGTTCCAGTCCGGCCAGGGGCGCCATGCCTAAGCAAAACCATTGGTAGTTTCCGGCTTTGCCCCACAGCATCAACTCGGCAAATAAAAAGTCCATAATACCGTTTGGACTGTCCGGATCATAGCGCATTAAATCGATCGATAATTCATCTAGTCCTGCAGTTTGCCAGATATTGGCAAAGGCTTTGATGTGTCCGTCCGGGTCTTTGATCACGGCAACGTCGGTGCGGAGTAAATATTCTGCTTTAAAAAATCCCAGTGAAAAACCTTTTTCTGAGGTATTTTTCTTGGCTAACCAGGCATCGGAAATTTGCTGCAACAGCGGCATGGCGTCTACAACAGCAGAGCCCGTTAAAATCTCAAAAGCATAATTTAGTTTGCCAAATTTATTCCGCGCACTCCGTTGAGCATCGCGTTGTTTGCCCTGTAAGCTAAAGTTAGCTAGATTGACGCGGGCCTCTTCACCCAGTTTGAACAAGGATAATCCCAAATCAAGGTAATAAGGCAGACATTGCGGACTGACTTGATAAAACACCAGTTTTGCTCCATAGCAATCCGCTTGTTCCTGCAGTTGATAGAGTAAGCTTTCAACGGCTTTTGACTCGCCGACCGGGTCGCCCATAGCAATCCAGAATTGCGGTGTGGTGGCAAACATAATAAAAGCGCTACGCTCCGGGTTCCAAAAAAGATATTTATCACCCAGCAATGCCAAATAGCCTTGTGTATGGTCGGCTTGAATTAACAGGCTTTGAGCCTGGTCCAGATCCGCAGTTGTGGGTTTGCTAAAAGGGTGTGGCGGGGCTTGGCTGAATAAACGCCAAATACCGTAGCAAACCGCGATTACAGTCAATACCAGCCAGGCGCGTAAAAAGCGTGGAGCACTGCCATCATATGAAAACTGCCACCATAATTCGTTTGAATAGGCCAGATTACGATGCGAGAAAAATCCTAGCCAACAACTACCACCCAGTACCATCAATGTAGCTGTCAGCCAGGATTTGGAAAACGGCATACGCAACAACGAAGAATGGCGTTGAAAATGGCTGCGGGTGGGCAGGAACAAGGCCAAAATTGCTAACAACAGCAGCGCTTCACGCCATTCAGCACCTTTTAACAAACAGGCGATAACACCCAAGCCCAACAGTATCAAACTGGCATACCAGGCAGCATCTATCTTGAGGTGTATGCCTCGGGCTAGAAATAACAGTAGCAAGCCAACCAGGCTGCCGGTCATATGCGATAACTCGATTACCGGTAAAGGCAATAAATTACTCAGCCAGTTCAAGGCATTGGCATTAGCCGGAATAGTACCGGATACCAAAAGCACACTGCCGGCTAACAGCAATAACAATGAATACAGTTGCGGTAAGATGCCTGAAAGTAACCGACTCACGGTCATGCTACTTTCGATGATCAGATGTCGGCGGCTATACACCTCAAAACCCAACAGGCCACTACCGGCCAAAAGCAAGGGTACAAAATAGTAAATCACTCGATACAGCAATAAGGCGCTGATCAGAGTTAAATGTTGATCTGTGACTTGTACATCCGACATCAACCAGAGAAACGCGCTTTCGAATACGCCGATACCGCCGGGCACCTGGCTAATAACCCCAATCACCTGAGCGACTACAAATACCACCAAAAAGGCCCCAAAGTCGATGTCGACCTTACCCAGCAACAGCACCCACAGCACTAATGACGATAAAATCACATCGACACTGGATACCAGGGTTTGCCAGAAAGTCATGCTGGGCGAAGGCAAATATAATTCAAAGCCTTTGACTAATAAGGGTTTACGCCATAAAAAGATGGCTGCCCAATAACCGATCAAACTAGCGGCACAAACCAAACTGACCAAATGAATGGCCGGCGGGTCTTGTTCTGCGCTACTCAGGTAATAGGGTAATAACAGGCTGCCCAACAAGCCCAAGCTCAGCGCACCCAGTAAATAGGTAATGGCCTGGAAAAACGAAATTTTTAAAATATCCCAACCCGGCACGCCCCATTTTGAATAAAACCGGTAACGAATCGAGCCGCCTGAAGCCCAGGCATGCCCGGTATTATTACTGATGGCATAGCTCAATAAAGCCGCGGCGACCATTCTGGGTAAAGGAATGTTTCTATGCCCGGTAAAGCGTAGCGCCAGCCAATCGTAACCAACCAGCACCAAGTAATTCATCAGCATTAGTAACCCGGCAGCGCCGATGATTTTGAACGGTGTGCTTGCCAACGATGACAGAATTTCGCTTAACTGGTGCTGTTTCAGTTGCTGGTGCACGATATATAGTGCACAGCCAAACAGCAAAACCGGCAGAAACTGCACTATTTTCTGGAGCTGGCGACTTAGGCTTACTTTGATCATATTGAATTTTTATCTCAACTTAAGTTTTGTTTTTGTCGGCCATGCTAGCCGCGACTATGAGTAAATAGCAATAAAAGACTAATGCCAAATGCCATAGGAACACCGGAGCGATAAACTCGGTGTGATTAATGAATGTTGTGCTGGCGATAGACGTCTAAAATTTGATCAGTCAATTTAGGATAATCTTGGTCGAAATGATGTCCGCCTGGCAATTCAAGCAATCTTGCTGCCGTATTCGCCAAACCGGTGCAGGCGGTTTGAGTTTTTTCTTCGACACCGTACACACATAAAATTTTTTGTTTTGGCATTTTTGCCAGTTCCGGCGCCAAAGCAAGTTCACCACCTGCTTGCCCCAGCCAGCCGGACACATGTATTTCAAAATCGGCATGATCGGCCAAGGCCAGCAGTACCAACAGCGAAACGCTATCCTGATCTGCTGGCGACAAACGGTTGTAAATGGGCGGCAGAATGTCGGCACCGAAGGAATAGCCGGCCAGCACAAAGGATTTAACTCCCCAGTGTTTTCGGTAGTAGGCCAGGGTGGCAGATAAATCGGCAGCGGCTTGTTCAGGGGTTTTGTGCTCCCAGAAATAGCGCAATACATCGACGCCAACCACAGGATAGTTTTGCCCAACCATTTCCCCTGCTACGGTTCTATCCAGATCACGCCAACCGCCATCGCCGGAATAAAACAAAGTCAGGCTGTCGCTGGCTCTGGCGGTGGGAACTTCTACCACCGGCATGGGTGGAGCTGACTGATTGTCGTTACCTAAAATCGTATTTAGCTCTTCAATTAGTACCTCATCCAGCGGGGTATCGTAAGGCGCAATCCTTGTGTCGACGTTACCCAAATTACGGATGAATACGCCAGTCTCATCGGCGGGTTGATCGGTCCAAACCGCGCGCCAGTTATCTTCGATTGCCGTGGCTGAAGTCAAAGTCTGGAATTTATCCTGATGCTGGCTAAGTAAAGGCGGACACAAGCTCAGTTCGGCGGGTAATTTTACCGAGAAAGCAATAGATAGATTTCGGGCGTCGTTACCGGAGCTTGATAACGCATTAACAAACGGTACGACAGCACCCTCTGCAATGCCGGCGAGTATCATTTGACTATTTGCCGGCTGCGATAGTTGACTAGCCAAATCGGTCAACAACATATTAATACTGTCGTCGCCCAGGCATTGCTCAGTTTGGGTGGTAAAGATATTAAAAAACTCCCCGTCATCCACTATCGCCGCCGTCAATCCCAAGCGTGCAATGCGTTGGCCTAATGCTTTAGCATCAAACTTTTGCGTGTCGACAAAAACCACCGCCAGTGCCTGAGAGCCCCAGAGTGGTTCGGAGACGCTGATGGTCTTCAGCTCATCAGTATTCAGTGAGCTATGTAGGATGGGCGGTTTTATTTTTGCGGCGAATGTCAGCGCGATAACTAACGCTGTGACTGTGACAAACAACAGCAACAATCTTTTGATTTTCACTGATTGATCTCCGCGCTAAAGATGCAGAAAGGAGGCTATCAAATGATTGATTTGCTCAGCATGAGTAACTGGCGCGGCATGACCTGCTCCCAGCACAATCTCCAGTTGACCCTGCTTTAAACTCTGCGCCAGTTCGCCCGAATGCGGTAAGTCTATGATGTCGTTTTCGCCGGCAATGACCAAGGTTGGCGCGGTAATGGCCTGCAAATCGGCGTGATCCAATTGCGGGGCGACGCGCCATAAGTGTTTGATTTGCGCTTCCAGGCTTTCATGTCGATCACCCGCACCAGACCACCAAGCGCGCAACCAGGCTAACAGCTTTAGCTTGGCATTAGGCTGTTGTGCTACATCGCCGGCTGTAATCACGCCAGAAGGATGAAAGTTGGCGCTAATGGCGACAATTTTAGCTACCCGCTGCGGCGCTTCCAGACCCAGTATCAGCGCGATAATACCGCCGTCACTCCAGCCGATGATATCGGTACGCTGGATTTTTAGTTTATCCAGCACCTTTAAGGTGTCATCGGCAAAGGTTTGGTAATTTAGTGCCGCATGACCGGTCGTGGATTCGCCATGGCCGCGAGTGTCGATCAATATCACTCGACGGCCTTTTTCAACCAGCCATGGCAGTTGCGAAAACCAGCTGAGTTTGTTGCTGAGTCCGCCATGCAACAGCAAAACCGGCTCGCCACTACCATATGCGACATATTTTATGTTGGCGCCATGGTTTTTAAGCGTACCGGTTTGCACAACTACCCGAGTGGTGTATTTCCAAAACAGGTAATTCAAAAAGTTAGTCGACATTGGCCGCAGCCACAACCACAGACTGAAGCCTAAAGCCAATGTCAGCAGCCCAAACATCAGAAACAGTGGATGGTGCTTGAGGCTGGGCATGGTTTCCAGGTTGATTAAACCCAGTCCGAATCTGAGTCACCGTCATCGAAAAAGCCATCACTATCATCACTGGCCAGATAATCGCTATGGTTGCTGGTGTCAGGTTGTTGATCGTCGCCGTAATAATTATTGACTATGTTCTGCTCGGTGGCTGGGGTGTTAGCTGCTTGTTGCCCCAAGCCAGGCTGGTGATGGCCCATTAAATTTTCAATGCCTTGAAACAAAAACGAACCGGCCACCACGCCGGCCGCAGTCGTGGCGACATTGCCCAGGAAACTGGAACCAAAACCAGGCCCCGGATTCTGTGCTGCCGCTCTTGAAAAAGCCGGATTGCCTGGCGCTTGAGGTGTATTGGGTATTTGATAACTATTGGCTCCCGGTACCCCATTGGAACTCGCAGCAGCCGGCGCCCAGGGATCACCATTCAAGAAACTGTTAGCCGGTTTAGCGGGGCTTTGTTGTATCTGATGTTGTAACTCAGTGATTTTTGCTTGAGCCGCTTGCAGTGCCTGGTCTTGTAATAAACTGCGTTGTACCAACAAATAGGCCGCATCCGGTTGACGAGCTATGGCTTCGCGAATGAGAGCTTCCGCGGCGCTGTCCTTTTCAGTTAAATTCACATCAACCAATTGGTTTAAAAATTGAGTCAATTGGGTTTGTTCTTGATTGTTCATATTGAAAACTCCACGCTGTCAAAGTTGTGCTGATAAAGTTGCATTGTGTTGTTGAGTTAATAATGCTGTTTGTCTTCTATGGTGCCTGCATCGTTGATCGATACCTTCCATTGCTGGCCCTCGCTAGTCAGATAAATCTCATATTCCTCCCCTGCATCATTAGGGTTGCCAATTAATTCAATTTTTTGTAGGGTGAAGTTGGGGAATTCAGTTTTTAACGTGCCGATGGCCGCTTGCGAAATGCCGTCATAGCTGTCTACCAATATTTCATTAGTAAAAAGATGGCCATTTTCGGTAAATAACTCCATTAGCGTTTCACCGGTATCAACCTTGAAGCTAACTTCCAACAGCTTTTGGCCAAAGTGTGTTTCAGGTGAGCCTTTCATTTCCTGAGCAGTCGGATGTCTTTTTAAGATATTAGCGCTGACTTTGGCTGGAATGCTAACTGATTGGCTGGGCTCCGCATTGATGTTGAAGCTTAAAAATATAGCTGCGCTAGTTAGGCTGGAAATCAAAAATTTATGCATATTGTCCTCATTGTTGTTTAAAAAAAATGTTTGTATTTTCAAGCGATTTCAACACTGTTAGTTAACTTATCGCAGGAATTATGCCATTCAGCTTTTGCTTGGAAAGGGTGGAATTAGTCTTTTATTTGGAGAGGGCTTGAGATACGTAAGGTGTTTGACCCAGAATACCAGGGGTATTTAAATCACTAATCCCTATTTTTCAACCAAACCTGTCTCGCCAAGTCACCCACCGACTAAACCTGATAGCTATCAAAGTCATTATATTCTTACTGGTTGTGCGTCATACATGAAATTCAGCCTCAGCCAGCAGTTGCGTTTATTGAGTACATGGATATTGATGCTGGCTTGTGTTTTTCAACCAGTTTTAGCGGTGCATTATCACCAATTAATTTCAAACAAAGCTATCAAGCACAGTTCTGACAAGGCTTAAGCAGTTGGCACGCTTTTGGCTCTATTAAGTTTAAGTCAGTCGCTGGTTAGGATTAGGGATTTTCCGGATTAGACTCAAAACTAGCGACTGCTTTTATTAATTGTCTCTGTGTTGATTGGAATCGAACAAGAGTCTCAATCCATTTTGGTTTTGAGTTTCGGGTTGATTAATTAAGCTTTAGCTGATGTTTTTATAGGTGAATTATGCGGAACAAGTTTTTAGTTACTTTGAAATATTTGCCTGTTATCGGTGCTCTGTACGCACCTCTGAGCATGGCGGACACCACTGATATGTCGGGTAGCTGGAATTCGCTGACTTTGTCAGGCAGTTTCGCAAAACTGTCGGACAACTTAAAAGACTTTCGCTGGCAGATTCTGGAGCAGGCACGCACACGCGGGGATACTCCGGATGGTCAGCGATTTAGTGAAAATCTGCTGTTCGGCCAAGTGGGGTATGCCATTAATCAGAATGCCAGCATTTGGGTGGGTTATGTGCATGACTGGATACATCCTTTAGATAAACTGGCTTTTCAAGAGAGCCGGCCTTACCAGGATTTCTTGTGGAACTCCAACTTCGATGAGCTTCGATTTACTAGTCGGACTCGATTTGAGGAACGCATACGCCAGGATACCGGTGATGTGGGTGGTCGCTTTAGGCAGTTATTTCAGCTAAGTTATCCGCTGGAATTCATCAATAAAGATTTAAGGGTTTATGTAGGTGATGAAGTAATGGGCTATGTTAATACCAATACATTTGGTCGTACCGGCTTTAGCGAAAATCGCGCATTGGGGGGCTTTAGTTATCAATTTACCAAAGAATTAGGTGCTGATTTAGGTTATTTGGGTCAATACGTGGATGCCCTGGGCGGAAATAAACTGTTTATACATAATGCGCAGTTCAATCTGAGTTATAGATTTTGAGCAGTCTAAGGCTTTGTTGCATAAATCAGCAAAGCCTAATTTTCAGCCTTATTATTGGCAATCCTCAGAGGGTTGCAATCCTTCATTATCTACTGATAAAGAGGCGACACCTTCGGCAAATGTAATGATCCATATACTGTCGAAATCATCATCGTTCCAATCAGGTGAGTTTTTGACACCCAACTTTTTCGCCAGATGGTGAATCGCGCTATGTTCCCATACCAGTAACACCGTGCCAGTTTTGTTTAGAACTTCGGTGGCGACATTCTGATAGTCTTTCTCGTCAAACTGGCTATTTACCGTTAGGTTGTATTGGATGGCAAATGGCGAAACTGTTTGGAACATTCTGGCGTGCTTGGTGGATAGGCCAAGGCTTAGGGAAGGGACATAAGTTTGGTCAGGCCGACCGAACTTGTTATAGAGAACTGTCGGCAATTGTAGTGCTCTATTTTGGCCTTGACAGGAAAGATTGTCGCCATCGTTCGGTTTTTCGCCATGCCGGATGATAACCACTTTTAAGCTATCATCCGGCATGCTTTCAGCAATGCTTGCGATGGGGTAAATGAATACTAAGATAATTGCAAAAATTGATGTTAGGTTACGGTACATCATTGAGACTCTCCTTACTAGAGATGTTCACTCGGTTCATAATATTTTCCAGCCAAGTAGGCTAATTAATTTTCCCAATCTCCAGCATCTCCCTTGCATGCGCCAGGGTGTTTTCGGTGATGGTGACGCCGCCCAGCATGCGAGCGACTTCATCCACGCGTTCTTCATGGCTTAATTGACGCACAGTCGATGACGTAACGGCTGCATGCTGGTTTTTAGCTACAAACAAATGCTGATGCGCTTGCGAAGCGACTTGCGGTAGATGGGTCACGCATAGCACTTGCCGATTTTTACTTAAACGGCGCAGTTTTTGGCCGACGATTTCGGCAATGCCGCCACCTATACCCGAATCGACCTCATCAAAAATCATGGTTGGGGTGGTTTTGTCGGTGCTGGTGGTGACTTGAATTGCCAGACTGATACGCGATAACTCACCGCCGGATGCCACTTTGGCTAACGGTTTTGCCGGCAGACCGGGGTTGGTGCTGACTAAGAATTCGATGGTATCGGTGCCATTGCGTTGTGGTTCGGTGTTTTGGTCGGGCGTTATTTTCACTACAAACTCACCATGCGGCATGCCCAGTTCCTTGATGGTATCGGAAATGCGTTGTTGCAATTCGCTACCTGCTCGGCTGCGGCTGGCAGATAATTCGTTTGCTAGTTGTTGGTATTGTTTTAATAGCTTTTCGCAGTCCAGTGTCAGGCTTTCGATGCGTTCGCTGCTGTGGTTGATGTTGTCCAGTTCGGTGGCTAATTGAGCGGCTAATTTTGGTAATTCTTCCGGAGTGGTTTTATGTTTGCGGCTGAGGTTTTGCACGATGCCGATTTGATTTTCCAGCCGGATTAGTTGTTGCGGGTCGGCTTCCTGATTTTCCAGAAATCGGCGTAATTGCTGGGCGGCTTCACCGATTTGAATCTCAGCTGATGTCAGCAAATCGCTAACCTCAGACATTTCGTTGGCATAGGTGGTTAATTCGCCTATGGCATGGATACAGTGCCCCAGCATTTGCGTGACCGATTGCTGGTCGTTATCGTACAAGATATCCAGTTGCTGCTGACCGACGCTTAAAATTTGCTCTAAATTAGCCAGTTTGTTGTGTTCATCGGCTAACGCCTGATAATCAAAATTTTCCAAATCCAGTTGCTGCAATTCTTCTAATTGATAACGCAGTAACTCTTCGCGCTCGGCTTGATCAGTGCCGGCTTTAAGCATTTGTTGCAAGGATTTTTGGCTTAGTTTCCAGTTTTGATGGCAGCTGTTGAGTTTTTCCAGTAGCGCTTGATTTTGGGCAAAATCATCCAGTAACAGGCGTTGTTCTTCTTTGTCCAGCAAGGTTAAGTGGGCATGCTGACCATGGATTTCCACCAGTTGCCGGCTCAAGGCTTGCAGGATTTGCAGATTGACCGGCCGGTTGTTGATATAGGCTTTTGAGCGACCATCTTCACTGATGGTGCGGCGCACCAGGCATTGGCCATCGTCGTCAAGTTCCTTTTCTGCCAGCCAGTTTTTTACCACTGGCGCTTGGCTTAAATCAAATTCCAGATTCACTTCGGCGCGTTTGCTATTGGGCCGAACATAGCCTGAGTCAGCACGGTCGCCTAGCGCCAAACCCAGCGCAGTGAGTAAGATGGATTTACCGGCGCCGGTTTCGCCAGTCAATACTGACATGCCGGGTTCCAGATCGAGATCGAGGGCGTCAACGACGGCCAGATCAATGATATTCAAATTTAATAGCATAAGTCAGGCAGGCTAGCCGCGGCTCCAGTTGAGTTTGCTTCTAAGAATGTTGAAATAATCGTGGTCTTCCGGGTGCAAAATTTTAATGGTTTTATCCGCTTTTCGAATCACAATTTTGTCGCCGATTAAGACATCGGGGATTTCCAAATGGTCGCAGGTGACCAAGGCATTAATTTGTTTGGTTTGACTAAAGCCAATTTCGATTTCTACATTGTCATCGATGACAATAGGGCGATTGGATAGGGTATGCGGATTTAAGGGTACCAAAACCAAAGCACTTAAGCCAGGATGCAGAATGGGCCCGCCCGCTGACAAGGAGTAGGCTGTCGAGCCAGTTGGGGTGGCGATAATCAGACCGTCGGAACGTTGAGTATTCAGATAAACCCCGTCGATGCTGGTGACAATCTCTATCATGCTCGGCGTTACCCAGCGATGCACGACCACTTCGTTGACGGCGGTTTGCCTGTGAATGATCTCGCCATCTCGAAAGATGCTGGTGTGCAGCATGCAACGCCGCTCAATTTTATACTGTCCATTCAGAATGGGTTCCAAGCGGCTGGTAAATTGTTCCGGTGAAATGTCGACCAAAAAACCCAAGCGGCCTAGATTAATGCCCACCAAAGGAATTTCAAAATCCGCTGCCGCACGAGCGGCCGCCAGGAAAGTCCCATCACCGCCGACAGCGATAATTAAGTCGCAGTATTCAGGCAAGCGTTCGATATGCAGACCATTGATTTCTGCATCACTAATTAGGCCGGCACTTTCGGTTTCCAGTAACACCTCATGCCCGCGAGCGAGTAAAAAACCATAGAGCTCATTTAGCGTTGCAGCAATTCCGGGGTCGCCAAACTTGCCGATAATGCCAATGCGATGAAAAGGTGTGGGCATGGTCTAAAAGTGGTTAAAAAAACTGAGGTCGATTATACAAACAAACCCACCGTTGCGTCGTTTGATCGTGCTTGTGACTTAGTGAGTCTCAAGCTTTTGCACTTTTAGTTCTGCTGCTGGGCCAAAAAGGTAACGATAAAATCAGTATACAAAACAGCCAACTGACTAATTGTTGATTTTGCAAGCTGTAACCCAGTGCCACGGGGAGGCCTTCAGAAAAATCAGGATGGGCCTGGATAAAATCGTAAGCCGACATGAAGGAATAGATTTCACCAATCACCACGGCAACAACGCCAAAGCTGAGTAAATAGGCTAAATAGCGCTGATAGGGATTTAATAAATGGCTACCCATCAGTTCAGTAAGCTTGAAATCTGCAAAATTGCAGCGGCTTTTGGACCAGCCGACGCAAGCCATCAAACCGAGGATGCCGACAACAGGAATAGCAAATTGTTCGACAGGAAAGCTCAAATAGCGGCCGTTAAAAGCCAAGTAATAAGTTTTGTAAACGGCTAGACAAGCAAATAGCCGGTAAGCATAGTCCAGAGCTTTTGCCCAAAATTCGCCACTAGGACTATCACTTAATAATGCATACCAGCGTTGCGTCAACAAGATACCTAGAGCGGTGTTAGCCATCACCATCCCGACTGTATAGAAACGTTGCCAGTCGCTGTAACTTGTCTGCCAAAGATAATCGACCAGATTAATCAGGCAAACACTGAGAACTTGAGTCAAGCTTAAAAATAAGACTAAACGCAGGGTAGACAGTATTTGCAAACGTTTGAAATAAAAAGCCACAAGGATTAAATATAAAGCAGTGGCCCAGGCAAAATGCAGCAACCAATTCGGCTTTTCCATGACGGGGCCGGTGAGTGGAAACACCGGTTCACGATTGATGTCCAACATGCCCCAGTTAGCACCGACCACGCCTTCGCTGTTACTTTTCCAGGGTTGGTTAAACGCTTCAACGATGTTGTAATCAAAGCCTTGCCGATCGGCAACTTGAATCAATTCGCGGATAAAACGAGCCTCATTCACAACGCTAGGCACAGCAGATCCGCGTTGCCGGCCCACTGCCGGCCAACCGGATTCACCGATCAAAATAGGTTTGTTTACCCCCATACTGCGCGCTTTGTCTTGAATTTGTTTGACGATTTTTTCCACATGCTCTGCGGCATTTTCAATCGCCACGGGTTCGTCTTCCCAATAGGGCAATATATGAATGGTGATGAAGTCGACTTCATTAAATAGCTGTGGGTATTGCATATAACTCGACCAAACATCAGCATAGGTCACAGGTTGTTTGACGGCTTGTTTGACTTGGCGAATGTAGCCGATCAGCGTGTCGATATCCATGTCCTTGCGCAGCAAGACTTCATTACCGACGATAACCCGTTTCACCACATCCTGGTTTTGGTTGGCGGCTTGTATTAGTGTTTGGATTTCAATTTTATTTTCCGGGTGCCCATCGCCCAGCCAGCCACCCATGATCATATCCACACCATATTGACGAGCAAATTCCGGTGTTGGTTGCATGCCGCCACGAACAGAGTAAGTGCGGATGTTGTAGGTTTTATCAGCGACCACACGCACGTCGGCATCGACATGCCCAGGTTCTGGAAATTTTTGCTCTATGGGGCTAAAGCCGTCGTGGTAAGGCGCAAAAGATAAGCTGCGTAATTTGCCTGAGGGTACATCCGGGCCTGCGTCTTGGGGTTGATTGATTAACCAGGCAATGGTGGCGTGAGTAAGAAGGATAAAAATCAGGCAGAACAAAAGTTTTACGGATTGCATTGATACGGTGTGGTTGGTGGGCGATTTTGAAACGCTATTATACAGTGCGCAATTGGAGGCAAATTATTTCACTGCCGGACATGATTTCTATAGTTTGTTTAAGAGAGTGTAAAGTTTAGTCTATGTCCAACCAAGGTATGATGATTCATGTTGTGAACCATAGTTGTGCGTATTTCTGCAGATGCTGCCTTCTTTTAGTGCGAAAAAAGCTTGCAATAGTGCTGTTAAAATCCGTATAGTTTTGATTATAAAGATTATTTTTATTTGGCACTTATTTTGCTCATTTATTATCAAGTTCACTCCTGGGCTTACTCTGTTTGTCAACTGGACAATGGCGTCCTGCACCGAATGTAATTCACATTCAGCGTAGGGCGCTTTTTTTTGGGCAAAATTTGAGCAAGACTCCGATCCTGTTTTTTACAGAGACTATATTAAACAATCAAAATACCTTAACAATGGAGCAGATAGTCAGTGCCAAGCAGATTTTAAGATCATTTAACATAAAGCCATTATTTAATGATTTTGGTTGAAAAATAGTTACACTTCATGAACCACAAAAATGAGATCGCAATGCAAATAGGTATGATAGGGCTGGGTAAGATGGGCGCCAATATGGTCAGACGCTTAATGGCAGATGGACATCACTGTGTCGGCTTTGACGTTAACAGTGCCAATGTAGATGCGCTAGTCATCGAGGGTGCTGAGGGTGCAACCAGTTTGCAAGACTTTGTGGCAAAGTTGCAAACGCCTCGGATTGTTTGGTGCATGGTGCCAGCCGGAGAGCTCACCGAATCGACGGTGATGGGTGTTGCAGAATTATTAGATAGCGGCGATGTGATTGTGGATGGCGGCAATTCCTTTTATAAGGATGACGTACGCCGCGCTGAGTTATTAGCTGAAAAAGGCATCCATTATGTTGACGTTGGTACCAGCGGCGGCGTTTGGGGGGTTGAAAGAGGTTATTGCCTGATGATTGGCGGCCCAGAGATCGCAGTCGATTTACTTGATCCGATTTTTAAAACGCTGGCGCCCGGCAAAGGCGACATTGAACTTACTCCAGGCAGAACCGATGCGCCTAACACAGTCGAACAAGGTTACATCCACTGCGGCCCGGCGGGTTCTGGGCATTTCGTTAAGATGATACATAATGGTATTGAATACGGCATGATGATGGCTTATGCGGAAGGTTTCGATATTATGCGTAATGCCGACTCGGAAAATTTGCCGGACAATTTACGCTATAACCTGAATCTGACTGATATTGCAGAAGTCTGGCGTCGCGGCAGTGTGGTTAGCTCCTGGTTACTGGATCTAACCGCTACGGCCTTGGTTGAAGACCCTGATTTATCAACCTATTCCGGTTATGTGGAAGACTCCGGCGAAGGCCGTTGGACAGTGCAAGCCGCGATTGATGAGGCGGTGCCTGCTCATGTGTTAACGGCTGCGCTGTATGCGCGTTTTCGTTCGCGGCAACAAAATACCTTTTCCGATAAGATGATTTCTGCAATGCGTAAAAAGTTCGGTGGTCACATCGAAAAAAAATTAAGCTGAACTTCTAATCCAACTTACTAATTTATTAATATGACTTCAAAAAAACTCTGGCAACGTTATCAAGATTGGCTGTATTTTCATGATGGTTTAGGCTTTTATCTGGATATTAGCCGGATGTTTTTTGATGATGAACTAATTGCAAAATTAGAACCTAAATTTAATAAGGCGTTCCTGGATATGGCTGCATTGGAAGCCGGTGCGCTTGCCAATCCTGATGAAAACAGGATGGTAGGACACTATTGGTTGCGTAATCCCGACCTTGCGCCGCCACAGTTCAAAAAGGAAATTGAAACCACTTTGATACATATTGACGATTTTGTCCGTAGGGTCCATCACGGCATTATTCATCCGCCGTATGAGCCACAATTTACTGACATTATCTCTATTGGTATTGGTGGTTCTGCGTTAGGTCCGCAGTTTGTCGCAGATGCCATTGGCCCGGATATTCCACCATTGAATCTGCATTTTATCGACAATACTGACCCGGCTGGGATAGACCGCATTCTGACGCGGCTTAAAGATCGGCTGAAAACCACTTTGGTGATTGTTATCAGTAAATCCGGCGGTACCTCGGAAACGCGCAACGGCATGTTAGAAGTCAAGCATGCATATAATGAATTGGGTTTACATTTCCCCGATTACGCCGTCGCCTTGACGATGGACGGCAGTAAAATGGATGAAGAGGAGCAATGTGACCGCTGGTTAGCCAAATTACCGATTTTCGATTGGGTGGGTGGTCGCACGTCTGAATTATCCTCGGTGGGCTTGCTCTCAGCGGCTTTGATTGGCATAGACATCAAGTCCATGCTTGAAGGTGCCAAAATCATGGATCAGGCTACCCGAATACCGGAGCTTAAAAATAATCCGGCCGCTTTACTGGCCTTATCCTGGTACGCAGCGGGCGATGGGAAAGGCGAAAAAGATATGGTGATCCTGCCTTACAAGGACAGCCTATTGCTATTCTCACGTTACTTGCAACAATTAGTCATGGAGTCCTTAGGTAAAGAATTTGATTTGGATGGCAATATCGTCCATCAAGGTATTACGGTGTATGGCAACAAAGGCTCTACTGATCAGCACGCCTATGTGCAACAGTTGCGGGAAGGAGTGGGTAATTTCTTTGCGACCTTCATTGAAGTCCTGGAAGATCGCCAAGGCCCGTCTATCGAAATTGAGCCGGATGCCATGTCGGGCGATTTCTTGTTTGGTTGCTTACAAGGTACCCGAGAGGCACTGTATGAAAATGGGCGTGCCTCACTAACGATTACCTTGGAACGGGTCGACGCAATCAATATTGGTGCTTTAATTGCCCTTTATGAACGTGCAGTAGGGTTATATGCCAGTTTAATCAATGTCAATGCCTATCACCAACCCGGCGTGGAAGCAGGTAAAAAAGCCGCCACCCAATTTTTGGCCCTACAGCAATTGATCGTAAAAGTACTTAGGGAAACACCCGAGCCATTATCGCTTGAATCTTTGGCGGAAAAAGTCCATACCCCTGATCAAGTTGAAACGGTGTACAAAATTGTTCGCCACATGGCCATCAATCACCGTGGACTTATCTTGCAGGGCGATTTGCACAAACCCTGTGAAATCTTGGTAAGTTATCGAACAGAAAGCGCCTAACTAATATTTATACCTAGGCTTATAAATCGCATTCATTACTTGCTTTAATCCCACTTCTGGAGAATTTACGTGTCCGATCAACAATACGATAACCCGCTGACCGTAGGCATCAATATTGCCCATGCTCCGCAACCCTGCACGCTGGTTATTTTTGGTGGTGGTGGTGATTTGTCGCGTCGTAAACTGCTGCCGGCGGTGTTTAATCAAGCCTTAGATGGTGAATTACCGGCTAATTATGCCGTGCTGGGCTTTGCCATTGAAAAGATGGACGACGTCAGCTACCGTGATTTTGCCCGCAAAGGCATTGAACAGTTTTCCAGGCAATCCTTAGAGCCTACTTTTTGGGCTGACTTTGAAACCCGTCTGCATTATTTAGAAGGCTCAATGGATAACCCTGAAGCCTATAAGCAACTTAAGCAGCGACTGGATGAAATTGATGTCAATTTTGGTATTCCTGGCAATCGGGTGTTTTATCTCGCAATTCCGCCTAATTTAATCGAAACCTGCGTTTGCCAACTCAAAGCTGCAGGCTTGGTGATGCCGGTTGATGGACATAGCCCTTTTTCCCGGATTATTGTCGAAAAACCCATAGGCCGTGATCTCGAAAGTGCGCGAAAAGTGAATGCGACGTTGTCGGAAAACTTTGATGAACAACAGATCTATCGTATCGATCATTACCTTGGAAAAGAAACCGTTCAGAATATTTTGGCCATGCGGTTTGGGAACGCAATTTTTGAACCCTTATGGAATTCCAAGCATATCGACCACGTACAGATTACGGTAGCCGAGGAGGAGGGCGTTGGTACCCGTGCCGGCTATTATGATAAGGCAGGCGCTTTGCGAGATATGATTCAGAACCACATCCTGCAGTTACTAACCTTGATAGCCATGGAGCCACCCTGGAAGATGGATGCGGATGTGATTCGCGACCATCGCCAGGATATTTTGAACTGTTTGCGACCCATCACCAGCGAGGATTTTGATCAGCATGTGGTCAGAGCCCAGTATGGACCCGGCTTTCATCATGGTGAAGACGTACCGGGTTATCGCCGCGAAGTTGGTGTGGCGCAAGATTCTGTGACAGAAACCTATGTGGCTTTGAAATTGTTTATCGACAATTGGCGTTGGGCAGGGGTACCTTTTTACATTCGTACGGGTAAACGCATGCCTAAACGAGCCAGTGAAATTGCTATTCAATTTAAAAGCGTACCGCCTATTTTATTCAATGCCAATCATGAGCAACCCTTAGAGCCCAATGTACTGGCATTGAGTATTCAGCCAAATGAAGGCTTGTCTTTGCGTATTGCCACCAAATTGCCAGGTGCCAAACTAAGAATATTCCCGGTAAAAATGGATTTTCGTTATGGTTCCACTTTTGGTGAACAATCGCCGGAAGCCTATGAGCGCTTACTACTGGATGTGATGGCTGGCGATGCCACGTTATTTATGCGTAGAGATGCGGTTGAGTCCTCCTGGGCCTATGTCGACAATATTCTGAATAACTGGGCCAGTAGCCGCACGCGCTGGATACCGGAATATGCTGCCGGTACTTGGGGGCCACTAGAAGCTGATCGCCTGATTGAAACGGATAACCGTAAATGGCGGATGTTATGATCGCCTATTCCAGTCCAAATAAAATGCTGACCGCCCAAACCAAGCGCATCAGTATTTCAGATATTGATCTTGCGATTAGACGATTATGGTCAAACTTCCATCAGGATGTCAGTGGCGGACACACCGTCATGCGTGCCTGTATGTCCAACTTGATCATCTATTGCGATAATAAAGATCAAGCAGAATACGTTGGTAATGAAATCTCAGCCATCGTTGACATTCATCCAGCGCGAGTACTCTTGCTCATCGGCAATGGTCAGCTGAAAAAGGGCAGCATCGAATCCCTAGTGAGTATCTATTACACTGAGCTGAATGAAGGCTGGCAGGTGTGTGCAGAAAGAATTGATGTGATTGCTAAAGCAGAGGCGGTTGATAGGTTGCCGTCTGTGGCGAGGGCTCATCTGGTTGGCGATCTTCCGACTACATTGTGGTGGGCATCTCGTCAGCCAGCGCCCGAAGCCGGTGAATTATTTTTTCAACTTGCTGAGTTAGCCAACCAAATCATTTACGACAACATGGGCTGGGCTAATCCAGCTAAAGCCGTTGCATCCATGACACGCTGGGTGGCGGCTCAACAGGACTCACAAGTAGTGCATAATCTTGCCTGGCGGCGAATTGCCAGTTGGCGCAAGTTGATCAGCCAGGTGCTTGATCCACAAACCGCACCCGGGGCATTGGATTCATTAAGTCTGATTGAAATAGAACATGGTCCACATGCGTTGGCGATGACTTGGCTGTTGGTGGGTTGGCTAGCGAGTCGCTTGCAATGGAAAGCTATCGATGGAAAAAAATTATCCGATTCCGAATTAGTCTGGCGGTTTCAATCCAAGCAAAAAGAAATTAAAGTCCATGTTAAGCGGCTGCCGGAAGGTGAACCTCTGCTTTATCAAGTCTTATTCGACTGGAGTCAAGCGGATCAGCCTGGTCGTATTTGTTTTGAGCGCTTGGATCATGACCGAATTGGCATCGTCGAATCACTCTCTACAGTGCCATCACGTGTATTTTCTTCAACTATTCCAATTCGTTCTACATTGATATCGGCACAATTAGCGCAACGTAACCGCGATAAACTTTTTGAAGATGCACTTAAGGCTTCACAAGCCATGAGTGCAGTTTTTCAAAAATAGCCGAGCACAACATCATAAGGTAACTAGACTCCCGGAGTATCTCTACTATCTACGACGATTTCTCACTATAAGCGTTATAAAATTGTCGTGCTGTTCGGCCGTTTTTGGCCGCGTTTAGATGGGCAAAATCTAGCGCTGCCTTATGTAAAGCTTCCCGATCACCTGAGTAGTCGACGAAATAACTGTCGACTATATCTAGATAGGTGGGAGTAGGTTGCGGATAGAAAGCCAGACGCAAACCAAAGCGATCCGATAGCGAAACCTTTTCTTCGATAGTATCTGAATAATGTACTTCGCCATCGATCAACTGGGTCTCAAGATTGTCGCGCATTTGCTCAGGCAATAAGTGGCGACGATTGGAAGTTGCATAAAACAACACGTTATCCGGTGGTAATTCGATAGAACCTTCCAGTACGCTTTTTAACGGTTTATACATACTGTCGCCAGCTTCAAACGACAAGTCGTCGCAATAAATGATAAATCGCTGATCATGTTCGCGGATATCGTCAACGATTTCTGGTAGAAACAACAAATCTTGTTTATCCACCTCAATAAGCCGTAATCCGCGGTCTTTGTAGGCATTTAATAAAGCTTTCACCAAAGAGGATTTGCCCGTCCCCCTTGCACCCCAAAGCAAAGCGTTATTGGCGGGTAAGCCGGTTAAAAATCGTTCTGTATTAGCAATCAATAGCTGCTTTTGCCGTTCGATGCCGATGAGTTGTCCCAGTTTTACCGGATCGATCTGACGAACAGGTCGCAAATAAGATTGACGTTGGCGCCAAATGGCGGCGTAATTAATGTTCCAATCGATCATGGTTTTGTCTGAATCCCAGGGTTTCTAAAGTATTTTTATGGTGATGACACTGACTTAAAAGCTGTAAGTTATTAAGTTAAGCAGCGTTTAAAGTCACTTTAACCCGCATAAAAATGCACATCAACCACGAATAGACGAAAACTAATTTACAAGTAGTGCTTTTTGTATCGCTACTATGTCTGTAGCGATGGGTTTGAGCCTGAATATCCTAAATGATTATGCTATGTGCGCTGAGTTTTTTCTCTAGAATCATGCGGTTGAGGTCGCTGTTTCAGCGATTGATGTTTAAGGTTCCGATTTGGTTTAAGTTGCGCATAATCAATTGCATAGATTCTAGAGGCATAAGAACAGGCAGCAGTGGCAAGGTTTTTCTGATATAAAACAACTACAACAATAATTGACGAGGAAAAACAATGATTTCAGTGGCTATTTATGTGTTAACCATGATATTTGCTTCTTATGTGATTTACAGTGTCTGTCGCAAGTAAACTCTGTTTTGTAAGCAAACACGGCTAATGCTGTCTACAAAATAGCCCTCACCTGACTATGGTTGAGGGCTATGGCGTACGCAGAACTTGATGCGGGATAAGCAAGAGGGATGGTGCATGCTAACGATTTATGGTTGGTTGCCATGGTTCAGACCCAAATTGCTGGAAACCGAAGCCGCCCAAAACAACATGGTTGAAATGATAAATTCACCGGACATGAATCCAAAAATACCGGATGTAAAGAAAATTCCAGTTACGATATCTCTAAACTTACTGTTTGAAGGGTTCATTGTTGCGTCCTAGACTGTAAACAGTCGATGATTGAAGACGATTTAACTATAATCTTAATTAAAAAATTTACAATACATGTGTTTTTGTATGATTTGTTTCTTATTATGAAATAGTTTTCCTGGTGTTATCAGGTTAAAAATACTGGCATCTGTTGAATTGTTTTATTAAGTGTTTAAAAAGCTTGGTTTATTAGCAAATCCTTCTACCTTTCAAAACATACTATGACAAACACCACTATTAAAAGTAGCTTTTATGCTTATCTTTCCCGGCTTAGGTGGATTAAACGCTGGGGCTTGAAACGGAATGCGCTTGATGAAAATGTCATGGAGCATAGTTGGGAAGTGGCCGTTATAGCGCACACCCTGGCGTTAATCAAAAATCGATATTTTGGCTGTCAGCTCGATGCCAACGCTATTGCTACGGCTGCCTTGTACCACGATGTTACCGAGGTGATTACCGGCGATTTACCAACGCCAATTAAATATCACTCACCGGCCATTTTGAATGCATATAAACGTATCGAGCATCAGGCCGAAACGGAATTGCTGCAATTATTACCGGATGCATTGCAAGATGACTTTAGAGCATTGATTCAACATGAACAGCAGCCAATAGAGCATCAAGTAATTATTAAAGCGGCAGATAAAATTTCGGCATATTTGAAATGTCAGGCCGAACTGAAAGCCGGAAATAGCGAGTTTGAAATGGCAGCCCAGCAATTGGCGCAAAATATAGCCAATTTACAGCAACCGGAAGTGGTTTTTTTTATGCAGGCATTTGTACCTAGTTGTGGTTTAACTTTGGATGGTTTGATGCAGACCAATTGAATGAAATTTGCCTGTTGGCTAACTGATGTCATTGGGTAATTAATCAATCTGGTGTGGGTATTTAATCTGTTTTTAATCCATTACTCATTTATTATTAAACATTGTTCGGTAAACTTCACCTCAACGTAATCACATTTCAAAAGAGGGCGGTTTTATGTTGAGAGTTGCGAAATTAGTTGTCATCGGTTTGCTGTTTTCTTCAGTTGCATTGGCTGATGGACATGGTCACCATAAGCATCATGGTCATCATGGTCATCATGGTCATCATGGTCATCATCACGATCATTATGTCGAGGTAGAGCGGGTGTATTATCCTGAACGTGTGGTGCAATATGTGCCTGCGCCAGTACCTGCACCGCGTTATCAAAGTTATGATCAGCGTTCAACCCAAGGTTTGGTCGGCGGGGTATTGGGTAGCGCAGTGGGGTACGAAATGAGCCGTGGAGATCCGTTAGGTGCAGGAATCGGTGCAGCAGCAGGTGCCTGGATGGGAAATGGCATGAGTCGTTAAGGCTATTTTCATCTTCCGCTTTATAGGGTGGTTGTATTTGTTTAGCCCACTCGATATGTTATGAAGCATGGTCCATGCCAAGCCTCGCAGGCTACATTGAGTTCGCTGAAGCTGGTTTTGTAACTATCGGTACTGGCATCATAAGCTACCCATGAGCCGTCATTTTTGGCTTGAATAGCTTAGGTTAGCAATTGACAGATCACTTCCAGGCTGACTAGGCTGATGCTGGAAGTTATCATCGGCTAACCGGAGAGGGTTTAAACTTGGCGCCATTCCTGCGTGTCTTAAGGCAAAGTAGAATGACGCCAGTTTTTTTTTGGCTTAATCGATAGTCCTAACCCAACTGCAGCGCTCTTTGACGATAGGTGCAGTTTTTTCATTGGCGATGCCTTTTGCTATTAAAGCGACTACTCGGTCATCGGTATCATATCCAACATGTGCATCCATTGGATTGGCTAGTTTGCCTAGGCCAAATGCGTCATAAATCTTGGCAACGTTGATATTGATGTTGGTGACATTGATACATAGGCGTGAATCCAGATATTTTTTAACGAAATCATGTGGCAAGGCATAGCTGAGCAAATCGTTGGGATCGCTGAAAGCGATAATGTTGGTTTTTAGCAGCATGCGCTCGGCAAATTTCTGTCCATCGGGCTTGCAATAAGCGTCTTCCTGATTAACGATTTTGGGGATGGATCGTCCCAGTTGCAGCATGGGCAATTGATTAGACATCATGTAAATCGGCACTTCCTTGTTTTTCAGCACGTTTGCGATAGCCGAATAGTACAAGGCATTTTCTTGGTCGGCGTAAATCGAGGCCAATCGTTGCAAGCCATCAATGGTGATTCGGCTGCCGAGACTATGAGAAACAAAGGCATAGCTGTCGTTATAAAACGGCGTGACATTTTTAGAAGAACAGACTTGTTGCACATCATCCGGTAATGCGCTCCAATCGCCACTGATCATCCAGCAAAACGATTGGGCAAACGCCACCAGAATGTCGTCGCGTTTTTCGCCTAAATAGATAATCGGATCTGGACCTGTGTCATTGGAAAACTTTTTTAACAAATCGTTGACCTCGGCACGGCGGAAAGATTGTTCGCCGGAATTATCGTAAGCCAATACTTCTTTGTCCTTGGCAGTAATTTCCGACCAGGTCAATTCGTAAAACAGTAATTCCTGAGTCTGGGACTGATCCAGGTAACGATGAATACGTAAATTACCTAAGTTTTTCCCAGGGTCTTTAGGGTCGACCAGTTTAATATTTTTGTAAGCTCGGGTAGTAACTGGCAGATCTAATTCCTTAGTCAGTTTTTCCAGGAATTCGGTGGAATAACCGGGCAGGTGGTTGCCCACACCATGCACCATCAGCACTTTCATCTTGCGACCAGGCGCTTCCACTTGTGGTTTGAGCCCAGTAAACTGATTGCCGGTGATTTCGCATACCCGAGTATCTTCACTATCTTGTTTTTCCAAAATAGCTTCGGTAATACCTTTGCCGAAACTGGCGCAACCACTCAGTAATACGCTGACTGATAGTGTGAGTAATATATGATTGATTTTATTCATGGTTTTTTGATTGCAATTAAAAGCTTAACCAGCCTGAGCCAAAAGCAGAGGCAAAAACCAAGCTGACGATACTCATTAGCTTGATCAAAATATTCAAAGCCGGCCCGCTGGTGTCTTTAAACGGGTCGCCTACGGTATCGCCAACCACAGCGGCTTTATGCGCATCGGAGCCTTTGCCGCCGTGTTCACCGGTTTCTATCCATTTTTTAGCATTATCCCAGGCACCGCCGGCATTAGCCATCATGACGGCTAACAAAAAGCCGGAAGCCGTAGTACCTATCAACAAGCCGGCCAGGGCTTCCTTGCCTAAAACAAAGCCGACGGTTAAGGGCACTAATACTGCCAGCGTGCCAGGCAATATCATTTCCCGCAGCGCGCTTTCAGTACTGATGCCCACGCAGGCCTTGTAATCGGGTAGTGCTGTGCCTTCCATTAAACCGGGAATTTCCTTGAACTGACGGCGTACTTCCAAAACAATGGCATGTGCGGCTTTACCAACGGCCATCATGGTCATGGCTGAAAATAGATAAGGCATCATGGCGCCGATCAAAATACCAGGCAGCATAGTGGGATCAAGTAAATTCAAATGCTCCACCTTGGCAGCTGTGACATAGGCTGCCAGTAGAGCCAAGGCCGTTAAGACGGCAGAACCAATCGCAAAGCCTTTACCGGTAGCGGCAGTGGTATTGCCTAAACTGTCAAGAGCATCGGTACGTTGACGCACTTCAGCAGGCAAATGACTCATTTCAGCAATCCCGCCAGCGTTGTCGGCCACCGGGCCGTAAGCATCGGTTGCAAGGGTAATCCCCAGCGTGCTCAGCATGCCGACGGCCGAAAGGGCCACGGCGTAAAGGCCGGCCGCCATGCTGCCGTCCGCTTTAAAGCCCAGCCAGATGCTGGCTAGAATAGCAGCCGCGACGATTAATACCGGAAATACTGTACTCATCATGCCGACCGCCAAGCCTTGAATAATGGTAGTAGCGGCACCGGTTTCGCAAGCTTCGGCAATGGATTGAGTCGGTTTTTCGGTATAGGTAGTGTAATATTCGGTGACATAGGCAATAGCGTTACCCGCTAGCAAACCCACTAAGATGACATACCAATAGTTCATGGCGATGTGCTCGTGGCGAATAACCAGTAATGCTAAACCCAGTACGGCCACGGACGACGCCCATACCGAACTGCGTAACATCCGCAACAGCGAGAATAAACTGGTATTTTCGTCGATATTGGAAAATACAACGACACTAAAGCCCAATAGCGAGCCGATAACGCCTATGGCTGCGATTAAAAAGGGTAGGGCGACTAAAGCTGTGTCGAGCTGGCCGGTCAAGGCACTGCCCAATGTTGCCGCGGCAATAATTGAACCACTGTAACTTTCAAACAAATCCGCCCCCATTCCGGCCACATCGCCGACATTATCGCCGACATTATCGGCGATCACTGCGGGATTACGCGGATCGTCTTCCGGGATGCCTTTTTCGATTTTACCCACTAAATCTGCACCCACATCGGCAGCCTTGGTGAAAATGCCACCACCAACGCGGGCAAACAAGGCAATGCTACTGGCACCGAAGCCAAATCCGGTTATATAGGTCAAGCAATCAGGGTCATCGCTAAACAGCAAATACAAACTGGTCATGCCCAACAGGCTGAAGCTGACCACAGACATGCCCATGATGGCGCCACTGCCGAATGCCACGCGCAGGCCTTGATGCAGGCTATGTCGGGCGGCTTCGGCAGTCCGTACATTGGCGCGAACCGCAATGAACATGCCCAAGTAACCCGCGCCGGCGGAAGCGATAGCTCCCAGCAGAAAGGAGGCTGCGGTTTGTATTTGTAAAAAACTGGCTATGATGATGGCCACCGCAACAACGAATATCGATAGTATGCGGTATTCACGATTCAAAAAAGCCGCCGCGCCTTCCTGAATAGCCTTGGCGATACTGCGCATAGTGTCGTTGCCTTGCTCGTAGGCCAAAACCCGTTGCAACTGCCAAAGAACAAACACTATGCCTATCAAAGCCATAACCATTGCAAGATTCACCGCTACCGATGTCAGTGCCACTGTGGTGCCTCCTGAATTAAGTTGTTTTAGTTATAGATCTAGATTTTATGCCAAGATAGCTTCAATAGCGACCATGGCAAGTCTTAAACGATTTTATTTTTAGCCTTTGGCTTTAGGAAGCATTCAAATAATCTAGACTGATTTTATCAAAGGAGACACTGGCTTGCGTGGTAGCCCATTGACTGAGCTCCAGTAAGCGACTGGGCGGGAGCGGACCGACAATCTTGCTTAGATCAGCTAATTTGATACCTTGCTGTAGCAAAAATAATAGGTAAGTAAATTGTAAAGTTTCCAAGGTGATTTGCTCGGGATGCGATAAACCGCTATCAATCGCCGCACAGCATAGCAGAGCTTTGATGTCATCCTCACTGGGCCAGTCAGAAAACACATAACCGCTGGCACATAAATGGGCGACTGATGCTGTCATTATCAGATTGCGCTGTCCCGGAATCAGTATCATCAGTGTATTTGTGTTCAGGCAGTCTGGGGTAATTGTGCGTATTTCCATCAGTGATAAACCATTAAATAGTAGGCTGATGATCGCTTTAATAACGGGTTCCGCCGATTGATACAAAGCTAGAACTTCCTGTCGGGGCATTTCACGCGGAGTTTCTTCAACAGGCAAGGCTTTTAATGGATCGTAAGCCACACGCTGTGGTTGTTGATTCAATGCGTCCAGCATAGATTGGGGTTGGTGGTGTAAATGGATGCCGCCAAAAGATAACGGTGCTGGCGCAGATGGCGGGCTTTCTCGATTCAAATAATCAATGATCAAAACTGCCAGTAAGGCTAAAGCCAAGCTGATGGCAAAAGCTAATAGGGATTCCTGCAAATAATTCGGACTAATCGGTTTGTCGGCTAACGACGCCCAGTCGACAACATCAACCTGCGGATATTTTTCCCGTTGTTTGACATCGATTTCCACTAATCGCTGCTGGGTGTCTTGTTGTAAAGTTTCCAGATTTTCCAGCTCTTTTTGCAAGGCTTGATGCTCGGTAAATTGCGAAGTGTAATCAGCAGCCAGTTTTTTGTGTGCCTGCATTTGTTGCTTAAGCGCTATCACCGCTTGCCTGGCTGCGTTGTAGTTGTTTTCTGCTTCTTGTCGGGCGACATTTTTGCCGGTGCTGGATTTTTCGCTGATTTTGGCTTCAATTTCCGCCAACTGTTCCCGTACCCGGCTCAGGCTAGGGTTTAAATCAATGTATTCCTTTGTGTATTGCGCTTCTATAGCCGCTAACTGGTCGCGTAACTTTTCTGCTTGTTGGATTAAAACCGCCATCGAGCGCGAATCCGACTCCGGAATCACGGTTTCGTTACGGGAAATGGCATCCAATATGGCATCGAACTTGGCTTTGGTTTTAACCTCTTCTTCCATTGCGTCATTCAACGATTTATTCAAACCTTGCAGGCGAGCATGTGCCTGATTATCGGCACTTTCAGTGGATAAAATGTCATGACTCAACCGAAACTGATCGATTTCATTTCGTTTGTCTTGCACTTGTTGGGCTATGCGTTGCAATTCATTGTTTAACTCTTCAGTGACTTTAGCGGTATTTTCGGCAATGAATGCAGCCCGAATTTGCAGATAACTTTCTATCCAGGCATTAACAGCTAATTGCAATAATTTAGGTTCCGGCCCCTGAGCCTGCAATTGCACCAGGTTGGTGTCAGGCTCCGGAGTCACCGCCAATAAACTTCTCAATTCATCAGCGCTCCAGGTTTTTAAATTGCTGGGCAGTTGTTGTAAACGTTCTGCGGTTTTTTCCATAATCACAGAGCCCAGTAAAACCTGCTTTTGAATGCTGACATGTTGTAAATCAGCTTCAGGACTGGCTTGATCAATGTCGGTGGCAGCCATGGTTAAAACGGTAGCGACACTCTGGTAAATGGCAGGTTGCAGAAAAATGTAAATCTGCGAGCCGAATAGGCAAGGCAAGAACACCAGCAAGAACACCAGCCAGCGTCGTAAGCGTTTCGGTTTGAATTGATGTGGATGGTCGAACTCGTCCGCCGCCAAATGATAATCGGGAGATTGGTAATTCATGAACGACCGCCCTGGAAGATAGGTTATTTTACCGAATTAGTATAGCCAACTCTCCAACACCAATGGTAGCTTGTTCAGAAGAACGCGTTTTTCCTGCCTGTTGGGCATGAGTTTGTTCATCTCGACGTGATTTCGCCTATCGTTGATAAGCTTTGCGGGCGTAAATCCCTTTACGCCCTGATAAACTTAGCTTGCAGTTAAATCAAGCACTTATATGTCAATAATCTCTTGGTTTTGAACTTCAAACTGGTCAGAGTTAGTTGGCAGTAGAGCGATAATATTCAATCGCCGCCGCTACACCGCTGCCGGGTTTGATGTTAAAGCCATTATCCAGCATGGCCATTTCCACACCGGCAATCGCGCCTAGTAAAGAGACATCATTCATGTCGCCAATATGGCCGATACGGAATACTTTGCCAGCGACTTCAGTTAAGCCTGCACCTAGTGAAATATTGTATTTTTTGAAAGCAGTGCTAATCACATCACGCGCATCTTTGTCGGCAGGCACCACGATGGCAGTGACTGTGTCGGATTCAAAGCCGGGTTGTGCGCAAATGCTTAAGCCCCAGGCCGCAACCGCACGACGCACGCCTTCGCCCAGACGGTGATGGCGAGCATAGACGTTGTCCATGCCTTCTTCCAATAACAATTCCAGGGCTTTGCGCAAGCCGTGCAGCATTGGTGTGGATGGCGTGTAAGGCGTGTAGCCGTCTTTGTTGGCGTTCATCTGATCTTTCAATGAGAAAAACGAACGTGGGTAGCTGCTGCTGTCTATCATTGCCAGCGCTTTTTGGCTGAAAGCCAGGATGGCGGCACCGGCAGGCAGCATAAAGCCTTTTTGTGAGCCGCTGATAGCACCGTCTACACCCCAGTCGTCAAGGCGGAATTCAATGCTGGCGATAGAACTGACACCGTCAACGAACAACAGGGCAGGGTGATTAGCGGCATCCATGGCTTTGCGTACGCCTTTGATGTCGCTGGTAACGCCTGTTGAAGTTTCGTTGTGAGTGGCCAGTACGGCTTTGATTTCATGGTTTTTGTCATCTTTAAGGCGTGCTTCCAATGCATCTAACGGAATACCTTTACCCCATTCAACTTCGTGCATTTCGACATCAAATCCGAGTTTTCTCGCCGCTTCCATCCACAAGTGAGCGAATTGGCCAAAACGGTAAATCAGTACTTTGTCGCCTGGATTCAGACAGTTGGTCAACGCAATTTCCCAGCCGGCTGTGCCGGTTGCTGGAAATACGAAACACTGGCCTGCTTCAGTGCGAAAGACTTTTTTCAGGTCGGCCAATATGGGTTTGAACAGATTAGGAAAGATCGGCGAACGATGATCTTCCATGGCGACATGCATGGCGCTGAGCACTTCGTGTGGGGCGTTGGTTGGGCCTGGGATAAATAAGTGATTGCGACCTGCCATTAGGTTTCTCCTTTGAATGAAATGAGTCTGCTTAGAATCGCCGGATAGTGGCATATTTGGCCGTTTTCAGCAAGTCGTTTACTGGGGCAGAATGCTGAAACTCAAATGTTTCATCGGTCTGCAGCGATTGACATTGACGGGTCTGAAAGTAAAATGGCTGATTGTTTTTAGTCTGGGCTGAAGATCGCCTTCAGTCAATAATCAGCCAGTAGGAAGATAATTCATGAGTCACACACTATACGAAGCCAATGCCCAACGCGTACAACGCTGTGAATTGGCGGTGCCGGGTTCCAGTCCGGAAATGTTCGAAAAAGCCCTGAAAAGCGGTGTGGATTTTGTATTTCTCGATCTGGAAGACGCTGTCGCACCCGACGATAAGCTGCAAGCTCGGAAAAATGTCATCCAGGCTATCAATGATCTGGATTGGGAAGGCCACGGGGTGACCCTTTCAGTTCGAATCAATGGTCTGGATACTCAATACATGGTGCGCGATGTGGTCGATCTGGTCGAACAAGCCGGCGCCAAAATCAAAACCTTGTTAATCCCTAAAGTGGGCGTTTACGGTGATGTGTATATGGTGGAAGCCATGTTGAATCAGCTGGAAATGCAGCAGGGTTTGACTAACAAAATAGGTATCGAAGCCCTGATCGAAACTGCGTTAGGTATGGCGAATGTGGAAGATATTGCCAAACAGGGCGCCATCGGTGGCCGTTTGGAAGCACTGCATTTCGGCGTGGCCGATTACGCCGCAAGTAACCGCGCCCGCACCGTCAATATTGGCGGTTTGAATCCTGATTATCCTGGCGATCAATGGCATTTTGCCATTAGTCGTATGACGGTAGCTTGCCGCGCTTATGGTTTGCGTCCTATCGACGGCCCTTTCGGCGACATCAAAGATCCCGAAGGCTATAAAGCCGGTGCCCGCCGGGCCGCTGCTTTGGGTTGCGAAGGCAAATGGGCCATTCATCCTTCCCAAATCGCTTTGGCTAACGAAGTATTCACCCCGCCTGCAGCTGAAGTGGAAAAAGCCAAACGCATTTTGGTCGCGTTACAGGAAGCCGCCGCACAAGGCAAAGGTGCTGCTGCGCTGGATGGTCGTTTAATCGATGCTGCTTCCGAGCGGATGGCCAATAATATTGTGCGTGCTGCTGAAGCGATTGCAAAAAAACAAGGCTAAAGGCTAAAGGCTAAAGGCTAAAGGCTAAAGGCGAGGGTGTTTTCGTCTTTGATCTTTCGCCATGTTCACATGAATTCAAAAATAGATGAGAGAGATGCATGGACATACATGAGTACCAAGCAAAACAATTGCTGTCCGAATACGGCGTAAAGATCGCTGCCGGCGGACTGGCCTACAGTCCGGAAGATGCTGTGCAACGGTCGCGCGAAATCGGCGGCCATGTTTGGGTGGTTAAAGCCCAGATTCACTCCGGTGCCCGTGGTAAAGCCGGCGGCATTAAAGTCTGCAAAACCCATGATGAAATCAGCGAAGCCGCGGAAGCATTACTTGGCAAACGTCTGGTAACGCATCAAACCGGCCCAGCCGGCAAACAATGCTTGCGTTTATACGTAGAAGCAGGCACCGATATTGCCAAAGAACTCTACTTCAGCTTATTGATTGATCGTGCGCAAGAGCGCATCGTCATGGTAGGTTCAGCCCAGGGGGGTATGGAAATCGAGGAGCTGGCAGAAAACAACCCGGATGCAATCAAGAAAATCTATATCGAGCCCGCAGTAGGTTTGCAGGATTTTCAAGCCCGGAAAATGGCATTTGCCCTCGGCTTAAACGCTGACTTGGTACCGCAAGCCGTCAAATTAATTCAAGGTTGCTATCGCGCGATGCGTGAGCTGGATGCCAATATGGTGGAAATCAATCCGCTGGTTATCACAGGTCACGGCGAATTGATCGCTTTGGACGCCAAAATGAGCTTCGACGACAACGCGCTGTTTCGTCGGCAAAAAATCTCCGAATTGCGCGACAAGACCCAGGAAGATCCACGCGAAATGGCAGCTGCCGATCGCGGTTTGAGTTATGTAGGGCTGGATGGCGACATCGGCTGCATGATCAATGGTGCCGGTTTGGCCATGGCGACTATGGACATGATCAAACTAGCTGGCGGCGAACCGGCCAACTTTTTGGATGTCGGCGGCGGTGCCTCGGCAGAACGTACTGAAAAAGCCTTCCGCATGGTGTTACAGGATAAAAACGTCAAAGCCATGTTGGTGAATATTTTCGCCGGTATCAACCGCTGTGACTGGATTGCCGAAGGTGTGGTGCATGCGGTGAAAAAAATCGACATGCAAGTGCCGTTGATCGTGCGTTTGTCCGGCACCAATGTTGAGGAAGGTCGCAAGATCATCAAAGATAGCGGCTTACCCATCATCATGGCTGAAACCTTGGCGGAAGCCGCCGAGAAAGCGGTGCAGGCACGTAACGAAGTAGTCGCAAGACTAGGTTAAGGAAACAACATGGCAATTTTTATTGATAAAGACACCCGCATTATCGTGCAAGGTTTTACCGGAAAAATCGGCACTTTCCACGCACAGGAAATGATAGATTATGGCTCCAACGTAGTCGGTGGTATTACGCCGGGCAAAGGCGGCCAAACCCATCTGGGCCGGCCGGTATTCAATACCGTTAAAGAAGCGGTAGAACAAGCCGGCGCCGAAGCCAGTATCGTATTCGTGCCACCGGCTTATGCAGCCGACTCCATCATGGAAGCGGCTGAAGCCGGTATTAAATTCTGTGTGTCTATCACTGACGGAATTCCGACTCAGGACATGATGAAGGTCAAAATATTCCTGAGCAAATTCCCGAAAGAAAAACGTATGGTGCTGACCGGCCCTAACTGTGCTGGCACCATTAGTCCGGGTAAATCCATGCTGGGTATCATGCCGGGTCATATTTATATGCCGGGCAATGTCGGCATCGTTGGCCGCTCCGGCACTTTGGGTTATGAAGCGGCCGATCAAATGAAAGCGCTGGGTATTGGTATTTCCACTTCAGTCGGTATTGGCGGCGATCCAATCAATGGTAGTTCGCACCGTGACATTCTGGAAAAGTTTGAACAAGACCCGGAAACCAAAGTAATCGTCATGATAGGTGAAATCGGCGGTCCACAGGAAGTAGAAGCCGGTATTTTTGCTAAAGAACACATGAGCAAACCAGTCGTAGCTTATATCGCCGGCTTAACTGCCCCTAAAGGTCGCCGCATGGGCCATGCTGGTGCGATTATTTCGTCTGTCGGTGAATCGGCAGCAGAAAAAGTCGAAATGCTACAAGCGTTGGGCGTGACGATTGCGCCGACTCCAGCGGCAATGGGTGAGACTGTTGCTAAAGTATTAGCCAAACTCTAATCAGGCTTGATTAAGCCTACAGAGCCCGCTTCATGCGGGCTTTTTTATTGAGTTAACTTTTTATCACATCGGTTTTATTCAGGATTTATTTATGCATGCCTCGCAACAACTCAAATATTTGGACGCCTACCGTGCTTTGCCAAATGAGTTGCAAGTTATCGTCAAACTGCTAGCGGTATATTATGGCTATTGCTCGTTGACGAATATTGCTAAATATTTGGCCGACTTAGGTATCAAGGAAGGTAATCGGGTTCTGAAGTCAGAAACGGTCAAGGCACGCATAAGACCGCTGATTACGGCTGGCATACTGGAGGAAAATATCCGTCCAGGCGGTACTCGCTGTGCCCGCACACTGGTAGAGGCCATCACTCGACAATTGATTGTCGACAATGAGTTCGATGAATATGTAGCCGTAGTGAAACAGCTAAATTCTACCGGGACCGGTTATTATCACTACAACACAGTCGAAGACTGTATTCGGGATGCACGGATTCATTTTCATCGTGGCGATTATCCGAAGATGCAGTCCTGTTTGGATATCGGCCAACGCTATCCGGGAAATTTACCGCATACGATTGATCTATACCTGTCCTGGTTTTTTAATCCGCTGGATATCGGCTTTTTCGAACAGCATCATCCGCATATCTTGAAAGAATTGGCGGCTTACGCCTGTTTGCATCAATTGATTTATCTATATCAGCAGCCTGAGCTGGATGCCTTTTATCAACAACAATTAGCAGACACTGATGGCAGAGAGAATCGATTATTCACTCGAGTCTTGATGGAATTGAAGTTGTTACGGGGTGAATGGCAGGTCGTATCTGCGCAGACAGCTAATTCTGAACAGCCGGAATTGCAAGCTATAGCGGCAATGATGATGTTCTTACGCGGTGATTATGACGAAGCGGTCAGTCATTACGAAAAAGCCCTGTCAAATCTCAGAAAACTTAGCGCACAACGGAATACCTATTTCTATGGTTTGGCCGGGGTGTTTTATCCGTTGGCTATCTTAAAGTCCAACGACAGCAAATTACGCAAAAAACTGACGATATTATTGAATCAGGCCATCAAAACCAACGGTTTTTGGGGTTCGGTTTTTCAGTACTTGATCCTGTTTCAGCAATATCAACAAGGTGATTTGCAGCAACGTGATCAACTGATTTCTTTGTTGCTGTCTTATCGCGTCGCCAGCGGTTTTAAGGAAAGTGGTGTGCCGGATTCTGTTTTTAGCATGCCATTAATGCAGCCCATGTTATTGCTGATATTTAAGCATTGGGCTAAAGCCGATTTTGCTAAAAGCGTGGAACCGGTCCATCAGCAGCTTTATACACATTGTTTGAACAACGGTTACCGTTGGCCTGCGGCAGAATTGGCAAAGGTTTTCAGCAGCCTGCAGCCGCAAAAAGCAGCGCAGTGGGATAGCGGATTTTTTGATAATGGTTCTAAAGCACTGGCCGACTTATTTGCCAGTCGAGCAGACTGGGAAGTGGCGCTGGATGCGTTGCTGAATCTACCGGCTAGCGATAAAAAACCCGACAGCTCAGCCCAAGTCGAGAAGCCAACTCGACTGACTTGGCTATTAAGTTTTAATGAGGCTCAAGACCATATCAAAATCGAGCCGCGCGAACAAAAACAACAAGCTAAAGGCGGCTGGAGCAAAGGCCGGGCAGTCGCTTTGAAACGTTTGGCACATGAGCGCGATAGTTTTGATTATCTCAGCCAGCATGATCAAAGGCTTTGTAGTCATATCAAGGAATACCGCGATTCAGGTTGGTACGGCGGCAGCACTTATTTTGAATTTGACGGCAATATTCCACAAGCCTTGATAGGTCACCCGACTTTATTTTGGGCCGATGCGCCGGAGGTGAGGGTTGAGGTGGTGAACGGCGAAGCGGAATTACGCGTTAAACGCTTAGAAAAGAACGATAAAATCAAGATCATCCTGGAGCCTGCGCCCAAATATGAACAAAAGTTTCATATCATTAAAGAAACCCCAACCCGTTTGCGAGTGGTGGAATTTACCGCAGATCATCACAAAATTTTTACGGTGCTTGGCGCAAAAGGGCTAGAAGTGCCTGCTTCTGCTCAAGAAAGAGTGTTGCAAACATTGACCAGTATTTCCGGCTTGTTGACAGTACATTCTGACATTGGCGGCAGTTCCAGTAGTGCCGAACAAGTCAAAGCCGATGCCACGGCAAGGATTCATCTATTACCTCACAATGAAGGCTTAAGAGTCGCATTATTGGTAAGGCCTTTTACCTGTGGGGGAGCCTATTTTCAACCCGGCCAAGGCGGAGAAAGTGTGTTGGCGGAAGTCGATGGAAAACGCCTGCAAACCCAACGTGATTTAAAGCTGGAAAAAAAACAGGCCAACGCAGTCATTGACGCTTGCCCAGCCCTGCAAGACGTGGAACGCGACCCTGCCGGGGACTGGCTGCTGGAAGACCCTGAAGCCTGTTTGGAGTTTTTATTACAGGCGCAGAATTTACCGACTGAACTGGCTTTATTGGAATGGCCGGAAGGTGTGCGTTTTAAAGTGCTGGGCCACAGCAATGGTAGTGGCTTAAGTGTGCAAGTCAAACGCGACAACGACTGGTTTGCCCTGCAGGGCGAATTAAAAATCAACGATGAAACCGTGCTGGATATGCAGCAGCTCTTAGGCTTGCTGGATAATCGCCAGGGCCGCTTTCTGCAAATGAAAGATGGGCAGTTTATTGCCTTGACCGATGAATTTAGGCGTCGATTGGAAGACTTGAAAGCTTATGCGGATATCAGCGGCAAGAAAGTGCGGATAAATCCGTTAGCAGCGTTGACCTTGGAAGACTGGCAGGATGAAGCGGGTTTTAAAGCCGATAAACATTGGCAAAACCATATTCAACGGCTCAAAGACGCCCGCGATTATAAGCCGCGAGTTCCGTCGACTTTTCAAGCGGAACTGCGTGATTATCAAATGGATGGCTACAATTGGCTGTCGCGCTTGGCTCAATGGGGAGTGGGCGCCTGTCTGGCCGATGACATGGGGTTGGGCAAAACCATACAAGGCCTGGCATTGTTGGTGGAACAGGCACCGGGAGGCCCCAGTTTGATCGTAGCGCCAACCTCGGTCTGCATGAACTGGGAAAAAGAAGCCAACCGTTTTGCTCCCACCTTAAAACCGATAGTGCTCGGTAGTGGCGACCGTCAACGCTTGCTGGAGAATTTACAGCCTTTTGATGTATTGATCTGTAGCTATGGCATGTTGCAGCAGGAACAAGTGGCGGAAATGCTGGCCAAAATCAGTTTCCGGACTGCAATTCTTGACGAAGCCCAGGCCATTAAAAACATCGCTACCCGTCGATCGCAAGGGGCAATGAATCTGCAGGCTGGCTTTAAAGTCATCATGACCGGTACTCCACTGGAAAATCATCTGGGTGAGTTGTGGAATTTGTTTCGCTTTATCAATCCGGGCTTGCTGGGTTCGCTGGAACAATACAACAAACGCTTTGCCGGCCCTATCGAGCGGGATAGAAGTGTACAAGCCAAACAACAGTTAAAAAAACTGATCCAGCCGTTTATCCTGCGTCGCACCAAAACCCAGGTCTTGCAGGAATTACCGTCGCGTACCGAAATTCCGTTCTATGTCGAACTCAGTCAGGAAGAAAAGGTGTTTTACGAGGCTCTGCGCCGCGAAAGCCTGGCGATGCTATCCAGCAATGACGGTCCGCCTGGACAAAAGCATCTACAAATTCTGGCGGCTATCAGCAAGATGCGTCGCAGTTGTTGCAATACTCAGTTGGCAAACCCGGAAATCGCTTTGCCCAGCAGTAAATTAGCGGCATTTGCCGAGATTGTCGACGAATTAATCGACAATAAACACAAAGCGCTGGTATTCAGCCAATTTGTCGATCATCTGCAACTCATTAAAGCCCATATCGAACAACGGGGGATTAGTTATCAGTATCTGGATGGCAGTACCCCGATCAAAGAACGTCAACGGCGGGTTGATGCGTTTCAGCGCGGTGAAGGCGATTTATTTTTAATCAGCCTGAAAGCCGGCGGCGTCGGTTTGAACCTAACAGCAGCCGATTATGTGATTCATATGGACCCTTGGTGGAATCCGGCGGTGGAAGACCAGGCTTCGGACCGCGCGCATCGCATGGGTCAGCAGCGACCGGTGACGATCTATCGCATGATAGCCAAAGACACGATAGAAGAAAAAATCGTTGCACTGCATAGCCATAAACGCGACTTGGCTGATAGCTTGCTGGACGGCGCGGATATCAGTGGCAAAATGTCGGCGGATGATTTGTTGGGGCTGATCAAAGGGGATTGATAGTCCGTGATACAAAAGTTCTCGGAGAGGTGGGGCGGTATTTAAACTGCCCCGGCATTCTTAGGCAGTGTCTATTTATGTAAGCAAACCTTGCCAGAAATGTTGGTGATTTTGATAAGGGGTGGATACTGAGTGCCAAGTGGATTATCTACTAGCTCAGAGTCTATCCTGACCGCGCCTTTGGCTTTCTCAAACTGATCACTCCCGCCAACAATTACATCAAATTCACTGGAAGAGATGAGATCGATCGCGTCTGCAGAGAATAGCTTGCCTAATGGTTTATTCCTGGTGGTGTTTACACTCCATTGGCTAATGACAGTAGCCATGGTGTCTATACCGTTAGGAATAATAATAGGCAGAAACTCGGTAGTCCACGCCGATGCGGAGCGCACATTGATTGCCGTTGAGCCTAACTTTGCAGCTATGCCGTTACCGGTAGACACATAACATAGTCCTGGGTAAAGATGGGTTTGATTCTGTGTGAAAACATGCGGAAAGCTTTTACTGGATTCTAAAGTGTCCCAGACAGTATTGCATTCATCTAGCGAGGTAGGTCTTAATGGACCAGAGACTCTTTCCGGATCTAAGCTGATATCCATGCATTTGTTATCAGCATTGACTAAAGCAGGCCCAAAACAGGACAGTAGGCCTATAGAAAAGGCAGTTTTTTTTATCATTTTTATTCCCCCGGCAATTTAGAGACCGTCAAAAAGATCGGCGTAGCTTGAAGTCTAGTTTAGTGATTTAGATTGTCCATAGGTTTTTCAGATTAATTAATGCCCGAGCTAGGTCTGGATGATGATGCTATTAAAAATTTTCGCTAAGCCATTGAAGTGTAAAAACTAACTACTTGCAAGCAAAAAAAGATAAAAATATCCTGCTAAAAACACAATATGTTGTGTTAATATTTTTACAAATACACTATATGCAGTATTAAGCCTTGCTGTAGTGTTTTCTGCTTCAAACCGATTGCACATCAATGTCTTAGCTGGTTTTTTTAAGGCCTGTGGTTGTAATCGACTCGTACCATAATTCAGATAAGGGAAACCACGAATGACCGCAAAACTTCAAATTGTGACGCCAAACAATGTCGACATTCCGTTACAAAGCGCTTCGCTTGACATCTGGGACAGCAAGTACCGTTTGAAAACCAAGGATGGCAATGCCATCGATGCCAACATCGATGAAACCTATAAGCGTGTCGCCAAAGCCCTGTCCGAAGTTGAAAAATCCAAAGCCTTGCAGGAAAAACACTACAAAGATTTTCTCTGGGCACTGCGTAAAGGCGCTATTCCGGCCGGTCGTATCGTTTCCAATGCCGGTGCGCTGGAACACAAACCCGCCACCTCCACCATCAATTGCACCGTGTCCGGCATCATCGAAGATTCGATGGATGACATTCTGGCCAAGGTGCATGAAGCCGGTCTAACCCTGAAAGCCGGTTGCGGCATCGGCTACGAGTTTTCTACCCTGCGGCCACGCGATGCTTATGTGTCCGGCGCCGGCGCCTATACTTCCGGTCCGCTGTCGTTCATGGATATTTACGACAAAATGTGCTTTACCGTATCCTCGGCCGGTGGCCGGCGTGGTGCGCAAATGGCCACTTTCGATGTAGCCCACCCCGATGTGGTGGATTTTATTCGTGCCAAACGTGAAGACGGCCGTTTGCGTCAGTTTAATTTGTCATTGCTGATTACCAGCGAATTTGTCGAAGCAGTAAAAAATGATGGCCCCTGGGCGCTATCATTCCCCGTTAGCGAACGTGAAGTTAATACTGACAATATCGATTTGACTGATAGCAACAAAATCGTCTGGCGCGACCTACCGAATAAAAAAGACTATGTGGTCAATGACGACGGATTGGTGGCTTGCCGTATCAGCAAAGTGATGCCGGCCCGCCGTTTGTGGGACATTATCATGTCTTCGACTTACGATTACGCTGAACCAGGTTTCATTTTGATCGACAAGGTCAACGAAATGAACAACAACTGGTTTTGTGAGCACATACGTGCCACCAACCCTTGCGGCGAACAGCCGCTACCGCCATACGGCAGCTGTTTATTGGGATCGATCAATCTGACCCGCTTCGTGGAAAGACCGTTTAGTAAGGAAGCTTATTTTGATTGGGATGCTTATCGTAAAACCATCCGCATCTTCACTCGCATGTTGGATAATGTGGTGGAAATCAACGGCCTACCACTGGAAAAACAGCGCGACGAAATCACCGGCAAGCGCCGTCATGGCATGGGCTATCTGGGTTTGGGTTCCACCATCACCATGTTAGGCATGCAATACGGCAACGATGAGTCGTTGAGCTTTACCGAACAAGTCACCAAAGAACTGGCTGTTGAAGGCTGGAAAACCGGCTTGGAGCTAGCAAAAGAAAAAGGCCCGGCGCCCATCATGGAGCAATTGTTCACAGTGACAGGCGAAATGCTGCACAAGCGTCCGGAAATGAAAACCGATGGCTACAAGCTGGGTGATCAAGTAGCGGGTAAAGTCCTGCACGCCAAATACAGCCGCTACATGCAAAAAATTGCCCAGGAGTTGCCGGAATTGGTAGCGGAACTGGCTGAAGTTGGTTGCCGCTTTACCCATCACAGCTCAATCGCGCCTACCGGTACTATTTCCTTATCCTTGGCCAATAACGCCAGCAATGGCATCGAACCCAGCTTTGCCCATCACTATTCGCGCAACGTGATCCGCGAAGGCAAAAAATCCAAGGAAAAAATCGACGTATTTTCCTATGAATTACTGGCCTACCGCCATTTGATCAATCCGCAAGCGATGCCGTACAGCGAAAATCCTGATCTGCAATTGCCGAGCTACTTCATCGCTGCCGACGACGTCACGCCCAAGCAACATGTTGATATCCAGGCCGCTGCGCAAAAATGGATAGATTCGTCGATTTCCAAAACCGCTAACGTGCCAACCGATTATCCGTATGAGGACTTCAAGTCCATCTACCAATACGCCTACGAACAAGGCTTGAAAGGTTGCACCACCTTCCGCTTCAACCCGGAAGTATTCCAGGGTGTACTCGTAAAAGAATCCGACCTGGAAAATACCACCTACCAGTTCACGCTGGAAGACGGTCATGTGGTGGAATTTAAAGGTAACGAAGACGTGGAATACGACGGCGAAGTCCACAGCGCCGCCAATTTGTTCGACGCCTTGAAAGAAGGCTATTACGGCAAGTTTTAAGCTGCCAATGGCGTAGGCTGGGTTGTTAAACCCAGCATTTAAGACATTTAAGCTGGGTATCGCTATCGTTCAACCCAGTCTACGGAATTTGAGGTTCCCATGACACTACACAAAATCAACAAAAAAATCGTTAGCTACAAAGTGCTGAGCAAAGAAATCGCCGAAGTCGTTCAGCCGGTAGTGGAAGAGCCGTCGCTGGAATCGATGAATGAAAATCTGGCTCGGCCGGAAGTGCTGCTAGGTTCTACATACAAGATCAAAACGCCGCAGTCCGAACATGCGTTGTACATCACCATCAACGACATCATCCTGAATCAGGGTACCGAGCACGAAGAACGCCGGCCTTACGAAATTTTCATCAACTCAAAAAACATGGAGCACTTTCAATGGGTGCTGGCGTTAACCCGCTTGATTTCGGCGGTGTTTCGCAAGGGCGGCGATGCCACTTTTTTGGTGGAAGAAATGAAAGCAGTGTTCGATCCACACGGCGGTTATTTCAAGAAAGGCGGCGTGTTCATGCCGTCGCTGGTCGCCGAAATCGGCCACGCCATAGAATCGCATATGAAGCACATCGGCATGATCAAGTCGGAAAAAATGACCGATCATCAGAAACTGTTTCTGGACGAAAAACGTGCAGAATTCGATGCCCAGCATGGTGAGTCGGACAATGGAGAGTTTCCGGAAAAAGCGGTGTTGTGTACCAAATGCAGCACCAAGGCGATGGTGTTGATGGATGGGTGTATGACTTGTTTGAATTGTGGGGAGTCGAAGTGCGGATGATCCGCCACCATGCGGAGGAACCGCTGACGTGTTCCGTCGTATGGTCTTTAAAATAACCATTTATCAGGACAAAAATGGCTTCTTTCGACATTTTTTCAAAACGGCAGAAGAAATTACGTGGTGATGTCCCTGATATTTACATCTACGACACGATTCCTCAACCACTGAAAGTTCAGGTTGTGCATATTTGGAGGGATATTCTAGGCGACGAACGGGATTATCAGGGGCACTATGCGGAAGTTTTTCAGGCATACAAATTTATCGTTGGTGCATTGTGCCGTGAATACGGATTATTTTTTCTACCTCCGGAAATAAATAAATATAACGACAGGCGCTATATTGATGAGATCTTCAATTTTTTAATTCAGCAGGACGACTCAGAAAAGGTACTTGATGCAATTGAATTTTCTTTTCGGGTCATTGATAAATTTACCCGTCGCTATGAGTATCTTGGTCGATCAAAGGCATCTGAGTTAGCTGATAGTGCAATTGAAGAACTGAATCAAAGGTTTCAAGAGCATGGTATCGGATTCCAGTATTTAGAGGGTGAAATCATCCGCATTGACTCTCAATTGATCCATTTGGAGGTGGTTAAACCGGCACTCGGTTTAATACGTGCACCTGAATTTGCTGGTGCACAGGCTGAATTTTTAAAAGCCCATGAACATTACCGGCACGGAAATGACAAAGAAACGCTCGCCGAGTGTCTCAAAGCGTTTGAAAGCGTAATGAAGATAATATGCAAAAAACGAGGATGGGCTCACGATGCTAATGCTACAAGCAAGGCTCTACTCGATGTTCTTTTTGTAAATGAAGTGATCCCAAAGTTTTGGCAACAACACTTTAATTCTTTGCGAAGCTCATTGGAAACTGGAATTCCTCCTGCTCGAAATCGTCTTGGAGGGCATGGGCAAGGTAGCGATGTCACAGAAGTCCCGCCTGCAATTGTCGCTTATGTTCTGCATATGACCGCTTCTGCAATTGTTTTTTTATGCGAAATGGCGGGATAGCCGAGTATGGTGGGCACGGTTTTTGTGCCCACGCGGAATTAAAAGTTTGCATGAATATTGTTTCGCTATCGCGAAGCCTGATTTAACGCCGGTTCGCGGACCGGCAACCGCGATACTTTCTTTTGCGTGACCAAAAGAAAGTATCCAAAGAAAAGGCCACCCCATGCCGCGTTTATCCTGCGCGCCGAAGGCTTTGAACGGGGTTTTCCGAAGGGGCTTCCCAGCCCCTACGAAAAACGCGATGCCTCCCTGCATCGCCCCTGCGGGCTGATCCGTTCAAAGCCTCCGGTGCTCGGCGCGGCATCATGGGAGAAAAATCATTCCTCAAACTTAGGTTGTCCGCATGAAATGTTTCATTTGCAAGCTTGGCGAAATCGTTGGCGGTGCCGCCAGCATGACATTGGAGCGTGGAAGCCGGGTAGGGTGGGCACGGTTTATGTGCCCACGCGGAATTAAAAGGTTGCATGAATATTGACTTTGGAAGACGACGTAACCGTACAAAATGCTTTTCCTGATCGGAGATTTAAACCATGAAATTAAGCTACGACCAAGCAATAGATTCTTTGTATATTCAC
>NZ_LUUI01000097.1 GCF_001644015.1 Methylomonas lenta
TTTAATGATGAAGTGTACTAACAAAAGCAAGCCGTTGAAGAGACTCAAGCCCGAATTAATGCGGAGGATTTCAAGGCGCGTCACCGCCGGGATGAGAAGGCCTTTACGCGAGAGCGTAGTTTAACGTTCGGCTTGGTTTTGGTGTTGGTGATGAGGAACAGCGTCAAGTCACTGCAAAACGTTGTGAACGAGGCAATGACGTGGTTAGGGCGACCTACCGTCAGTGCCAGCGCATTATCACAGGCGCGGTATAAACTGAAACACACGGCATTCATCGAACTGAACCAAGTTGCCATAGTGGAGACGCTCTATGGCAACGAGGATTATCTGCGTTTCTGGGGTTTTCGGGTGTTGGCGATTGATGGTTCGAAGCTCGTGTTGCCAGACAATGAAGCCATTCGCGAAGAATTTGGCACCATAGCCTGGAGCAATGGAAAAGACGCGGAAATCCAGGGCGAACGGCCTTATGCCCTGGCTTCGGTATTGTATGACGTACTCAACCGAGTCGCTTTAGATGCGACGCTGGGTAAAGCCAAAGCCTATGAGGTCGACTTGGCGGTCGGGCATTTGCCGCACACCCGTGTTGGGGATTTGCTGACGATGGACAGGAACTACCCGTCCTACCGAATGTTGGCGGAGCTCAGTCGATGTGAACGCGACTTTGTCATTCGCTGTTCGGCGGCCTCGTTTGCCGAAGCCCGGGAAATGCTTAAAGGCCAAGGCCCTGATAGTCAAGAGGTCACTCTGAAACCCTGCGCCGGACAATTAGCACTGATTCGCGAAATTGGCTTGCCCTTATCGCTCAAAGTGCGCTTGGTCAGAGTTCTATTGAATACAGGGGAATATGAAGTCCTGGTGACTTCGTTGCTGGATAACACTCGCTATCCCACCGACGGGTTTCGCGAACTGTACTATTTGCGCTGGGGCATAGAAACCTTCTATGGTTTGCTCAAGACCCGTCTGGAGTTGGAGAACTTCACCGGGATCGGTGCCGAGGCTATTCGGCAAGATTTTCATGCGACCGTGTACCTATCCGGCTTGGAGTCTTTGCTAACCGACACGGCCCAAGCGATGCTGGATGCCAAAGTCACGCAGTATCCGCAGAGCGTCAATAGAGCGGTATCGTTTAACGCGATCAAGAACCGCGCATTGGATTTATTACTGGTCAGCGGTTTCGAGACAGAACAATTGTTGGCGCAGTTAACGTCGTTGTTCCTGACTAATCCTTGTCTGGAGCGAAGTCAACGCAAGCCTGCGCGTAAAAACTCATCCGCCAGGGTGTTGCTGAACTTTCATAAGCGACAAAAGAAACATTGTTTTTAAGTGCTGATTCTTAACTTAATGGCAGTGACGCGCCGCGTGGGAACGAGAAAAAT
>NZ_LUUI01000098.1 GCF_001644015.1 Methylomonas lenta
CATCGTTGGGCTTTTTTTTTGTCATTACTTTATCAAATGTCCAGAATTAATAATAGATTTTCAGGTGACACAAAAATGGAAAGAATCGTTAATAAAAGTACTGTAACTAATTTAATAGCGGTGATAATAATTTTGACAGGTTATATCTGTCCGTTTTATCCGGAAATTACCAAAGCGATTGGTTTCTTTGCTTTTTCAGGTGCTGTAACCAATTGGCTTGCTATTCACATGTTGTTTGAAAAAGTACCTTTATTATATGGTTCTGGAATAATTCCTGCGCGTTTTGAGGAGTTTAAAGTTTCTATTAAAAAATTAATGATGGAGCAGTTTTTTACGCTTGATAATATTGAACACTTTATCGAAAGACAAGAGCAAGAAGGTAGTAAGGTTTTAAACATAAACCCACTTTTGAATGCCGTAGATTATGAAAAAATATATGAAGGCTTGGTATCGTCCATCATGAATTCCTCTTTTGGTAGTATGTTGATGATGATGGGAGGAGAAGAGGCGTTATTGCCACTTAAGCAGTCATTTATCGAAAAAATGCGGCATACTTTACAAGATATGGTTGAATCTGATCGGTTTAAACATGCGCTACAGCAAAGTTTGAATGCGCATAAAATTGGAGAAGAGTTGACCGGTAAAATTGAGGACGTCATTGACAAGCGCTTGAGCGAGTTAACACCACAAATGGTCAAAGAAATTGTGCAAGCCATCATTAAAGAACATTTAGGTTGGTTGGTCGTTTGGGGAGGCGTATTCGGGGGTTTGTTGGGTGCTTTGTTTGGTTTTGCTTGATATCAATGAAGTCTGTTGATCTGGTTTATGAAGTTTATGGTGGTGATAATGATTACCCGCTAATCATTTTGCACGGATTCTTAGCATCATCAAGAAATTGGCGCACAGTTGCCAAGCGTTTATCTGCAGATTATCTGGTTTATGTGTTGGATATGCGCAACCATGGTGCTTCTCCGCATTCAGAACAGATGGATTATCCGGAAATGGCCTATGACATAGTCTGTTTCATGGATCAACTGGGACTGCAAAATGCGCATGTGCTTGGGCACAGCATGGGTGGAAAAATTGCCATGTGGCTTGCCTTACATCATCCGCATCGGGTTAAAAATCTGATGGTGGCCGACATAGCGCCCGTCAATTACAAGCACAGTTTTGACGAGATGATCCAATCACTTAAACAGTTGCCTCTAGATCAAATTACTAATCGTAAAAACGCAGAATTATATTTGGCAGAAGCTATTCCTGATACTGCTTTTCGGCAGTTTTTGTTGCAGAATTTGTTGTTAAAGGATGGCTGTTATTGTTGGCGGATCAATCTCGATATTATTCAGAAGACTGCGCATTCCATTGTAGATTTTCCTGAGTATTCTACGCAGCATTATTCTGACAAAGTCTTGTTTATTGCTGGTGAGCGTTCTACATATATCGACCCAGAAGCTGTTTTCAAATCTTTTCCTCGGGCAAAAATTGTAACAATACCTGATACAGGTCATTGGCTTTATGTCGAAGCCCCAGATGAGTTTTGCCAAATTATTAATACTTGGCTTAAGGGTGAATGAAAATCTTACCGACTAGTATGTTATGCGTATCGGTGATGCCGACGTATGATTGTATGCGAAGTAAAATAATAACAACCAATACTATTGCAGTTTCCTATATGGCTAGTTTTTCCAACTTCAATATTTAAATTTGGCTTTATTGTTATTAGCAGCCTGAACAGATAGCTACACTGCATAAGCACGAAACGCTATGGCTGACAAAGCAAATGCATGTGTTAAAATTATCAGTTAGTAACATTATCATGCAATTGGCAGGCGCATTTATGCATTATATGAAGTTAGATCGATTGCCATCTGTTGTTTTTCTTAACCTTAATATTCTATGCTTATGAACAAACCCAAAAAAGTTGCAATTCTTACCGCAGGCGGCTTGGCGCCTTGTTTGAACTCAGCGGTCGGCAGTTTGATTGAACGCTATACTGAAATCGATCCCAGTATTGAAATTATTTGCTACCGTGGTGGCTATAAAGGATTATTGCTGGGCGATTCCTATCCGGTTACCACAGAAGTTCGCCAAAAAGCTGGTTTACTGCAATCTTTTGGTGGTTCGATCATTGGCAACAGCCGGGTCAAACTAACTAATGTTAAAGATTGTGTAAAGCGTGGTTTGGTTAAAGAGGGCGAAGATCCGCAAAAAGTGGCGGCTGATCAATTAATCAAAGACAATGTTGATATTTTGCACACCATAGGTGGGGATGATACCAATACTGCTGCGGCCGATTTGGCTGCTTTTTTGGCTAAAAACGACTATGGTCTTACTGTAATTGGTTTGCCAAAAACAGTTGATAACGACGTATTTCCTATCAAACAATCTTTAGGTGCTTGGACTGCTGCCGAGCAAGGTGCTCGTTATTTCTGGAACGTGGTTGCCGAGAACAACTCCAATCCGCGTATGTTGATAGTGCACGAAGTAATGGGGCGTAACTGCGGATGGTTGACTGCTGCTACTGCGCAAGAATATCGTAAATTGCTGGATCGTGCCGAGTGGTTACCAGAATTAGGCCTGTCTCGTGAATCGTATGAAGTGCACGCTGTTTTTGTGCCGGAGATGGACATTGATTTGGCTGCAGAAGCAGCTCGTTTGCGTGAAGTGATGAATAAAGTTGACTGCGTTAATATTTTTGTTTCCGAAGGTGCAGGTGTCGATGCCATCGTGGCAGAACTGCAAGCCAAAGGGCAAGAAGTGCCGCGTGATGCTTTTGGTCATATCAAACTGGATGCGGTCAATCCAGGTAAATGGTTTGGTGAACAGTTTGCCCAAATGATAGGTGCTGAAAAAACTTTAATCCAAAAATCTGGTTATTTTGCCCGTGCCGCCGCGGCTAATGTTGATGATATGCGTTTGATTAAATCCTGCGCAGACTTGGCTGTGGAATGTGCTTTTCGTCGGGAGTCCGGTGTCATGGGACATGACGAAGATAACGGTAATGTTTTGCGGGCGATTGAGTTTCCACGTATCAAAGGTGGCAAACCTTTTAATATCGATACTGATTGGTTTACCCAAACGCTGGCGGAAATTGGTCAGCAAAAAGGTGCTAAAGTCGACGTTAGTCACTAATCCGCTATAAGGAGCATGATCAGCCGGTATTTACTGGCTGATCTTCATGCTAATCTCAAAGCCCTAATTCACTCAGTCCGGGATGATTGTCAGGTCGCCGTCCCAGTGGCCAATGAAACAAACAATTTTCCGGTTTAATCGGTAAATCATTGATGCTAGCGAATCGCTTCTGCATTAGGCCGTATTCGTTAAATTCCCAGTTTTCATTGCCGTAGCTACGAAACCAGTTGTCGGCATCGTCATGCCATTCATAAGCAAACCGGACAGCAATTCGATTACCTACAGTTGCCCATAATTCCTTGATTAAACGGTAATCAAGTTCTTTGGCCCATTTGCGTTGTAAAAACTCTCTTACATGTGCGCGACTAATTGGAAATTCTGTTCGGTTGCGCCAAATTGTATCTTCAGTATAAACCTGCGCTACCCGGTCAGGATCGCGACTATTCCATGCATCTTCAGCCATGCGTACTTTTTGTGTGGCGGACTCTAGAGTAAAAGGAGGTAGAGGTGGTTTGGTTTCCATGATTTTTATCTCGCAGTGATAAATGAAAAGCAGAGGTAGACAGTTCTGTCTACATTGAAGATGGTAGCAACAGTAGACAGTTCTGTCTACAATAAACATTATGAATTTGAAACAGACAACTTTTATTTCTGATAAACCCGCGCGTGAGCGGATTTTATTAACTGCACATGACTTGTTTTACCGCGATGGCATTCGCGCTAGCGGTATCGACCGAGTCATTGCCGAGGCAGGCGTCAGTAAAGCTACGTTTTATCGGCATTTTCCCAGTAAGAATGAGTTGATAAGAGCATTTTTGAGTTATCGACACGAACGTTGGTTAAGTTGGTTTAAACAGGCTTTGCAACATCAGGGAGCAGATTTAGGCTTGATGTCGTTGGTCCCGGTGATGGAAGAGTGGTTTAATAATCCCTTATATCGAGGATGTGCATTTATAAACACGGCTGCGGAGTTTGGCGATAGCTTGCCAGAAGCTTTGGAATTATGCCTGAGTCATAAACAGGATATGGTCAACGTTATTGCTACGCTTTTGCCTGTTAACGAATCGCAGATGATCTTGGCGAACGCGGCGGCTGTTGCAATTGATGGTGCAATTGTTCGGGCCCAGCTCGAATCGCAAATAATTCAGTCGAAGACGGCGCTAACAGCACTGGCTTTGATTTTGGACATATTAAATCAATCCTCAATACTATCGTCATTATCCAAACTTTCTAAATAGCAATTTCTCCAAACCTACAGTGCAATAAACTATCAATCCGGCGGCGAAGATTAACAGCCATTCATCAATACCGATGGCTTCGCTGCCAAATAATGTTTGCATAGGCGGCCAGTATGTGAATAAGGCTTGTAGTAGGATCATGCTAAAAACACCAAAAATGACCCATAAATTGGAAAATAACCCCACTTTAAACATTGAGTATCTTAAAGATCGACAATTAAATAAATAAAACAGCTCGCAACAAACAAATACATTGACTGCAACAGTGCGAGCTTTGGCCAGCGATTCGCCATGGCTTAACTCCCATTCGAATAGGCCGAAGGCACTTGTCAATAATAGCAAGCCCACTAAGCAAACTCGAAAAACCAGGTGTTTTGTCAAAATGGGCTGATTTGGGTTACGCGGTTGTCTATCCATCAACCCCGGCTCCTTGGGTTCAAAAGCTAGCATTAAGCCCAACAATACCGCTGTAGTCATATTGATCCAGAGGATTTGTACCGGTGTGATAGGTAAGGCGACGTTTGCAAATACAGCGGCCATAATCAACAAACCCTCACCCAAATTAGTCGGTAAAGTCCAAGCGATAAATTTCACCAGATTGTCAAAAACGCCGCGGCCTTCCTCTACTGCCGCTTCGATACTGGCAAAGTTATCGTCAGTCAATATCATGGCTGCGGCTTCTTTGGCGACTTCTGTACCGCCCAAACCCATAGCGATACCTATGTCGGCTTGACGCAATGCCGGAGCATCATTGACACCGTCGCCTGTCATGGCAACTACGTGTCCATTGGCTTGCAGTGCTTCAACCAGTTGTAGCTTTTGCGCGGGTGCAATACGGGCGTATACAGCGCACTCATTCAATAGTTGCTTATACTGGTTTGCATTCAGGGTTTGTAGTTCTGCACCACTGATAACCCGATCAGCATCTTTCATGCCCAGCTGCCGGGCGATTGCCAGTGCGGTTATCGGGTGATCGCCAGTGATCATTTTTACCTGAATGCCAGCTCGATAACAGGCGGCAATTGAGATCGCTGCTTCCGGGCGAGGTGGATCAATCATAGCCTGCAAGCCAAGAAACGTCAGACCACTGCGTACTTCGTCATGTTGCACCACATTATCAAAATGGTCACAACGAGCAAACGCTAACACCCGTAAACCTTGATTAGCCATACCTGCGACTTGTTCCAGTAGCGCTTGTTTGTTAATTGGGATGGGTTGCATTTGTGCATCAAAGGCACTATCGCAACGGTCCAACAAGCTCTCCAGTGAGCCTTTTAGATAGATATATCTTTGTTTCTGTTTAAGGTTGTGGTTCAGTGTGACCATGAACTGATGCTGGGATTCAAAAGGAATAGCATCAAGTCGAGGGTGATCATCGCTGATACGTGCATGATGCAAGCCAGCCTTCTGTGCCACAACCAATAAAGCAGCTTCAGTCGGATCACCTTCTATGCACCATTTGGATGATTCGGAGTAGAGTCTGGCATCGTTGCAAAGCAGGCCAGACTTAAGGCTTTCCAATAAGGTGGGGTAAGTGTTTACATTGATTACTTTACTATTGAGATGGAATTCACCGTCAGGATTATAACCACTGCCGCTGACTGTAAAGTATTCGCCACCGGCATAGACGGCTTGAACCGTCATTTGGTTTTGCGTCAGGGTACCGGTTTTATCAGAGCAAATCACGGTGGTGCCACCCAGTGTTTCCACAGCCGGTAGTTTGCGGATAATGGCATTTCGTTTGGCCATCCGCGATACGCCAATCGCCAGTGTGATAGTCAGCGCAGCCGGTAATCCTTCCGGAATGGCACCAACGGCTAAAGCCACAGACGCCATAAACATGTTTAGCATCGATTCACCACGCCAGACGCCGACAGCAAAGGTAATTACCGCAAAATCGATAATCAGCCACAATAACAATTGGCTGAACTGGCTCATTTTTTGGGTCAGAGGCGTGTCCAGGTCGGTAGCGTTGGCGATCATACGATTGATCAAGCCAATTTCAGTGAGATCTCCGGTTTCAACCACGACCCCCAAACCGCTACCAAAGGTTACCAATGTAGATGAGTAAGCCATATTAATTCGGTCGGCTAAAGTAGCACTTGCGTCCAAAAGCTGAGGCTGCTTTTCTACCGGTACGGATTCTCCGGTGAGTGCGGATTCATCAATTTGCAATTCGCGGCACTGTAGTAAACGTAAGTCGGCTGGAATTTTATCGCCCGATTGCAAAATGACCATGTCGCCCGGCACCAACTCGTTTGCCGGAATGATGCGTCGCTGTTCATCACGTAATACAGTACAGCTGACATTTAAAACACGGGATAAGGCGTCGATGGCTCTTAAGGCATTGATTTCTTGAAAAAAACCGATGAAAGCATTGACCAAAACCACGCCGAATATGACGCTGCTATCCACCCATTCCTGTAAAAAAGCCGTAATGCTACCGGACAGCAGCAGAATATATACCAGTGGTTGGTTAAATTGAGATAAAAGTAGCTTAAATGCACTTTTTCCACGAGGAGGCGTTAAACGATTTTGGCCGTATTGGGCCAAACGTTGTTCAGCCTCGTTTTCACTCAAGCCTTGTTTTAAGTCTGTATCCAAAACACTCAACAGGGCGTCCGATGACAGGCTATGCCAAGATGATTTCTTTGAAGTATCCATAGTCGTTAGATTATACGTTAGTGGCCCTTATCAACATTGTGTTGTTAAAGTGTTGGGTGCCTGCTGTTGGTCTTATAAGTTTTCATTTTTGCTTGTACACTATTTAGGATAAGGTTATATTCTACAAGCAGATTTAGGGTTTATTTATAAAACAATATATTGGAGGGATTTAATGACAGGTGATGTGATTGAGGTTTGGGTTTATATGCTGCTTTTGGCATGCTTTTCATTTGCACCGCTGGCCTACTTTGTTTACATGTATACCATGAAACATGGTGAGCCATTTGGCAACATTGAACCACATGGTGATAGTGAGTCTATGGTTTTGGATATAGCAGGCAATCTAATAGATAAGGTAAAAGGCTTTGTGGTGAAAAAATAAAATTACCAGTAAGCTAAAAAAGCCGGGTTTGACCCGGCTTTTTTGTAGTTGTCAAATTTTATTGTCGCCGCAGGTGGGGCAGGTTGGGTTTTTTTTCAGTCGTAGGCTTTGCCATTCCATACTTAGGCCATCCAGTAATAGCAGACGACCAGTCAAGTTTTCGCCGATTTTCATGATAAGTTTCATGGCTTCCAAAGCCTGAACACTACCGATAATGCCGGTAATGGGTGCTAAAACACCATTGTGGGAGCAGTTTTGTAATTCCTCGCCATCGCTTTGGTACAGGCAGTTATAACACGGGCTGTTATTGCTGCCAGGCGTGAATACGCTGACTTGGCCTTCAAATCGAATGGCCGCACCCGATACCAATGGGGTGCGTTGGTCTACACAGGCCCGGTTGATAGCAAACCGAGTGCTGAAATTATCGCTGCAATCCAACACCACATCTACCGCAGCTACTTCTTTAAAGAGTGTTTCATCTTGTAAGCGGGCTTTATGGGCCAAAACATTGATTTCAGGATTAATGATTTTCAGTGTGTTTAGGGTTGAAATTACTTTGTCCAACCCAATATCGTTAGTGCCGTGGGCAATCTGGCGTTGCAAATTGGTTAAATCCACTTGGTCGTCATCGTAAATTGTGATTTGTCCAACACCAGCCGCAGCGAGATACATTGCTGCGGGTGAACCGAGACCGCCAGCGCCGATGATTAATACCTTCGCGTTAAGCAGTTTTTGCTGTCCAGCAATATCGACTTGCGGCAGCATGATTTGGCGGCTATATCGGAGCAACTGTTGGTCATTCATAATTTTTTAGTGTGATGAGTAGGGCGATGATAATGCCAAATAGCTTGACAGAGTGCAAAAGCTCGATATTATTAGCACTCGTTGCTAGAGAGTGCTAATAGTTTAGTTTAATCTTTAACTTTTAAAACCCAATAAGGAGACATTGATGAAAATTCGTCCGTTACATGACCGCGTTGTCGTAAAACGTGTTGAGGAAGAAACCAAAACCGCTGGCGGTATCGTATTGCCAGGTTCTGCCGCAGAAAAACCTAGTGAAGGTGAAGTATTGGCAGTGGGTTCCGGTAAAGCCTTGGACAACGGCCAGGTACGTGCACTGGAAGTTAAAGTCGGCGACAAAGTGTTGTTTGGCAAATACTCCGGAACTGAAGTCAAAGTCGATGGCGAGCAACTGATCGTCATGCGCGAAGAAGACATCATGGGCATCCTGGGTTAAGACCTAGGTACGGTTGTTTATCAATTCACTAAAATTTCAGGAAATTAAGAAATGGCAGCAAAAGACGTAAAATTTGGCGGCGACGCTCGTACTTTAATGGCGCAAGGCGTTAATATTTTAGCAAACGCAGTAAAAGTTACTTTAGGTCCAAAAGGCCGTAACGCTGTATTGGATAAAAGCTTCGGCGCTCCAACCATCACTAAAGACGGTGTATCTGTCGCTAAAGAAATCGAATTGCAAGACAAATTCGAAAACATGGGCGCGCAAATGGTCAAAGAAGTGGCTTCAAAAACTTCTGACGTTGCTGGCGACGGCACCACCACTGCAACTGTTCTGGCGCAATCCATCGTTAATGAAGGCTTAAAATCAGTCGCAGCGGGCATGAACCCAATGGACTTGAAACGCGGTATCGATTTGGCTGTAACTGCTGCGGTTGCTTCAATTGAAAAAGCGGCAACACCTTGCGCAGACAACAAAGCCATTGCCCAAGTAGGCACCATCTCTGCAAACTCTGATGAGTCTGTGGGTCAAATCATTGCCGAGGCTATGGAAAAAGTCGGTAAAGAAGGCGTTATCACTGTTGAAGAAGGCACCGGTCTGGAAAATGATCTGGATGTAGTTGAAGGTATGCAATTCGATCGCGGTTACCTGTCTCCTTACTTCATCAACAAACAAGACAGCATGAGCGTTGAGCTAGACGATCCGTTCGTTTTGCTTTACGACAAAAAAATCTCCAATATTCGTGATTTATTGCCGATTCTGGAAGGCGTGGCCAAATCCGGTCGTTCATTATTGATCATTTCTGAAGATGTTGAAGGCGAAGCCTTGGCAACCCTGGTTGTTAATAACATGCGCGGCATCGTTAAAGTTGCTGCAGTTAAAGCACCTGGTTTTGGTGATCGTCGCAAAGCCATGTTGGAAGACATCGCTGTTTTGACAGGCGGTACAGTGATTTCTGAAGAAGTCGGTTTGTCTTTGGAAAAAGCTGATCTGGATCAATTAGGTACTGCCAAACGGGTTCAAATCAACAAAGAAAACACCACCATCATCGATGGTGCTGGCGACGAAGAACAAATCAAAGGCCGCGTAGCGCAAATCCGTGCCCAAGCTGATGATGCCACTTCCGACTATGACCGTGAAAAACTGCAAGAACGTCTGGCTAAATTAGCAGGCGGTGTAGCAGTTATTAAAGTCGGTGCCGCCACTGAAGTTGAAATGAAAGAGAAAAAAGCTCGCGTTGAAGATGCGCTGCACTCAACTCGCGCTGCGGTTGAGGAAGGTGTGGTTGCCGGTGGTGGTGTTGCGTTGATTCGTGCACTGTCTGCTCTGGAAGGTTTGGAAGGCAAAAACCACGACCAAACCGTTGGTATCAATATTCTACGTCGTGCGATGGAAGAGCCTTTGCGCCAAATCGTCACTAACGCTGGCGACGAAGCTTCTGTTGTATTAAACGAAGTGAAAAAAGGCAGTGGTAACTTTGGTTACAATGCGGCCACTGGCGAATACGGCGACATGATCCAAATGGGTATTCTGGACCCTGCAAAAGTTACTCGCTCAGCACTGCAAAATGCAGCATCTGTTGCCAGCTTGATGATCACAACCGAAGTGATGGTTGCAGATCTGCCGGCTGACAGCAAGGCCTCTGCAATGCCTGATATGGGCGGCATGGGTGGTATGGGTGGTATGGGCGGTATGATGTAATTACCGCTTTAAGCCTAGCTTGAAGAGAAAAAGCCTCGACACTTTTGGGCGTCGGGGCTTTTTTATGCGTGTTATTATTCAATTCATGCAGTTTCATAAACACATTTGTTGCTGATAGATAATGCGATATATTGGGTTCGCGCTCATTCATGCTAGAGCTGAAAAACTTAAAGCTTGAGCCTCTAAGAATCGTTGTATTAACAAGGTGGATGGAGATAGAGAAATATTCTCAGTGGGCTGCTGGATAGGGATGTCTTTAGCTGATCGACCATCCTGGTTAAAATTATTGGTTCGTATATTCATTAATGAGCGATTCAAGTCAAAAAGCTACTCTGTTGCCGTCTACTACCTTGGTTAACGAGGTGGTCAACAATGTTCGCGCCCAACTCGTGCTTGACCCCTATCTGGTTATTTTGTCCGGCTGTGATCGGGGTAGGCAATTTAAACTGCATCAGCTCTCTTACGTGATCGGTCGCTGCCATGAAGCGGATATTGTGATAGGCGATCCGAAAATCTCCAGAAGACACGGCGTATTTTCCATTTTCAAGGATAGGATTTTATTTGAGGATTTACAGTCGACTAATGGCAGCTATCTTGCTGGTGAGCGAATTGAAAAGTGTTGGCTGAATGTACATGACCGAATTCTGGTCGGCGATACGCTTATGCGTATTGACTATAAATGTTATAACGAAGCCGAATCTGAGCAAGCGCTGTATAGAGCTGCTTACACCGATGCATTAACGGGTATCTTCAATCGAGGCGCGTTTATGCAGCGTGCTCAGGAAGAGTTTTCATTTTGTAAGCGAAATAATGTCTTGATGAGCATCGTTATGAGCGATGTTGATCACTTTAAAGACATCAATGATAGCTATGGGCATCCGGCCGGTGATCAGGTTTTAATGGAATTGTCCGCTATTCTTGCCGAACAAATGAGAAAGGAAGACTTACTTGCACGCTATGGCGGCGAAGAATTTATCATGTTATTGAGGGAGACGTCTGCAGATGCTGCCGCTGGTTGGGCGGAAAGAATCAGGCAAATAGTGATGCAGTATCCCTTCGCCTATAAAGGCCAATCGATACCTGCAACGATCTCAATCGGTATTTGTACCCGGCGGATATCAACGCTCGATTCATTACACGCGATAATTCGGATTGCAGACGATGCCTTATATCTTGCCAAGCGAAATGGTCGGAATCGGTTGGAAATAGCGCATTTCACTGATTCCTCGATCAGCGGTAATGATGTCAAATAACTCATCTATGCTGTTATTCTCCGTGAGAATTTTGTGATATTTAACAGCTTAGAATAGCTATCCTCTACACCCTCCAGCAAAATTATTCAATATGATTTTAACTGAGTTATCCATCCTGATTGCTGACGACAACGAGATGAATCGTTGGCTTTTAGCAGAACAATTAAGCGTTTGGAGCAATGATGTCGCGTTGGCTTGCGATGGTCTGGAAGCTTGGAATTTATTACAGGATCGGCAGTATTCAATGGTGTTTCTGGATGTGAATATGCCAGGGCTGAATGGTTTTGAATTAGTGAAAAAGGCTAGGACAGAATCGCTTAATCGTTTGACGCCCATCATCGCAGTGACAGCTCATATACAAACTCATCAGCGGTATTTGTTGATTGAAGACGGATTTAATGAATGCCTGGTTAAACCCATCGTGCTGGCGGACTTACAACATGTGTTATCAAATTGGTGTGCGCCAACTGCCACAGTAAGCAGCCAATACTATGCACAAGCTTTATTAAAAAAAACTGAGCATAATCCAGCGTTGGGGCAGGTTTTTTTTCAAAAAATGCTGCAAGAAGTGCCTACTCAATTAGTTGATTTAGGGCAGGCCTTGCAAGATCAGCAATGCCAAATAGCCTTGGATATTGCGCATAAATTACATGGCAGTTTTTGTTTTTCAGGTTTTGATGATTTACGCGCGATTGCCGGACAATTGGAGCAGGATTTACTCAATATCGATCTGCCAAAAGCTAACCAACAATTTCAACGATTAACTAATGGGTTTGCAAATTTATTAAACTTGCAAAACGACGTTATAGCTAATTTGTTTGGAGACTTTTAAATATTAGAAAATGCTAAAAATCTAAAAGCCTTTTACTTTTGCGCAAACTGGACTAGGCTAGGACAGTTGAATTTTTATAAAACCTCAAAAGGCATCCATGGCTGACTTGTTGGCATTACTTGACGAAATTTCATCGGATAAACCTTGCGGGGATTATCTGGAATATGATCCGGCCTACCTTGAGTTGGGAAAAGATATTCTTGGTAAGCCCGAGGACCCCATTACAGGGGAAAGTGCCCAGCCACCTAATTGGCGCGATATTCAAAAAAAAGCCTTATCCATATTGCAACATAGCAAAGATTTGCAGGTTGTAATCTATCTTATTCGGGCCTTGATTGATCAAGAAGGCTTGACGGGTTTTCATTCTGGTTTAACGCTGTTACGAGGACTTTTGGAAAAATATTGGGATGAAATTCATCCAATACTGGATCCAGAGGATGATTTGGATCCAACTGCCCGGGTTAACATTCTGGAAGAATTGAATAATTTTGAATCCGTGCTGAGGCCTTTAAGTCTTATGCCGTTGATTAATTCAAAATCGGCCGGTCGCTTTAGTTTACGTGACATTCATTTAGCCACTGACAAACTGGATGTGCCAGAAGACACAGTCAAACCCGATATCGGCTTAATCAAAGCCGCGTTTATAGATGTCGCAGCGGAAGTTGTAGCGGCAAGCTATCAAGCCATTAATGAAACTATAGACATCGTTCAGAAAATTGATGCGCTGGTGGGTGAAAAAGTTGGCATAGAAAACCGGCCGGATTTGTCTGGCTTGGCGGCTTTGCTTAAAGAGATGCAACATGTATTTGAAAACTATGCGGTTGCAGAATTATCTGGTTCGAGCGCACAACCAGAAGAAGAGGATCTGAGTGAGGGGGCAATTCAGCAAGTCTCTTCACGGAAACCAGTAGCTATAGGTGGTGTTAATTCCAGGCAAGATGTACTAAAAACCCTGGATCTGATCTGTAAGTATTACGCGGAACATGAACCCTCCAGCCCTGTGCCCATTCTACTGAACCGGGCAAAAAAATTAGTCACTGCAGATTTTATGCAAATTGTGGAAAATCTGTTGCCGGATAGCATGTCTCAGTTACAACAGATCAAAGGTCCTGATCCGGAAGCGGATCAATATTAATCATTATCAAAAATGGAGTAGGAAATGGCAGAAAGTAGTCAGAAGTTTATACAGCGAAACCGGGCACCACGTGTTCAAATTGAATACGATGTAGAAGTTTATGGCTCTGAAAAAAAAGTGCAACTGCCTTTTGTGATGGGGGTATTGTCCGATCTTTCCGGTAAGCCTTCTGAGCCGTTACCTGCTGTGGCGGATCGCAAGTTACTGGAAATTGATGTGGATAATTTCAATGATAGGCTGAAATCCATGAAGCCGAGAACGGCTTTCCAAGTGGCTAACACCCTGACGGGTGAAGGTAATTTAAATGTCGATATCACCTTTGAAAGCATGGATGATTTTTCTCCGGCAGCGGTGGCAAAAAAAGTAGCCGGTCTGGATAAAATTGTTGAAGCCCGAACACAATTAGCCAATTTGATTACGTATATGGATGGCAAGACCGGTGCAGAAGATTTGATTGCTAAATTGATCAATGACCCGGCTTTATTGCAAACCTTGGCAGCAAAAGCAAAACCGGCTGAAACCGATGCCGCCGAAACTGCTGAAGGAAGTGAGGAGTAACTTATGGCTGAATTAGACACACAAGCTCAGCAAGGAGCTACAGAAACACTTGAGCTGGATGATTTTTCGGCATTACTGTCAAAAGAATTTAAACCGGGTACAGAGGCGGCTAATCAGGTTAATAACGCGGTGTCTACCTTGGCGCAATATGCCTTGAAAGATGTTGCCAATATATCTGATGACGCGATCAAGAGCATACAATCTATTATTGCCAGTCTGGATCAAAAGATCTCCGAACAATTGAATTTAGTATTACATCATCCGGATTTTCAGCAATTGGAAGGTGCTTGGCGCGGTTTGCATTATCTGGTGAATAACACCGAAACCGATGAAATGCTAAAAATCAAAGTTTTGAATATTTCCAAAAAGGAATTAGGCAAAACCCTAAAAAAATTCAAAGGTACAGCCTGGGATCAAAGTCCTTTATTCAAAAAACTGTATGAAGAAGAATTTGGTACTTTCGGTGGTGAACCGTTTGGTTGTTTAGTCGGTGATTATCATTTTGATCACACCCCGCCCGATGTTGAACTATTGGGCGAAATATCAAAAATTTCCGCAGCATCACATACGCCTTTCATCGCTGGCGTAGCACCATCAGTCATGCAAATGGAGAGTTGGTCCGAACTGGCTAATCCAAGAGATTTGACCAAAATATTTCAAACACCTGAATACGCCGCTTGGCGCTCCTTACGTGACTCTGACGATGCGCGTTATCTCGGTTTGGCCATGCCGCGTTTTCTTAGTCGTTTGCCTTACGGTAGTAAAACCGACCCGGTGGATGAGTTTGATTTTGAGGAAGACACTTCCGGGGCCAACAGTAATAAATATACTTGGTCTAACGCCGCTTATGCGATGGCTGTTAACATCAATCGTTCATTCAAACTATATGGATGGTGCTCGCGTATTCGAGGCATAGAGTCCGGTGGTGCTGTAGAAGGTTTGCCAGTGCATACTTTCCCGACTGATGACGGTGGGGTGGATATGAAATGTCCTACCGAAATTGCTATTACCGACAGACGCGAAGCTGAGTTGGCGAAAAGTGGCTTCATGCCGTTGATACACAAGAAAAACTCAGACTTTGCTGCATTTATTGGTGCGCAATCGCTACAAAAACCGGCCGAGTATGATGACCCTGATGCGACTGCCAATGCTAATTTAGCCGCGCGTTTGCCTTATTTGTTTGCCACCTGCCGTTTTGCGCATTATTTAAAATGTATTGTGCGCGACAAAGTCGGGTCATTTAAAGAACGCGAAGACATGCAAAAATGGTTGACCAGTTGGGTGAATAATTATGTCGATCCGAATCCTGAGATGTCCGATGAACTCACTAAATCACGTAAACCATTGGCTGCAGCTGAAGTAGTGGTAGAAGAGGTGGAGGGTAATCCAGGTTATTACACCTCAAAATTTTATCTCAGACCACATTATCAATTGGAAGGGTTAACCGTATCTTTGCGATTGGTGTCTAAATTACCTTCTGTAAAAGGTGGTTAAATTAAGGGATAGATTCAATATTTCAGGAGGCTCGTGTATGGCATGATGAGGGTGGAAGCAGTCGTTTTTCTAAGAATATTTTTTATTTAGTTTTTTATAAAAGAAGGAGATGGTCATGGCAGTTGATATGTTTATCAAAATTGACAAGATAAAAGGTGAGTCACAGGATAAGTCTCATAAAGGCGAAACCGATGTATTGGCTTGGAGTTGGGGGATGTCCCAATCAGGTACTTTCCACGCAGGTGCTGGCGGTGGTGCAGGTAAGGTGAATGTCCAAGATCTTAGTTTGACTAAATGGGTCGATATGGGCAGTACTGACTTAATGTTGGCTGCTTGTAAGGGCACACATATACCAAAAGCCGTCTTAGTAGTACGTAAAGCCGGCGATACACCACTTGAGTATCTGACCATTACCATGGAAAAAGTCATGGTAACCTCTATTTCAACTGGAGGGTCGGGTGGTGAAGATCGTTTGACTGAGAATGTCACACTAAATTTCTCAAAAGTATCAGTGAAATATGTAGAACAAAAACCAGAAGGTGGTGAAGGTGCAAAACCTGAAATAAAATGGAATATTGCTGAAAACGCACCATTTTAAATTTTCGTGGTTTTTCATACGCGCCTGCCATAAACGGCAGGCGCTTCATGACTATAAGGTTTGAGCGTAAATGATTTCAAGTACAGCTGAAATATGCTTAAAAGAAGGCCGGCTCGATGAAGCGCTAAAGCTCCTGCAAGATCAGGTGCGTAAAAATCCTGATGTGGCTAAGCATCGGGTATTTTTGTTTCAGTTGCTGGCACTTAATGGGCAATGGGATAGGGCGCTGAACCAGCTTAATGTCTGCGGCAATCTGGCTGATGCAAATTTGGCTATGGTGCAAACTTATCGAGAAGCCATTCGCTGCGAATTACTGCGCGAAAAAATATTTAATGGTGAAACTTCGCCTTTGGTGTTTGGAGAGCCGGAAAGATGGATTGCGTTGCTAATTGAGGCTAATAAATTATCTGCTCAGGCAAACTATTCCCAAGCTAGCGAATTGCGCGATCAGGCTTTTGAGTTAGCTCCCACGACTTCCGGATCTATCAATGGCGTTGTTTTCGAATGGATTGCGGACTCTGATACACGTTTAGGCCCGGTCGTCGAAGCGGTTGTCAATGGTCGTTACTACTGGATTCCTTTTAATCGGATTGCCAGAGTCGAAATTGAAGCGCCCGAGGATCTGCGAGATTTGATTTGGCTGCCGGCTCAATTTACCTGGGCTAACGGTGGTAGCGCGGTTGGCCTGATTCCTTCTCGATATCCTGATTCGCAAAATAACCAAGATGCCATCGTGCGACTAGCGCGTAAGACGGAATGGCATGAGCCTGCTGCCGGCCATTTTCATGGTTTAGGCCAGCGTGTTTTTATCACGGATACAGGTGAGAATTCGCTATTTGATATTCGGGAACTTGTTTTAAATACAGCAATGCCGGACGAGCATGGCTGAGTTAGTCGCCAAAGAGCGTCTGCAACCCTCGTTGCTGGACCGTCTTACCGACCATTCGCCTGGAGAAAAAACCGAAGCACGCGAGCAACGGGTGATGTCTTACCGGCAATTACGCCAGAGCGTACTAAGAGATTTAAGTTGGTTGTTAAATACTACCGCTTTTGAGGCCTTGGAAGACTTGTCTACAGCGCCTCAGGTGGCGCGTTCTGTGATTAACTATGGTATTCCGGCTTTATCGGGCACTAACTTCAGCAGTCTCGATTCTGGCAAACTAGAACAAAAAATCAAACAAGCCATCGTTAATTTTGAGCCCAGGATACTGGCAGCTTCACTCAATGTTGATATTGTGATGGCCGAAGAACAGATGAGTCATAAATCGGTATCTTTTAAAATAGAGGGTGATTTATGGGCGCAACCTTTGCCTGTTCACCTTTATATTCGTAGCGACCTGGATTTGGAAACCGGCGAATTCAAAGTAAGCGATTTGGGCGGCTAAATATGGATCCTCGTCTACTCAAATATTACAATCGTGAACTGCAGCATGTGCGTGAAGTGGGTGCGGAGTTTGCCAACGAATACCCTAAAATTGCAGCTAGATTAGGTCTGGATGCTTTCGAATGTTCTGATCCATATGTCGAGCGGTTGTTTGAAGGCTTTGCCTTTATGGCTGCCCGGGTTCAACTTAAAGTCGATGCGGAATTCCCTAATTTCACCCAGTCTTTACTGGAAATTATCTACCCGCACTATTTAGCCTCGACACCCTCCATGACAGTGGTTGAGTTTAAGCCGGATCTGACAGAGGAGGGTTTGGCTGATGGTTTTTTGATACCTAAGGGCAGTTCTCTGCGCAGTCAAATTGCCAAAGGCGAACAAACCGCTTGCGAATATCAAACCGCACATCCCTTGCAGCTTTGGCCATTGGAGATTGCTCAGGTTGAATATTTATCGACTCTAGCAGCAGTATCCAGTCGTGGTCTGGCAGACCCCAAACACTTATCCCAGGTTAAAGCGGCGATTCGTATCGTTTTACGTTGTACTGCTGGCGTCAATTTTAGCCGTTTGTCTTTGGAAACCTTGCCACTGTTTTTACGCGGTACCGGCGCCATACCTTACCGTTTGTACGAACAGTTATTGGCCAATACCAAGGCCATTGCCTGTAAATTTACCAATGACTCCAAGGTGCAATTTAAATACGCAGCTGGAAACGTCACGCGTGGGTTGGGATTCGAAAAAGACGAGGCCTTATTGCGGCAAACACCGCGATCTTTCGATGGTTATAGGATATTGCAGGAATATTTTGCTTTCCCGGAACGGTTTCTTTTTGCTGAGCTGTCTGGCTTATCCGCTTTAACCAATCAATGTGACGCAGACGAACTGGAACTGTTTCTGCTATTGGATCGCTGTGATGCGCAACTGATTAATGCATTGGATAAATCCAATCTGGCACTGTTTTGTGTACCAGCTATCAACTTATTTTCTAAACGTACCGACAGGATACATGTAGATCACCGACAGTCAGAATATCATGTGGTCGTTGATCGGACGCGGCCTATGGACTATGAAGTTTTTAGTGTCAATCAACTGAACGGTTTTGGTAGCGACCTGCATACGGAGCAGGCCTTTTTGCCTTTTTATGGCTCTAAAAGTGCTTACCAGAATCAAGCCGAAAATGCATTTTATATGTTGAGACGGCAAAAGCGCATATTGTCTTCCAAACAACGAAGAAAAGGCGTGCGATCCAGTTATATTGGTAGCGAATGCTATGTCTCGCTAGTCGATGCTGAACAGGCACCGTATTCGTCGCAAACCACTCAATTGGGTCTGGAAGTATTATGTACTAATCGGGATTTACCTATGGTCATGCCGGTTGGTTTGGGCGATACCGACTTTAGTTTGCAAATCAGCGCACCAGTTAAATCCATCCGCTGTATTTCCGGCCCAACTAAACCGTTACCGGCAGCCTATGAAGGCAACAGTGTCTGGCGCTTAATTAATCATCTTTCATTGAATTACTTATCCTTAATTGATAGCGACCCCAAACAAGGGGCTGCTGCATTTCGTGAATTATTAGGGCTGTATGCCGACCATCGAGAGCCGGCAGTAAAAAAACAAATAGAAGGCGTCATTTCAATCACTGCCAAAAATGTAGTCAGGCGCATAGACTCCAAAGGACCCATGGTTTTTGGGCGAGGGTTGGAGATATCGGTATTGCTGGATGAATCTGCTTTTGAAGGAGGCGGCTATTTTCTTTTGGGAGCCGTGTTGGAGCAGTTCTTTACCCGTTATGTATCGATCAATTCTTTTGTCGAAACAGTCATCCGTACAACTGATCGTGATGAGGTGGCCCGATGGCCAGTGAAAATCGGCCGACGTCACACGTTCTGATCGAAGAGCTTGAAAAAGCCGCCTATCGTTTCGATTTTTTCGAAACCTTGCGGTTGATTGAAGCCCTGCATGCAGACAAACCCCGATTAGGCACCAGCGTCAAAATTAGTGATGATGCAGTTCGCTTATCGCAAGAGCCAGAGTTGCAGTTTCCTGCTTCGGCTTTGGCTGCTTATGGCGTAGGGCGCTCGGGTGTGCCGCGCTTATCAGTTAATTTTTTCGGTTTATTTGGCCCCAATGGCCCATTACCGTTACATCTGACGGAATTTGCCCGAGATCGGATGAGAAATCATCATGATCCTACCATTGCCCGTTTTGCCGATGTGTTTCATCATCGCATGATCAGCCTGTTTTATCGTGCCTGGGCCAATGCGCGGCCGACTGTTAGTTACGACAGGCCGCAAGCAGACCGCTTTGCCTTTTATGTCGGGGCCTTAATGGGCAATGCCGGCGAGTCTTTTCGTCATCGCGATGCGTTGAATGATAGAGCCAAGCTATTTTATGCCGGTCATTTCTCGGCACAGAACAAATGTCCGGATGGGCTGCAGGCAATTATTGCCGATCTGTTATCGATAAAGGTCAAGATCAAAGAGTTTGTTGGCGAATGGATGGAAATTCAGCCGCAAGATCACAGTCGATTGGGTTATTCGCCGGAACTAGCCACATTAGGCCAATCGGCTTTGCTGGGTGCGTTCGTCTGGGGATGCCAACACAAATTCAGAATCATTCTGGGACCGCTAAATTTACCCAGCTATCTATCTTTACTACCGGGTGCCGAAGCATTGGCGCAATTAAAAGCTATCGTGCGTAACTACATCGGTGATGAACTGGTTTGGGATGTGCAATTAGTATTGAAACAGCAGCAAGTGCCGGTCGAGTTGACTCTGGGTGTGCCCAAGCCAGCAAATTCTTTAAGCATGAACGGTGAAGCAAAGCTCGGTTGGACCACTTGGCTGGGCCCCAGGCATAGCTCCATCGATGCAGACAATTTAACCCTGAACCCGTTTTTTGCGGTCAATTCGGACTAACTTTTCTTTTTAAAAATCAATAAAAATAGGCAAACGCTATGGCAGAAATCAGTCGAGTCAAACTGTTCGGTAAATTAAATCGGGTTTGCTATAAAGCTATCGAAGGTGCGACGGTGTTTTGCAAGCTTAGAGGCAATCCTTACGTCGAGCTGGTGCATTGGCTGAATCAATTGCTGCAATTACAGGATTCTGATTTACAGCGCATCATCAAACAATACAACCTGGACACCTCGCGTTTGGCCAAGGATGTGACCGATGCACTGGAGCGTCTGCCGCGCGGTTCGACCGCTATTTCAGATTTCTCCCCGCATATCGAAGAATCGGTTGAGCGGGGTTGGGTTTATGGCACCTTGATGTTCGGCGAAAGCCAGGTAAGGACTGGTCATTTAGTCGTAGGCTTAATTAAAACCAAATCCTTACGCAATGAGTTGCTGGGCATATCCAAAGAATTCGAAAAAATCAAACCCGACTCATTATCAGATGAGTTTGCCAAAGTTGTCTCAGGCTCGCCCGAAGATGGTCTGGCAGCAACAGACGGTTTTCAATCCGGTGCCACACCCGGCGAAGCCAGTGGTGCAATCGCCCCGGCTGCCATGGGTAAGCAAGAAGCCCTCAAGCAATTTACGGTCGATCTGACTGAACAAGCTCGTGCCGGCAAAATAGATCCCATCGTTGGACGGGACGAAGAAATTCGCCAGATTATCGATATTCTGATGCGTCGCCGGCAAAACAACCCCATTCTGACCGGAGAAGCCGGCGTCGGAAAAACTGCGGTGGTGGAAGGTTTTGCTTTAAAAATTGTTGCTGGCGATGTGCCGCCTTCATTGCGTGATGTCAGTTTGCGTACATTGGATGTCGGATTGTTACAGGCTGGCGCCAGTATGAAAGGCGAGTTTGAAAATCGCTTACGTCAAGTGATTGAAGAAGTGCAATCCTCACCCAAGCCCATCATTTTATTTATAGACGAAGCCCATACCTTGGTCGGCGCTGGCGGAGCAGCCGGTACCGGCGATGCGGCAAACTTGCTAAAACCTGCTTTGGCGCGCGGCACCTTACGAACCGTTGCCGCAACCACTTGGGCGGAATACAAGAAACACATCGAAAAAGACCCGGCTTTAACCCGCCGCTTTCAAGTGGTGCAAGTGCTGGAGCCTAGCGAAGAAAAGGCCATTGGCATGATGCGCGGCGTGGTCTCGGTGCAGGAAAAACACCATCAGGTATTGATTCTGGATGAAGCCCTGGAAGCTGCTGTCAAATTGTCACATCGTTATATTCCAGCCCGGCAATTGCCCGATAAGTCAGTCAGTTTGTTGGATACTGCTTGTGCTCGGGTGAGTATCAGTCAACATGCGGTGCCGGCTGAAGTGGATGATTGCCGCAAAAGAATCGTTGCCTTGGAAACCGAATTGGCGATCATCGGCCGGGAAAAAGCCGTCGGTATCGAGGTGCCAGGTAGAGAAGCTTTGGCTGAAGAAAAACTGGCCGAAGAAAAATTGCGGCTGGCCGAGCTGGATGCGCGCTGGAATGCCGAGAAAGAGTTGGTGACTAAAATCCTGGATTTACGTGCCAAACTCAGGGCCGCAGGCCACGCAGTCGACAATACCGGCGAAACGACTACTGAAACCAGTTCAACACCGGAAGCCGAACCCGTAGATAGGGAAGTCTTGCTGGAGGAGCTGAAAACCCTGCAAGCTCAATTACACGAACAGCAAGGCGAGTCGCCGTTGATTTTACCGACAGTCGATAATCAAGCCGTAGCGGCTGTGGTGCAGGACTGGACCGGCATTCCGGTGGGCCGTATGGTCAAGAACGAAATCGAAACCGTATTGAAACTGGCCGACAATCTGGAGCAGCGCATCATCGGTCAGCGCCACGCGTTGGAAATGATTGCCCGTCGCATCCAGACTTCTCGGGCCGGACTGGACAATCCCAACAAACCGATTGGGGTGTTTATGCTGGCTGGAACTTCGGGCGTGGGTAAAACCGAAACCGCATTGGCGCTGGCTGAATCCTTGTATGGCGGCGAACAAAACGTCATCACCATCAACATGAGCGAATATCAAGAAGCACATACCGTATCCACCTTAAAAGGCGCGCCTCCAGGTTACGTCGGTTATGGCGAAGGCGGTGTGTTAACCGAGGCCGTGCGTAGAAGACCGTATAGCGTGGTGTTGCTGGATGAAGTAGAAAAAGCCCATCCGGACGTGCATGAAATTTTCTTCCAGGTGTTCGATAAAGGCTGGATGGAAGATGGTGAAGGTAGGGTGATCGATTTTAAAAACACTCTGATTCTGTTGACCACCAATGCTGGTACCGATTTGATTTCCGGTCTTTGCAGTGATCCTGAATTGATGCCGGACCCGGAAGGCATTTCCAAAGCCTTGCGCGAACCTTTGTTAAAAGTTTTTCCGCCGGCTTTGTTGGGCCGCTTGGTGGTGATTCCGTATTATCCGCTCAATGACGAAATGATAGGTGCCATCGCTCGCTTACAACTGGGCCGCATCAAAAAACGCATCGCTGAAAGCCACAAAGTGCCATTCACCTACGACGATGAAGTCATCAAACTCATCGCCAGCCGTTGTACCGAACTGGAAAGTGGTGGTCGGATGATAGATGCGATTTTAACTAACACTGTGTTACCGAAAATCAGCGAAGAGTTTTTGATTCGAATGGTGGAAGGCAAACCGGTTGAGCGGGTGCATGTGACTGTGCAGGATGGCGAGTTTGGGTATGAATTTGAGTGAGGCTGATTTTAAAAAAAATGGGATGGGCTGATGATATTGCTCTGCAAGATTCAAGACCTGTCCTCATTGGCTTTGTAAAACAACTTAGGATTATCAAATGAACCTTAAAACCCCTGCTTTCATGTCCCAGTATGTCAGCGAATGCTTGACGATTGTGTCAAACATCAATAGCCTTAGTTCGGGAGCAATGCAAACAACCTTGGTCGACGCTGTAAACCACCGGTTACTCGCAGCTGGTGTTCCGGTAGTCACAAAGCATGAAAATGCGACCAGCCAAGCCAACGCTGAGTTTGACTTCCAAAATTGGCGTATCACTTTTGGAGCACCATTGATGGTGCCAGGTTCGCTCGATGCGCTTCGGCTTGGGGTCAACACCGTGTATCACGAGGCGCGACATTGCGAACAGTGGTTCCGTATGGCTCAAGGGTTGGCAGCTGGCAAGTTCAATAAAAACGTGCAAAATCGCATTGATGTTTCTAGTGCCGCCAATATTGCCGCCGGGATGTGGATTCCGCAGGAGATTGCGCAAAAAGCAAAGGCCAACACTGACTACAGCGGCAACAGTGATCGAGAAGTGAATGCTTGGTGGGATTCTATTTATGCAGCCTCAGGTGGTATTCGCGGCAAGAAACTTGGCCATATTAATGAACGCTACAATGCGTATAGAAACCTACCCGAAGAGGTCGACGCTTGGTATTTAGGCGATGCAGTAGAAGCAGAGTTTGATTCGAAGTGTCCCAAGACTGGCTGCCCGTCGTACGCGTACTGGAAAAAGAAGACCTCCCTTTCGTTTAGCTGGCGTTCATCTGCATTGAAGGAGGTCGATAAGGCACTAGATGCCTATAACAAGTCGAAGTCGGCCCCCAACCGTTCAATTCTCAAGGCTAAATTTGACAAATGGTATGACCTCAAAGAACAGCAGGGAGGGTCGGCTCGAGCTAAGGGTTTAGATAACCCTGTTTTGCAGTTGAAAGCCTTTTTGGATCAGTACAATGACGAAGGAGCACAAGGTAAGAAGCTGTTTCATGGCGATCAATCCGAACTTCTAGCAGCACTGGCCAAGCGAAAATAAATCAATACATTCTATATTTTTACTTTTTATGATTTTAGGGTTAAAAAATGACAATTGAAGAGGCTGATACGGCTACAGCCGTGGATATAGATTATGCGTTGGCGGTGGCTATTCGGTTACATCAAACCGAGCAATTGGTTGAGGCCGAAACAATGTATAAGACCATACTTGATCAATTTCCTACATACCCTGAAGCCTTGCATTTTTACGGTTTACTCAAACATCAAAAAGGTGATAACGATCAAGCCATTAGCTTGATTGAACAAGCACTTGCCGAAGCTCCGGAGTATTCGGATGCGTATAATAATTTGGGTAATATATTCAATAATCTTGAACAATTTGAAAAGGCGGCGGAATGTTACAGTAAGGCCCTGGATTTAACCCCAGATAATGCAGCAGCACATAATAATTATGGGGTTGTGTTAAATCGCTTGTCGCGAGTAGAAGAAGCTATTGAAGCGTTTTCTAAAGCGATTGCTTTAATGCCCGATAATGCCGAATTTTATAAGAATTTGGGTAATGGTTTTAAAAAACAGGGCGATTTTACAAAATCGATTAAAGCTTATCGAAAAGTCATCAGTCTAAAACCCTATAAATCGGAAAACTACGAATACTTGTGTGTCGTACTTTATTTACAAGGTAATGTTGAGGAAGCTATTTCTTTGGTGAAAGAGTGGTTGGAATTCGACCCGGAAAATCCACTAGCCTTACATCGATTATATTCATACACAGGTGAGTTAGATTTGCCTAGAGCGGCTGACGAATACATCGCCCAAACATTCGATAGCTTCGCCGACAGTTTTGATATGGTGCTTAAACGACTGGAATACAAAGCACCTTTTTTGGTGGCGGATGCCCTGAAACAGATACATATTAAAACCGGGAAAGCTTTAAATATTCTCGATGCTGGCTGTGGTACCGGTTTGTGTGGTCCCTTGATGAAGCCGTATGCAGCTAAGATTACAGGGGTCGATTTGTCTGCCAAAATGATGGAAAGGGCAAAAGAAAGAGATTGTTATGACGCGTTACATCAAGCTGAATTAACAGCCTTTATTGATGGCTATTCCGCTGAGTGTGATGTGATTGTATCGTCAGATACCCTGGTGTATTTTGGGGATTTACAGCCAGTCTGTCTGGCTGCAGCCAAAGTGCTGCAAACGGGTGGGCATTTTATCTTTACGGTGGAACGTACCGATGAAGAGGTCGCGGCAGGCTACAAAATACATCCGCACGGGCGTTTTAGTCATACTGCAGCCTATCTTAATGCAGTCATTGAATCTGCAGGTATGCAGATGCTTAAGCTTGAAGAAAATCGCTTGCGTTTTGAGGCGGGTGAGCCTGTTAATGGTTTTTTAGTGGTTGCGCAAACCGTTTAGCAAAACTTGATTTGCCTAATATTAGTTTTACTCCGCTTTTATCCGGCTAAATAATCACCATAGACTTACCGCTATCACAGCAAAGATAATTGCGATGCGCAGCCAGACTTTGGCGGAAGCCGATAATTTTCGGCCCCCATTTAAATAATCGCGGACTGAGAATAGCGCAAAAAGGCAAGATAAAGTTCCAAGAATTAGCGCTGCCTGATTTGTCATGATTATTGCACCAATCGGCAGGCGAAATACCAGCACCCCGCCTGAAATCGTATATTGTTCTCATTAACCCAGGCCGATAGCTTGTTAATAGCCGCTAATTGACTATGTACAGGCATATCTACTTCAAACGAGAAATCAGCATTGTAACGAATCACAAGCTCTTCATAAGCGAGTTCTCTGAGTCTATAGGGTGTTTTTTCGGAAGCAAGGTTCTCCAGCAGACAAACGGGCGAATAAAGTTTGCCATTACGATACCTTTTCTCAGGCTGAAATCTGGAGGCATTTTCAGAAAACCAGCTTTTCCATCTCTCCGGGTCTTCAGATAAACGCACTACAGTCGTTCCGAATGGTTTACCATCAGCGCGGGTAGGAACTTTATTTTCTTCCCGATATGCTTTGAGTTCATGCTCAAATAACTCATCTTCATCGATTGGTTCGGGAATAAACGCCTCTTCGTATAAGTCGGCGCCTGTAATCAAGTTTAAGGCCAACGCAGCCGATTCAGCCAGGTTTGGCTGGTCCAAACATGTGTGTATCGATTTAAGCGCGGCTAGATCGCCAAGTAAGCCCAAAGCCAACAAACAATCTGGATCAGCTCGACCATAGGATATGGCGTCGCGGAGTATATTACTGGCCGAACGGCTGCCGCCTAAGCCAAAGGCAATATACGGCCAACTTTTAGTTTGAACTAGAAGGTAACAGGATTCTAATGCCCGATAATCACCCAGATGCAATAAGCTAATTAATGCAGCAGAGCACAAGGCTTCATCTTCATGGCGTAAAAATGGTTGCAGAGTCTGGTGTGAACTTTCGAATTTCAAACGGCCTATAGCCCAAATCAAATTCACATCGGTTTTTGATGACGAGGTGGCCAACATCAAACGATGCAAGTGCTCTCCAAGTGGTAATCGTTTATATCCACAGAGAGTGGCAAGTATGGGTAATAGGGAAGGTGATGAACCGGATAAAGCCTTGGCACAATAATCGTTCCATGGTGCTGGGAATTCGTATTTCACGGCATCTACGACTGCACGTAGTTTTTCTTTGTCTTGATAATCAAGTGTTCGAAAAACCTCTGCTAGTAGATTGGCCTGCATTTGTCTGCAAAACACACAAACAGCCGCAAATAATTCGCCGAAATCACCGTCCAGAGCTTGTTTTTTACAAATCTCCAACGCCAATTCTTCGCCCACGACCAAGGCGTCGATATGGGCTTCCAGCCGTTCTTCGAATTCGCCTACGTCACGCCAAGAAATGGCAGGATTATGCAATAGGCTTAGACGTTGTTGATAAAGAAAAGAGGCTTCCTCCAGATGTTCTTGGTAGAGCTCAATCTTAAAAGCTTTGATGGATGTAGCCATTAGATGACTGCCTGTACAGAAGGTCCGCCTTCGGACCAAATATCAATGGATACCACGTCATGCGGGCCATTACGGACTGGAGTGTAGCTGCGCCAAATCAAAAACAACAGACGCTCATCCATATTGATAATCACAGTATCCAATTGGGTTTGTAGTGTTACCGTCGCGCCGCCTCGTAACTGTACTTTACATTGTGGGGCTGGGACGCCAGGGAGATTGAACGTGACCCTTCCTTCAGGAGATGCGTTGATGATGACTACTGGTTCGTCACCCTTGAGGTATCCCGGTGCAATCAAGCTAGATGAGGCGGCGTTGAAAAATCGTCGATCAAAATCTTTTGGCAACAATGGTTTGCGTTCCTTATCCCAGGCTTCATCATAAGTGCCTGCGTACGAGGCGCGCGGTTGCCAATTAGGAGAAATAAATCCAAAACCGGCAGGAGGTGGCGTGTCGCCATAGCTACGATAAGGGTGATCTGGATCTTCCAAATTAGGAAGTTTTACCTGAGCATCACTATTTGCCATAGGGTCAAGGTAGCCTGTGCCAACCGGATTACGTGTTTCGAAACGGAATTTATCCGGTTTAGGATCGCGTAAATCCCAACCGCCAAAGGCTTGCTCGTAAGTTAACGGAATTTTTTCAAATGGTTGGGGTGCAGTTATTGACACCTCTCCGGATTTTCGGAACAGATAACGATCACCGATGACTCTAACAATTTTTTGAACCGGGCCAACACGTAAACCTACGCTGACTTCAGTATCCCCTTTGTTTTGGGGGTAGGCGTGTCCGATAAGAATGATATCTGTGGCTTGTTTTTGGAAAGCTATTTGCGGTTCATATTTAAAACTCGACTTGGCAGCGTCTTCGGACCAGCACTCACCGCCAATATTGATGATGGGTTGTTCCTCCAATAGCAGCATTTGCTTATTGGGTGTGATGGCAAAACAAGCTTGAACTAACGGGACTAGCATCATCACGGAATTTTCATCAGAAAGGAAAAGACTTTCGAAAGAAAATGCCGTGCTATTGTTCGTCTGGGGATGGGGCATGGGATATAGTGTTATTCGCCAGGAAATGGTTTTCTCATGTCAACTCGGGCGATCGAGGGACAAAAACGATATTCAAACTGTGTGGCAAATCCTAATTTGTCTGCGATGCGCAAGATAGCTAGTCCCTCAATATATACTTGCCGTTCAGCTATCACAACTGGGTCTTCCATTTGATGTCGAGTTTTGTCGGACTCGATTTGAGCGGCACGTTGTGCCAATAAGTCTTCGAAAGCCTGGTTGAAGTCTTGTTTATTTCCTTCAGCAATAACCTTGCAAATAGCTAGTCTTGCATCAGATTGTCCGGATAAGGCTTTTTCAAAACGTTCGAACAAAACTTGAAGTCTGGATTCGTTGCGAGGAAGCGTGATTAGGCTATGTAAAATTTGCGCATAGCAATAATCGTCTTCGTATTCATGGCCTTGCTGCCACTCTGTCAGGGATAGGCCTACTATCTGCCTGGCTGTTGCAAAATCAGCCGCCGCAACCGCATCAAGAAACGGGTCCACCCTCCCAGATGCCTGGTGATGGTCATTAAGAATGCCGGCCTGCGAAAGTCTTTGTAAATATACGACTCTACATTTGGCACTACGGATCAAATTATGAAAAAAAGCGTCAATATCTGCTTTGGTCAGGAGGACAATAATGGCTGCGGCCCGCAATTTTGGAGATACTTCTATTGCCAGTTCTCCAATTTTTTCAATTGGATAATCACTGTTGGCGATACCGGCCAACCAGAAGGCGACGTCATAAGATAATATTTCCAAGTATTCGGTAAGTTTCATAAATCTTAAGTTGTATCTGTCGATGCCTATTTTTTCGGGTAATCAGGAATTTCAAGCCAATCTAAACCGCTAAAGCCTTTATCGGTTAGGGTTTCGGCAAGTTTACGCCGTACCAAGGTGATATCCCAAAATCCTTTCAGGCGAAATATCTGCCTATCAGAAGGGACTTGAGTTTCATCTATCACCAAACGCTTAAATGAATCTATGCTTTCAGGGTCGATTAAATCTTCTTCAAAGATTGATTGAGATCGGTCTATGCAATCTACAGGGTCAATAGGGTGGATGATGTGGTAACTGTCACTTGCAATTCTATTTTTATGATCAAGAATGCCGATTTTTAAATATTCAACTTTTGGCATATGAAAACTTTCTATCTCATTCTTCAGCTTTTCTGATGCCACTATAATCATCTTTGAGTTCAGTAAGTTATCTACCAGCAACAAATCATTTGGGAAGTCTGGATGCATGCGATAAAGCACATTGGTTGGAAACTCAGATTGTAGTGAGGTTCCGTTTCTCAGGCGAAATTGATCTTCTATCCCTTCGAGTTGCTTTAGTACACATGCTCCTGCTACTGATTTGTATTGCCAAATCACAAAACTGTTACTCATATTCAAACTCCTGATGAAATCGCTTTCGCAATTCTATTGACCCACTTTGCTACTTGACCGTTAAAAACCCTAACTGGAAAGCCCTTTGAAGATACTTTGCTATCCGATGCCATAGAAAATGGCTGGCACCAATCGGGGTCAGGTGGCTCTTTTTGTGCTAATTTCCAAGCTGCATGAGTTCCGCCTTTTCTTGTGCCACGGTCGTCAAGCAGGCGGGATCTGAAATCAGAAGACAACTTGTTAAGTTTGCCTTCCAGTGCCTTACCTTTTAATTTGTGTCCCTGTTCTTTTACCTTGTCTGCCAGCTTTTCAACTTCCACTTCCACTTCCCATGTGTAGCCTTCCTTGCAATTGTGGTCATAGTCATGTTGAGGAATATTTTTAAATTTTGGAGCTTTCATTGCGTCATTGATTACATCAGCGACCTCGTCAACACTGATACTTTCTTCTACTTCACAGTACCATTTAACTGTGTGTCCCCAAAGGGGCATGGCAATCATATTATCTTTGTTGTTTATACACCACTTAGTCTGCTCAATTACCGAATTGATGCCATCATTACTTAGCAAGATCTGTGTAACCGGGGCTACGCAGACCAAGTGGTGCGCTTCAAATTTTTTTTCAAAAGTAAAAGGGTCTTTCGCGTTAACGAATCGCTTGAATGTATGATCAAACCAACCCGTGGGTTTACATACTTCGATATAGTCTTTAGGGTGGGGGCAATCACCACATTTGGGTTTGGCGGGGATAGAACAAAATTGCCCCTTTTTATCGCCTCGTTCATGCTCGCTGCTCATCCTTACTCCAAGGCTATAAGCTGATTAATTGAGTGTTAGTAAAAAGGCGCCGCGCTCTTTTCCATTTGAAGTTGTGGCAATAATTGCAGTATCCATTACAGCGTAGCGACGTTCAAACGCTCTACTAACAGAGCAAGCAGCAAGTAGTAAGCTTGCAACGTTAGTGTCGCCAAACCATGCGGCCGGGTACCAAAAAATTGGTTCAGCATAAGCTTGATTTAATGCTCGCATGCGAAGAAGTGCATGCCCCCATTCAGTTGCCCGGTCATATTCACCATTGTGGTCTGAGACGATCCAAATACGATTTTGCTGATGTTTGTGCTTTTGCCCCACTTGGCTTAAGGCATCAGCGAGACCTTCACCGTTTAATGGCTGATCAGAATCAAATTCAGTGCCGTTGTTATTGATGACTGGAGTACGTAATTTAATGCTACTTAGATTGTTTTTATCCGCATCGGATTCAAGCCGTAAGAGTAACGCCGCCCCTGCCTCACCAGGTTGAAGTCCCGAAGGGGCCCCATCGCATTTCAATCTGCCGGATTGATGTAGCCAGGTTAGTGTTTCTTCGTCCAGCAAGGAATCCACTGCCAGTATGATAGCGAGTTCTACAGTTCCTGCAGTCAAATCAGCGGCAGCCACCTGAATGGTCTCTAAAGCAGCAATTCTGCCATTTGTACTAATGTGTCCGACAGAGCGGTCTCCATTCCAATTAGAAAATTCGATTGCTTGATTGACTGTTTTTGCGAGTGATTCCAAATAACCCTGATTTTTAGGGGGAAGGTTAGTGGGATTTTTTAATGAATCTTGGTGGCTGTGAATGCTTAGATGATTGGGTAAAGCTAAATAAAAACGATGAGTTCGCCCCAGCCATGGCGATTTGCTGTTTTGTGCCATTAAATCCATGAGGCTTCCTTGAATTAAGCGACATAGGCGGGCATTACCTTCATAGCCAGAGGTCAATAAACTGACCGGATGACCTATGACTGGCTCTTCGCGTCCATCTTCATTAGAGCGCATGCGATAGTTTTCCAGTACCTTTGGACGAACCAAGCCTGCTCTTGCCGCAGCACAGCTTGTCAATGCGTCACATCCGAGTGAACTTACCATGCCATATCCAGCGACTATTACTTCAGAATTCATGGTACTCAATCAAGGGGTTTACCACAGTAATAACACACTCCCTTGTCCTCGCCCATAGCAATAATTGGGCCCTGAATGACAGGAAAAGGCGGTGTGTTTTTGTCGTTGTGTAACATCAAATCGAAAGCCCTGGGCACATTCTTGCCTTCAATTTTGACATCAAATGAAAAGTTCACAAATTCCGCTTTGCCTTTCACCTTGTTCGAAACGACTCCGAGTAGACTGCCTGCTTCATCACCAGTACTTATCATGAAATTAGAATCTTTAACGCAGACTGGATTACCGTCGCATTTAACGGTGGATGCCCCCTTGGAGGTATCAGATGACTTTGCAATATTGGGATAGGGAATTGGTACCGGGCCGGCGGGTGTAGGAGTCTTGCAAACGTCAGGGAAAGCCATGGTTATCCCATTGCTACCCGCGTGAATAACTGATAGATAATTTACTCCGACTGTTACAGGCATTTTCTGTTATTCCTCTTAAGTAGCGAGAGACCAGATTATGGTCATATCTTAATTAATAAAGACTGACGCACCACGTACCTTATTGCTTTCCGAAGCCCTGCTCAATAGCTTGGTACCTTTTAAAGTAATCTGACCATTCGCACGTAAGGTGATTGAGCCCAGCCCACATCGAAGAACGATTTCATTTTCGCCTTCAAGTAAAAGTGATTTTCCGTTAATGGTTAATGACTGAGTCGTATTCTCGTGCGATATGGTGTTTAAAAGGGATGGATCATCAAATATTTTATCCCTGATAACGCCGGTAATAATTGCTTTTTGAGGGTCGTTGTCTTGGAGTAAAATCAAAACTGGGAGGTTGGTTATTTGATCAATGGGCCCAAATTCATGAGTGGGGACGCCAACTCTTGCCATTACTCCAGTATTTGGTGAGCCTTCAAACTGGACAAACGGTATTCCATCTTCAGTAATTTTGATTATTTTCCCAACTAATATTATGGGTTTTTCAGGCGTAAAAACGCAATTTTGTTTTATAAGGAGGGTAGGCTTGTTGGTCATTAGTTAATTCTCAGAAATTTTGCTACCTTTCAATATCAGATCACTACTGCCCTTGACAGTGATTTTGCCACCTTTGATAGTGATATCCCCATTTTTTTTCATAATAATTTCAGCGCTTCCAGTTTTAAAGCTAATTTCATCTGCAGCGGTGATTTGTATTTTTTTAGCTTGAAGGGTCGATTCTTTGGTGACCTCGATTCGGCGTTTTCCGGTAATGGTTTCAGTTAGGTCTTTATCTACCGTAACTGATTGGTTTCCCTTGACCGATTCGGTGAGATTTTCACCCACTGTGATGGTTTTATTACGACCAATGCTTTCGGTTTTACTGCCGCCGATAGCTTCGGATTTTGACCCTGCTACTGCTTCAGACATTGCTGCACCCACTGTGATAGCAAGGGCGGCTCCAACGGTGAGTTCCATAGCGCCACCCACAGTCTCTGCATAATTGATCAATACAGTCTCTGTCAAAGTTTGACCTACAACTATGCTCATTGCGCCATCGATATTTTCGGAGTGGTTGCCTGCGACGTGTACTACTTTATTTCGCTCTACAGTTTCGCTCTTATCACGCTTTACCAGCAAAGTACGATCACGATCAATTTCTTCGTTTCTATCATTTTCAACCAAAATATTTTGATCTTTTTCAGCGTGGAAATACATCTCCTCGCTTCCCTTCTTATCTTCGAGACGGATTTCGTTGAAATTGTCCCCACCGCCTCCTTTACTGGAGCGACTTTTAATGCCTGTTTGAGTAGCGTTGGCGGGGAGGGCGTAGGGCGGCATCATGTCGGCGTTGTAGACGCTGCCTATGATGAGCGGTTGATCCGGGTCACCTTCCAGAAATTCAATCACCACCTCATGACCAATTCGCGGGATGGCGACCATGCCCCAGTTCTTTCCAGCCCAGGGGTGAGCAACTCTGACCCAGCAGGAGCTGTCTTGATCTTTTTTACCGTAGCGATCCCAATGGAATTGGACTTTTACCCGGCCATACTGATCGGTATAGATTTCGTCTCCGGATGGGCCGACCACTACGGCTGTTTGCGCGCCGTGTACCAGCGGTTTGAGGCTGCTTCTGCTGGGGCGGAATGGACGGGCATTATCCAGCGCGGTAAAGCTACAGGTATAGGGTTGTTCGGGATCGCCGCCAGTCGAGTTGGAAAAATATTCATCCAGTTTCAGATGATATTCTGCAGATACAACCAAGTATTTTTTGTTTTGATCGTCTCGAGGATGGTCCTGGAGTTTAAAAGCATAACCGACAGATAATCCGCGAGCATTGGCTTGGCCTTCGCAGCGTTCAAAGCGCGCATGCTGTTCTTCGATACGTTGACGTACATAATTATCGCCGGCACCGGTCTCGGTATAGCGGCCGGGATAATCGAAAAATTCGCGTTCCGAATGGGTGTGGGATTCTTTTAGCTGAGATTTAACCTTAAGATTGGCTTTAGGTTTTTTGAAATCATAATCGGTGAGTTCGTATGCGCCGGGCTGAACTTCTCTGGCGAAGCCCCATTCGTGGACGTGATCAAGCCGGGCTAGATCAGCTCTTAATTCTGCATAATAGGGGATATTCTGGTAACCGGGGTATTCGACATGGGCATTGTTATCATCGATCAGCACCAATGTATGTTTGCCGTTGTCGTGGCTGAAGTAATAATAAATCCCTTCTTCTTCCATCAGCCGACTGACAAAGTTGAAGTCGGTTTCCCGATATTGGACACAATATTCGCGGCTGCTATAACTAGCGTTTAATTTGCTTTCAAAATCTGTAAAGCCTTGATCACGGAACACCTGTTTGATGATGTCCGGGGCGGTTTGGTTTTGGAAAATGCGGCAATTGGATGCGCGGGTTAAAAACCATAGCCAGGGTCTAACTTCTGCACGGTAATGGTGATAACCACCTTGATTACCATATTGACCAAATCGACTGACGAAGCCATTGAAATAGCGCCATTTATTATTGTCGAGTTCCAAGCCTATGGTGACGCTTTCGCCTAGTAAGGCTTCCGGGTTGATAGTCGAGCTTTCACTCAATAACTCGAGATTATAGAGATAAGGTTCGCTGAGTTGTTCACTGCCATGCATTTGGTAAAACAGCAATGTGTTTTCCTTTAGCGGCGTAAACACTTGAATTTTACGATTTTTTTGTATAGCCGCCATAGGTTTTGATTCCAAATAGTCGTTGTTTCTTCGTGTTAAAGCAGAGACTACAATGCCCGATAAATGTAGTCACTTATACCACTTTTAAACTATTGAACAAGGTGTTTTTAATTGTTATTCACATGCCTACGCATCTATTTAACGGGCTAGGTTAGGTTTGAACGTAACTGGATATTCATATTGTGCGCTAAAAATTTTAATCTAAAAATTAGCCATTTAAATCCATTCAAAACATACATCTTAAGCCAAATGTTCGCCGATATCGCCTTTAAAATACCGCTGTATAATTTTATCTAATTCAAGGTGGGCTGCTTCATCGTTTTTACTAAATTGTTGGTACAGCTTGGGAGCGATAGCAACAAACTCCAGAGTCAACCGGGGGTCGAAATGTGTGTTTACACCTTGCTGCAGAATTTCAATCGATTCATCAACAGTCATGGCTGTTTTATAAGGCCGCACTGAAGTCAGTGCATCAAAAACATCTACGATAGCAAAGATGCGGGCTAATATCGGAATATCTTCGCCTTTTAGCCCTTGATAATAACCACTGCCATCAAACTTTTCGTGGTGATTGCCAACCACTTCGGCGGCATCCTGTAGCCAGGGACATTTGTTTACGATATCCAAACCATGCAGGACATGGGTTTTCATGATAGTGAACTCATCGACATCCAGGCGACCCTGCTTTAACAGAATGTGGTCGCGAACGCCGATTTTGCCGACATCATGCAAAAATGCGCCTTTGATCAAAGAGCGAATTTTGTCGGGGTCTAAAGCAATGCGTTCTGCAAGTCGGACGGCATAAATGGTTACCCGAAAATTGTGTGCATCCGTGTCACTGTCGCGTTTGGCAATAGCGCTACCCAAGCCTTGTACTGTTTCCAGGTTGGCATCCAGCAGGTGTATGGATAAGCGGCTAAGGTCTGAAAATAAGCTGCGGAATAAGGGGTAGTTCAAACCTGTAGTCAAAATGACTATCAAAACTGAAAAGCCCACTACAACAAATATGTGTTGCCAGAGTGCATTCTGCATGGCTTGCGAAATCTGATAGATACCTTGGATTCTAGCTAGGGTGTGACCATTTGCATCATTTACGGTTTGACTGATCAAAAAGCTGTATTTCAACGCGTGATTTTCGAATGACTCTATGGTGGTGGGCTTTTGCAGCAATTGCTGGGTAGCTAAGCTGATCAATCTATCAATGTCGGGAATAGTTTCGTCCGCAGCGCTGGCCAGTTCTTGATTTTCGCTGTCGCGGATAGATACCCAGATAAATTGGCCTAATCTGCTGCTGGGGGCAGTATTCTTTAAATCATCTAAAATGTTTTGTACATTGATCTGCCATGGCGTTTGTGTCATCACTGCCTGATCACGTACGCGGTTTTTTAGTAATTCGGCGCTTAATTGCGTCCGCTCGAAAATCTCATCTTCCAGCTCGGAAACTTGTTGAACGAACACAAGGCAGCCTACCAATAAGGACAACACAACAGCCAAAGCCAATGAACGGAAAATTAGTTTTTTTTGTATGGATAATGCGCGCGGTTCCATTTATCAATCCAAAGTGCATGTAGGCTAGTGTTTAATGATAGCTCTGTTCGGGTTAGTGCTGAATGCGATGTGATGTGAAGGCGCCCACTAAGCTGGCAACCATCACAGCCAGATAAAACTGGCCGGTTATGGCTTCCAGGTAAGCCAAGGTGCGAATCAGATTGCTGGCAGGAGCAATGTCACCATAACCCAGACTGGCTAAAGTCACGAAGCTAAAATAGAGCATTTCGGGAAATATGTCGTGCGGCTGGTTGGTAATGTTGCCGAAAAAATCTGCCCAACCGTTAAACTGCAAAAGGGAATATAGGATGGCCCAAATCAGTCCAAATAATAAGTAGACGCAAAAAGCGCCTACTAGCGAGTTAAAGTTGACTTGGTGCAATACAAATACATTTTGGGCGGCAATCCAGCAGCTCAGGCCGCAAAAAATCAGCAGCAGCAAATAGCCTAACTGCATTACAGGGGCTCTAAAGCCAATGAAATAATCAATAGCGGATAGGCTGGATATAGATAGGGCCAGAAGTACGCCTAAGCGATAAGTTAGGCGAGAAGATGACAAACTCCATACCGCAATCAGCATAAACAGGGTAAACAATAACGCAATGGAATACTGTCCTACTCCAGGCAGCAGATGATTGAAGGGGGCGGCCAGGAAAAACAGTAATAAACCGAAAAATAAGTAACTGAAATTTCCACTTCTAGCAACTTTGCTGGCGGTGGCAGGAATATTTTTTACTGTTGTATTCACAGGATTTCCTTGAAAAAAACTAAGGCATTGGGGCTATGCTAACGCGAAATTGCCTGACAAGCCTCTTGGCGTTTGCGTCATAGTTCAATTTTAGCTACCCAACTTGGATGGCATGAGGATTCAGGAGAAATATGTTTTTTTTGATTTCGTGGGTTAAACTTTCCAGTAAATGACGATTCATCTGGCTAAATTGACTTAAATCAAGATGCACCGGTTTAAAAATTTTGCTGTTCAAGTCATAAACCAATTTAGATTTAACTCGCTAAATACAATTTAACCGCTGATATACTTGAATTCAAATGCACATCAGCATCACTCAACCTCCCATATAGACTGGAAACTGGTTTTTAGACCAGTTATAACCCTAAACTTACACACTGAACAGCCTATGAAATTTATCACATCAAGTGGATATGGCTTGAATAAAAACCATCCACATAGCTTGAGCTTACTAGGTGTATCTGTTCTTGGGCTTATGCTGATGGCTGGTTGCAACAAAGCCGAAAAAGCGCCGCCACCGCCACCGCCCACAGTAATTGTCACGCAAGTCCAGCAACGCGATGTGCCGGTTCATCAGGAATGGATAGGCTCGCTTGATGGCATGGTGAATGCTCAAATTTTGGCCCAGGTGCCAGGTTATTTGTTGAAACAGAAATACCTGGAAGGTGGCCCGGTTAAAAAAGGTCAACTGCTGTATGAAATCGATCCACGGGTATTTCAAGCAACTTTGGATGGTGCGGTTAGCAATTTGGCCCGGCAAGAAGCGGTATTGAAAACCGCCCGTCTCGATCTGGCGCGGGTAGAACGCTTATTACCAGAGAAGGCTGTTAGTGTCCGCGACCGCGATAATGCGGTCGGTCGTGAAGCTACCGCTCAAGCAGAAGTTTTGGTCGCCAAATCTGCTGTCGAAAATGCCCGACTTCAGTTGGGCTTCACTAAAATCCTTTCGCCCATCGATGGCATCGCTGGAATTTCGACTGCGCAAATTGGTGATTTGGTAGGGCCGGGCAGTGCTAACTTAGAGCTGACGAGCATTTCCCAGCTTGACCCGATCAAAGCATTTATTCCGATGAGTGAGCAGCAATACCTGCATTTTGCCCGGGAACGTTCGAACCAAGAGCAAGGACGCGAGAAGGCATCGATACAACTCATATTAGCGGATGGCAGTACTTATCCAGCAGCAGGTCAGTTTTTCTTTGCCGGCCTTCAGGTCGATATTAAGACAGGCACTATTCAGGTGGCTATTTTATTCCCTAACCCCACTAATTTACTGCGCCCTGGGCAATATGCCAGAGTACGAGCAGTCGTTGAACACAAACCAAACGCATTATTGGTTCCGCAACGTGCGGTTACAGAAATGCAAGGCCGTTTCTTAGTAGCTGTGGTGCATGCAGACAACACGGTAGAGATGCGTCAGGTGAAACCCTCTGTAACCATCGATGATATGCAAGTGATCGATGAAGGCTTGAAGCTGGGGGAAAGCGTAATCGTAGAGGGTATACAAAAAGTACGCCCCGGCAGTAAAGTCGAGCCTAAACCCTTGTTAGCAGAATCTGCTAACGCAGTTAAGTAGAGCAACATGGCTAAGTTTTTTATTAATCGACCAATTGTGGCCATTGTGATTGCCATTTTGATGGTGATCATTGGTTTGGTGTCCATGTCGCAACTGCCAATCGCGCAGTTTCCCGAGATTGCTCCGCCCGAGATTCAAGTCTCTACAACTTATACCGGTGCTGATGCTTTAACCGTCGAGCAAGCGGTTGCCACCCCCATCGAACAGCAGATGTCCGGTGTGGATAACATGAATTACATGTATTCAATTAATGCCAGCAACGGTCAGATGACGTTACGGGTTAATTTTGATGTGGCGACCGACCCGAATATCGACCAGGTTTTGACGCAAATGCGCAAATCCCAGGCCGAATCGCAATTGCCGCAGGACGTACGCAATTATGGTGTGAATGTCGTGAAATCGACCTCGTCGCCGTTGATTATGTTTGCGCTCTATTCGCCCAAGGGTAGTTACGACAATATTTTTCTGGCCAATTACGCCTATATCAACATCAACGATCAGATGACGCGGGTTAAGGGGATTGCCAGCGTGTCGGTATTTGGTGCTGGGCAATATGCGATGCGTATTTGGGTGAAGCCTGATCAACTAGCTAAATTGGACATCACTATTCCGGAGATTATCAGCGCTGTGCAGGCGCAAAATAACGTCAATCCGGCCGGCAAAGTCGGTGGTGAGCCGGTACCACCAGGACAGGATTTTACTTATACGGTAAGAGCGCAAGGGCGTCTGCAAACTGAAGAGGAATTTGGCAATATCGTGCTGCGCGCAGAGCCTAACGGCTCCATCGTGCGTATTAAGGATGTCGGCCGTATAGAACTTGGTGCGCAAACTTACGACATGATCGGTCGTCTTAATGGTAAACCTGCGGCATTGATTGCGCTATATCAGTTGCCGGGTACTAATGCCATTGACGCGGCTGATGGTGCTAAAAAAGCCATGGAGGAATTGAAAACCCGTTTTCCTGACGACATGGATTATGTGGTTGCACTGGATACCACGCTGTCGGTCACCGAGGGTATTACCGAGATTGTGCATACATTGGTTGAGGCATTGGTGCTGGTTATCGTGGTGGTGTTCCTGTTTCTGCAAGGCTGGCGCCCCACCTTGATTCCGCTGCTGGCAGTACCGGTTTCCCTGATCGGTACCTTTATGTTATTCCCGGTGCTTGGGTTTTCCATCAATACCTTATCTTTGTTTGGTTTGGTATTGGCGATTGGCTTGGTGGTTGATGATCCCATCGTGGTGGTCGAATCGGTTGAACATCATATTTCTAAGGGACTAAGTCCCAAAGAAGCTACGTTGAAAACCATGCAGGAGGTAACCGGACCCATTATTGGTACCTCGCTGGCATTGATCGCGGTGTTTATGCCGACGGTGTTCATACCGGGTATTACCGGAAAACTTTATCAGCAATTTGCGGTTACTGTTGGGGTATCAGTGATCATTTCCACCTTCAATTCACTGTCGTTGAGCCCGGCTTTGGCAGCGTTGATTTTAAAGCCCAAAGTGCGAGGCACAGGGCCAATGCAAACATTTTATGACGGCTTTAATCGCTGGTTTGGTCGCGCTAACGATGGGTATGTCAGTTTTACTTCGGTTCTGATTAGAAAAATGCTGTTGAGCATGATTTTTCTGGCCGTTCTGGCGCTGACGGCAGGTGGGCTGGGTAAAAGCGTACCGATGGGCTTTTTACCGGATGAAGATCAGGGCTATCTGTATGCCGGCATTCAATTACCCAATGTTTCTTCGTTACAACGCACCGATCAGGCGACGAAAGATGTCGAGGAAATTCTGAAAAACACCCCCGGTGTTGCCAACTACTCTTCGGTTATTGGCTATAACATGCTAAGCCAGGCTAATACGACCTATAACGCTTTCTTCTTTATTTCGTTAAAAAACTGGGCGGAACGTACCAAGCCTGAGGAACAATACGAAGCCATCAAAGCGCATTTGAATAAAGCTATGGCTAATATACCGGAAGCGATAGGTTTTGCCTTTCCGCCACCGGCGATTCCTGGCGTGGGTACTTCGGGCGGCGTGAGTATGGTGTTAGAAGATCGGGCCGGTAAGGATGTGGCATTTCTGGCCGAAAATACCGAAAAATTTATCGCAGCCGCTAAAAGTCGTCCGGAAATTGCGCGGGTGATGACGACTGCATTACCATCGGTCCCACAGATTTTTGTCGATGTAGATAGAGATAAGGTGCTTAAGCAGGGCGTGTCATTATCTGATGTTTATAAGACCTTACAAGCCTATATGGGGAGTGGTTTTATTAACTATTTCAACCGCTTCGGCCGACAATGGCAGACCTATGTGCAGGCGGAGGGTGAGTATCGTAAGGATACCAAATCCTTAGGTCAGTTTTATGTGCGTAACAATGCCGGTGATACTGTGCCATTGGCGGCGTTGACCAGTATCAGCAAGACAGAAGGGCCGGAATTTACCATGCGGTTTAACCAATTCCGTAGTCAGCAGCTAAGTGTGTCTGCCAATCCGGGCTTTAGTTCGGCGCAGGTGATGCAAGCTTTGGAGGCTGTGTTTGCTGAAACCATGCCCAGCGACATGGGTTACGATTATATCGGCATGAGTTTTCAGGAAAAACAGGCACAAGAAGGCGTTTCTCCCGCTATGGTTTTCGCCTTTGCCATATTCTGCGTGTTCCTGATTCTAGCTGCGCTGTATGAAAGCTGGAGTCTGCCTTTTAGTGTATTGCTGGGGACACCAATCGCAATTTTTGGTGCTTTTGCCGGATTGATGATTGGTCACTATGAAAACAATATCTACGCCCAAATTGGTTTGGTGATGTTGATTGGTCTTGCCGCCAAGAACGCTATTTTGATTGTTGAATTCGCCAAAATGGGGGTGGAAGAAGGTAAAACCATCTACGAAGCGGCCATCGAAGCGGCACGTTTACGCTTGCGCCCCATCATGATGACGGCCTTATCGTTTATTTTTGGTTGTATACCACTAGCAATTGCCAGTGGTGCCGGTGGCTTGTCGCGTCAAGTTATGGGTTATACGGTGATTGGCGGTATGTTGGCCGCCACAACCATTGCTATTTTTATCGTGCCGGTGCTTTTTTATGCAGTGGAAACCCTAACTAAGCGCAAAACTACCGAAGAAGCTAAATCAGCAACGGAGGACGACGCGAATGAATAAGTTGACTGCTTTTGCATTAGCGCTGAGTTTGACTGGTTGCTTTACCGTTGGCCCCGATTACGAAAAGCCACAAATCGAAGCCCCCAAACAATGGCGTTTTGCTGCTAAAGATGTGCGCGACACTGCCAACTTACCTTGGTGGGAGCAATTACAGGATCCAGTTTTAAATCGGTTGGTGGAGCAAGCGTTACAGAATAATCTGGATCTTAAAATTGCCATTGCCAACGTCGAACAATTTATGGGGGTATACGGATCCACTCGCGCTAGTTTGTTTCCGCAAATATTTGGCCAGGCCAGCTATGACCGTATCCAAACGAGTAGTCAATCACTCGGGTTAGGCGATAGTTTATCCGACAATGGCTCGGCTCGGCTCGGTGCCTCAATGTTTTGGGAGTTGGATGTTTGGGGGCAGTTACGTCGTGCCAAGGAAGCAGCGCGCGCCGACTTGTTAGCTCAGGAGTCTGTGCGTAATACTGTTGTACTGACCTTGGTCAGCTCGGTTGCGCAAACTTATATCACTTTACGCAGCCTGGACAGTAATCTGGAAATTACCCGGAATACAGTTGAAGCCCTGACTGAGGAAAATCGCATTGCGAAAGCCCGTTTTGCTGCCGGTTTTTCGTCGGAAATTGAGGTTAGCCAATCTGATTCTGAATTGGAGCGACGTCGAGCCCTGATCCCCCTCTATGAACACCAGGTTGCCCAGGCTGAGAATGCACTTAGTGTATTGTTGGGCAGGCCTCCCGGTGCTATTGAACGTGGTTTGAGTTTAGATGAATTAGTCCCGCCGGCAGTACCGGCCGGTTTACCTTCCGAGCTTTTGTTACGCCGACCGGATATCCAACAGTCTGAACAGAATCTGATTGCAGCTAATGCTCGTATTGGCGTGGCGCGTGGTGAATATTTTCCTAAAGTGACTATCAGTGGTGATGTCGGTCAGGCCAGTATGGAAATTGCACAATTATTTGTTCCTGGCGCTAATTTTTGGACGATTGGCAGCCGTTTGCTAGGGCCAATATTTACCGCCGGCAGAGTCGCTGGTCAGGTTCAAACAGCCGAAGCGGCGCAACAGGCGGCATTAGCCAGTTATCAAAAAGCTATTCTTACGAGTTTTCGCGAGTTTGAAGATGGTTTGATTGTTAGTGAAAAATCCAATGAAAGCCAAGTTTCTCAGGCAAAGCGGGTTGAGGCTTTACAAAACTATTTACGCCTGTCTCATTTACGCTACGATGAAGGCTATTCCTCATATCTTGAAGTTCTAGATGCCTTACGGCAGTATTACGAAGGGCAAATCGATCTGGTAACGGCGCGCAATGACACTTTTGTGGCACTGATTCAACTGTATCGTGCCATGGGTGGCGGTTGGATTGTGCCGGCTGAACAAAAGGCGCTAGTACCAGAGCCCAAGGAAGCCAGCTTTTTTCCATAGTCTATTACAGTCACTTTCTCATCATTAAATCTGCGGTTGAGTAGCAATCGGCCGCAACGCTATAGGATTAATCCAGAAATTAATATGCATCAAATCAATCAATCCCTAGTCAGCCCAAGGATTCGGTGATTCCCGATGATTTACCGGCAATAGGCATCCTGGCTACTGCTGGTTTGATGATGTGTTATGTCAGGCCGAGCGACTGGAAATAGCGGAAAGTGATCAAGCTTTGATAATCAGCATTTTAAGCAATCTGACTATTCATGACATTCTTCACGGATTATTGCTCGATAAATCGTTAATCTTTTAGCCCATGCAAACGTATTGGAGGTAATTGTCATGTACACAGCTGCAATTGATGGAAATGTGCTAAACGGCTTATTCGATAACCAAAAAAAGCTAGACGATCTATTTGATTCGATCTTCGACGACGATAATTATTTTATCAGTAGCGTCTCGTCTGCATCGTCCGCGGAAAGTCGCTACTCTACTGAGTACCAATGTTCGCCCAGCCCTGGCCGGGTGACAGAAGCGCTTTTGGAGATGAAGAATCGGTCCCCCTACTTTTTCATGTTGCCGATTGCATTGGAAGTTGCGGTCATTTATTTTGTGGTTGCCAATCTATTCTGATGCGTTTGCGCTGGATTATCAGTCGATCGGCAAAAAATCGCATATAGACAGTATTGCCGTAGCAGCGATTCAGATCCTGCTACTTTCGTGGCCAAGCTCAAAATTGGGTTTGATGGGAGGCGTGATATGTCCGCATTACTGATTATTTGCAGCCTTTCGATACTGGCTGTAATTGATCGCCTGTCGATATTCAACCGCGAACTGTGAAGCATTTTACAAATGCCAAAATCCTCTAAATATCGATTAGTATTTTGGAAGCTTGATAACAGAATTTTGATTCAATTTTGCTTTAATTGACGTCGCGAAAAAAAATATATGGAGTCGATCATGAATGCAAAAAAATCACAAAATACCCGGAAAGATTTACACCGCGATACCTGCGGCCACCCCTCATTTACGCGTCAGTTCGTCATGGGTGAACCCACTCAAGAATACATCTGTGCTCATTGTGGCAAGTCAATGGCTTCAATATTGGGCTCACAACAGATGAGACATTGATGCAATCCTCATGGAGGAAGCTTTATGTTATGTACCTGGATTGTAGTAGCAGATAGCAGTAGGGCACGGTTTTTCTCTATGAAAAGCCGCTTGGACCCATTAACAGAGATTCAATGTATGTCACACCTTGAAAGCAGAGGGCATGCTTATGATGATTTTGATGAATACCATGGCAATCTTGGTCAAGGTGTCCATACTTTTGAAACACATAGTGACCTGAAACAAAGTGAGGCAGATGTTTTTGCCAAACAAATTGCCGATAGGCTAGAACAAGGCCGAGTGAAACATGAGTTTAATAATTTGATTTTAGTAGCGCCACCGGCATTTCTAGGTGCATTGCGTCACGGTATTAACGATCATGTGTTTGATTACATTAGTGAGTCGTTGGATAAAAATTTAGTCGTGGAACGCGAGGAAGTCATTCGTCATCATCTTTTCTGATTTCTTTGTATCGAGATTGGCGCATTTACAGTTTCGGTCAATTTGTGGCATTCAGCTTGTTGAAAACCGTTAAAAATGGGTGACGGAACTATGAGTATAAACAGGCCATTCGACAAAATGACAGTTGTTCGATTTGGCCTGATTATGTCTCTTAGAATTTAGCCCACTCATCAATATGGGTGGGTTTGCCAAAATAATAGCCTTGAAAACCTTGGGAGCCATGTCTGATTAAAATATCACATTGTTCTTGTGTCTCTCCCGACTGCGTTGGTTTTAACGCCTTTTTTGATTGAAAGTCAGTTCTAAAATTGAGAACAATCCATTTTATTCATGCTCGTCTGTTTCTACCCTTTCAATAATGGGTTGTGGCTGTTTAGTCGATTCTCTGGACTGGATGCGCTGTTTGGCAATGGCACTGCTTTGCTTAAAGCGGAAAGAATCATTGCCGGTTTAGATGATATGGCAATGATGTGTCAGACGACCCAGTAACGCTGTGGTCAAGTTGGTGATAATGATGCTGGTGCGTTCATACAGCTTTGAAAGTAAATGGAATAGTAATGCACCACCGGCCTGTGAAAAGGGTAAATAACCCAATTCATCCAGAATCACCAAATCAACCGACATCAGACTGAGCGCCAAGCGACCTTGTTTGCCAGCGGCTTTCTCCAGCCCCAAGGCATTGACCAATTCAAAGGTGGAATACCCACAGGGCATAAATAGAAGCGGACACGTTTGCCATGATGCTGAATGCCGGAAACACTCAGGGCTGTGGCGATATGGGTTTTGCCGGTACCGGTGACTTGCCCATCGACAACAACCCGGTGGAAAACGCCATTCACCTCATTGCACTGGGCAAAAAAACTGGCTATTCGCCGGCTCCGAGCGCGCCGGCCAACGTGCAGCGGTTATTCAAACCTTGTTGGGCACCGCCAAACTTAATGGCCTTGACCCTTATGCGTGGCTAAAAGATACCCTGGAAAAACTCCCCACTTGGCCAAACAGCCGCATCGACGAACTCCTGCCTTTCCCCTATAATCACAGCAGAATACGTGGATTACCTGGTCAATTTTCGATCGGCGCCAACACTTCTAATCTTGCGCTAATTAAAGTGCATTATTGTCGTCGATTTGCTTTATCAATTTCGGGAAGTTGTTTTTGACAATATCCATAACTGCCAGTTGTGCTACTGCAATCAGGTTTTGAAACTACCCACTGTTGCACGCAATTGATTGGCGAGTGCAAGTAACTCATGACAGGCGTTGGCGGTATTTTTTGCACCTGCGGCGGTTTCTTCGGAAACGTGGCTAATATTGCTGATATTACGATTAATTTCTTCGGCAACAATTGACTGTTGTTCGGCGGCAGTAACAATCTGGTTGTTCATGTCATTAATCATATCTATTCTTTCGCTAATAGCTGAAATTGAAACGCCCGCAGAGGCTGCTTGATCAACACTGGATGCAGCTCTTATTCTGCCATTTTCCATAACCGAAACAGCCTGTTTGGCACGGCCTTGCAATTTTTCTATGGTCTGCTGAATTTCCAGTGTCGAATTTTGCGTGCAACTCGCTAAGGTTCTTACCTCATCGGCTACCACGGCAAAGCCTCGGCCTTGCTCACCTGCACGCGCAGCTTCAATGGCGGCATTCAGTGCCAACAAATTGGTTTGCTCAGCGATGCCTTGAATCACGCTAAGCACTTGGCCGATGCTGTTATTATCGTTTTCAAGGGCGTGAATGACGATGGCGGCATTTTCCACTTCCGATGCCAAACCATTAATGCCGTCAACAGCCTGATTGACTATGCTCTTGCCTGTCGATGCTTCTATGTTGGCGGTTTCTGCCGCTTCTGATGCCTTGACAGCGTTTCTCGCCACCTCTTGTACCGTCGATGTCATTTGCTTCATTGCATTGGCGACAAGAGTAGTTTCCTGAAGCTGTCGTTCTACACCTTGTTGAGTGGCCTCAGTGATCGTCGCCAGGTTATTGGAGGCATTGGCTAATTTGTCACTGGTTTCGCTTATTTCTTCAACTGTTGTAGCGATTTTTTTTACGAATGCATTAAAACTAGCGGCAACCCAGGCAAATTCTGACTTACCCGATGCGGTTAGTCGGGCGCGTAAATTGCCATCGCCGCTGCTAATTGACTGCAAGTTAAGCGCTAAATCGGTCAATGGGCTGGTAATTATTTTGCTAATGGCAAGATAACCGCTAGTGCCGATGATAAACAAGGTTATGCAGAGAAAAGTAATGGCGTAATAGAGTGTTTGTTTTAATTCGGTAAAAGCGACGCTAAATGGTGTAATAATTTCGAAAGCGCCACGCAAATCACCGCTGTGCAAGTTTTCCATCGGGTAACCGAGTATGTCTTGACCATTAGCGTTACCCCAGATAGTTTGCGAAGTATTAGGGGCTCCATGGCAAAGTTCACATTGTTTAACGATTTTTACCGGTCTGAAGTAACGGATTTCTTGATTTGTTTCGTCGACTATGCTGTATTCAGACAAAGTTGGATTGCTTTTAAATTTATCGAGTACCTGACGTTCATATTCATCGGGCGAATTTCTCGCAGGGTTACGTGGGTTGAATGCCGGGGCTTTAAAACGAAAACCGCCTTCTTGCGCTTTTGCCTCGATCACATTCCAAGCGCTGGAGACTGGAATCATGGATATAATAAGCTCCTTACTCACCGCAGGACTATTAGTCTGTGCTATTTGAATGATTTTTTCTGGTGAGTAGATGTTGTTTTCCCATTTTTTAAGTGAATCATCGCGTATTGACTCTGAAATCAGTAATAACTGGCGGGAGTATTCAATCTTGCGCTCGATGAGTTTTTGTTTTTCAAGTTGGGCAAAATAAATCAAAAACGTCACGCTAAGTAGTGTGACAATCGTCATATTGATGGCAACTACTTTGAAGCCCACCGAATGCCAGTTCATTAAAAACATACGGATATCCTGAAATAGTTGTTGATGGTTCTAAGAGCAAACAAATTGGCGGATGGATAATTACGCATAGCCGAATCACTTATGTCAGTTAGGTAATGAGGCAAGAAAATAACCTGTCTACTTAAGTTATTAGCTTAAGCATAAGAAGCATTTATTGCGTATTTGATATTTTCGTTGGTCTGGATAGCAAGTTGCTCAAATTCTAGTAAGGGTAACGGTCTGCTAAAGAGATAGCCCTGAAAGGCATCGCAGCCAATGGACTCCAGACACTGCCGTTGTTCTTGGGTTTCCACGCCTTCAGCGATGACATTTAGCCCCAGATTGTGCCCCATGCCAATAATTGTCTGCGCTATGATGGCGTCATTCCGGTCGACGATAATGTCGCGCACAAAGCTCTGATCTATCTTGAGTTGACTAAGTGGCAGTTTTTTTAGGTAGCTTAAACATGAATAGCCGGTACCAAAATCGTCCATTGAGAATTGGATGCCTAACCGTTTTAGTTTGTGCATTTTTTCAATGGTGTCCGCAACATTATCTAATACTAGGCTTTCAGTCAGCTCTAATTTTAGTTTTGTCGGATTGGCACCCGAATTTAGGATTATTGCACTCACCCGTTCAACGAAATCGGCTTGACGGAATTGTCGCGCGCTGACATTGACCGCAAGATATAGATTCTGACTGATTGGATGTTCAGACCATATTTTTAGTTGTTCGCACACTGTTTGTAATATCCAATAACCGATGGGCAGTATCAAACCGGTCTCTTCAGCTATGGGAATGAATTCGGCGGGTGATATGCTTCCTCTATGAGAATGAGTCCAGCGTAGCAATACTTCCGCGCCAAAAATTTGGTTGTTTTTATCCTGCTGTGCTTGATAATGCAGGCTTAGTTGATCTAGTTCTTGAGCATGCCGCAGATCGGACTCCAGCGTCAATCGTGACTCCATTAATGCCTGCATTTCAGGATCAAAAAAACGCAAAGTATTACGCCCCGCGTCTTTGGCCTGATATAAAGCTGCATCGGCACGTTTAAGTGTTTCATCAAACGAATTCTTTTGCTCATTGAACATGCTAATGCCGATGCTTATCGAATTATGGTGTTCTCTATTGTTCAATTGCACGCTTGTATTGACGGCATTGAGGATTTTTTGAGCAATTTCTTCTACATGGACTAGCGCCATTCTTTCTATGTGGCCCAGATTTTCAAGTAAGATAATGAATTCGTCACCGCCGAGGCGAGCAACTGTATCGCCAATGCGAACGGATTGCTCAAGTTGTTTGGCAATATAAATCAGTAATTGATCGCCAACATGGTGACCCATGGTGTCGTTAACAGTTTTAAAATGATCCACATCTATAATCAAAACGGCACCGTAATGATGATGACGGCTACAATTTTTTAAACACTGTTGCAGCCTGTCTTGCAATAAGCGCCGATTGGGAAGATCGGTCAGAGGGTCATAAAAAGCCAAACGGTGGATTGCCGCTTGGGCTTCCTTATGCTGGCTGATATCGGTAAAAGCAGCAACATAATTACAAGCGCGTCCATCCGCTCCCGTTACAGCGTTAATTGTTAACCATTTGGGGTAGATATCGCCGTTTTTGCGTCTATCCCACACTTCACCTTGCCAAAACTTTTCACGTTTTAGCGTTGCCCACATATTCTGGTAAAACTCCTTGCTATGACGGCCAGATTTTAATATCGAGGGTTTTTTACCGATAACGTCTTTCGGTTGATAGCCGGTAAGTCGGGTAAAGGCTTTGTTGACTCTCAGGATAAAATTGTCCTCATCGGTAATCATAATTCCTTCCTGAGTTTCGATGGCGGCCTCAGCTATACGTAACTGGTACTCTGCCTGACGGATGTTGCTGATATCTCTGCAAATGACAACCATGGCTTTAGGTTGACCATTTTTATGAAAAATGGGCGTTTTGCGTATTTCAATATCGATCAAACGTCCTTCATCATTGACGATTTGATCCTCCAGCATGATCAAATGCCCAGCCTGCCAAATATAATCTTCATTCTGGAAAAATTTTGTATGCATTTCCAGTATATCTGACTGTTGGCTAGCCAGTTCATGATGGGTCTTGCCTTGCCATTCAGCGTTATTCAATCTGAAAAGATGTATGGCATGTTCGTTGGCGATCAACAATCGACCCTTGTCGTCCTTGAATAATATGGCATCGGGAATTGCCTCGATGAGGCTCATCAGTTTTTGACTCAGGGCTATTAATCTATTTTCGCTATCCTGTAATTTCGACTGAATCTTATTCCTAGCTGAAATTTCGTCTTGCAGTTGCTGATGACTGGGTAACTTTAGAGCAATTGGCATCAGTTTAATCAAGAACCCAGCAGCCGTTACCGAGATTGTAGCCGTTAAGACTTTGATAACCGCATCTATCCAATAAAATGGTAGCCATATAAGGATGATGGACATCAAATGACTGGTTCCGCAGGCCAGGATAAATGCACTGAACATCAGATAGATGCTGCGGAATTTTAAATCGTTGCGGTGCTTTACAAAATAAGCCAAAGTAGCTGCGATGGTAAAATAGGCCAGGGTGATAAGTGCGTCAGAAATGACATAAGACCAAAGTAGTCCCGGGGTCCATTTGATACAAAACCCGTGTGGAATCATTCCGCTAACGCTGAAGGCATTTAAGAAAGATACGTTCATTCTTTAAGTCTCTGTTAGTATATTAACCTATGTTTATATGGAGCCGATAATCAGGAGCTTAGTGCCGTTTATTCTTACAGCGTTGATTAGGACTTGCTAATTTTTTCATAAGTGAGTACCCGGTACGGCAAGGCTGTGGGTCTTCATCATAGGTGAATATCGTGGCGCTGAGAATCAGACGATTCGACAGTGAAAGTAAGATATTACAGACAAGCGTGTAGGAATATCCCTACACTGAAAGAATGATACTTACTGTTTCAAGTCTTGTGCATCGTAGTAGCGGATCAATTCGGCATTATTGTTGAGTTCCAGCTTTTCAAACAGGCGCGCTTTATGGGTGCTGACGGTCTTGTTGCTGATGGCTAGTTCATGGCCGATTTCATTGACGCTTTTGCCACTGGCAAGTAATTGCAATATTTGCATTTCGCGCACGGAAAGCTTCTCGTACAGACTCTTTTGCTGAGAATTATCACTCTCGAAAACTAATTTTTCCGCCGTTTTCGGGTCTATGTAACGCCCTCCATTAGCGACTTTGCGAATGGCAAGCAGCAATGTTTCAGGATCGTTATCTTTGGTGAGATAGCCGGATGCCCCCGCTTTTAAAGAGCGAGAGATCGTCTGCAATTCGTTATGCATGCTTAGAACAAGAACGGGCAAATCAACATAGAGCGTCCGCAATTGGCTGATTAAATCTATTCCGCCGCCGGGCATGGTCAAATCCAGCAGAACCAGCTTAATATCGATTTCCTGCAGCAGATCAAGCAATTCTTGACCTGTCTGGGCTTCGGCTGCAACCACAATATCTTCTGTAAGGGTAAATAGTTGTTTCAGTCCTCCGCGCATAATGGCGTGATCGTCTGCAAGAATAATGCTGATCATTATGGCTCTATTATTGGATTGGTTGGGATACGCACTTGAATCAAGGTGCCGTTACCCGATGCACTGTCTATAGTGGCATCTCCGCCTAACATGAGGGCGCGTTCCTGTATGCCTATCAGGCCAAAGGATTTGGTTTTTGTACGCACAGATGGATCAAAGCCTTTGCCGTTGTCATGAATTTTCAGCACATAATAATCAGGATTAGCTGCGATAGAAATTATCACCCGGCTTGCGGCCGAGTGCCGTAATACATTGGTTAAAGACTCCTGAGTAATACGAAAAACCACGATAGAGCTATCTTCATTCAAATTAACAGGCGTTTTTGGCAGGTGCAGTTCACATTCTATGCCGGATTGTTTGGAAAAATCCGAAACTAACCATTCCAATGCCGATGCGATGCCCATTTCGAGTACCGGTGGACGTAATGCGGTAGCCACGTCCCGGGTAACTTGTATCGTCTTGTCCAATAATTCCATGATGCTATGTATCTGTTCCAGGAGTTGCTTATTGTTGTCGGCAAACTTAATCCGCAGTAACGAAATCTGCATGCGCAAAGCGCTGAGCATCTGGCCCAGTTCATCATGTACTTCCAGAGCGATGCGTTTACGTTCATCTTCTTTAGCTTTTTCGCAGCTGGCAGCAAGTTGGCGTATTTGCAAGCGAGAGTATTCTAGGTTCTGTTCTACCACCTTGAGTTCGGTAATGTCCTGAACGGTACCTAAGCCACGCAATAACTGGCCATCATCGGATAATATAAGTTCAGCACATTCCCTTAACCATTTAATTTTGCCATTTACTAAAATACGATGTTGGATATCATATCGTTCTCCTTGTTTAGCAGCCTGCCATGCCTTATCTACCGCGGCTTGGTCTTCCGGATAAATGAGGGCTAAAAAGTCTTGATAGGCTAGCGGTTTATCGATAGGAATTTCAAAAATCCGATAGCACTCGTCCGACCATTCAATAATATTGTTGACGATATCGATCGACCAGCTTCCCAGGAGTGCCTGGGTTTGGGCTTGGGCTAGATGAGCCTTTTTTTCGCGCAGGGCTGTTTCAATTTGTTTGAATGGGGTGATGTCTATATTAATCCCGACGATTTTATCTAATTCGCCATTGTCGTTGTAACCCGCAATCGCAGCCGCCTGAATGTAACGTAACACCCCATCGTTCTGACGATGGATACGGAATTCCCAGTGTATCTCATGTGTTGCACCCATTAATTGGCGAAGTTTAGAGGTTGTTTTGGGTATATCCTCTCGGAAAACCAATTTTGCCCAGGTTTGATAATCGATGGAGGACTGTTTGGGGAGGCCGAAAATTTCGTAGTTTTGGTCATCCCATTTAGCTAAGCCCGTGTTTATATCCCATTCGCAGATACCGATAGCGGCTGCTTTGCAGGCAAGTCGCAGGCGCTCGCTATAATGACTCAATTGTATTTCTGCTAATTTGCGTTGCGTTATATCGTGAGCAGTCCCTTTGGATACTAATGCGTTACCCTGGTCATCGTAGATGGTTTCGCAGCATTCATTTATCCATTTGATACGTCCATCTGGCATTAACAATCGATGCGTAATTTCGTAAGGCCCACGATTTTCCAAAGATTTTGTGTATGCCTGATGGACCGAATCCTGATCATCCGGATGAACGTATTCGAGAAAGGCTTCATAAGAAGCATCGAATTCTGATTTGTCGATCTCAAAGATACGAAATATTTCATCTGACCAAAAAAGCCTCTTGCTTTTTAGATCAAGTTCCCAGCTGCCCAACTGTGCTATCCGTTGTGCTTCGTTAAGCCTTCTGACGCTGGTATGCACTAACTCCTGTGCATGATGTGTTTCCGTAATATCCTCACCGATGCTGACAACAAACTCAACTTTGCCGCTTTCATCAAATAACAATGTATTCGACCAATCGATTAAACGTTGGACACCATTTTTGGCTGTCCAAAAGTTTCTGTAGGTGGCGCGGGATGATATCGGATTATTAATTAATGCCTTAAAAGCATTCAGATAAACCGTTTCCCGTTCTTCAGGTACCAGAAACAAATCCCATACAAAGCGGCCTTCTACTTCTTTGAAGGAATATTGCGTTGCTTCTTCACACGCATGGTTAAATCGACAAATACGGCCATCTTTATCAAGTACGACTATAAGAGCGCCAGCATTCTCCAAGACGGCATTTAGAAAGTCTCGCTGTCGTTGTAGCTGCTGGTCAACACGTTTTCTTTCAGTGATATCTATCGCTACGCCATAGATGCCAGTGATTTTTCCGGTGAGATCCCGTTTGACCTGCCCGCGTGCTATGATTTTTTTGATAGTGCCATTTGAGTGAATGGCATCCAGATCCAGCTCGTAAGCTTGCCCGGTGTTGAGCGCAGTTTGGACGGCTGCGTTCAACTGTGAATAACTCTCAGGGGTATAAATTTTGCTGTGATTTGCATAATTGGGTGGCGGCGTATTTTGATTCAGGCCGAAAATACGGTAGAGCTGGTTTGACCAATGCACGTTGTCATTAATCGCATCCCACGACCAACTGCCAATATTGGCAAGACTCTGATAGTCTTCAAGTTGACTCGTTAACAAACGCAATTCGTTCGGTAAATGTTTTTGCTGGGAAATATCGATAAATTCTACTAACCATCCCAGTAAGTTCGCATTCTGGTCAAGCAAAGGTCGGACGCTAGCACTGACAGGTGTGCCTGTTCCATCCGGACGTTTGATATGCAACTCGATAGAGCTGGGGATCTCTTCGCTAACTGTGCTGAACAATGGCAGATTAGTAATCCGGCAGGTGCTAATGCCATCAGTGGAAATTATACCGTACTGTATGCCATATTCTTGGGGAAATGGTTTGGTAAGATCAATTCCATGCAGCAATGTCGCCGCTTTATTTTGAAAGATTACCTCAAGGGAAAAATCAACCACCACAACGGCATTTGCAATGTTATTGATTACTCCGTACACCAGATTGAGCTCATCTTCGAGTGTTTTTAATTTGAATCTTTTTATTGGCATCTTGAGATTTCCAAAGTGGTTTTATTCAAGGAGTAATTAAGGTAACTGAGGTTTCCCAATTATTGTTAAGCGTAACCTGCACAGTTGGTGCTGGTCAGCGATTTATTGCAGGGTTTTCGATATGTATAGCAAGCCCTACTTTAATTCGTTTCCCTTTATACGGCACTGACAAAAAAACTGGGAAACTTCAGTTAAGATAATACCATCCCAATTCTTGGATCAAATAAAGTTTACCTAAATCTGTGACTTCATATGTTACCAGCCCTTTTATTCGCCAAAGTATTCCAAAATTGGCTAATTTAAAAGCTCGTCTCAGGCAATCGAGTTTAATGGCTAGAAATTCAGCAAATTAGGCGCTTAACAATAAAGCCATAAGGCGCATATGTTGTGCGATGGTTGGACAGCAACTTAAGTTGGAGAAAGTCCATCCACAGCCTTGAAAAGTTTCCAGTAAAGAGCGTCGAATAGTTTCCAGTTAAAGTGTATGGTTATTGGTTTTCCACCGCCTTTTTTCGTGGTTTAAATCGATAGGAATCTTTGCCTGTTTCCAGGAGTTACAGTGATGAGTGATGCGGTCGAGAAGCCCCATGGTCATTCTGGTATCGCAGAACATGTGTATCCGCACTGCAACGTTGAGATTGCTGGTGACAATCAAGGATGTTTTTTCATGCAAAAGGCTGATGGGAGGAAATAGAAATGCCCGCCCGGATATTGGAAATGGTCATTAGTCATGGCTGGATTGCGGTTGTCGTTTAAGACTTGTCCGTTATGGTCTTGAAACGTGTGCTGATTTTGCGCGTAAACAATGGCGATAGATGAATTGGTTTGACCATCCGCCATTGATAAGCGTTAGTTTTTCTCTAGCTTTTCAATGCTTGGGGGTATTTCAGCTTTATCAAAATATAGGCTTAAAAGTTAACATTGATATTCGTCATCCAAATATGGTTATATAAATCAGCTGCGCCGTAATTATTTACATACTGGAATTGATAGCCAGTATCAACATTTAACTGCGGCATCAGTTTGTAGCCAACTCCAATATAACTGCGATTTTGATTAATGCCGGTTTGTACCGAATGGGATCTTGGGCCTTGATCAATTGAATTGAAATAAACAAACAATTCGTCGATGGCTATCAGATAAGCTTTGGTTTCCGGTATCGAGTACATAAATCGGACCCGATGCCGCATACGATGACCAACATCCCCCTCATCTGCGAAGAATCGCTGCTCGAGACGAAAACGATATTGAAAATTCAATTGCGAGGTCCAGTCATCGATCCATTGCAACTGTTCCATGATGTCATTGGTTGCCTGTTCAAAATCGGTTTTGTCGTTATATTCTCCTTGCCATGTATAGCCTGCCCACAGTTGCAGTTGCTTGGTTAACTTATACCCGAGTAATGGTCTAACGATGATCTGGCTAAAATCAGAATTGTCATTTTTGGTACGGGGCGCCAATTCCAAAAAGGCCAAATAGCGACTACCACCAAAGTCTGTTTGGTAGGTATTGCTGATCCAAATACTTGAATCATTTTTAGCCGGCTCAGCGTAAGTCGGCAGGGTTGATAGCACTCCGGCAAGCAAAAAAAAAGATTTTAATTTATTTAGCAAGGTTTTTCGCCATAATCAAGTTTTAGTTTGGCAAATCATGCCAAGGCAGCGGACAATTCTACAAGCAAATTTTAGAGTCTCAAAAAATTATCTATTTATTCCGCGTGATTTTAAAAATAATGCTTGATAAGGTTTTTCTCGAAAAATAGCAAAGTCATGACAAAATTTAGCTGGATTTTTTGAAGCTTTCAGATAAGCCTGATCGCCAGTTCGTTTGTCACACTTTGCTGTGAAATCAATTGCTTTGGTATACTCAGCATCGCTGTTTAATGGCAAACGAATGACAATTCAAGGCTGGAAGTTATGGCAGTTTTCAAACTGAAAATAATCGTGCACCCATCTAGGGTTGATTTCCGGCATTGGATCAGGATATTGCTGATTAGCCTAATATTGTTTAGTCAAACTGGGCATACAGATGAGTGTCCGATACCCGATCTATCCGAGACTGATGCTGTCGCCGGTTGGCAGTTCTTATCATCAATTAACGTATCGGGTGTATTTGATCAGGCGGTGTATTTAAATCATGGACAATATCAGGGGCAAGCCTGGCCTGATAGTCACTCTCGCCCCGAATTAAAATTGTGGCCAGAACTATTTGCCACTGGTGATCTTGATGGACAGGCCGGCGATGAGTTTGTTGGTTTATTGAGTGAAACAAGTGGCGGTAGTGGTGAGCGGGTTTATCTTGTGGCCGCTCAAATGGCTGGCAATTCAAAACAAGCCTGGCCTGCAGCTTTATTAGGCGACAGAGTCAAGCTCAGAGCATTATGGATACGCGATAGGCAGATTATGCTGGATGTGATGGAGGCGAGCCCCGATCAACCCTTATGTTGTGGTACTGAACTGAACCGGCAAATTTGGCGGCTCGATAATGACAAGTTGTCGTTAATGGAAAAACAGCACCAAGGTCAGTTATCCATCCAGTCATGGGCTGGCGCACGCTGGTATTTGCTGGACCGGCCGGGTGATCGTTTGCAAGCAGTGCATCCCAGCTGTACTTATCTGAGCGTAGAGGGCAATCAGATAGTGTTTGAGGTGAGTGGGCGGCGCTATCTGGGTAAACTGACTGAGCATACGCCAGGCCGGATTAATATTTCCGATATTGTTTCAGACGAAGCTGGTAGTAATAATGCAATGGCATTGCCTCAAGCTAGTCTGCTTAAACAATTGGCTTCGGTAAGCCAATATTCGTTTCGCGCGGGCCGTTTATTGTTAGTTGGCTTTGAAAATCAGCAGGTGCTTAGTTTTGAATTTGCCATTATGCCGGTCGAATAATGTTGGTTTAAAAGGCGAGTTCTGAAAGGCGTTGTAGCGCCGGATTATCGTACTTGCAGTCGATAGATTTGTTCCGCCATTCTACTTAGCCCACGCGCTTTAAAATGTGCTTCGCTGTCTAATATATTATCGCTCGTCAGCAACTCAATATCGCACCAATTGCCATACAAACCTTCTACTTCTTCACTCTGCACACTAAATGGTGGCCCTTGCATTTCATGCTGTGGATAATCGAAGGCTATTAACAAAATATGAACATTTGTTGTCAGCATGCTAATCAGCTTTTGCGCGTAATCGATGCGCATGTCAGTTGGCAGAGCCACCAAAGATGCACGATCGTAAACCGCTTGGATCTCGCCCAAGTCATCCGGTTGCAGGGCAAAGAAATCCCCGCAGAAGATTTGTAGCCGGTCGATCTCGCTAACCACAAAATCACCTTGGCGTCGCACGCTTGGCTGTAAGCCGTTATCAGAAAAAAATGATTCGACTGCAAGTGGGCTTAATTCAACGCCGACTACTTGAAAGCCCATTGCTAACAACCACAACATATCATTACTTTTTCCGCACAAGGGCACAAACACCCGACAACCCGATCTGAGCGGCAGTTTTGGCCAGTAACGTTGTAGGTAGGGATTGGTTTCCGGAGAGTGAAAGCCGATCTGGTTTTGCTGCCAGCGCTGATGCCAAAATTCATGATGCATGGCTTGTTCCGCAAATGAAATTGTAATTCGCAGCTATTTCTGGCTGGATTTCCTGAATAATTAGTCGCAATTTAAAAATTACGCTGGATAAATTCAGCGTTTTACTATGATGAATGACGGTTGTAGCCAGTATAGCCTGACCACAACCGTAGCATTAGGTTTTAATCTTCAGACGCCGTTGGGGCTGGATTAGCTGCAGGGCTTTCTGTTGTTCTAGTCGATTGTGCCTCGCTGCCTTCAGCACGTTGCTTGCGTTCTGCAAACTCTGAGTTGTAACTGCGTGGTTGATCGTCATTGGTTACGTTAGTCGGAGAGGGTGTCGCACGCTCTTGGTTTTCGCCCTCTACGTTGTTATTTTCCGGTCTTTTATCCCCGGTATTGCGCGGGCTGCGGCGGCGATTACGATTACGACGCGCAGGACGTTCGCTGGTTGATGCAGGATTGTTTTGAGCGTTGTCGGCAGTAGTTGTTGCGTCGACAGTATCCTGTTTGTTTTCGTCAATACTGCTGATATCAGTTGTTTGTGTTGGGTTTTCGCCACGTCTATTGTTATTGTTTCGACGTGGGTTACGGCCGCCTGTGGGGCGATCTCGACGATTATTATTACGAGCAGATCTGGTTTTAGTTTCGCCGGTTTTAGTGGTGGATTCTGCTGTATCTTGAGTTTTAGATTGTCCGACTAAACGGTGCCAGAAGCGTTGAATGAGACTGGTAGAGGTCTTTTTGTTTTGTACCGGGGCAGGAGCATCCGGTAAAAACTCCTTGACTGCTGCTCTTTCGGCTTTGGCTGTAGCTTGCTTGGCAAACTCGGGTACCGTAATGTCATCTTCTTTGATTTGTAGATGGCTAGGTTTATCTTCCATGCCTTCAAGAGATTTGATGCGCTCAATGTCGTAGGCTGGTGTTTCCAGATGCTTGCTGGGTAATACCACAATGCTGACTTGCAATCTGGCTTCCAGTTCTTGCAGGGTGGCGCGTTTTTCGTTGAGCAAAAAAGTGGCGCAATCAATGGGTAAATGCGCGATAACGCGTTCAGTACCTTTTTTCATTGCGTCTTCTTCGATCAAACGCAAAACTGCCAGGGTGACCGATTCGACATTACGTATAGTGCCCTGACCTTTGCAACGAGGGCAGGTAAGCTGGGTAGAGTCGCCGAGCGATGGGCGCAAGCGCTGTCTTGACATTTCCATCAAGCCGAAACGCGAAATGCGGCCGGTTTGAATACGGGCGCGATCTATTTTTAAGGCGTCGCGTAAACGATTTTCTACTTCGCGCTGATTTTTATTCGACATCATGTCGATAAAGTCGATGACAAACAAGCCACCTAAGTCGCGCAGACGTAATTGACGGGCAATTTCATCGGATGCTTCCAGGTTGGTGTTGAACGCGGTGTCCTCAATGTCACTACCTTTGGTGGCGCGGGCCGAGTTGATATCAATCGATGTTAAGGCTTCGGTATGATCGATGACGATAGAGCCGCCGGAGGGTAATGACACTTCGCGCTTGTAAGCCATCTCTATCTGGGTTTCAATCTGATAGCGACTGAAGAGCGGCACGCTATCCTCATACAGCTTGGCTTTTTGCAGGTTGTGCGGCATAACTTGTTTCAGGAAGTTATGCGCTAATTTAAAAGCAGCTTCCTGGTCGATCAAAATTTCGTCGATATCGCCCCGTAAATGATCGCGTAGGGCGCGGATGATGACGTTGCTTTCCTGAAAAACCAGGAACGGTGCAGATTGTTCGCGGCTGGAGCGATCAATGGCTTCCCATAACTGCATCAGGTAGTTTAAATCCCACTGTAATTCTTCAGCGCTTTTGTCTGAGCCGGCCGTGCGAATGATCAAGCCCATGCTTTCAGGAATTTCCAGCGCAGCCATGGTTTCGCGCAGTTCGCTACGATTGTCGCCTTCAATGCGCCTGGAAATGCCGCCAGCTTTGGGGTTGTTCGGCATCAGTACCAAGTAGGTGCCAGCCAAACTGACATAAGTTGTTAAGGCTGCGCCTTTGTTTCCGCGTTCTTCTTTTTCAATTTGGACAACAATTTCTTGGCCTTCGCGGATATTAGCTTTGGTTGATTTGTTGTCGCTGCCATCACCTGAACGGTATTCCGGCGCAATTTCCTTAAAGGGTAGAAAGCCGTGTTTTTCGGAGCCATAATTAACGAAAGCAGCTTCCAGACTGGGTTCTACCCGGGTGATGATGCCTTTGTAAATATTGGATTTTTTTTGTTCTTTTGAAGGAACTTCGATGTCAAAATCATATAGTTTTTGACCATCTACCAATGCCACTCGCAGCTCTTCAGGCTGTGTGGCGTTGATAAGCATTCTTTTCATTCAATTATCCTTGTTGTGATTTGTATCCTACCGAAGAGTGTTAAACAGATTTTTGTCGCGGACAAAGGGGGTAATCCCGCTTTGACATTTTTGTCAATGTGCGGCCGGGCTGGCTAAAAACGACAATGCGTTCTGTTAGGGACAGCGGAATATCGGACTTGCCGAGGGCGGCGCTTGGAATGTGGCGAACTGTTTTTTGTGCTCTTTCAACTGGATGCAGCCGCTCATCATGGGTTGAGCGATAAAACCCGAAAATTCTTTAATATTGGAAATGACAGTAGTCAGTCACAGCCAATGAGTATTTTTTATTAAGTTTATCCACAGATAAACTGTCTTAATATAGCAATGTTTAGCTATGCCAGCAATTTTAAACATGGCTGGTTGATAAATTGTTATTATTTGCAGCATGAATGTCGCATCCGAAACCATCAAGCCACAAGTACAATATCTGGAAATCAGCGAGGCCAATGCCGAGCAGCGCCTGGATAATTTTCTTATTAGTTTTTTAAAAGGTGTCCCAAAAACTCGCATTTATCGAATGGTCAGGAAGGGCGAGGTGAGAGTCAATAAAGGCCGTGCCGTTGTCAGTTATAAACTGGTTTTGGGTGATATCGTCCGAATTCCGCCAGTTAGGGTGGCTGAAAGGAACGATGAAATTATTGTGCAGCCAACATTGAAATATAGTCTGGAGAACCAGATTCTATTTGAAGACGATGGGTTTATCGTTCTGAATAAACCTGCCGGCTTTGCTGTACACGGAGGCACAGGTATTAACTCCGGGGTGATCGAGGCGCTCAGGCAAATCCGGCCGCAACAAAAATTTCTGGAATTGGTGCATAGATTAGACAAAGACACTTCCGGTTGTTTGCTGATTGCGAAGAAACGCTCGGTTTTAAAAGTATTGCACGAATTATTTCGTGGTGATGGCATACAGAAGACTTATTTGGCTTTACTGGCTGGGCAGTTTGAGCGGAAAAAGCAGATAGTTGATGTGCCGTTACTGAAAAACGTTAATCAGGGCGGTGAGCGTATGGTGACAGTCAGTCAGGCCGGAAAATCGGCAGAGACTTTATTCACCCGGATTAGCAAATTCGAGGCGGCAACCCTGGTGCATGCCGCACCTAAAACCGGTCGTACCCATCAAATTAGAGTGCACGCAGCCTGGTTGGGTCATCCTATCGTGAGTGATGACCGCTACGGTAACGATGATGTTAACAAAGCTTTCAAAAAACGTGGCTATAAGCGACTATTTTTGCATGCAGAGCAATTGCAATTTGCGCACCCGGTAACAGGCAAGAATCTACATTTCATGGCACCACTGCCGGATGATTTACAAGCTTTATTGAATAATGAAAAACCGCTTTGATTTAATTATTTTTGATTGGGATGGCACGCTGGTCGACTCTATCGATTGGATAGTGCAATGTATCCAACACGCGGCGGTACAGCATGGTTGTCCGGCGCCGGAGCAGCAGGCGGCTAAGAATGTGATTGGATTGAGTCTCGAAAATGCGATTGCAGCGTTGTTTCCGCTTGTCGATACCGATACTCGTCTTAAAATTGCTGAGCATTACGGCCAGCAATTTTACTTGAGACAAATCAGTCAAGACGACTTGTTTCCTGGTGTGTATGACATGCTGCAGCAATTTAAGCAGGCTGGTTTTCGATTGGCTGTAGCGACAGGTAAAAAATCTACCGGTTTAACGCGGGCAATCGAAGCCACCGGTTTGACTGGTTTGTTTTGTACAACGCGTTGTTCCGATCAAACAGCATCAAAGCCCAATCCTTTGATGATCGATGAAATCGTTGCTGAGTTGGGTGTCAGTAAACAGCGCACCTTAATGGTGGGGGATTCAGTGCATGATTTGCAAATGGCGCTAAATGCCCAAGTTGCCTCGGTTGCTGTAACTTGCGGTACGCATTCAGAAATGACATTGAAACAATATCAGCCTTTACGTTGTCTATCTTATCCGACTGAGTTACTAGGCATTATTTAAATGCTCTTGAATGCAGTTAAGTGCATACTTTGTAATGATATCAATTAGTTAATGCTCTTCCTGATTCGAAGAGCGAATAAAACCTCTTTAAGCGACTTGAATTTTTAAATATGGAACATCAAAAACCGAATACTGAAGAACAAACAGCCGGCTGGGAAAGAGCTGTGCTGGAAAAGCTGGCTTTTGCTGCTATTGATGAGCAGAAAAAAGCCAGGCGTTGGGGGGTGTTTTTTAAATCTATCACATTTGCTTATTTAGCGATTGTACTTACGATGGTGATCTATCCGAATTTCGAGGCGGAAATCGGCGTTCAATCACAGCACACAGCAGTCATCGATGTGCTGGGCATGATAGCCGAAGGTGAGCCAGCCAATGCTGATAGCATCATAGAAGGCTTGCGAGATGCCCTAAAAGATAAAAATACCAAAGGTGTTATTTTAAATATCAATTCGCCGGGTGGTAGTGCAGTGCAATCGGCTTATGTGTTTGAAGAAATACGCCGGCAAAAAGTTAAACATCCGGATATGCCGATCTATTCTGTGGTTGGTGATATGTGTGCGTCCGGCGGCTATTATATTGCTTCTGCCAGCGACAAAATTTATGTCAGTCAGGCCAGTGTTATCGGCTCCATTGGTGTAATTATGAATGGTTTTGGATTTACCAATGTCATGGAAAAACTGGGCGTAGAGCGGCGTTTGCTAACTGCCGGCGCACATAAAGCGATGCTGGACCCTTTCTCGCCGGAAAATCAGCAAGAAAGCAAACATATGCAAACCTTGCTGGATCAGGTTCATCAACAATTTATTACAGCAGTCAAGCTAGGGCGGGGCGATCGTTTAAAAGAAACCCCGGAAATGTTTTCTGGTCTGGTCTGGACGGGTGAGCAAGGGGTTAATCTTGGTTTGGCAGATGGCTTTGGTAGTGTCGACTCCGTTGCGCGGGATATTATCGGTACAGATGAGACAGTAAACTTTACTCAGAATGAACGATTGATCGATCGATTGGCCGGTAAATTTGGTGCTTCTTTTGCGCATGCCATTAGCACGGCGATTAAATCGATAGATTTGCAATAACGGACTTGCCAAACAAGCTAATTTTAAGGATAATGCCCGTTCTTTAGCGAACAGCTAAAAAATTATGGTTACTGTGTCGGTCCTCTCGCAACGATACGCTGTAAACCCCGCCAGGCCCGGAAGGGAGCAACGGTAGCAGCAGATTCGTGTGCCGGGATGTGGCTGGCATGGTAACCGCCCAATCTTTTCCCTCTCGAAGCTCATGGCTTATCAGGTTCTTGCCAGAAAATGGCGTCCCAGCAACTTCACACAACTTGTCGGTCAGGAACACGTCAGTCAGTCACTGATTCATGCCTTGCAGCATGATAGATTGCATCATGCCTATCTATTCACCGGTACCCGTGGCGTAGGTAAAACCACTGTAGCCCGCATCTTAGCCAAAGCCATCAATTGCGAGAATCTGCAGGATAGCAATCCTTGTGGCGTCTGCCCGGTTTGTCTGGATTTTGAGCAAGGCCGCTTCATGGATTTGATCGAGGTCGATGCGGCTTCGCGCACCAAAGTCGAAGATACCCGGGAATTGTTGGATAACGCCCAATACGCTCCCAGTCAAGGACGTTATAAAGTCTATCTGATTGACGAAGTGCACATGCTATCCGGGCACAGCTTTAATGCGCTGTTAAAAACCCTGGAAGAACCGCCGCCGCACGTCAAATTTCTACTGGCTACCACTGATCCGCACAAAATACCGGTTACCGTGTTGTCACGTTGCCTACAGTTTAATTTAAAGCGATTATTGCCGGATCAGATAGACAAGCAAATGTGCTTTATCCTGGGGCAAGAAAACATCAATTTTGAGCCAGCCGCAATCAAGTTATTGGCTAGGGCGGCCGATGGCAGTATGCGTGATGGCTTAAGTCTTTTGGATCAGGCGATTGTTTATGGCAGTGGCAGCGTCACTCTGAGCGATGTTGCCGCTATGCTGGGCACTGTCGCTCAGCAACCCATAGACGACATTCTACAAGCGCTGGCCGCACAAGATGCCAATCGCGTGTTGGCTAAAATTGCCGAAGTAGCTGAATTGACGCCGGATTTTGCCGATATTTTGCAGCAAATGTTACGGGTTTTGCATCGGGTAGCTTTATTGCAGCAACTACCCGACTTTGTTGATCATGAGTTTGATCAAGCTTTATTGGCCGATTTAGCCCAAAGCTTGGTGCCGGAAGATGTGCAATTGTTTTATCAAATTGGTTTAATTGGACAGCGCGATCTGGATTTGGCGCCTGATCCACGTAGCGGATTTGAAATGGTGGTACTCAGAATGCTGACATTTCGTCCGCAAACTGCCGAGCCATTAGCCAGTCGAGAACCACAGCCAGCTATTGCTGTTAAAGCCAAGCCAAATCCAGTTGCGGCGTTACCGGCTAAAATACAGTCGCAACCCGTTACAACGGCGCCTGCTGCTGTTATAGAGCATGAAGAAACTATCCCAGAAGCGGCAGTCATAGAACAGGGCGGTAAACCAGATAACTGGAATGCTATCATCGCTGCACTGAAAATTGGTGGGCGTACCCGTGAGTTAGCCAACAACTGTGTGCTGGATACTATAGACGATAAGGTTTGCCATTTATTGATCGACCCCAGCTTTCAGCGTGTGGGTAATATAGCGGAAGAAAGATTACGTGATGCGCTACAAAAATATTACGGTAAGCCTTTAAAGCTACAAATTACGCCACAAACATCAAATGAGATGACGCCGGCGCTGGAAATACAAAAAGCCCGCGAAGATAAACAGCAGGCCGCAGTGGACGCCATTAACACTGATCCTAACATTGAAGCTTTAAAAGAAAATTTTGACGCCAGGATAATGCCTGGCAGTATAGAACCGATTAACTAAATGGGAGATACCATGAAAAATCCACTCGCTGAAATTATGCAGCAAGCCCAGAAAATGCAAGACAATTTCAAAAAAGCTCAGGAAGAACTGGGCGCTATCGAAGTGCAAGGTGAGTCAGGTGGCGGACTGGTAACGATTTTAATGACCGGTAAACGTGAAGTCCGTAAAGTCAATATCGATCCGTCTTTGTTGGGTGATGACAAGGATATGCTGGAAGACTTGGTGGCGGCGGCCATCAATGATGCTGTGCACAAAGTCAATAAAATGAAGAAAGAAAAAATGGCTGACGTGACCGCCGGTATGCCGTTGCCACCTGGATTCCAAATGCCGTTTTAACCATGCAAAACGCAGGTTTGCTGAAAGAACTGATTCAAAGTCTGTGTTGCTTGCCAGGCGTGGGGCCAAAATCTGCCCAACGGATGGCGTTTCATTTATTGCAACGCAATCGCGAGGGTGGCAGGCAATTAAGTCGGATACTTTTGCAAGCTCTGGATAACATCGGCTATTGCCGCGACTGTCGCACACTGACTGAAACCGAGCTTTGTGAAGTGTGTGCCAATCAGTTGCGTGAATCGGATGTCTTGTGTGTGGTGGAAAGTGCAGCGGATGTCTGGATAATCGATCAGGCGACCAGTTTCAAAGGTAAATACTTTGTATTGCATGGACGCTTATCGCCACTGGATGGTATCGGCCCGGATCAGTTAGGTATCGATGTCCTGGAGCAGCGTTTGGCGAGTGGTTCGATCAAGGAAATTATCCTGGCCACCAATTCCACCATTGAAGGACAGGCCACTGCGCATTTTATCGGCGAAATTGCCGGCAAATTCAATATCCGCGCTACCCGCATCGCTCATGGCGTGCCGATGGGCGGTGAACTGGAATTTATCGATAGCGGTACCCTGGTTCACGCCTTTAACGGACGTCACGAGTTTTAATCAAATCCCAACTGATTAGTTTTGTTCAAGTTGTCAGTATCTATTTTCCGGTTAGCCAGTAAAACTGATAAGGATGCAATACTATCCTATGGTCAAATTGGGTGGGTTTGCTGCCGGTATACAGATCGACAAATTGGCCGTATATATTGATACCGCGGCTTCCGATTGTTTCCAGATCAATATATTGCGGATTGCTGTCGAAATTGGCGATCACCAACACCCGTTCGGACGGACGCAAATGATCGAAACGCACGAAGCACAATATATGTTCGTTATCCACATCCAGAATTTCCCGGTTGTTGAAATCAGCAAATGCTGAAGTTTCTTTGCGGATAGCGATCATCTTTTTCATGGCATTAAACAGGGTAAATTCCACTGTTCCCTGTTTCTTGCGTAATTCAGCCCGTTCCCAATTGATTTTTGGTCGATGTATCCAGCGACTGTCATTGCTCTTGCTGTCATCGTCACGGTAACTGTAGTCATTAAGCACGCCGATAGCATCACCATTGTAGAGTAAGGGGATGCCGCCAAAAGACAAAATCAGACTGTGCAGCAACAAAATTCTGTCGATAGCAGCGTTGATCAAATCCTGATCGTGGGCTTCCAAGCCTGCTTCCAAACCAACCAGTGAAGCGAGTGAACCACATATGCGAGCATCACCGGTGATTTCATCGCGCATGAAAACTTCACCACGCGCTTGTGAATCTTCGAATTGGCCGCTGAAATAATTGATCAGAAACTGGCGATGCGCATGTGGTTCATAATCTGCCGCGCGTACGTCATTGTCGTCGAAACCGAAACCAATGTCGTCATGACAGCGCACATAATTCAGCCAGGTGGCGCGCTCCAGTTTGTCGGGTAGATTTTTTAGGCCCTGATATAACAGTTTGGCGTTTTTGGTGGCAATGCCGTCCCACAGTAGGGCCATCAGGGTGGCGTTGTAGGCAATTTCGCATTCCTTGGCAGCGATGGCGTCTTCACCAAAATATTTGATGACTTCTACGGGGGCGACAATGGCTTCGGCGATGAATAACACGCCGGGTGCAGTGACCTGACAGCAATCTTTCATCAATTGTAAAATCAAATGCGCGTAGCGTTCGTTTTGGCTGCTGGTGCCGATTTTCTTCCAAAGAAAAGCCACTGCATCCAGCCGCAACACATCCACGCCCTGATTGGCCCAAAACAGAATGATGTCCAGCATTTCTATGAAGACTGCTGGGTTGCTGTAATTCAAGTCCCATTGGTAATCATGGAAAACCGTCATCACCCATTTTTGCATCTTCTCATTCCAGGTGAAGTTGCCAGGAGCAATTTCCGGAAAGATTTGCGGCATGGTTTGTTCGAACATGTCCGGGATTTCCCGGTTGTCGAAAGTAAAGTAATACTCCTGATACTTTGGGTCGCCTTTAATGGCTTTTTGTGCCCAAGCATGCTCGTCGGAGGTGTGATTCAAAACGATGTCCAGCACCAGCAAGATATCGCGTTTTCGAAACTCTTTTGCCACCAACCTGAGGTCATCCAGAGTACCGATCCGGTCATCGACCTGGCGAAAATCGCTGATCGCATAACCGCCATCGCTTTTGCCGGCCGGGCACATCAGGATGGGCATGATATGCACCATGTTGATGCCCAGTTCCATAAAATACGGGGTTTTATTGACCAGGTCAGCCAGATTGTCGGCAAAACCGTTGGAATAGAGCGCCATGCCGACCCATTTTTGTGACAAAAACCAGTTATGATCTTGTTCGCGTTCGATATCGACTTTTTCTAGTTCGGCGGAGCGATTGATATAGCCTTTGGCCATGGTTTCCACCAGTCGCAGCATTTGGGGTTTGAAGTCTTCCCGATGCCCATACAAAGTGTGAAACAGCGAATGAATGGCGTAAAAATTTGCTCCCAAACGAGTATAAAAATGTCTTAAATCCTGGCGGATGATTTCCGGCTTTAGGTCATCCAGAATGGCATTTAAAAGAGAATGGGATTCTTGTTCGTACATAAAGAGTATCCTTAAGAATTAAATTTCAGGCAATGGCACATTAGTTCGCCATATCTGAAATCAGTTAACCCAGCGGTAATATGGATTGCTTGAATCGATCAAAACCATTCAGTTATGAAGGTTTGATAAAACAGCATGTCATGGACTGTTGCGCCACGATTGCCAACTATCGTACCGGCAAAAGCTTGTGCGCGTTGCAGCGTAGTGGCTAAAGGCCAGCTTTCGTGCAAGCCTAATAACAAAATAGCAGCGAATGCGTCGCCCGCGCCCACGGTATCAACTACCTGTACTTGAGTGGATGGTTTGACGGTAATTAAATCCCCGTCTCTGGTATAAGCAACAGCACCTTGATCACCCAGCGTCACGAATAACGCTTCCAGATTGAACTGTTCGGATACCGCTTGCATGGCGGATTCCAGGTTAGGTTTTCCAGGGCATAGCTGAGTTAACTCGGCCTCATTCAATTTGATCCAGTCTGCATCACACAATAAGGGTGAGATGGTTGCTGCTGTACACCAGGGTGGACGCAAATTGATATCAACAAAAATTTTACCCAGATGGTGTGATTTGATAGCTTTCAATGCCGCCGAAGATACTGGGTTACGCAAGGCGAGCGAACCGTGATAGAGAATGCCTTGTGTGCTTGCTGTATCGGAAACTGGCGACTGAATAAAATCATAGGCGCAATCGGCCACGATGTCGTAATGTGGTTCGCCGTCATGAATATTGACTGTAACGCTACCGGTTGCATGTTCGTGATCGATTTGCAGTCTATCCCGGCTCATGCCCCAGCCTTGCATTAAGGCGGCAATTTCGTGACCGGATGGGTCTAGACCTATTCGACTAATGAAGTCCGGCGCAGCGCCAAACGCTTGCAAGTGCCAGGCGACGTTGAACGGTGCGCCGCCCAGTACCCGGGTACCGTCGGGAAAATGATCAAATAATACTTCGCCGAAAACATGGATAGCAGATTTATTGTGCATGGTTTATCTCCAGCCATGATTGAATTTCAGGAAAATAATGCGCCACACCTTCCAGGATGCCGGCACTGTAATTGCCGTTCATGCCAAGAAAACCGCCTTTAGCCAAATAAAAAGCCGCTTCAGTTTGCTGTTCCCGTACCAAGGTTTTGGCCTGTTCTATCACTTGATGATCGGCATTGGCGACTAAAACAGAAGGAATTTGGCTGGCGATGACTGGTAAATCATTGCCACTATCGCCGGCGAACAGTGTGTTGTTCAGATCAAATCCCAAGTGATTCATCATAAACTCCACTGCATGTAATTTGGTCGCACAAGCGGGCAACACATCAAGCAGGCCGATCTCAGCGGCTTCGTCTATGCTATAGATCAGGCTGGCTGGCAGCTTGCGTTCATTCAATCGCCGGGTCATTTCCGCCTGCACTGCTGCGACATCGGTTTGCATCGGCAGGTAATAGCTTAGCTTGAAGCGGTTTTGCTTGGCTTCTTCTTGTAATTGCAGTGCGGGTATATCGTTAAATAGCGTCCGCAAGTCGGTGGCCGTCAAGCCATTCCAGCCGGCAGCAATATCGCGTTCCCACTCCAGCCAGTGCTGCCATGAATTGTCGCGCACTTGATATATCGTGGTGCCGACATCGCCAACCACCCAATCGGGTAGCGGTAATTTATATTCGCGGATAGCGTCTTCCACCAATTGCCGGTGCCGGCCACTGACGTAAGCCAGCACCACTTCAGGTCTGGCTACCAGTTGCGAAAAGGCTTCAAGCGCGCCTTCGGATAGTGGTTGGCTGCCATTAGGCAATAAGGTGCGATCAAGGTCGGTGCAAATCAGCAGGCGATCCGGCAGCATGTTACCCTCCGTTAAAGATTGAAAAAATCGTAATGATCGATGGCTTCCAATATACCCCAGGCATGCGAGCGTTCGGCGAAATACACATGTTCATTATCCATCAGTGCCGACAATTCTTCCTGATGGCGATTGGCTACCACGACGCCTCGTGTATTGCCGCTTATCATATCGGCATCGCCACCCGAGCCACCGGTGGTGAGGATGTTCTCCAGCGGAATGTTCCACTGCCTGGCTACATAGCGCAAAGCCTGGCCTTTGGAGGCGCGGGCCGGCACAATATCCAGATATTGTCCGAAGGATAGCGTGGCATTCACCGATAATTCCTGCTGCCGTAGCAGGGTTAAAATCTCCTCCATCGGCGGAGCCAGATTGGCATCGTAATAGTAGGAAATCTTGAACCGGCTTTGCTCGCTCTTGGGTTGAGAGGTAAGGCCAGGCAGCTCTCCAAGTACACGCCGGAGTACTTTAGGTGTCCATAGGTGATCAATGTGGTAAGTCCAGGCAATGTCGGCAATCAATTGTGGCGCAAAATAGATTTCAGTTCCCAGGCTGGTAATCAGAATATCCGGCATCGGTATGCTATTTTGCTTAAATATGCTTAACGCCGAATCCAGACGTCGGCCAGTAGCAATGCCGAACAGTAGCTTTTTGTGTTTTGCGCGTACAAGTTTGACAAACGGCACTAAGCCTTCAGCATCGCCAAGCAATGTATTGTCCAGTGCGGTGAAAATTGCATGGGTTTTCAGCTTATTGGTTTTAGTCAACGATAGCTGTTTGATAATTGGCAATTCTTGTTGTAACAAGGGGCGGATTTTTTGCAAATAAGCTTGTGCGTGAGCATCCCAAGAATAATAACGCGCGACATTTTCTATGCCACTGGTCGATAGCTTTAGCCAAAGTGCCGGGTCTTCAAGGATGGTCAGCATAGCCTCAGCAAGAGCTGCTCTATTCAGTGGGTCAACCAACATGCCGTTTTTACAATTGCCGATGATATCGACCGGACCGCCATTTTCAGTCGCCACCAGCGGCAAACCGCTGGCAGCCGCTTCCAGTAAGGTTAAGCCAAATGGTTCAGTGAGCGCCGGATTGATAAATAAGCCGCGGGATGCGGCTGCCAGACGATAGATACCTGGTACATCTGCGGATGAATGATGCTTAGGCAGCGCAAATCGGCCGTACAGTTCGTAGCAATCAGCCACCAGTAATAGTTCGGTTAATACGCCTTGTGCGCCTTCGTTTAGTTCCCGGATATCCTCGCGGTTACCTGCGACTATCACCAGGTTTGCCAGTTCTTGTAAGCGAGGCGATTCGCCGTAAGCCTCCATCAGCGCCACGATATTCTTGCGTTCGTCGGGGCGTGACAAGGCTAATATCATCGGCTTATCAGGCTGTTGCAGAAATTGCCCCAGGCACTGCAAAAAGTCGCTGTCGCTGTCGGAAGGCGTGGGCGGATGGAATAGTACAAGATCGGTGCCCGGCGGTATCACCGCCATCTTTTCCGGTGTATAGCAATCGTAAAGTTCGTATTGGTCTTCGATTTCGTTGCGGGTGCTGGTAATCACCAGATCTGCATTCGTTAAGGTATCCTCTTCAGCATCAATACGCTGCAACATATGATAGCGCTGATTGATCAGATCTATCGGCAAGCCGGAGGCAATCAGGCGGCGCAGTTTATCGCGTCCCAAAGAATGGCCGGTATGTACCAGCGGTAAGCCGGTCAGATGCGCAACTCTCAATCCCACATAACCGGCGTCGGCATAATGCGTATGCAGCAGATCGGGTAAATCGGTTTGACTGTGCAGCCAGCTCAGCAAATTATCGGCAAAATTATCCAGATGATCCCAAAGTTCCTCTTTTGGAATGTAGGCTTCAGGACCGGCATCAATACGAATAATTTGGGCGTTTTTAGATAGCCTTTCTATCGGCTCGGCATAATCGGCCGTAATGTCGCTATCGATTATCCGGCGGGTGATCAGATCGACCCGTTTGACATGGGGTTGCATGGCCAGCGCCTTTGCCAGTTCAACCACGTATTTAGTTTGTCCACCGGTATCGGCATCACGCCCTAGCTCTAGGTTCTGGCCTCGAATCAAGCCGTGTATGCTAATCAATACGATGTGTAGAGGCTTATTTTGATTAAGTTCAGGCATATTTTCTCTCTATGGCCAATAGGGCTTGTAGATGTGGATACGCTGATCCCCGTTGAATCGGCGCCAAATTTGACCGAAATTGTATATCGAATAGGCCAAAGTTGTTTCGGATGATTTTTAGCCCAAAGGACTCATGAGAATAGCAAAACTGCTGGCTGAACATCAGGAAAAAATGACAGCATGCTTTTTTAGTTTAAAGGGCTTAAGACTAGGCAATATCTGTTTACCGCTGTCTATCTTGATAATGAATGCAAGTTCATTTTTACCTTACCTGATTTTTTGCGTCCTTGCATCCCCAGTTTTTAATGATTTGGAAAACCTTGTGCTCGAATTTTCGGCTATCAATGGTTTGTCGTGTCCATTGCAGGGGGAGCCTCAGTGCCTGAATAGAAGTTATCAAAAATTGGGGAAACACCTTCCGCCTTATAGCTGACAATATGCACATAAGCTATCAAGCCACTTCGACCGCGAGCATAGTCGCCATCATCTAGCGCGTAAATACGATCTGTATGGTTTTTGCCATCCCACATCATGATGGCTTTACCGGTACTCTTGTCGATCATCTGGCCCCACAGATAACCATCCGCTGACCAGAACTTAAGCCGGTAATCACCACTTGGATCAGGCGCAGGATTCATTAATCGTCCTTTAGCCAGAAAGATGGGGAAATGGATGCCACCCTCGCTTTTAACAATCATCAATTTGCGTGACAGAGCCTGTCCGTCTCTGTCGTTTCTAAACAGCAAGGCATAACCTTCAGGCAGAAAATACGAGGGGATAGGTTCCTGCATACGTGCCAATAAGCCAACGTCTTCGCCCCAGTTGTAAGTCCAATTCAATAAATCAGCTTCAATGTGAAACTTCGCATGCGGCGGTTCCTGCATATTAATACTGCCAATACGACCAGGGTTTAAAATATTGCCCCAGACAGACTCCATTTTATAAGCTGTGCTACCAGACTCTATGGGGAACGAGTACTTGCCGGGTATGGGGTCGTAGTGTAACCAACCGTCGTCATTTCCATCGTTAAAATCGTCGAAGGTGTCAGCATAAGGCGTGCCAATAAAGCCAAGGACGAGCAGGCTAGCGATGAGGAATTCAAAGTTTAGCTTAACCATCTTTTACACTCCCAATATTGATGTCTCTAAATACTATATCAATTGTGTTTTAGAGCAATTTCCGGTCTCAAAATCCTGCCAGTTTATAGTGCCGCTCTTGATATAAGTTGCTTTAATGCCCAGTCAGCATGTTCACGCACCAATTCGGCTTCGTGATGCAGTTTTTCCTGTAATGCGATTTTACTGGCTGCACTTGGGTTTCCATTGCCTAAGGCCACGGCGATATTGCGTAACCAGCGCTGATGGCCGATACGCCGAATCGCCGAGCCTTCGGTTTTGCTTAAAAACTCGCTTTCTGTCCATTTAAACAGTGTAATCAGTGTGCTGTTGTCTAATTTGTGCCGGGGTTGAAAATCGGCTTCTGCACTGAGTTTGGCAAACCGATTCCACGGGCAGATCAACTGACAATCGTCACAGCCATAAATTCGATTACCCAATAAAGGCCGTAATTCTTCCGGAATACTGCCATGCAGTTCAATGGTTAAATACGACACGCAGCGGCGGGCATCGACTTGATAGGGGGCGACTATGGCCTGGGTTGGGCAAATATCCAGGCAGGCTAGGCATTGGCCGCAGTGGTTAATGGTTGCGGTATCGACCGGCAGGGCAAGATCAGTATAGATTTCGCCTAAAAAAAACCAGGATCCGGCGCGGCGATTGATTAGATTGCTATGTTTGCCTATCCAGCCCAGACCGGCTTTTTCAGCAATCGCTTTTTCAAGTATCGGTGCGCTGTCAACGAAGGCACGGTAACCGTAGGGGCCTATTTCCGCTGCAATTTTATCGGCCAGTTTTTGTAAGCGGTTGCGCAGTAGTTTGTGATAATCGCGGCCCAAGGCATAACGGGAGACAAAGGCAGCCGTTGGGTCATCGAGTACTGTGTGGCTAGTGACGGGATTTTCCGGTAAATAATCCATGCGGGCGCTGATGATGCTGCGGGTGCCAGGTTGTAACAGGGCAGGGCGGCTGCGTTTTAAACCGTGTGCCGACATGTATTGCATTTCACCCTGTCTGTCTTGTGCCAGCCATAGTTGTAAGTGGTGTTCTGCATCGTTTAAATCGGTATCACTGATGCCAATTTGCTGAAAGCCCAGTGCCATACCCCAGGTTTTAATCTGATCGGCAAGTTGTTGAAAATCCGGTTGCTGGGTTGGGTACATGGCCAGGCTGCAATATAATGGTTTAAATTTAAATCATTTTACACAACAACAGCATGCAATCATCATCACAGTCGTTGTATCGAGTAGCCGAAATTCGTCAAGCAGAGCGAATAGCTATTGAGGATTTGCACATGCCCGGTTTGCAATTGATGCGTAGTGCCGGGCAAGCGGCATTTACTATCCTGCGGCAACGCTGGCCTGATGCGCATAGCCTGAGGGTGTTTTGTGGTGCCGGTAACAATGCCGGTGACGGTTATGTGGTGGCAAGATTGGCTTTGCAAGCCGGTTATGCGGTTGAGGTTTATTCGGCTGCGGCCGTGGAAAATTTAACCGGCGATGCATTGATTTCGTATCAGGATTTTATTGATGAAGGTGGCAAGATTGCTAGCTTCAATACAGAAATAAAACTGAACGCTGTCATTGTCGATGCCTTGCTAGGAACTGGTTTGAATCGGCAAGTGAGTGAGGAATATGCAGCGCTGATTGAGTTTATCAATCGGGCAAAATGTCCAGTGTTAGCCATTGACGTGCCCTCGGGTCTACATGCAGATACAGGCAATGTGATGGGGTGTGCGGTTAAAGCCGATGTCACCGTGAGCTTTATAGGTTTGAAATGCGGCTTGTTTACCGGCGAGGCCGCCGAGTATTGTGGCGACATCCTGTGTTCAAACCTACAGGTGCCGGAATCGGTCTTTTTAAAACTGGCTGTGGCGGCGAACTTGTTTAGTAAAGCTGCTTTGGCAGCGAGACCACGCAACGCACACAAAGGAAATTTTGGTCATGTGTTGTTAGTCGGTGGGAATCTGGGGTTCTCCGGAGCGATTCGTTTGGCCGGCGAAGCTGCCTTGCGCAGTGGTGCAGGTTTAGTCAGTATTGCCAGTCGAGTTGAGCATGTCGGTTTTTTGAATATGGGTCGTCCGGAGTTGATGTGTCACGGTGTAGAGAGCGTGGCGCAGTTAACTGCATTGCTGCATAAAGCCAGCGTGATCGTAATTGGGCCGGGATTAGGCCAGGATGCCTGGGGGCAAATGTTATGGTCGGCGGTGCTGGCGAGTGATAAAACCTGCGTAGTCGATGCCGATGCACTGAATCTGCTAGCCAAGCAGCCGGTTTTTCGTGAAAACTGGATTTTAACCCCGCATCCAGGCGAAGCTGCGCGACTATTGGGGGCTAGCAGCCGAGAGATTGCCGCTGATCGTTTTGCAGCCGTCAAAAACTTACAAATGCAGTACGGTGGTGTTTCATTATTAAAAGGCGCCGGTAGTCTTATCGCCGATCAGCAGGCTGTTTTTGTTAGTGCCACCGGCAATCCTGGTATGGCTAGCGGCGGTATGGGCGATGTGTTGGCAGGCATGATAGGCGGATTGGTCGCGCAAGGTTTGTCATTGATAGAAGCGACAAAACTTGCTGTCTACGTCCACGGAGAAGCGGCGGATTGTGCGGCGGCTGAAAATGGCGAACGTGGGCTATTGGCGAGTGATTTATTACCCAAAATTAGAGAGCTGTTGAATTAATGAAACTTGAATTAAATACCAGCGATGAAACCGAGTCGTTAGGGGCGGCGTTATGGCAGGCCTTGCCAAAAAAGTGTGTATTGTTTTTATACGGTGAGCTTGGAGCAGGTAAAACTACTTTGGTGCGTGGGTTGTTACGTGCTGCCGGCTATGCTGGTACAGTAAAAAGCCCAACTTATAGTTTGGTGGAAGAATATAGCTTGTCCGAACAGGCCGTATTTCATTTTGATTTGTATCGCTTAAAAGATCCGGAAGAGCTGGAATGGATAGGTATGCATGATTATTTGCATCAGGATGCTTTGTGCTGCATCGAATGGCCGGAAATGGGAACAGGCTATTTACCGCCGGCTGATATAGAGTTGCGACTGAGTCATCAAGCCGAAGGCAGGCAGCTTGAAATTAATCTGCTGAATGATGGCTTGAAAAATTCCTTGCTAATTAACTGGAAAAACAAAGACCTGCTGCTATAATCTCTAAAACATTTTAAATACTATCTTCGGTTGGCGGCTATGCAACAGATTACAAGATTATTTTGGCTATTGGGTTTGTCTGTGCAAGTGATGTTGGCTCACGCAGCACCCACTCAGGTTGAAGGACTAAAGTTTTCTAGCGACAACAGTGGACGTTTAGTCTTTAATCTAAACGCAGTGCCGCATTATCGATATTTCATGCTCAACAACCCCAGTCGCTTGGTGGTGGATTTTGACGATACCGCATTGGCGCATGGCATGGAGCAACCGCCGGCCAATCATGTTCTGGCGGTGGGTGTCAGGTCTGCCGTGCGTAAAAAAACCAATTTGCGGGTAGTGGTGGAATTAAACGCAGAAGCCGAAATAAAAGTGGCTGCTATCAATAAGGGCAAAGGTTTGCAGCTGCAATTTGATCTCAAGGCTACTTCATCGCCTAAAGCAGCCAAGGTCGCAAAAAAGTCTAATACTAAACAGGCTGACAATAAAACAGTAGTAAAAAGCCCGGTTCAAGCGAAAAAAGTCGCTCAAAAATCTACCAGCAAAGCCGCTAAGGCAAAAGGCCGCGACATAATTATTGCCATTGATGCAGGGCATGGAGGCAAAGATAAAGGTGCTCAAGGCGGCAATGGTACCTATGAAAAAGATGTGGTGCTCGCCATTGCCAAGCGTCTGCAAAGTGCTGTGAACAGACAAGTCGGCATGAAAGCCGTGATGGTTCGTGACGGTGATTATTTTGTTAAATTGAACAAACGAGTCAATATTGCTCGCGAAGCTAATGCCGACTTATTTGTATCCATTCATGCGGATGCGTTTGAAGATGCGAGTGCTCACGGCGCCTCTGTTTACACCTTGGCGAATAAAGGCGCATCCAGCCAGTTAGCACAGTATTTGGCTGATAGCGAAAATGCTGCAGATGGAGCTGCGGGTGTAGGTGATGAAACCTTAGCCTCTGTACTGATGGATTTGTCACAAAATGCCTCCAAAGAAGCTAGTCAGCATATCGGCAACAAAGTGTTGAAAAGTGTCGATACCGTAAGCCATTTACATCGTAAGAGTGTACAGAAAGCCGGTTTTGTGGTGCTGAAATCGCCCGTCCCCTCTATTTTGGTGGAAACGGCTTTTATTTCTAACCCGCAAGAAGAGCAACGCTTAAAAACCCGGTCTTATCAAGACCAAATGGCTAATGCAGTCTTCAACGGCATCGTTGCTCATTTTAAGCAATATGCGCCAGCCAATACCAAGTTTGCCCAATTGCAAAAATCCGGCAAGACGGCTACCAAAGTGGCTTCAAGCAGCAAAACCTCCAAGCAAAAGCTGGCTAAAGCGGATGTAGATACAGCTGACAAAGTGGTTTCAACCCGTGCTGCGCAAACCAAGCATGTCATTAGTAGCGGTGAAACCTTATCGGGTATTGCTCAACAATACGGTGTCTCTATGCGGGAAATCCGCAGCGTCAATGATATGGATGACGGCAACGTCAAAGCCGGTCAAGTTCTGCAAATTCCGCGTAGTAGCTAACAATCATTTCCCGAAAGGGGCAAATCAATTCGCCCCTGCGCAGGGTGATCCGCTAAAATACGCGCTTTTTTCTGAGCGCAGCCCATGCGAATTCGAGCCTTACCGACTCAACTGGTTAATCAAATCGCCGCTGGCGAAGTGGTTGAACGCCCAGCTTCCGTGGTTAAGGAGTTGGTGGAAAACTGTTTCGATGCCGGCGCTACGCAAATCACCATCGATATTGAACAAGGCGGAGTGCGGCAAATCAAGATTCGCGACAATGGCTGCGGCATAGTCAAAGACGATCTGGCGCTGGCTTTGTCGCGCCATGCCACCAGCAAAATTGCCTCGCTGGATGATCTGGAACATGTGATCAGCATGGGGTTTCGCGGCGAAGCCTTGCCCAGTATCAGTTCGGTGGCGCGTTTGACCTTGATTTCCCGTACGGCCGATGCCGAATGCGCCTGGCAAGTCAGCGCAGACGGTACCGAGCAAAACTTCGATCCACAGCCCGATCCGCACCCGCCTGGCACCACCGTTGATGTGCGGGACTTGTTTTACAACACCCCGGCTCGACGCAAGTTTTTAAAAGCCGAAAAAACCGAATTCGGCCATATCGAAAGTCTGATTCAAAAGCTGGCGCTGAGTCGGGTGGATGTGGGTTTTATATTGCAGCATAACCAGCGCGAGGTACTGAATCTAAGGCCGGCAGCGACGCTAGCAGAACAGGAAAAACGCATCGCCGCAATTTGCGGTCCGGCCTTTGTCGATAACGCGGTCAAGATCGATTATGCCGCCTCCGGTTTGCATCTGCATGGCTGGGTTGGTTTGCCGACTTTTTCCCGCAGCCAGCAGGATATGCAGTTTTTTTATGTCAACGGCCGTTTGATCAAAGACAGATTGGTGGCGCACGCCGTCAAGCAGGCGTATCAGGATGTGCTGTATCACGGCCGGCATCCGGTGTTTGTGCTGTATCTTGAGCTGGACCCGGCGCTGGTGGATGTGAATGCCCATCCGACCAAACTGGAAGTGCGGTTTAGGGAAGGGCGCATGGTGCATGATTTTCTGTTTCAAGCCTTGCACCGCAGCTTGGCGGAACAAAGGCCCGGACAGGCACCGACGCATCAGATAGACATACAAACCCAGCCGCCTATCGAGCCGCCAGCCACTGAAGTACGGCCGACAATCAGTCAGCAAATAGCCTTGCCCTTGAGTTTGGCGGATGATCAGCCCTTAACAGCTAGTCGATCTTCAACCGAAATGCCTCAAAGGCCAGCGCCATCTGGCTATACAAATGAGAAATCCGGGCGCGGTTTGCCTTATTCGGCCTACAGCAAACCCCCTATTAACGTGGCCGACCAGATTCAGGCCTACGGCAAACTTTATCCCTCCGCCGAGGCCAAGACTAGCGAACAAGCCATGCCGCCGTTGGGATTTGCCCTGGCGCATATTCACAGTATTTACATCCTGGCCGAAACCGCTAACGGTATCATTTTGGTCGATGCGCATGCCGCGCATGAACGCGTCACTTACGAACGTTTAAAGCAAAATTATCATAATCGCGCCATCGTCTCTCAGCCCTTGCTGCTGCCGATCAAGATTCCGGTCACTGCGGCCGAAGCCGATCTGGCCGAGCAGGAACATGAGTTTTTTCATAGTCTGGGATTTGAAATAAACCGTTCCGGCCCGGAAACCGTGGTGTTGCGTGCCACACCGGCCTTGTTAAGCAAAACCGATGTCGATCAATTGGTGCGCGACATACTGGCGGATATGTTAACCCACGGCGTCAGTCGTAAAGCCGAGGAAGCCAGTAATGCTATTTTGGCCACTATGGCTTGCCATAGCTCGGTACGGGCCAAACGTAAACTCAGCATAGAAGAAATGAATGCTTTGTTACGTGACATGGAGCAAACCGAGCGTATCGGTCAGTGCAATCACGGACGACCTACCTGGGTGGCGCTGAGTCATCAGGATTTGGATCGATTTTTCATGCGTGGCCAATAATGACCATCTCCAAACCCCAAGCCATCTTATTAATGGGGCCGACGGCCTCAGGCAAAACCGCATTATCGGTGGCGATGGCGCAAGCTCTGAATGCCGAAATTATCAGCGTCGATTCGGCGCTAGTCTATAAAGGCATGGACATCGGTACCGCCAAACCCACTCTGACCGAGCGCGGCGGCATTCCACATCATTTAATCGATATCCTCGATCCAAGCGAGTCATTTTCCACTGGTCAGTTCCGTGCTCAGGCGCTGGCGCTGATGCAAGATATTACCCAACGCGGCAAAATGCCGTTACTGGTCGGCGGCACCATGCTGTATTTCAGCGCCTTGACCCAAGGCTTGGCCAAATTACCCGAGGCCAATCCTGACATCAGGCAACGGCTGGATAGGGAATTGCTCGAATTGGGTAAGGAAGCCTTGCACGCACGCTTGGCGCAAATCGATCCTGTTGCAGCGGCGAGGATTCATGTCAACGACCCGCAGCGCATCCAGCGGGCGCTGGAAGTGTATGAAATCAGCGGTCGTTCGCTATCGAGTTTTTTTCAGACCGATCAGCAAGCCGATCAGCCGTATGACTTTATTAAGTTAATCGTTGCGCCACAGCAGCGTCAGACCTTACACGCCAAAATTGCCGAACGCTTTAAACAGATGCTGGCGCAAGGTTTTCTGGATGAAGTCAAAGCCTTGCAAGCACGCGGCGATCTGGATGAAAGCATGCCGTCGATACGTTGCGTCGGTTACAGGCAGGCCTGGTCGTATTTAAACGGCGAATATGATTACGAGAGCATGCAGGAAAAAGCCATCATCGCTACCCGGCAACTGGCCAAGCGCCAATTTACCTGGCTACGCAAGGAAGAAAACGCAAAGCATCTGATTAGCGAAGCGGCGGATTTATTGGAAACTGCCTTGGATTATTGCCGACAACATGGATAAACAGCAGCAACGCCAAATCGCCTACGCGGCGCGAAATGCGCAAACGAACAAGGATGCGATAAGTGCCGACATTTTCCTACACGTGATGTCCCAAGCCGGCTATCAACAGGCCAAAACCGTACTTTGGTATGTACATTGCCGCTCGGAAGTGCGCAGTTTGCCGGCCTTGCAACAACAATTAAACACGGATAAACGCATCGTAGTGCCGTATTGCACGCTCGATGCAGCCGGCGAAAAATGCTTAGGCTTATGGCGTTTGCTGTCATGGGATGAATTACAGCCGGGCATGTGGAATATTTTTGAGCCGCCGCCCGAACGCTGGCAGGAAGCGGACAGACAAATCAATCCGCAAGAATTGGATCTGGTCATCGTGCCGGGCGTTGCCTTTGATACACAAGGCGGCCGTTTGGGCAATGGTGCCGGTTATTACGATCGCTTGCTGCAACAAGTCCGGCCGGATACGCTGCTGGTTGGGGTTTGTTATGAATCTCAGTTATTACCCGACATCAGCATGCAAAGCCACGATGTGACTATGGATGTAGTGATTACAGAGTGGGCAGTTTATCCGGGGCAGCGTCAGGCGCAGCGATGAATCCGGAGCAATTGAAACAGCAGGTTCAGTACAGCCCTGCATTCGTGCTGGATTTGGAGCAAGTCGAGTCCAATCTGCAACCCTTGCAGCAGATTAAACAAGCCAGCGGCTGCAAAGTATTGTATTCGATGAAGGCCTTGCCGCTAGGCGGCTTGCTTTACCAGCTTAAACAGCTGCTGGATGGTATTTCCGTCAGTTCCTTATTCGAAGCCAAGCTGGCCAGAGAAGTGGTCGGTGAACAGGCCAGTCAGCATTTGACCTCGCCGGGTTTACGCTCTGATGAATTTGCCGAGCTTGGCGGCATGTGTACTCACGTCAGTTTTAATTCGTTATCGCAGTATCAAAACTTGCATGGCTTGGCGGCGGGCTATTCCAAAGGCCTGCGCATTAACCCCAAATTGTCGTTCGCTGCCGATTTGCGTTACGACCCTTGTCGGCTTCATTCCAAGCTGGGTGTGGATATTAATCTGCTGCAACAGCATTGGCCGGCTGGTATCGAAGGCCTGCATTTTCATACCGTGTTCGGACAGACGGATTTTCAGCCTTTACAAGCCACCCTGGCTAAGTTGCAGCCAATATTACAAAGGCAGCCCAGATTAAAATGGCTGAATTTGGGCGGCGGGTATTTGTATCACAGCATAGACGATCACAAGCCCATCATCGAATTGATCCGGCATTTAAAAACCCAATACACCGATGATGTTTATCTGGAGCCGGGCAAGGCTTTGGTCGGCAATGCCGGCTACTTGCTGACTACGGTGCTGGATAGTTTTGAAAGCGACGGCAAAACCGTACTGGTGCTGGATACCTCGGTTAATCATCATCCGGAAGTGTTCGAATATCAGCGCAAACCATTGTTATTGGAAGAAGATCTACAAAGCGAGAATACCGCCATTTTAGCGGGCTCAAGCTGCCTGGCCGGGGATATATTCGGCGAATACCATTTCAACAAAATCCCCGCTGTGGGCGACAAATTGATATTTGCCGATGTCGGAGCCTACAGCCTGATCAAAGCCCATCGTTTTAACGGTTACGCCTTGCCAGCCGTATATTTGTGGCGAAATGAGCTGGCGGAATTGCTTAAAGCCGATGACTATGCCGATTATCGGCGGCAATGGTTGGTTTAAAAACGTGTTTGCTCGGAGCTGAGTATTTGCATTTATTTGTGTTTTCTAAATTGCAAGACACGATATTGTTGTCATCTTGACATTGAGTAATTAGAGGCTATAGTGAGGCGAACAATTATATAGGCAAATTTGCCCGAATTTATGGCTAATATCAGGTTATCAAGGCACATTTGCCCGGTTTGGGTGCTATCAGGGCAAAAGTGCCTGAAAAGGCCGGTAATATCAACTTATCAGGCAGATTTGCTTGATAATCAATAGTTAGGTTGCACTATGACTTTTCTCGAGTTTCTGGCGAGCATCATTGATTCGTTGGCTTGGCCTGCGGCGATTGTCTTTCTGGTTGTCGTGCTCAGAAAGCCGCTGGCCGAGCTGGTCCCTCTATTGAGGAAGCTGAAATACAAAGAACTTGAGCTTGAGTTTGCGGAGGGTTTGAAGGAACTTAGCCCACCAGCTGAGCCATCGAAAATTGAGGGGCCGAAAGGCTTTGGAAATGACCTTGAAAGGCTAGCGGAGGTTTCGCCTCGCGCCGCCATCATTGAAGCATGGCTCCAGATAGAAGCTGAAGCATCGAGAGTGGCCGCATCATTCTGGACTGGTGCCGAAACAGAGATTTTTCGAAACTACGCCAAACTCGGCGACTACTTAGAGAAGACAAATGTTCTTAACTCACGCCAAGCACAGAATTTTCGCAAGCTGCGTGAGCTGAGAAACAAGGCGGCCCATCATGAAAAGCTTGAGATCGACCAGAATGCGGCCGCTGTATATGTCCATGCTGCTGTTGAACTGGTTGAGCATTTGAAAGCGCAGTGAAGGTGCAACCTAACAAATCGTTGCACCGGACATTTGACCCGCTGCCCATTTTTGCTTCCGCAAAAACAGGCATCGCCTCAAAGAAACAGGACTGCAAAGGGGTCAGGTCTCGAATTGAGAATTCCTGTCTTTTGAACTAAAGTTAACACTATGGCCCGACATCTCAGACTCGAGTTTCCAAATGCTCTCTACCACATCACTTCGCGCGGTGACCGGCGCGAGGATATCTACGAAGATGAGGAGGACAAGCGCATTTTTCTGAGCCTGCTGGGCAAGGTTGTTGCCGATTTCAATTGGCTTTGTCACGGCTATTGCCTGATGACAAACCATTATCATCTGATCGTTGAAACCCTTGAGGGTAATCTCTCTATAGGGATGCGGCAATTGAACGGCGTCTACACCCAAACCAGCAATCGTCGTCACGGACGGACGGGGCATTTATTTCAAGGTCGTTATAAGGGTATTCTGGTGGATAAGGATAGCTATCTTCTGGAATTGGCTCGTTATGTTGTCCTCAACCCTGTTAGAGCGGGCATGGTCCATAAAGTCGAAGATTGGCCATGGAGCAGTTACCTTGCGATGATCGGTCAAGCAGAAAAGACTGATTGGCTGACGACGGACTGGATCTTATCCCAATTTGGCGAGAATCGATCCGAGTCAAGAAAGCGTTATCGGATGTTCGTTCAGGACGGTATGAGGCAGACTATTGAAATCTGGGCCCATTTAAAGAACCAGATTTACCTGGGCGATGAGGAATTTGTAGCCAAGGTTCAACATGGCGTTGAAATCGACAAACAAGCTTGGGATATTCCAAAAAAACAAAAGCGGGGGATAGCAAAATCTTTATCGGAAATCGAGCAGCAAGCAATTGACAGGAATACGGCCATAAAAACAGCTTATGCCACTGGCGCCTATAGTCAGCGAGAAATCGGGGAGCATTTTAATTTGCATCCCAGTACGGTGAGTGTCATTGTGAGGCAAGACAATGATTCTTAATTCGAGACCTGACCCCGATCTCCCGTGACCCCGATCTCCCTGACGCGACAGTCATCTCTTCGAATTCATCGCCGGAAAGCGGTCGGTAAAATTCCGATTCCTGGAAGCGACCAGTCGTTAAAGAGTGCAGTCGACCTACTGCGGCCATAGAACCTAGACTTACCAATGGTTGCAGACTCGCGTAAAGCTTTCCATCATTTTGTCGCAAAGAGCCTATCGACTTACTGTCAGAGCCACGGGCGCAAATAATAAAGCCGCCTTCACTTTCTTGAGCGTAATAAAATGATATGCGATATGAATACACTCCGTGTCGTTTTGGATACCAACGTTCTGGCGCCGCATCCCGAAGCAGGAATGGTGCTTCATTTGCCCTGCTACTGACCCTAAAAAACGGCCAATTTACAGCGCTGGCGTCGGTGCCGCTGATGCTGGAATACGAAGCTGTGCTGAAACTGGGCCACGACCGATGCCTTCCTGGACGCACTGTCGTTATTTATTGAACCAGTACACCTGCATTACCTTTGGCGACCACAATTACGTGACCCAAAAGATGAAATGGTGCTGGAAACCGCATTAAATGGTCGGGCCGAAGTGCTGGTCACCTTGAATATTGCTGATTTTGTTCCCGCCAGCCATTTTCGACTGCCGGTGTTGACCCCAGGTGCTTTTTTGCGCCAATTGCAAGTGGAGAAAACCTGATGACTAACTATGCGCTGCGCGTCCCCGAATCCCTTTATACTTACGCCCGCAAAGTGGCGGAGGAAGAGCATGTATCAATGAACCAGTTTTTCGTCATGGCCATTGCCGAAAAAGTTTCCGCATTGAAGACCGAGACCTATTTTCGTGAGCGGCAATCGCGCGGCGAACTCAATGCTTTTGACACCTGGCTCAACGCCAGTCCTGATGCAGAACCTATGGCAGGAGACGAATTAGTTTGACATCGGAGATAACCGGTTTATGCCTGCGGTTCAATTCAATATCGTCTGTACTTGTGGGATAAAAGTGAACCGCATGGTGGATATTGCTGGCCAAAACGGAGGGTTTGATTGCTATAGACTTTGTGATTTGTTGTTCTTATAGGCTATGGTGTTGCCAATACTCAAAACAAGGTTGACGACAAGTATCAGCAAAAATAAGCGGATAGCCAAAATCAGCAGTTGTTTAGAAAAAGACATGGCTTTGCCTGAAGATGCGTTTGGACGATTGCATTTTAGTTGTGGTTTTCAATCAGTGCGGGCGTGAGATTTTAAAGTTGTCTTTGGCTGATGGTGTTGGGATAGTGCGGTTGAGTATTTTTTCGTCCTAATAAAATCTTTATCTTAGTTTTTGCTATTCAAGTAGCGCAACAGGGTGCTACGGATGTGTTGCCTTTCTGCTTCGGTATTGATGGGCTGAGAATTTTGATCCGATATGTAGAACATGTCTTCAGCGCGACTACCTATGGTGGTTACTTTGGCGTCGTGTAGATGTATTCCTAGCTCTGTAAACGCTCGGCCTATGGTGGATAACAAACCTGCATGGTCGGTTGTGATGAGTTCTATCGTGGTGTGTTTGTTAGAGGTGTCTTCGATAAACGTAACGCTGGTTTCAATCGGGAAATGTTTCGCTTGTCTGGATTGCTTGTGAATATTTTTTGAGGCTCTGACTTTTTTCTCTTTTAAGCTTTGGCGCAAAGCATCGCAGATATGTACTTCGCGGTATAAATCCGCAATGGGCTCGCCAGATTGCTCAAGTACCTGGAAGCTGTTTAAAACATATTGGTCTTCACTGGTAATAATACGGGCGTCGAGTATCGTTAAGCCTAGATGGTCGAGAGTGGCTGTGCAAATCGAGAAAATCTGCGCTTCGTCGCGGGTGAAGATAAAGATTTCTACACTGCCGCGCTGGGTTTGTGGTCGCAATAGCACCATAGGCAGATCGTCTTCGTTAGAGGCTGCGATGGCGATGGTATGCCAGGCAATTTCGTCTGCTGAATAGCGCAGGAAGTAGTCATCGCTTAAATGCTGCCAGGATTGCGTCATGGTCTTTTTCGCAATGCCTAGTTTTAGCAGTTCTCGGCGAGCTTCTTTTTTGTTGTCATTGATGCGCTCGGAGCGGTCGACCGGGTGTTGCAGTCCGCGATGTAGGGCGCGATGCGTGGCGATATACAAATCTTTTAATAGCGAGTCTTTCCAGGAATTCCATAAGCTGGGGTTGGTGGCTCTAATATCGGCAACCGTCAGCAGATACAAATAATTCAGGTATTGAATGCTGCCGACGTGCGATGCAAAGTCGTGAATGATGTCAGGGTCACTGATATCTCTACGCTGTGCTGTCATGGACATCAATAAGTGATTACGCACAAGCCATGCAATCAGCTTGCTGTCTTGTCGGGACAAGTCATGTTGTTTGCAAAAATTCAGCGCGATTTTTTCGCCCAGACTGGAATGGTCGCCGCCGCGGCCTTTTGCAATGTCATGAAATAGCGCGGCGATATAAAGTACATCCGGTTTGGGTGTCAGTAAAAAAATGTTGTTGCAAAAGGGGAGTTCCTGACTGTGTCTGTTTAATGCAAAGCGGCGTAAATTTCGGATCACAAACAGGGTGTGTTCGTCTACGGTGTAGATATGAAATAAATCGTACTGCATGCGGGCAACGATGTTGGCAAAATCCGGTAGATAAGCTGCCAGCACACCATAGCGGTTCATGCGTTTTAATTGATGCGTTATGCCGCGCGGTTGTCTGAGGATGTTGATGAATAGGCTGTTAGCGGCTTTATTTTGCCGAAAATCCTCATCAATCAGTGGCAGGCTTTTGCGAATCAAACGTATGGTGCTGGCGCGAATACCTTTCAGCGACGGTGATTGCTGTAATAGTAAAAACAGTTCCAGTAAAGCCAGTGGGTTTTCCTGAAATACTTCGTCATGACTGACTTCCAGGTAACCGGCAATTGAAGAAAAACTGGCAGTAATAGGGGTTGGAGTAAGGTGTTGCTGGTTTTGAATTAACCTTTCGTTTAGCAGTTGCAGCAGCATTTCATTCAGGCGCTCGATGTTAACCACAGTTTTAAAGAAAAACTGCATGAATTGTTCAACGTCGGGATTACCTTCATGGTCAAGAAAGCCAAACAGGCTGGCTAGCTCGCGTTGGTAGTCAAATAGCAGACGGTCTTCACAGCGGTTTGTGGTTGAGTGTAAGGCAAATCGCAAGCGCCATAAGATGTCGCGGGCCGAGACCAAATCATCGTATTCAGATTTAGGCAAAAAGCCGTATTTGATTAATTCGCGCAGTGATTGCGCATTATAGTGATGCTTAAATACCCAGCTGATAACTTGAATGTCTCTGAGGCCGCCAGGGCCTTCCTTGATATTAGGTTCCAGGTTATAAGCCGTATCATAGTACTTGCTGTAACGTTGCTCCTGTTCACTCATTTTAGCCAGAAAATATCGTTCTGAAGACCACAGCTTAGATGCGGAGATTTCCTGTTGTAATTCTGAGTAGAGTTGAGTGCTGCCGTTAATCAGGCGCATTTCTAACAAGCTGGTGAAAATGGTTTGATCCTGACTGGCAAGCGCGACACATTCGCTGACGAAGCAGGTGCTGATCCCGGGTTTTAAACCGATATCCCAAAGAAAATTGCTGAAACCGGAGAGCCTGTCTTGAATGTTGTCGGAAAAATCCTGATTTAACAGCATCAGAATGTCAATATCCGAATAGGGGAATAATTCGCTTCTGCCATAGCCCCCGGTAGCGATCAGCGCTTGTTTGTTGGCGTGGTCGCCCAGGAAGTGTTTCCAACTGGCAGTGAGTAAATTGTCGATGAATTGAGCTTTTTCGTTTAACAGTCCGGCCGGAGAATGGTTGGGGTTAAAGCGAAGTTTTAATGATTCATTTACCTTAATGATGGCCTGCTTAACTACAGCGACAGGATTAGTGTCTAAAAAGACGTGGGCTAAATCGGCTTCGCTGAATAAAAGCTCGGTCACCGTTCTTCCTGCCGCAAAGTCAAAATTTCATAACCGGTTTCAGTCACCAAAATGGTGTGTTCCCATTGCGCTGAAAGGCTGCGGTCTTTAGTGACTGCGGTCCAGCCGTCGGCAAGCACTTTCATGTGACGCTTGCCGATGTTGATCATGGGTTCAATGGTGAAAATCATACCCGTCTCAATGATAGAGCCCTCGCCGAATTTGCCAAAATGCATGACGTGTGGGTCTTCGTGGAATTTTTTGCCTATGCCGTGACCGCAAAATTCGCGAACCACAGAGTAGCGGTTGCTTTCTGCGTGTTTTTGAATGACTTGGCCGATGTCACCAAAATGCGCGCCAGGCTTGACTTGTTCTATCCCTAAAAATAGACATTCACGCGTGATGTCAACCAGTCTTTTGGCGTGCGGACTGACGTCGCCGACACAAAACATTTTACTGGTGTCGCCATGATATTCATCTTTAATGACAGTGATGTCGATGTTGACAATGTCGCCGTTCTTTAATTTTTTGTCACAAGGAATGCCATGACATATTTGGTGATTAATAGACGTGCAGATGGATTTTGGAAAGCCACGGTAATTCAGTGGGGCTGGAATGGCTTGTTGCTCATCGACAATATAATCGTGGCAAATCTTATCCAATTCTTCGGTGGTGATGCCAGGTACTACATGCGGAGCAATCATATCCAGCACGTCGGCGGCTAGTTTGCCGGCAATGCGCATTTTGTTTATTTCTTCAGCAGTTTTAATGACTATGCTCATTACGGAGTTAGGTTTTTGATTATCAGAAGTATAAGGGCGGTTTGTATGTCGCCCGGTTTGTTGCAGTCTATCAGACTTGCTATTGTTGTGAAAACGCAATCATGGTATAAAGGCAAGTTCACTATGTTAAATACTCACGTCTGTCGACACGATTGGTGGGGTGCTGGTCAATGTGTATATCACAAAAGACTGGTCATCGGTCGGGACAGTACGGAGGCGTAACCCAACGCCGAACAATTCGGCAAAATCTTAGGAGAAATAAATGGCAGCAGTGTCAATGCGTCAAATGTTAGAAGCGGGTGTTCATTTTGGACACCAAACTCGTTACTGGAACCCAAAAATGGCTTCTTATTTATTTGGAGCCCGTAACAAAATCCATATCATCGATTTGGAGCAAACGCTTCCGTTATTCAATGACGCTATGAATTATATGGGCCAAATGACTGCCAACAAAGGAAATATTCTTTTTGTCGGCACTAAAAAAGCTGCACGCAAAACTGTCGCGGAAGAAGCAAAGCGTTGTGGTATGCCCTATGTCAATCATCGCTGGTTAGGCGGTATGTTGACCAATTTTAAAACCATCAAAAAATCCATCAATCGCCTGAAAGAATTGGAAGCAATGAAAGCTGACGGTTCGTTATACCAACGTTTCAGCAAAAAAGAAGCTTTGGGCATGGAGCGGGAACTGGAAAAATTGGAACGCAGTCTTGGTGGTATCAAAGACATGCGTGGCACACCGGATGCGATTTTTGTGCTGGATGTTGGCTATGAAAAAAATGCCATCATGGAAGCCAAAAAACTGGGTATCCCTGTTATCGGTGTTGTGGATTCAAATAATTCACCTATCAATATAGATTATGTCATTCCTGGTAATGATGATTCGATTCGTGCAGTGACTTTATATTGCCAAAGCGCTTCAGCTTCTATTTTAGAAGCCAAAGCTTTGCGTATGGATGCCGGCACAAAATCAGATGATTTTGTCGAGGAAGTTGTAGCGGAAGCGTAACTTACACGTACCTCGGCGTAAGCCGTGTGCGAGAGTCTGATGAAACAGGCTCGGTTTTAAGTCTTTTAAACGCCTCCTTTGTGAGGCGTTTTTTTAGTTAATAAACTTGAGGAAATAAATAATGAGTATTAGTGCCGCTATGGTGAAAGAACTGCGTGAAAGAACCGGTTCTGGCATGATGGAATGTAAAAAAGCCCTGGTTGAAGCTAATGGCGATATGGAATTAGCTATCGAGAACATGCGTAAATCAGGTCTGGCTAAAGCCGATAAAAAATCCGGACGTATTGCTGCGGAAGGTGTGATTGGCGTGAAAGTTTCTGCTGACAACAAAACAGTTGTCATGGTGGATGTAAACTCTGAAACTGATTTCGTAGCTAAAGGCGATGATTTCGTAGGTTTTGTAAATGATGTCACTCAATCATTGCTGAATGCCAATGTAGAAAACGAAGAACAATTGTCAGCCATGACATTGGCCAATGGTCAAACCGTTGATGAAACCCGACGTGCTCTGATTGCCAAATTAGGTGAAAATATCACCGTTAGACGTTTTGAAAGATTCACCACTACAACAGGCGGTCAAGCTTGTTATTTGCATGGCAGCAAAATCGGCGTTATTGTAGAGCTAGCAAAAGAAGATGCTGAATTGGGTAAAGATATTGCCATGCACATCGCGGCCTCTAAGCCCGAATTTGTCTCTGACGATCAAGTTTCTGCCGATGTGATTGCTAAAGAAAAAGAAATATTTTCTGCACAAGCTTTAGAAAGCGGCAAGCCGGCTGAAATCGTTGAGAAAATGATAGGCGGTCGTATTAGCAAGTTTTTAGCTGAAATCACTTTGCTTGGGCAACCGTTCATCAAAGACGACAGTATGACAGTCGGTAAATTATTATCGGCTAAAGGCAATTCAGTTCTGCGCTTTGCTCGTTTTGAAGTTGGAGAAGGTATTGAGAAGAAAGAAGAAAACTTTGCAGAAGAAGTAATGGCGCAAGTAAGAGGCTAAACCTCTGCTGACAAACCCGGTTTTTACCGGGTTTTTTCTGTGCTGAAATGCTTGCTTTAACCTATCAACCTTGGATACTTCGATTATGAGTGACATAATTTGTCAGAGAATTTTACTTAAATTGAGCGGCGAAGCCCTGATGAGCGAAGCAGGGGGCAGTATTGATCCCGAAATCGTTCAGCGTCTCGCGCAAGAAGTTAAAGACCTGTGTGATGCGGGTATACAAGTTGGTTTGGTCATCGGTGGCGGCAATATTTTGCGTGGCGCAGAAAAAGCTTCCGAAGGTTTGAATCGAGTAACCAGTGATCAAATGGGCATGTTGGCAACCGTGATTAATGCTCTGGCGATGCAGGATGCTTTGGAATATCTCGGTCAACCCGTGCGAGTCATGACGGCGCTGAAAATCAACCAAGTGTGTGAAGATTACATCCGACGTCGTGCTGTTAGACACCTGGAAAAAGGTCGCGTCGCCATTTTTGCTGCCGGTACCGGCAATCCATTTTTTACTACCGATACCGCGGCCAGCCTTCGTGCTATCGAAATTGATGCTGAATTGATGATTAAAGCCACCAAGGTCAAGGGCGTTTATTCAGCGGACCCCAATAAAGTCGCCGATGCAGTGTTTTATCCGCGTTTAACCTATGACGAAGCTATAGATCAGCGTTTAAACGTCATGGATACAACAGCATTGGTGTTATGTCGTGACAACAATCTGCCTATGCGGGTTATGAATATTTTTGAACCGGGAGCGGTGATGCGTCTGATGCGCGGAGAAGATATCGGCTCTCTAATCGTGAGGAAGTAAAATGATCAGTGATATCCAACAAGATGCTGCAGCGCGCATGGAAAAAAGCATAGAGGCGCTGCAAAAAGCCTTTACCAAAATCAGAACCGGGCGGGCTCATCCAAGCCTACTGGATCAAATTAGTGTCAGCTATTACGGTACGGCTTCACAGTTGTCACAAGTGGCCAATGTCTCAGTTGAAGACTCCAGAACCCTAAAAGTAGTGCCTTGGGAAAAGGGTATGATACAAGCCATCGAAAAGGCCATCATGTCATCCGGTTTGGGATTAAATCCTGCAACGCAAGGTACAGTGATTCGTATTCCCTTACCTGCATTGACTGAGGAACGCCGTCGTGATTTGGTCAAAATCGTCAAAAATGAGGCCGAACAGGGTAGGGTATCGATCAGAAACAATCGCCGCGATGCCAATACGGCTATCAAAGAGGCGTTGAAAGAAAAGTTGATCTCTGAAGATGATGCGCGCCAAGCGGAAGAAAAAATTCAAAAACTCACCGACCAATACATCAAAGAAATAGAAAAGCATCTTGAAGAAAAAGAAGCTGATTTGTTATCCATGTAGTCAACCTGGGATCCCTAATGTCTGATGAGCTTGCTAGCAAATTGATAGGAAACGGTGAAAATCCGCGGCATATTGCCATTATCATGGATGGCAATGGTCGTTGGGCGCAGAAGCGAATGATGCCAAGAATTATGGGGCACCATGCCGGTGTTAAGGCTGTCAGAAAAATTGTGGAATTTTGTGCCAAGCAGAACATCGAAGTTCTGTCCTTATTTGCCTTTAGTAGCGAAAACTGGCGCAGGCCCAAGGATGAAGTTAATTTGCTGATGGAATTATTCATGAGCACGCTGCAATCGCAAGTGGATAAATTGCATAAAAACAATATTCGTTTGCGTATCATTGGAGACAAAGCAGCGTTCCCTGAAAAATTGCAGGCAAAAATTCGGGCAGCAGAACAGCAGACCGCTAACAATACTGGCCTGACCTTGGTAATTGCGGCAAACTATGGTGGACGCTGGGATATTGCTCAAGCCGTACAAAAAATCGTTGCCGGGATCAGAGCAGGTGAAATTGAGGAACAAGCGATTTCCGAGCAATTGATCAGTCAGTATGTTGTAACCGCTGATTTAGCAGAGCCGGACTTGTTTATCCGAACCGGCGGTGAAGAGCGCGTCAGTAATTTTTTACTCTGGCAGTTGGCTTACACAGAGTTTTTCTTTACCGACATGTTATGGCCGGACTTTGATCAAAAAATGATGCAAAAAGCCATTGATAGCTTTAAAAGCCGGCAAAGGCGTTTTGGTCATACCAGTGAACAAATTGTAGACAAACGTATTCTTTAGTTACTTTCCATAACTCATAATAAATAAAAGATAAATTATGTTAGTAAAACGCATTCTAACCGCATTGGTACTGGCCACTGTCATCATTGGGGCTGTTTTTCAATTGACCTCGTTGTATTTTTCAGTACTGATTGCCATCGTTACCTTAGGTGCAGCCTGGGAATGGTTGTCATTAACAAATGTCGACAAACTCAGCAGTAAAATAATATTTATGCTGGTTTTGATTTTTCCTATGTTGGGTGTCACTTATTGGACGGTGTTTCTGGAAGTTCTGAGTGAAGCCATGGAGTGGCCGGAAATCAAAGACTATTCTGATGCCTTGGAATGGTTGGTGATTGCACCCGTATTATTCTGGTTGCTGGCTATGATTTTAATTAGACAAGCTTCACCGCAATTACTCCAAGCCCAAATTAAACCTCGTTTACAAGCCTTTATAGGCTGGTTAGTGCTGCTATCAGCCTGGATGTTCCTAAGTAAATTGCGTGCCTATTATGGTCCGGAAATGACGTGTTACTTTCTTATTTTGATTTGGGTGGCTGATATCAGCGCCTATTTCGTCGGCAAAAAATGGGGCAAGGATCAATTGGCACCTGAAGTGAGTCCAGGTAAAACAGTTCAAGGCATGTATGGCGCCTTGGGTTCAGCGATGTTATGTGCGATTGGTTTGCGATTGTATTTCGGTTTGGCCCCATTAGAATCGGAAGGTGCCGAATTGGCTATTTTAATGGCGATCGATATCTTGATCTTGTCAGTATTGACGGTACTGATTTCGATTTATGGCGATTTGTTTTTTAGCTTGGTAAAAAGAAGAAAAGGTGTCAAAGATAGCGGTAACTTGCTGCCTGGGCATGGTGGCATACTCGATAGAGTCGATAGCATCATTGCAGCCGCACCTTTTTTCTATGCAGGTATTGTCCTGATTGGACGGAGTGTGTATTCATGAAAGGTATTTGTATTCTCGGTGCCACAGGATCGATTGGCGTTAGTACGCTGGATGTGGTTGCCCGTCATCCTGATCAATATCGAGTGATTGCGCTCACCGCTAACGGTAATATCGACGCTCTATACGAGCAATGTCTGACACATCATCCCGAATATGCGGTGGTGGTGATGGAAAGCAAGGCTGAAGAATTTAAACAGCGTATTGCTGCATCGCCGGTATCAGATATCAAAGTTTTGTCGGGTTCTGATGCTTTAACCCAAGTGTCAACACTTGATAATGTCGATGCGGTGATGGCTGCGATAGTCGGTGCTGCAGGTTTGTTACCCACTTTGGCTGCTGCCAAGGCAGGTAAAACCATATTGCTGGCGAATAAAGAAGCGCTGGTCATGTCGGGTCAAATTTTTATGCAAGCCGTGACTGATTCCGGCGCTGTATTGTTACCGATCGACAGCGAGCACAACGCTATTTTTCAGTGTATGCCTGCTGGTTATACACCGGGTCATGTAGCGAAACAGGCTAGGCGGATTTTATTGACAGCGTCTGGCGGGCCTTTTCGCAAAACGCCTATTGAAACGCTGCCTAGTGTTACCCCTGATCAGGCCGTAGCCCATCCAAAATGGGATATGGGGCGGAAAATTTCTGTTGATTCAGCTACCATGATGAACAAAGGTCTGGAGCTAATTGAAGCTTGTCTGTTGTTTAACATGGCGCCGGATGACATTCAGGTGGTGATTCATCCACAGAGTATCATTCATTCCATGGTGGATTATGTCGATGGCTCAGTATTGGCGCAGATGGGTAATCCCGACATGCGCACACCCATTGCTCATGCCATGGCCTGGCCTGAACGCTTTGATTCCGGAGTGGCGCCATTAAATATTTTCGAAGTAGGGCATATGGATTTTGAACAACCCGACTTACAGCGTTTTCCGTGCTTGAGATTAGCTTACGAGGCAATCAAAGCCGGTGGCATTATGCCGACAGTGTTGAATGCAGCCAACGAAATTGCCGTAGAGGCATTTTTAAACGAACAAGTCAAATTCACAGATATTGCGGTGATTATTGAATGCAGCATGGCGCAGTTTAAACCGGATAACGCCGATAGTCTGGAACTGGTTTTAAAAGCCGATCATCAAGCGCGTGACGTTGCAAAAGCCGTCATTGTAGCCTTAGCTGCCTAATGGAAACCCTGCATACCCTATTTTACTTTACAGTGGCTATCGCCGTATTGGTAGCGTTTCACGAGTTAGGTCATTTTTGGGTGGCGCGTAAAACCGGGGTTAAGGTCATTCGCTTTTCGATTGGCTTTGGTAAAAGTTTGTGGTCCTATCAAAAATCACCCGAACATACTGAGTTTGTAATCGCTGCCATACCTTTGGGTGGTTATGTGAAAATGGTTGATGAACGGGAGGGTGAAGTTAAACCGGAAGACTTGCCTTATGCCTTCAATCGTCAGCCTTTATGGAAAAGAACGGCTATTGTGGCGGCTGGCCCGGTGTTTAATTTGCTGCTGGCGATTGTCTTCTTTTGGATAGTGATGGTGGTCGGCGAAGTAGGCATGAGACCGGTTTTAGGTGAAGTTGCAGCCGATAGTTTGGCGGCGGCAGCCGGTTTACATGCGGGTGACGAAATCACCGCTGTAAATCAAAAACCAACCCTGACCTGGGTCATGGCACTGGATGAGTTGTTTTCATCAGCGATCGATGGCGAGCGTGACATCGTAGTCAATATCAAAACCCCTGACGATCAGCAACAATTTCGCGTTATTCATCTTAGCGACGCAGATGTAAAAAGTCCGGAAATATTAAATGAACGATTAGGTTTAAAACCCTGGATGCCGGTGATAAAGCCAATTATTGGCAAACTAACGGAAGATGGTGCAGCCAGGCAGGCGGGTTTGGAAACCGGTGATTTGATTCTTAGTGCTGATGGCCAGCCGATCACAGATTGGCAAGAATGGGTCGATTATGTCCAAGCCAGACCGGATGTATTGATCAAATTAATGGTCGAACGCCATGATGTGCAAACCCGGTTATTACTAACGCCTCGCAAAGTAGAACAGAGCGATGGCACATTCCTTGGAAAAATTGGCGCTGGGGTAGATATTCCTGAAGAATTGATAAGCAGTATGCAGGTTGAATACCGATTATCACCCATCGAGGCTATTCCGGCTGCATTTGAAAAAACCGGTTTTTATGCCTTCAGCACGTTAAAAATGATAGGCAAAATGTTTATCGGTTCCGCTTCGGTAGAAAATTTAAGTGGCCCGATTAGCATTGCTCAATACGCAGGGCAATCCGCAGAAATGGGTTTTACGGCTTTTTTGAAATTCTTAGGCTTAATCAGTGTTAGTCTCGGTGTTTTGAATTTGTTGCCGGTACCGGTACTGGATGGGGGTCACCTATTGTTCTACGCCGTGGAAGCTATTAAGGGCAGCCCGCTTTCAGATCGAGTACAAATGTACTTTCAACAACTCGGCATGCTATTACTGATGTCTCTAATGGCATTGGCAGTCTTCCTTGATTTAGGGCGTTTATTTAATTAATCCTGAACCAATACTGCATTGCAAAGTCCACTCCGTTTCTTTTAAATCAAAATATTGGTATTTACCATGAGAAAAATCACGCAACGTTTAATGGTTTTGGCTGCCTTGTTTTTGGCGAGCAGTAGCTATGCCGATGAAGCAGCTGTAAAGAAAGCCTTAAGTGAATTTATGCCTGACATAAACATCGAATCGATCAAATCTGCCGAAATCAAAGGCTTGTATGAAGTGGTGGCTGGCGGCAATATTTTTTATGTTTCAGAAGATGGTCGCTACCTATTACAAGGCCAAATGTACGATGCGGTAGAAAAGAAAAACATTACTGAAAACAAACTCGCTGATGTTCGCAAACTGGCACTGGAAAAAGTCGGTGAGAACAAGATGATTGTTTTTAAACCTAAAACCAGTAAATATATGGTGTCCATATTTACCGATATCGATTGTGGCTACTGTCGTAAATTACACTCTGAAATTGATCAGTATTTAGCTCAGGGTATTACCGTACGTTATCTGTTTTTCCCCAGAGCCGGTAAAGGATCGGATTCTTATACCAAAGCCATTTCGGTTTGGTGTGCTGCAGACCAACAAAAAGCTTTAACAGCCGCTAAAAAGGGCGAGTCACTGGAAGCTAAAACGTGCGATAACCCTATCGATGAGCATATGCAACTGGGTGAGGCATTTGGTATGAGCGGAACGCCCATGATTGTGACTGAAAAAGGCAATGTTCTGCCAGGCTATGTGCCAGCAGCCCAGTTGGCGAAAGTTCTCGGGAGCGAATAAAGTTAGCTAAGGAATGCGCGCGAATTAACTCGAACATTTAATTCCCTCACCTCAGCCCTCTCTCTCCGGGAAAGGGCTGAGGTATTGAAGTTATTTCGTAGGCGTTCCTAAGCTGGTCTGGTTATGCTTAGTCAGTTATCCAATCGGTTTCTCTATTGTTGTTTAGGCGATGTGGTGCTGGATTGATGGCTAAAATAATCAATAATTGATCTCCGAGGCGCTTTATTGACTGCGCCTTGGCCTTCAATCCAGTATTGATACAATTGTTCGCTTCGTCCAGTTGTGCGCTGAATATCTAGCCAACTGTTCAGAGTGGCATGCAACAGCAGGTTCTGATTATGAACGGCATAACTGACCGGAAATCGATGGATACGATTTTTGTCAAAACTGACTGCATATTCAGGATAGAGCATAGTAAGTGTCATGCCCTCTTCAACACTGGATATCAATCCATCAAATTCAGTCTCATCAGCGTCAAAAAACTCTTTTATTGAGGTGATTTTGCTGATTTTTATATCTGGAAAATTACGCTGAACAAAACTCATCCGTGGATAATGTTCCAGAGTGGCCAATTTCAAGGATTTGTCCTGAAATGTGCTAAAGTCTAAAAATTCCTTTTGACGATAATCTTTCACTATTAATGCGGTTGTTAGCGTCATAGTCGGTTGTGTATAAAGAACCTTACTGATATATCGCTCGTTGATTTGAACACCGGAAATAACAATATCAATCTGCAAATTATCCAGTGCTGCATATAGATTACTTTGATTATCGAAAGGGATTAACTCCAATTTTACACCTAATGCAGTCGCTAAATGATTCATCATTTCTACATCGAAGCCAACCAGTTTATGGTTAACGTTGTAATACGAAAACGGTACACGATCCGGATTAAAGCCAATGCGTAAATAACCACGCTTGATAATTTGTTCTGGTGTGGCAGGATGCTCACCTAAATGATCAGTTTTAGGTAAAGTATATTGAATCTGACTAGGTGAATCCCAATCCACCTGCATTTGCCTAAGCGATGTGCTTAAATCTTGTTGTGATGGCAGCATTTTGGTAAATATAGAATGATCGATCAGAATAAAACTCGCAATCATACCTATAGTTAATCCTAGAAATCGCAGAATTCTACGCAGATTAAACCGAGTTACATTCACCAGAAGAGCTGTCGTGGTTAAGGTAATGCTGAGGAAAAAAACCGCTGCAGTTAAAGAAGAGAAACGTCTGGTAATTACATCTCCCGCTAGATACAGTTGATACATATCCGCGGGCATATGTAAGGTGTTCAGTAAAAATGGAATACTGATGTGCGTGCTGGCAAACAAGCTAAATATGCCGTTAAAAGCCAGGGCTATATTCTGCGTATAATCTAAGTCTGCCTCGTTAAACCAAGCGGAAAACAAAATAAACGATAGTGATAATATATTTCCGAGGTGCGGAAAGTTATAAGCTACAGGAATAATGATTTCGTTGTAATTATTTGTTTCTTCTGATTGCAATTGATACTTTATAAAAATATCATTGCAGGTTTCAATAATAGTGGGTAATAAAATAAATAGATTGCCTGTCGCAAAAGCTGTCACTAAAATGTCGCGGCAATCTTGAACAATATCTCGATACTTGAAAGGTGTAATGGCGCTGACAAACAGAGGCATCACCCATAGTGATAAAATTAAAGCTGCGACGATAAATAGCAGAAAATAAATTTGTAGTTTTTCAAAGTCATCTGGATATAAAGTGCCAGCTGCAGCTGCAGAGAGTGTAAATATTCCAAGAGGTAATAAGGTAATTGTGGTTTTGGTTATTTTGCTTAATGCATCAATTAAAGTTTTTGCGGGTGCTAAAAAATACTCTTTATTTTCAATGTTGATCAGTGCCAGACCTAAGAACCCACTAAATATTACAACGGCAGGAATAGTGCCTTCAGAAAAAGACTTAAACGGATTGGAAGGAATGTATAAATCAAAATAATTAATTTCAGCTGGTAATGTAATTTGAGTGGCATTAAAAAATTGACTGCTTTGCCACTCTGGGAAAGAAAGTGATAGAGCAAATACGACCAATAAACCCAAAGTCCAAAATATTACCAGCATAAGGCCAAACTTTTTGGCGATTTCTTTAGCTTGGTTAACCGATAAAGAGCCTAACCCAACCACTAATGAAAGGAATATATATGGGATAACCGGGATTTGCAGTAGCTTTATAAAAGCGGTGCCGACTATATTTAACCAAGCGACACTTTCACCAAAGACTATCCCGGTAATTATGCCGAATAATAAAGCCAACAATACTTTGCTGGAAAACGAAAGTTTATTTAGCATAAATGTAGTTATTTAGTGGTCTTTTAATATAAAGCCAGTATTAATAATGTATTTTGTAAGCCAGTGATGGTGCAGTTATTTTGGTTCCTGTTCAATTGGACTGCTGGCGCGAATTTGTTTGGAAAAATCCGCCGACTTATCGGCAGCCTGAGCGCGTTGGTTGATATGCGCTTGTTGTTGTAATTCTGCAAAAGATTTCTGCTGCTCAATCCGCTTGGATTCATACAAATATTCCGGCAGATAACCACTAACTAGGATTTTCCAGGAAAAAGGCAGGTGTTCATTGTTAACCATGGTTCTAAACCATATCGCGATCGTGCAATTATCCAGTAAGGTGTTATAAAAAGTTGGCTTATCGTGTAGTTCATTGATTTGTTTAACGTATTCAAGAAACAAACGTTGAGCGTTAACTTGGGAGCCTAGTCCTTTATACAAATATCCGTCTTCCGGCGGATTATGCCGATAATTGGTACGCAGACGAATTACGTCACGTTCATCGGCGACAATATAAATCAACTCGTATTGACGAAAAAAGCCTTTAATGGTCGAATATTCTTCATTGTTTTGTTTACGAGTCTCTATTGAAACCGCCAGCGAACCCTGATCGGCAAAATCAAAACTTAAAATCGTATGCGCGATGGCCGGACCCATCCAATAAAATGCAAAAAGGTCTACGCCATTGAGTTTGTCGATATCAAACGTCTTATCATAATAGGCCGGCGTGTAGTCAAACTCACTACGGTAATCAAAATTACGGATGTTGTGCATGGTAACTTTGTTGCCATCTATGGTGGCAAAAGGTAGTTTGCTAACATCGGCTTGCCAGTCTCTATCATTGGAAGGTGAAATGTTCAGCCACCACAGTAAAACCAGCATAAATACAGCCATATGCCCAAATAGCCAGCGGTAACGCCAACGCGATCTTAATAAACCGATTAAAGCTACAAAGCTAAACAGACCAAACGCAGAAGCAAGGCAGATTTGCAGCAATCCTGTTTCGGAATCGCCAAAATAAAGTGCTAACGTCCCCCATACTGAGGTTGTAATAAGCAGTAATGCCAAAGGAATGCTGATCAACAATTTTTTCATGATTTATAGTTAGCCTAATGCTGCGGTTATGGTTTTTTAAGGTTTTGTGTGAAATGCAACGAGCAAAAGCATAGGTATTTATCCTTGCGCTTAGGAGCATCTATTAATCCAAAGCGAAATTGTACGTAATCTTTTAATGGATATCTTGCTGAATTGTCATTGGCTAACAATTGCATTTTACAGCAAGCATGTTGTATTGGGCTTGATGCGTGATGCTTGACCGCAAGTAAAGAATACGGTGTACTTGCGGAGTGATTGTAAATCCGCCAAGCAATGCCAGCTTTGAGTCGACATAGTCTGATTCGTACGTCGTTTCACCCATTAACCGTATATTCAATGTGTATCGTCAAATACTTTCTTATGCCAGTTTGCCAGACTAAAACCATTTCGGATAAATACGCTTTGCAGAGCCAATCATGGCGACAACTACTTAAGAGCGTAATTGGTTTTCTCATGCTACTGCTTGTTGCCGTACCCGCTGCGGCTATTCCCTCGATGGGTTTGAACGGCTTAAAAAAATCATCTTCAGATAACATAAATCTGGCGCAAGCTGATTTTGATCCTGGCACGCTTAAAAATGAAGTTGAGAAGAAACTGGTTACTGCTAAACAGAAACTGGCAGCAATGTCGACGGTTGATGAACCAGTACAGGATATGGCTGATATGGTCGGTAAGGATATGAATATCCCGCGCCGAGTGTTGCTGAAGCAGTTGATTTATTTATATGAAGGGCAGTTAGAGCGTTTAACCTATTTAAAGTTTAGCCAGTCCAACCGTATTACCTATGAAAAAGAAGCCTCAAATTGGGTAGGCTTTGAAGACCAGTTATCCCCATCATTTTTATTAGCTGACAATCTGCGAGACTCAGTAGCCAGGCTCAACAAAAATATCAATGAAATTGAATCCCTTGATAGTGTTGACAGCCAAGTCGAAGCTTATCTACTAAGTATGATCCAGGCTACAAATATTAAGTTTAGACAGGCAGATGAGGCGCTGCAACACGCCAAAGACGGTTCAGAGCAGCAAGCTGGTTTAAGACGTAAGCGTGATCAACTCGAATTGGAAAATCAACTTAATTTGGCCAGAGCTTTAGTTTTTCAGATTGAAATAAGAATCAAGCATGAATCTGCACTGGAAACCCGCGCCAGACTGCTGCTTGCTAATAAACAACTCGCGTATGTATCCGGCAAAGTCGAATTGACTAAAGAAGAAGCGGATCAGGTCTATGTCCGTATCGAAAAAGAAAAACAGCGTATCCATGCTGAAATCCAGCAGGCTATCAAAGAACTCGAAGTCAGCAAACGGCAAAATACTGCAGGTTTAGATTCTGAATCTACAACATTGCAACAGAGTCATTTCATTAGTTTGAAAAATATAGATATTAAATTGCAGGTATTAAATAGGATTTTGAGTTACCTGGATCTACAGCAGGAAATATGGGCGCAACGTTGGGCATATGCCAAGATATCTGATCGTAAAAAAGCTAGTGAGGCCTATGCTCTGATCAGAAAACATCAGGGGATATTGCAGACTATTTACCAATACATCCTTCTTCATCGCCGACAAACCATAGCGTTATTGACGGATCAAGCCAATAACAATATTGCTGAACAGGTGACAGCGCCACAAGACTTAGCCAAACCATCAGCAGCACCTGATTTTGACCAAGTAATTTCTTATTCGCGCCTGCTAGGTGTAGTTGAGTCAACAGAAAACCTATTAGCACGCTTTAAAGCCGATCTGGACGTAAAATTTGCAGTGAAGTCGTTACAAGACACGTTTGAAGACGCACTGTTTTCAACCAGCGAGTTTTTTGCAGCTGTTTGGTCCTTCGAATTGTTTGCGATTCAAGACACAATTGAGGTTGATGGACAGCACCTTGTCAGCCAAAACAGCGTCACTGTTAGTAAGGTTGTCACCGCATTAGCGATTCTGATCATTGGTTACTGGATGGCTTTAAAGCTTTCTCGTTATGCTGAAGCTGTTGCCGTGAAACGCTTTAATCTGGATGCCAGTTTGGCACGGATTGCCACACGCTGGATTTTCTTTTTGGAAGTTTTATTGTTAGTCATCATTAGCATGTTGGTGGTGAGGATACCCTTAACAGTATTTGCTTTTATGGGTGGTGCGGTAGCTATCGGTGCCGGTTTTGGCATGCAGAATCTGCTTAAAAATTTGATCAGTGGTTTGATGTTGCTAATCGAGCGCCCATTTAGGCCGGGAGATTTAGTAGAAGTGGGCGGCGTGCGGGGACGGATTACCGATATTGGTGTACGTAGTTCGAATATCCTGGATGCCAACGGCATTGAAACCATTATTCCCAATAGTACCTTCATTGAACAGAATGTCACCAACTGGACACTTAGCGATCAAGTCATACGTACCGTGATAAAAGTAGGTGTTGCCTATGGCTCATCTACTAAAGAAACCAGTCGAATTTTGCTTGAAGAGGCCAATAGACATGGACTGGTTTTGGAAAACCCGGCTCCTCAAGTGTTATTCGAAGATTTTGGCGATGATAGCTTATTGTTTGGTTTGTATGTTTGGGTGCAACTCAAGGTTGATGTGTCCTGGAAAGCCATCGCCAGTGATTTGCGTTTTATGATCAATAGAAGCTTAAGTGAACACGGCATCGTGATTGCTTTTCCTCAACGTGACATCCATTTGGATACTAGTCGACCGCTGGAAGTGCGCGTGGTTTCCGAAGCGGTTGCGGCCAGTACTCTAGTCAGCAACCAACCCATTGGCGATGAATCTGCCAAGCAACAGCCGCCACACTTACCCGGATAGCAATCCAAGGAAAATTCAATTAGCCCCCTTTGATAGAGGCTGTCGTAAAAGGTAAAACTATTCCTTCTCCCGCGAGGAGAGGCGGCTTTTGCAACAGCCTCTGATACAGGGGGGGATTACGAGTGGCCTGCGAGGTTTTTACTGATAAACATCGCAGTAAAAACCCAATAAACTGTTCTGTGTGAAATTTTGCGGCTGCGCGCTGGTTGCGGGGAAATAGGGGGGATTTACCAAAACATTATTTTATATTTTACCGTCCAAACCCATTTGGAAGTATTTATGGGTGATTTTGTCCTGATTTTCCAATAACCAATCGATATCCGGCGTATTGGTCATGGCTTTATGTATGGCCATCGCCATCGCTTTTCGGTGGATATCAAACAAAATCTGGTGATCTAGGTTGTCATCTTTAATGACACTGGGATTTAGCCACACTGAACAAATAATGCCCAAGTCGTTGGCTTTTTCCTTAGGAATATCCCCTGCGCGTACCGCATCCAGAACCCCATTGGCAATCGCTGCCTGAACCGTGCCCATCAATATATTGGTATAGCGACTGTTTTTAACCGTCACTTTGCTGACCATCAAAGTCACCGGTCTAACCTGAATGTCGGTATTTAAAATCGCAAACACCCGGCTATGGCCTTGTACCTGATCGCCGGTTAAGGTCGCCAATGCCGTACCCACTGGGCCATCCAGTTCGCCGATGATAACTTCCGGTTCCGCCGCAGTGCCTGCAGGGCCGCCAGCTACCAAAGCTTCGCCGGTACGCATGATGATTCTTCCACTCATTGTTTATCTCCTTTGATAAAGGTTCTATTCCCGCTATGGCAGGCCTATATGAATTTAGAACTTACTATGGATTTAAAGGCATTACAACCATGGATAGCCGAAAGGCGGAAAATATTGATATTCTCTCTTGTTCCCACGCGCCGCGTCA
>NZ_LUUI01000099.1 GCF_001644015.1 Methylomonas lenta
TAGTTAGGAATGCGCATGAAACAAGTTCGTCAGCTGTGGGTGCGAATTTATTCGCACTGTGCGGATAAATCCGCATCTACACAGGATTCTTGCATATGATATTCCATGCATATTCCTTAGCGGGCTGTTAGAGGCAACCTACGTCCGCTGGTTAAGCCGAAAATTGTATTAATTTAATCAGCGATACTTCAGATGTAGTTCTGCTAATCAATCTGATATTTCTTCCGCTTACGCCAAAAGGTCGCTCTGCTCATGCCGATAGAACGGGCGGCTGTTTCCATATGGCCGTTGGCCGCTTGTAGAGCCTCGCGAATCAAATCGGCTTCGTTGCCCTGACGAATGCTTTTGCTTACAGGTGCTATAAAGCTATTTGGCGCAGACGTTTCCCGAAATTCCGGCGGCAAATCATCCAGGGTGATTTCATTGCCACGACCTACGGCAAAAGCGTATTCCACCACGTTTTTCAATTCCCGTACATTGCCGGGCCAGCGGTAATCCAGCAAGCGGCGCATGGCTTCTGGCGCGATACTGTCAACATGCCGAGGGCCGTGTTGGTTGTGTTCCTGTATACATTGCCACAGCAGCAAGTTCACATCCTGCCGTCGCTCGCGTAAGGGCGGCAAAAATACCGGTACTACTCGCAATCGATACATCAAATCTTCTCGAAAACGGCCGGCTTTGACTTCTTCGCGTAAAGAACGATGAGTGGCGGCGATGATGCGGACATCCACTGTAATCGCAGCATCGGCGCCGACCGGAATGAAGCTTTGCTCCTGTAAAACCCGTAACAGCTTGGCTTGAAGCTCCAGTGGCAGTTCGGCTACTTCGTCCAGGAATAATGTGCCCTCATGCGCGCGCTGAAATACGCCGGCATGATTACGAACTGCACCGGTAAACGCGCCTTTTACATGGCCGAACAATTCGCTTTCCAGCAAGCTGGGCGTTAATGCCGCGCAGTTGATTGCCATGAATGGCTTGTTGTGACGGGCACTTTCCAAGTGTAAAGCATTCGCTACCAGTTCTTTGCCGGTACCGGATTCGCCGCGTATCAATACGGTGGCTTCAGTTTCGGCCACATTACGGATGATCTTGATGGCCTCTTGCATGGTTGGGTCGCGCGACAAAATACCGTGAAAGCTTTCACTATTAGACATCGCTGCAGGGCCCGGCGCGGTGCTGGCTTGTGGCTGCAAAAACTCAAGCGCCCCGGCGAATTGACCATCGGCATCAAAAAAAGCCCGCGCGGTGCGATAGCAGGTTAGTGTGCCTCCACCTGGGCGGCGTAATTTCACCATTTGTGCTTTGATTTCACCATGTTCAGCCAAACCGCAGGGGTCGCGACCCTTATCGCAATTTAAGGCTTCAGCGCAGAGTTTGCCGAGCACTTTTTCAGCCGGCAATTCGAATAGTTTCTCCGCGCCTTTACTCCAAAATATGACTTTACCGGCGGCGTCGACTGCAAAAACGGCGCCAGCATCTACCAGATCAGTCAGGATAGCAAAAATATGATCAGGGCCGAGCTGGCTTAGCCAGCGGTTGAAAAATGGTGAGGATTGACTCATGAGATAAGCGGGTTTGTTTTAAATTAAGCCGTGACTTTAACATTGAAAAGGTTGTGTTTCACAGTTTGTGTCATGCGCTGCATCATATGAGACGCTTAAGTGTTTCATTGAAACGGTTGGTTGAGCTGTAAAAATAGGGCTGCATTTGAAGAAAACAATAAACAACAATGGCTTATGCCTATTTAATCAAGTTGGCACGATTCTGGTAATAGTAAATACAAGTGATCAATGCAGGGCTGCTTTTAAGACACTTATCAAACTATAATTAAAGAGGAAGACAATGAAAATAAAGCTTTTAATAGCAAGTACATTATTGAGTCTGGCAGCTAGCGCTAGTGCGGTAAACACGACAACAACTGAAGCAGAACATGGTCAACCTGCCGCGGTAGTGCCAGGGCAAACAAAACTCTATAATGAAACCTTGAACCCACACCAAATAGAACATCCCAATCATTTAGGTTTTAACGATTTACATATTCAGGCTATCAGGCATTTGGTACCTGATCAGCATAGTGTGCATGATCCAAAGCTGCAAACAGTCGTTCATCATCATTGCAAAGCCTATGATGACGAAACTATGTTGTGTTTGATGTTTCATTCCGGTATGAAAGATCAAGACAAGCCCATAGGTTTCGAATACATCATCACAACCGCGCAGTTCAATACCTTACCTGAAGCCGAGAAAAAATATTGGCATTACCATAAAACTGAAGTGCCGAGAGCACATGCTTCATTTCCTGATTTGACACAGGAAGAGGCGGCTAAGATTTTGCCGGTCATCAATGAAACCTATGGAAAAGTTATTTATTTTCAGCAACCTGAAGACAAATATCCATTGGGTGAACCGTATGTTGTGATCGTACAGGACATGCCGGAACAAGACTAACGCGTAACTTTGCTGAATTGATTGATAGGGGCGATTTTAATCGCCCCAGGCGAATGAATGCACAGCTACAAGACATACGTAGATGGACAAATTAATGTTGGCGAAATCCTAAAGTTTCATCCCCCAAATGTGTGCATCAGCCATGTACACATTTTTTAGCCAGAGAGCGCGATATTTCAGGCGCTACTCTGGCATTTTTTTTGGAGTCCTTATGCGGTTATTAACATTTTTGCTGGGTTTGACTGTATCCAGCACACTTTGGGCTGATTCCCTGCTTGGATTACCAGCGCTGATTATCCCGGCAGATAATCCACAAACTGCCGACAAAATTGCCTTGGGCCAGCGGCTTTTTAACGACAAACGCTTGAGTGGCGATGGATCTATCAGTTGCGCCAGTTGCCATCAAGAAGCTAAAGCCTTTAGTGATGGTTTACCGTTGGCAAAAGGGATAGACGGACAAATCGGCACTCGGAATACGCCGACCGTATTAAACGCGGCGTTTTATAGCAGCCAGTTTCTGGATGGTCGGGCGGCTAGCTTGGAAGAACAAGCCTTGGGACCGTTTTTAAATCCGATTGAGCATGGCTTGAAAAGCCAGCAAACTATTGTCGATAGTCTCCGGCAGGATGCCGATTACTTAAAGGCATTTACGCGTGTATTTGATATTCAGGCAGATGAATTAACCATTGCGCATGTCGGCAAAGCCATTGCGAGTTATCAGCGCACATTAATTGCCGGAGATTCGGCTTTTGATCGCTATTTATTTGGCATGCAGCCTAATGCAATATCAGAAAGTGCTGTACGTGGCTCACGTATTTTTAAGCGCAAAGGAAATTGTGTCACCTGTCACGAGATATCGATGAAACACGCCCTGTTTACCGATAATCGTTTTTATAACATTGGAATTGGCTCGCAACGCTTAGCGCCAGTGTTGGCTGAGTTGCAGGCGGCCAGCGAGCGTCGAGAACAACCCGATTTGTCTGGCTGGACCGCTGCCCAACGTTCCGAATTAGGTCGATATCTGGTCACCCAGCAAGCTGCGGACATCGGTCGGTTTAAGACCCCAACTCTGCGTAACATTGCCTTGACTGGGCCTTATATGCATGATGGCAGCCTGCAAACGTTGGAAGCAGTTGTCGAGCATTACGATAAAGGTGGCGCAGGCAGTGATGGAGTGGATGCCAAGATATTTCCGTTACATCTGACAGCAGCAGAAAAAAAAGATTTAGTGGCGTTTTTGAAAACATTGACCGGATTGGAATAAGGATATGGTTGGAAATAACATCCCGAAATCCAAGCGCATCGTTCCTACGCTTCGCGTCACTGCCATTAAGTTAAGGAAGAACAATCCCTTCTCCCTCCGGGAGAAGGTTAGGATGAGGGGATTAAATAAAGCTTTTTTGCCTTATTATAAATCTCCTCTCCCCAACCCTCTCCAGCAGGAGAGGGAGCTTTTTCTTAACTTAATGGCATTGACGCGGAGCATGGGAACCATAGGAGGAAGTTAATTTTGGCGAAATCCTAAAAGCGGTCTATTTGCACCGAAAACATAATGACTAGCGCTAATTTCATGGGTGCCGGGGATCTTGTCACTAACGGCTTGTGATTCATTTTCAAGACAAAGTGAATACAGTTGAAAATTTGGGGCATACCGTGTAGCTGGATTTTGCTCAGCTTAATGAAATATCATCTCAGACACTTGAAAGTTAGTTGATGCGTTAAAGCCCGTGGCATAATCGATGCCTAACAACTGGTGAGTGCTGCCATGCTGCAAAAACGTCTGATGATTCTGCTGTCTTTGTTGATTTTGTTACCAACTCTGGTGATAGCCTGGATGGCGTATGGGTTTTCTGTAGAGTCCATTCGTAATGATCGTATTAGAGTGGTGGGGCGGATTGCCGAAAGTCGGCACGAGCAATTGAACCGCGTGCTGGTGCAAACTAACAGTCGTGCCTATGCCTACTTAAGCGATATTCTGAGTAAATGTGTCAAAGCCGATACGCTGGACAAAAACTGCGCTGCTAAATCTTTAGCTGATTATTTGCATACTGAAGGCGCGATCGGTGTGAGCTTGTTTAGACCTGGCAGTGATGATGGTTTGAGTGTGGGTGATGTCAGTACTGAGCTAAAGGCATTTAAACCTGATCAATTGGCCGGATTTACTGCGGCTTCGGAACAACATCTAGCTGCCTATTATGTATTGGCTGATAATATTCCCTCCGGATTTCGCTTAATGATCAGTTATCCCCTCAGCCTGATTCAACCTATTTTTACCCCACCGGCCGATCTGGGAAAATCCGGTGAAATCTTTCTGGTCGATAATGAGGGCTTTTTCATTACCGAGGGGCACTATCCTGCTGCGCAAGGGCAAAGCCATCCTATTTCTGCTCATCCTATGCAATTGTGTTTGCAGCAGGATAATACGGCAGTGCTGGATTTAGATTATCGTGGCGTTGCCGTGATACATGGATTTCGCTACGTGCCGGAAATTGGCGGCGGCTGCATAATGGCGCATATCGACCAAGCCGAGGCCTTTGCGCCGGTGCGGACTATAGAAAAGCGCATCATTATCGCCATGCTGTTATTTATAGTGCTGGCGGCATTTATTGCCAAGTGGCTGGCAAGACGCATTGTTCGCCCGATTTTGCAACTTACTTGCACCGCCCGCTGTATTCGGCAGGGCGATCTGACTATCCGTGCCGATGTTAAAGGTCTGGATGAAATTTCGGAACTGGCAACATCCTTTAATCATATGACCGATGCATTGGCAGATGCTCAGCGTAATCTGGAAGCTAAAGTAAAGCAGCGCACACAGGCATTACGGACCAGTCAGGAGCGTTATATGCTGGCTGAGCGCGCCGTGAATGACGGCATTTGGGATTGGAATATTCTGACTCATGAATACTATTTATCTCCCCGCTGGAACAAAATCTTAGGCTATGCCGAGGGTGAGTTGCCGAATGTGGAATCGATATTTTTTGAATTGGTGCATCCTGACGATAAAGCGCGTGCCAGCGAAGTATTTCAGCGTCACCTGGAGAATAAAGAGCGTTATAGCGCCGAAATTCGCTTGCGGCATAAAGATGGCAGTTATCGCTGGGTGCTGGATCGCGGTGAGGCTATGCGGGATGACGCCGGTAATCCGGTGCGCATGATAGGTTCGATTACCGATATTACAGAACGTAAAGCGGCAGAGGCAGAGTTAATCAACTATCGCGACCATCTGGAAGAATTGGTGGCCATGGCCACTACCGAAGTGGAAGCCATTGTACAAACCGCTGTCAACGGGGTAATTTCCATCGATGCGACCGGTGCGATTCGGGTGTTTAATCCGGCCGCGGAAAAATTATTTGGCTGGCAAGCAGAAGAGGTTATGGGTAAAAACGTTTCATTGCTGATGCCGGAGCCATTTGCCAGTGAACATGATGGCTACATTCAGCGGTTTTTACAGACCCAGCAGACCAAAATTATAGGTTTGGAGCGCGAAGTGATCGCTCAGCGCAGAGATGGCACTACTTTTCCGGCCAATTTGGCAGTAGGGCATGGCATTATCTCAGAGGGCAGGCATATTTTTGTCGGCTTTATTGCCGACATTAGCCTGCAAAAGCAAGCCGAACAGGAACTCAGATTAGCCAAGGACACTGCTGAAGAGGCTACCAAAGCCAAGGCCAGTTTTTTAGCCAACATGAGTCATGAAATTCGCACCCCCATGAACACTGTGATTGGTTTTGCCGAGATGGCTTTGCAGAAAACCGATCTGCCGCCCGATACTTGCGAGTATATTCGCACCATACTCAGTTCAGGCCGGCATTTACTAAATGTTATCAATGATATTCTGGACTTTTCCAAAATCGAGGCCGGCAAAGTAGAGTTGGAGTCGGTCTGTTTTAATTTAGCCTTTGCCTTAAAGGAAACCCTGCAAACCATCGCTTTAAGAGCGGCTGAAAAAGGCCTGAAAATTGAATTGAAGCTTGCCCCGGATTTACCGGAGTTTTTTAAGGGTGACCCCAGTCGTCTGCGGCAGGTGATTTTGAATCTGGTCGGCAATGCAGTGAAATTTACAGAAGCCGGCATAATTTCAGTGTTAATCGAAAAAGCGGCAGATCAAGATATGGTGCATTTTGCCATTAGCGATACTGGTATCGGTATGACGGCAGAACAAGCGACAAAAATATTCGAGTCGTTTTCCCAAGCCGATACCACCACCAGTCGCCGTTTTGGGGGTACCGGGCTGGGTACCACCATCAGCAAGCAACTTGTGGAAATGATGGGAGGGCGTATCTGGGTGGAAAGTGAGCTTGGCCAGGGTTCGACTTTTCATTTCAACGTATATTTGCCGGAAACCAGCCAACAAGACATTTGTTTGTATCAGGACAATCCGCAGCCAATCCAGGACTATGTGTCACCGCGCCATTTCAAAGTGTTGTTGGCAGAAGACATTGAGGCCAATGCCACTTTGGCCCGCTTGCGGCTCGAACAACAAGGGCATCAGGTGCTTTGGGTGAAAAACGGTCAAGAGGCGGTGGAGGCTTTTCAAGCTGGTGGTTACGATTTGATTTTGATGGATTTGCAAATGCCTGTGTTGGATGGCATTAACGCTACCCGGCGAATTCGCCAGCTTGAGCTGGGCGGTAACAGCCGAATACCGATTGTGGCATTGACCGCCAGTGTGCTCATGCACGAACAGGATCAATGCTTCGAAGCCGGCATGGATGCCATCGTTGGTAAACCGATTAATATCGATGAGTTATTGGAACAAATGGAGTTGCATACACCAGTAGGTGTCGGTTTAGCCGCATCTGAAATCAAACTGGAAACAAAATCCATCAGCAAGCCAGTTGTCGACATTGATTTTAGTCCTTTACATACTTTGGCCGATACTGCCAAAGGCCTGTCAACCTGGCGTGACGCTCATGTGTATGCCCAGGCCTTACTGGATTTTGCCAATCAGCATAGCCAAGACGCCGAGAAAATGAGCGATATGCTGGCTGATGAAAAAAAACCTTTGCAAATGATAGAAGGTATAGCGCACGCCTTAAAAGGGGTTGCCGGTAATCTGGCTTTAACTGACATCGCTGAATTGACAGCGGGCATCGACGAACAACTCAAAGCCGGACATCGCCAAGGTCTTGAGGCAGAATTAGCGGTTTTAGATGGTGCGTTAACAGTCATAGCTGCCGCCATTAATCAGTTACAGTTACAGTTACAGTTACCGGAATCGCAATCAAACGAGCATCAAATACAAATCGATGCGGAGCAGGTCAAGCCGGTTTTACAGCAGTTGCTGGTGGCGCTTGATGGGTTAAATCCGGATCGCGTGCAACCGATCTTACGACAGCTTGCTTCTTGTCTTGATCAGGGCAAACTAAAGTCTATCCAACATCATGTAGATAATTTTGATTTCGATGCGGCAAAGTGCGAAGTCGATAAACTGCTAGAACAACTTGATTAAACTAAAAATGCCATGAAAGATAGTTACAAAATACTGCTGGTTGACGACGAGCCTAATAACTTGAAAGTGCTGCAGCAAATATTAAAAGATCACTATGAGTTGATCTTTGCCATTAATGGCGAAAAGGCGCTGGCAGCCGCCAGAGAACATCAGCCAGACATGATCTTGCTGGACATCATGATGCCGGGTATGGACGGCTATGAGGTTTGTCGGCAGTTAAAAGCCGACTCCGCCAGCAAGCATATTCCGGTGATTTTTGTTACTGCCATGAGCGAAATAGAAGATGAAGCCCGTGGATTCGATGTCGGCGCGGTGGATTACATCCAAAAGCCGGTATCCGGTCCCATAGTGCGTCGGCGGGTACAAACCCATTTGTCGCTGGTGCGGACGGAAGCACTGGATGAACTGGCGCGCGCCGCTATCAAAATGCTCGGCGACGCCGGCCACTACAACGATCCCTACACCGGCGAACATATCTGGCGTATGGCGGATTACTCGGCTGCACTGGCGCGTGCTGCGGGTTGGACGCCTACGCAAGTGGAAATGATAGAACTGGCCGCACCCACCCACGATACCGGCAAAATTGGCATTCCACACGGTATTTTAAAAGCCCCGCGCAAGCTGAATGAAGACGAATGGCAAATCATGAAAACCCATTCACAAATGGGTTATGACATCCTCAGCAAAACCGATAATCCCGTGTTCAAAATGGCGGCCATCATTGCGTTGCATCATCATGAAAAATGGGATGGCAGCGGTTATCCAGTCGGCTTGGCTGGTGAAGACATACCGGAATCAGCTCGCATCGTTGCCATTGCTGATGTATTTGATGCTCTGACCAGCAAACGCCCTTACAAGCTGGCTTGGTCGGAAGAAGAAGCCATTAAGGTGATGCGAGAAAATAGCGGCAGCCATCTGGATCCAAAATTAATGGCTACTTTTGAACAAATATTGCCGGAAATTATGCGCATCCGAAAAAAATGGGAACATTGATTCTTGGCTTGGGGTATCAGGTGAGCCGGATTAAATATCACTGCCAAGATGACGCTTTATGGCTTAATTGCGCGAGCTTTATAATCAGGAAAAATATTCAATTCGAAAATGTAGTGTGTTTTGCGCTTGATAATGGCTACAGTCGCTTTGGTTGACTGATAAGCATGCTTTGATGGTGCAAAATGCTAGGCTATCTCTGAATGATTTACCTTTTGTAATGGAAACAATATGCCCAGACACCCAAGCAGACCATGGTTTTGCCGTATTCTTACCGCTATCCTTGCAATGACAGCATGCACTGTTTATGCGGAAGCGGCTGAACAGGTCTATAGAAGCCCAGCTGTAAATAGTCATTTCTATAAAGTCGATCCCAACAGTATTAAATTGGAACGCACCTGCTCGGTATATGTGCCCGCCTATTCGCACATTTATCTGACGGAAAATCAAACCGCATCGCTAGGTATCACCTTGAGCATTCGCAATGTCGATAGTAACCGAACGATTTACATCAGACGCGTTGATTATTACGATACTCAAGGCAATCTGACCGATACGCTTAACAATGGCTTGTTCGCATTGACGCCCATGGCCACTGCCTCGTATGTCATCTCGCAAAAAGACATGCGCGGCGGTGTAGGTGCTAATTTTGTCGTGCAATGGGCCGCGGAAAAACAGATATACCCACCTATTATCGAAGCCATTATGGCAGGTAATGCCGGCACCAAGAGTTATAGCTTTTCTTCTCGCGGTGAAAACATAATGTGCAACCCCTGAGTGTCGTTATTGGGGGTAAACCCCCGAATGCTGGGCAGCTAGCGTTCAAGCTTGCCTGATCAGCTTTCCAAAAGTGACTCTTTGAACTATCTTTGCCGCTATCTAATGTTAAAAGCCATATCATTTTGGCTGAATTTAAACCAGCACAACTGCGAGTAACCCATAATGAGCAAGCAGCTGAATATTCTATCCATCATCATTCTTGGGGCAGTAATTATTCTGATCGCTGGCTGTTCGGCTGTTAAGGAGCTGACGGCATGAAAAAAGAAAAAATCAAGAAACACAAACTGCTGTTAAGGCATTTAACAGCAGAGGATTACCCGCAGCTTGCCGAAATGATGGATAGAGTCTACGACAATCTGGGCGGCGCCTGGCAGAAAGATCAATATATCTCGCAAGTTACCCGATTTCCTGAAGGGCAAATCGGTATCGAAGATAATGGCATGCTGGTGGCGGCGGCTTTCAGTATGATCGTCGACTACGCCAAATTTGGCGACAATCATACTTATAACCAAATCACCGGTAACGGCTATTTGACTCACCATACGTTGGAGGGCGACACCTTGTATGGGGTGGATATTTTCGTGCACCCCAAGTCTAGAGGGTTGCGATTGGGGCGGCGTTTATATGATGCCCGTAAAGAAATATGTCGCAATTTTAACTTGCGGCGCTTCATTGCCGGTGGCCGCATACCGGGTTATGCCAAATACGCAGACAGTTTGACGCCGGTGCGTTATATCGAACAAGTCAAAAGCCGGGAAATATTCGATCCGGTGTTGTCGTTTCAAATGGCCAACGGCTTTCATGTCCGTAAGTTGCTGACGGGTTATTTGCCGGTGGATGGCGACTCTCAGGGTTATGCCACTTTGCTGGAATGGATTAATCTGGATTATGTCGATAAAACCCCCGAGTTGGGCGACCTAAAAAATGTGATTCGGCTGGGAGTGGTGCAATGGCAAATGCGTCCCTTGGCCAGTGTGGATATGTTATTGAAACATGCCGAGTTTTTTATCGATGCAGTAGCCGGTTACAACGCCGATTTTGTGTTGTTTCCGGAATATATCAGTGCACCGTTAATGGGTTCGTTTAATGATAAAAATCCGGCAGATGCTATCCGCGCTTTGGCGGGTTTCAGTCGTGATATTCGTGATGGACTGTTGGAAATGGCGATGTCGTATAACATCAATATCATTGCCGGCAGCATGCCGGAGTATAGCCATCGGGAGCTTTACAATGTTTCCTGGCTGCTACGAAGGGATGGCACCTTTGAAGCACAATACAAAATCCATATCTCGGTGGATGAAGTGGCATATTGGGGGGTAAAAGGCGGCGATGCCCTGAAAGTATTTGATACCGATTGCGGCAAAATCGCCATCTTAATTAGCTACGATGCCGAGTTTCCGGAGTTGGCCCGGTTGGCAGCGTTACAGGGGGCGCAAATTGTGTTTGTACCCTTCTGGACCGACACCAAAAACGCTTATCAACGGGTACGTTATTGTTCGCAAGCGAGGGCTATCGAAAACGAATGTTTTGTCGCCATCGGCGGCAGCGTCGGTAATTTGCCGCATGCCGAAAATATGGATATTCAGTATTCGCAAGCGGCCATTTTTAGTCCTAGTGATTTTGCCTTCCCACACGACGCCATTTTGGCCGAGGCCACACCCAACACCGAAATGACGCTGATTGCAGATGTCAATCTTGAGCTTCTAAAGCAAGCTCGTAGCCGTGGTGCTTCCAGAAATCTATCCCTGCGACGTCAGGATCTTTATCGGCTGGAATGGCAATAATTTACTGGCTTTCCGGTTTCTTATATTTTGACCTGATTAGCAGGCTGCTTCAGCTAAACCTTCTCAAAACCTATAAATCTATATTTCGGCAGGGAATGTCGGGACCCAGAGGTCATGGATGCCGGCAATCCCTGCCGGCATGACGTGCTTGGATAGCTATGACCAAATCCTTAGTCTCTATAAGCTAATGAATCAACCCGCGATTTTTAAGTGCCGCATAGATTTCATCGACCGTATTTTCATCGCAATTAAACGCCACATCAGCTTGTGTTGATTTTTCACCCAGACACAGACATAACAAGCCAGCGTTTTTGATGGCGACGACTAATTCATCGTTGTCGGCTTCAAGTATGGTGGTGGCGTGGCCGGTGTCGAATAATTTGCGTTCCAGATGATAGGCAACTTGGGCAGCGTCGCTGCCGTTCAAGGCAATTACAGATGCTATCTGACTGTAACGAGTGGCACGTTCTTCGGCGCTAACGGGTGACCAGTCTTCCTCGCTAGCATCACCGCTGATCATGCCGGCGCCGACCGTAATATTGGTCAAGCGATCGATGACAATGAAGGAGCCAGTGGTTTTATTGAGTTTGTAAGGATCAAACACCACCGGGGCATTAACCGCGACAGTACACAGGCCGAATTCGTTTAATTTGAGTTCGTTGGCATCGTGATGTTCCAGGGTATTGACGTCTATCCGGTGATGAATCATCGATATCGATCCGGAAACATTGCGTGTGGCTAATTTAATTAAATATTGCCGACCCGGTGTCATGGGCTTTTCAGTCATCCAGACGATAGTGGCTTTAAATCGGTCGGCAACCGTGGGTGCGGACTGCTGCGAGCCGACGATAATGTCGCCACGACTGACATCTATCTCGTCAGTGAGTGTCAGCGTAACAGCCATGGAGGCAAAAGCCTGTTCCAGTTCGCCGTCGTAGGTGACAATCGATTTAATCGTACTGGTTTTGCCGGATGGCATTGCAGTGATCGCATCGCCTTTGTGAAACACGCCGGAAGCAACCGTACCGCAGAAGCCACGGAAATCCAGATTAGGTCGGTTGACGTACTGCACCGGGAAACGGGCGTCGTCAAAGTTGTGGTCGCTGGCAATTTCGATGCTGTTGAGTAACTCCATCATCGGTTTGCCTGTATACCAGGGCATGTTTTCGCTAGGGTTGACTACGTTGTCGCCATCCAGTGCAGACATGGGGATGAAATGGATGTCGTGTTGACCCAAAGTCTTTACGAAGGCCAGATAATCGGCTTTGATTTTGTTGAAGGTGTCTTCACTGTAAGCCATCAAATCCATTTTATTAATGGCCACAATGATGTGTTTTAAGCCCAGTAAGGAGGCGATAAAACTGTGCCGTTTAGTTTGGGTTTGTACGCCATAACGGGCGTCGATCAGGATCACCGCCAAATCGCAGGTGGATGCGCCGGTGGCCATGTTGCGGGTGTACTGCTCGTGGCCCGGTGTGTCGGCAATGATGAATTTGCGGGTGGAAGTAGAAAAATAACGATAGGCGACGTCGATGGTGATGCCTTGCTCACGCTCGGCCTGCAAGCCGTCGACCAACAAAGCCAAATCGATCTTGCCGGCGCCGGTGGTGCCGGACTTAACGCTGTCAGCCTGTACGGCGGCCAACTGATCTTCATAGATCATTTTCGAGTCATGCAGTAATCGGCCGATCAAGGTACTTTTACCGTCGTCGACGTTACCACAGGTTAGAAAGCGCAATAATTCTTTGCGTTCGTGTTGCGCCAGATAGGCGTTGATGTCAGTGCTGATTAAGTCGGATTGGTGGGACATGAGTGTTCCAAAATTAAAAGTTAAATCGGGGATAATAAATTAGGTAAAAGGCTCAAGTTGAAAGGCAAAAGTTAAGGTGCTCTCGATTTAATCAAGGCTGCCAGCATTTTTGAAAGTTGTTCAGCTTCGTCTTTCCAATTCATCCCTGTCTCTTTTGGGATGTACCCAATTTTGATGCCAATGTATATTTGGGTGCGTAATTCGCCGCTTGATCCTTTTGCGTAATAAAGGAATTTATTGGAATCTTTGTCACTTCTTCTTTCAAACCCTTCTGCAATATTGCTAGGAATTGATAAGCTGGAGCGGGTTATCTGATCCTTAAAGCCAAAATCCTTGCAAGTCGCCAAGCCTTTATAAATTTCGACACAAAGTCGTGATGAACGCTGCCAAACCTCCAAGTCTTCAAAGCGTGCCATCTTTTGCCTTGAGCCTTTTGCCTTTAGCCTGTTTATTTAAAAGTATCCTTCGCGTTTTTTCTGTTCCATAGAGCCGGATTGGTCATGGTCGATCAAGCGACCCTGGCGTTCAGATGTCGTCGTCAGCAGCATTTCCTGGATGATTTCCGGCAAGGTAGTCGCGGTGGATTCGACTGCGCCCGTCAATGGATAACAGCCCAGGGTACGGAAACGCACCATTTTCATTTCGACTTTATCCTCAGGGTCTATCGGCATGCGCTCGTCATCGACCATGATCAACATGCCGTCTTTATTCACCACCGGGCGTTCTTTGGCGAAATACAGCGGTACGATAGGAATATTTTCCAGATGAATGTATTGCCAAATATCCAGCTCGGTCCAGTTCGATAGCGGGAACACCCGGATGCTTTCGCCCTTTTCCACTTTGCCGTTATAAATATTCCATAATTCCGGGCGTTGATTTTTCGGATCCCAGCGATGGTTTTTGTCACGAAAAGAGTATACCCTCTCTTTGGCGCGTGATTTTTCCTCGTCGCGGCGGGCGCCACCGAAGGCGGCATCAAACTGATATTTGTTCAAAGCTTGTTTAAGGCTATCGGTTTTCATGACGTCAGTATGTTTTTTACTGCCGTGGGTAAAAGGGCCAATACCTTGCTCGACACCGTCTTGATTAATATGCACCAATAAATCCAGGCCTAAATCCTTGGTCAAGCGATCACGAAATTCAATCATTTCCTTGAATTTCCAGGTGGTGTCGACATGCAGAAGTTTAAAAGGTGGCTTGCCAGGGGAAAAAGCCTTCATGGCTAGATGCAGCATTACCGCAGAATCCTTGCCTATGGAATACAACATGACCGGTTTGTCGAATTCTGCCGCTACTTCGCGGATGATATGTATGCTTTCGGCTTCGAGCTGCTTAAGGTGGGTTAATTTATAATCGGTCATGAACGTTCCGGGGCAATAAGCCCATAGCTGCAAAAAATTTTAATCGGGCTATTTTAAAGGTAAACAGGCTGTGTATGCCATTAGTAAAGCGGATAATCGTGCCGAAGCTGAAAACACAGCCATTAAAATGGAATTGCAGTTTCGATTATCCGGCTTGGGATTTGGTCTGGAATAACGTCCCGAATTGGAATCCCCATGCGAAACTTCGTGGTTTCGGCAGGGATTGCCGGAACCACGATGTCATGGATTATAGAAGGCCCTCCACGTCCATGTGACTTGGATACCGGCAATCTCTGCCGGCATGACGTGTTTGGATAGCGGGAAGTTATTTGTGGTCAAATCCTTAGCAACCCGGACTTTCGAATTTAATGCCCGGAACTGGGTATTACACAGTAAGCACTGAAGCCTTGGATTTCAACATTGATCCCTCGGTCGGGCGCTGCCAGCAAAAAGTCGGCGATCGTTTCCAGAATATCCTGGTCGATGAATAAGGCCTTGTTACCATCGATAATTAATTCACTGTCGTTGGAAATAGCGCTTAAATGTTTACGTAACAGCGCTTTGTTGAGAAACGACACATCTTTATGCAGACGCAACAAAAAATGCGAGCCGTGCGTGGTCAAGGTCATGGCTTCATGGAAATTGGCGCGCAGTACAAAGAAAATACCAATCGCCATACCAATGGTGATACCTAGTAGCAGGTCAGTCAGTAAAATAGCTGCAATAGTAATTGCAAAGGGTAAAAATTGATTCCAGCCTCTGTGATAAAACTCGATGAACAGCTTGGGTTTAGCAAGCTTATAACCAATTTGCAACAGGATGGCCGCCAAGCAAGCCAAAGGGATTTGATTCAGATATTCCGCAAAAAACATCACGCTAATCAATAACAATACCCCGTGGAAAAAACTGGATATTCGGGTTTGTCCGCCGGCATTGATATTGGCCGAACTACGCACGATAACTGCAGTAATAGGTATTCCCCCTATCATGCCGCTAATAATATTACCCAGGCCTTGCGCCTTGAGTTCTCGATTGGTCGGGGCGATACGTTTGTGCGGATCCAGCTTGTCTACTGCTTCAATACTTAATAAGGTTTCCAGGCTGGCAATGATAGCCAAGGTTGCGGCAATGCTATAAACCTTAGGGTTAGCCAGATTACTGAAATCCGGCATACGGAATTGATTGATAAAGTTTTCCACGCTACCCAGCTCGGGTAACGATACCAGATGCCGCTGACTGATAGCCCATTCCGGCGCATATTGTAATACCAATATGTTATATGCCACCCCCCATACCACGGCCACCAATGGACCGGGAATCAATTGCAGCAAACTGGAGCGTTTGAAAAGCCGGGTTTCCCAGACAATCAGTATCAATAGTGCTACACCGCTAATGATAAGGGCCCCCGGCGTAATGCCCTCCAGCGCATCGACCAATTCAAAAAAACTGCTTTTGGCGGTTTCCTGCATATAACTTTCATCACCGTCAAAGCTGGTGTCGTAACCTGTGGCATGCGGGATTTGTTTGATAATCAAAATCAAACCTATCGCCGCCAACATGCCTTTTATGACCGATACTGGAAAAAATGCACCGATCAGGCCAGCTTTAAGATAGCCCAAAATGATTTGAAAAATTCCGGCTATCACCAAACTCAATAAAAAGGCATTAAAACTGCCCAAGGTTTCGATGCCGTTAAACACAATAACAGTCAAGCCGGCAGCAGGCCCGGAGACACTGAGATGAGAACCGCTAGCCCAAGCCACTATAATGCCACCGATGATCCCGGCAATCACGCCGGAAAATAAGGGAGCCCCGGAAGCCAAAGCAATTCCCAAACATAACGGCAGCGCCACCAAAAAAACTACCATACTGGCCGGTAAATCATGTTTTAAGTTCTTTAGGTAATAGTGCAAATCGGATTTCATGGATGATTTCTCAGTTAATTCAATAGGCCAGCAGGTTAGTCGGCGTAACGGTAAATAGGGTGTATTTGGGTGTTATGATCCAGCTTGATTAATTCGTCAATCAATCCATCATCCAAACCATAAACCCAGCCGTGCAGTGTGGGCTTGTGGCCATGTTTCCAGGCGGATTGAATGATGGAAGTATGCGCTAAACGATATACCTGTTCGATGATATTTAACTCGATCAAACGGCCGAGTTTTTTGGCTGGATCGATAGACTCAAGCTCATCCTGATGCAGGCGGTAAACATCCTTGATATGCGACAGCCATTTATTGGCAATCACCAGATCCGATTGTTGCGGTTGTAAGGCCGCTTTAACCCCGCCGCAACCATAATGCCCACAAACAATGACATGTTTGACCTTTAAGACTGAAATAGCATATTGCAACACACTCAGACAGTTAAAATCGGTAGTTATCACCTGATTGGCAATATTTCGGTGCACGAATATTTCACCGGGTTGGGCGTTGACTACCGTTTCAGCCGGCACCCGGCTGTCTGCACAACCTATCCATAAAAAATCCGGTTTTTGCTCTAGAGCCAGCAGTTTGAAGTAGCCAGGATCTTTTCTACTCACTTCTGCTGACCAAGCGCGGTTTTCAAGTAATAATTTTTCAGGTGTATGCATGATTGTCTTCCTTAATTAAGTTAATGATGTTGAGTAGATAGAATTACGCATTGATTGTTCAGGCTACTCACCTCATTGGCGATTAAATATCGAATCGAAACTATATGGCAAAAAGGATGTTTCTTCAATCTTTATACTCAATCGGCTATTTGTAGATTTATCTTATAGGGTAATACAGGTAAATTTGATATAGGAATATCGTCATTGGCCGCTGGCTTGACTTCCGCAACCTGCACGGTGGTTGATGGCTGCAGGCGCTGTAACCAAACGATCAAAGTAGCTTCCTGCTCAGATAACAACCACTGCGGATACACGCCCAGCACCAGCACTAGTAAAGCAGGCGTAATCAACAATCCTAATTCCCGAGGGCGTAAATCCTGTAAGCGGGCAACCGATTGTTGCACTACCGGACCAAACAAACCGCGTCGGACAAAACCCAATACATAGGCAGCACTTATCACTGCAGTCAATAAAACCACCAGTGATAAAGCTGGAAAACTTTGCACAGTGCCTAGCAACATCAAAAGTTCTGCCGGAAAGCCATTGGTCGGCGGCACCCCGATGCTAGACAAGGCAAATAGAAAAAATAACACAGTCAAGCGTGGCATAGGCTTGGCTAGTCCACTTAAATGCACTAAATCTGTACTGCCTAGTCGTTGTTGTATCATGCCGGCGATTAACATCAGGCTGCTGGCAACGATACTGAAGTTTAATAACTGTATGACTGCACCTTGCAAACCTGACAAAGTGAATGAAGCGATCCCTATCAACACAAGACCCACATGGCTGACGCTGGAATACGCCAACAAACGACGTAAATTGGTTTGTTGTAGCGCAATCAGGCCAGCATATACCAAAGTTACAGCGCCAACGATCGCCAATAGCCAGCGATGTTCCATAGCAGCAGCAGGTGCCAGTGGAATTGCAAAGCGCAAAATGCCATAAACACCCAATTTTAAGCCGACTAACAAAGCCGTAATTTGTGTCGGCGCCTCCATGGCTGCTGTCGGCAACCAGGTATGAAAAGGCATTAGCGGTGCTTTGACTGCAAAACCCAGCATCAGCAGCCAAAAAATCAAGCCTTGTGATTCACTTGCAATCGGTGTGTTGAGTAAAACAGGCAGACTGAATACCAGGTCCTGCGGAATCGAGCCTCCGGTCATTTGCGCATGATTTAGTGCCAGCAAGATGATGGCAAATAGCAGCGGCACGCCACCGAACAGCATATAAAGCGTGTATTTCATGGCGGCATAACGCCGCTCGGCGCCTATACCCCACAAGCCGATCAGGAAGAAAATCGGTGGCAAAGTCAATTCCCAAAACAGGAAAAACAGCGTTAAATCCAGTGCGGAAAATACCCCGACCGTGACACTTTCCAACATCAGTAACAATGCCAGATGAAAGCGGCTCAAATGCTGCACGCTATTCCAGCTGGCAAGCAAAGCCATTATGGTTACCCAGGCAGTCATCGGCAAAAACAGCACCGAGATGCCATCGACACCCAACTGGAAATGACTATTCAGTCCCGGTATCCAGACATAATCTTCCAGAAATTGAAAGCCGCCGAATTCGGGGTTAAACCCTTGCACCACCCGCAAGCTAATCAACAGTTCGATAAACGCTACCAATAAGGTTAAACGTTTCGCCTGCTGCGGATTTTTGATCACTGCCAGCAGCATAACACCCAGCCAGGGCCAGATCAGGCATAAAGAAAGTAACGGCACACTATCAATCATTGTCGGGCTCATTGGTATGATGGCTGTGATGCTCAGGATAGTGTTCGCCAATTTCGCTGGCTTCCTGATCGATGTATTTTAGCCAGGGCGTAGTGTAAAAACCGGTAGCCATCAGCAAGCCGCAAATTACCAGAGTAATGATGCGTTCTTGCGCCAGTGGATGATTAATACTGCTGTACGGCTGCACCTTACGTTTGGAATGGGCAATAAACAGGCGTTGAAAGGCCCACAGTAAAAAACCGGCCGCTAATACGTTACCGATTAAAATGGCAATCGCAGTCAGCCAACCGTGTTCCTCGATAGTGCCTTCGATCAGCAAGTGCGCGGCGTCAAAACCCGGCGTGCCCGGCATCACCATGGTGCTGAGTGCGGATATTAAAAACAACAAGCCAATCTCGGAATTGGTTTCGAATAATCCGCCCAGTCTCGGTAAGTAAGAGGTGCGAGTGCGTTCGTAAATCAAACCTATGCTAAACAGCATGCCGGCGGTCGCCAAACCATAAGCCACAGACAGCAAAATACTGCCTTCCAGGGCAAAGTCGTTAAACGAAAACACCCCAATCGCCAGCATGCCGGTATGGCTGATCACCGCAAACGCCAACAAGCGACGCATGTTGATTTGCATCAGCGCCAGCAAGGCGCCGTAAAAAATCCCGATCAAGCCCAAACTGACCACAAAATGCGCCCATTGCTCGGCAGCGCCCGGCACCAGTGGCAAAATAAACCGGATCAAGGCATAAATCCCCAGTTTTAAACCGGTGATAAAAATCGCTGCGCTGGCGGCGGTGCCGTGTTCGGCCAGTAAAGGCAACCAGCCATGAAAAGGAAACAGCGGCATACGTACCGCAAAACCAAAAAACAGCAGGATGAAGATCAAGGTTTCGTGCGGAATCGCCAGATTATGCTGTTTCAGCGTCAGCCATTCGAAACTGAAATCCAGGCCGTTTTGCATCAAACCAAAACTCAGTAGTAAAAAACCGGCCAGACTCATCGCCAAGCCGGACAGCCAATACTGCAAGACGGTTTTAATCACTTGGTTACGTTGTCTACCGGTGCCTGCAGAAACGGTCAGCAACACCACCGGCACTAGTTCCAGCAAACACCAGAACCAGAATTGCATGGCATTTAATGCCACAAAAGCACCAATCAAAATACCCTGATACGCCAGCAGACAGGCCACAAACAAACGATCGTGGCGGTGGCGAGTAATCATGGTATACACCAAAGCCAGCAGCCCCAGAATAGCCGTCAGCGGAATAAACAGGATATTCGTGCCATCGACTCCTGCTCGATAGCCTATACCCAGAAAATCCAGCGTTTCGGCTAAATGAATACCGGGGGCCTCAGAGTCGAACACTCGCAGCAAATAAATACTTAAGGCTACATTGATCAACGCACCGGCCAGTCCCAGGTTCAAACTATAGGCCGGCTTGTTTAACAATACCAACACCATAGTCAACAGCGGCACCAAAGTCAGCACGCTTAACAGAGGCAAAAACGTTGTGGCCTGCCAGTAGACTATGTCGGTCATGCCGCATACCCCAGTGCCACCATCAGGGTGATCAAGACAAAAAGTACCAGATAGCGAGGACTTAACAATAATTGTTCAAAGCGATTGGCTTTGCGTCCCAGACGTCGGCCCAGGCGAATCGAGTTGCGGCCGATACCGCGTAAAATAAAATGAAATTCAAACCAGCCCATCAATGCCGCAGTCCATTGCGTCAGCTTGCCGGCCAGGCCGCTGCCGCGGGCAAAGCTATCTTCTTCACTATCCAGATTGGCACCCATTTTCTGTTCTTCCCAGTGGGCCAGCGAGGAAATTGCTCTGATAGCCGGCCCCGGTACCCCTAATGCCGGGTCGATAATGAGTTCATCAATGTTACGCATATCCCGGCCCAACTTTTGAATCGGTTTGACCAACAGCCAATCTATGATGGCTTCCAGCCAGCCGCGTTGTAAAGAAACCATGAAAGCCCAGCGGCAATTGGCCAAGCGGGCAGGCACGGGCTTGATTGGCTGCGCATGGGTAGCATGCATAATCGACGGCGCTGTTAGCAGCAAATAACATCTTACGACGGCGTGGGCCGCCAAATGCCCGGCTGCCAGCGTCCAAAACCCCAGGCCGCATTCCAGAAACATCAACCCCAGTTGGCCGGAAGTAGCAAACACCTGTGCACTTTTTATGTCGGTCTGACTCAAGCCCACCCAATAACTGTAGACGGCGGTCAGCCCACCCGTCAGCGCCAACAGCAACATGGCTATCGGCGCTTGAGTAAACAAGTCTTGTAATTGAATAATCAAAAATACGCCGGCATGTATCATCACACCGCCGTAAAACACAGCACTGGAAGGGGTTGGTCCTTCCATGGCCCTTGCCAGCCATGGCGTGAATGGAATCTGAGCGGATTTGGCAAAAGCCGCCAACGCAAAACACAGCGCCAATAAGGTGGCGTCACCTCGATCGAGATCGGCAGCAGCACTATTTATAATTTGCCAGTCGGCAGTTTCCTGCCACAGCAAAGCCAAGACGATTCCTAATATAAAGCCGCCATCACCCACCCGATTGGTGACAAAGGCTCGGGTGGCATTATGGGCAGCTGTCGGTCTGTCGTAAGCATAAGCAATCAGCCAATAGGAACAGACTCCGGCCACTTCCCAGCCAAAAAACGTAAACACTGCATTGCCTGATAGCACTAGCAGCAGCATGGCTGCCGCAAATAAATTCAGGATGAAAAAGAAGCGATGAAAACCTGCTTCGCGGTGCAAATAATTCACCGAAAAACGCGTCACTATCAGCAACAGCAGGGAAAACAAAGCGGCCAAACTCAGATTGAAACCCGAGCTGCGCAAGGAAAAATCGATACTTAATTGACCGATGCTGAGCCAATTGCCGTAAACAGGATTGTTGGCTGATATTCCTGACAAATCAGCGATCAATAAACCCAATACTAACAGCGTCGATAAACTCTGCGCGACTATCGAAACGCTGGCGCTAATGGCTTCGTCAGCCTCGCCGTCGATAATGCGGAAAAAATGTAGACTGCCGAGTAACATACTCGCCAGTAGAGGCAAAACAGGCACAAATAGTATCCAGCAGGCATTCATCAGCGCTGTTCTCCTGCAAATACGACTTGCTTAATCAACATCGGCGCCACCGCCTGGGTTGAATCACGAAAGCAATCAGGCGAATTTTCGCGTAGCGGCAATTGTTTGCTCCGAGGCTGCCAGGGCACAAAACCTGTGCCGCGTTGAAATATATAAATCTCACCACTTTCCGGGTCCTGGACGCTCAAATGCACCCAGCCGCCGCCGATCAATTCCTGCAAATCCGGTTGCCGGGCATAGATTTGTTCGAGTACGGCGGTTTTGGCTTCCACCACAATCTGTAAACGCATGGCTTCGTGTATTTCAACCATTTGCAAAGGCAATCCGGTGCGTAGATCACTGCCGGTGCCTTCCATCACGCCGAACAAGCCGGTGACATTATGCGGAATCTTGGTACCGCACCCGAGCCGCTCGTTATTGACACTGGAAAAATAATATTCCAGATTAATACCGGCCCCGACAGGTCCGGCCGTCAATAATATGTTTTCCAATATCGTACCCTCCGGGTCCTGACTGGGATCGTAGGAAATCAAAAATAGCCTGCGGTCGAAAAACGCTCCCTGGGTAGCGGATCGGCGACCAATGAATGCGGCGGCATTGGTGGCGTGGCCGAATTCCGGTCTGACCTGACTCAAATCCATCGCCCGATTTTCCACATGCCGGATGGCGGCCTTGGCTGAAACCGGTTGAGCGGCGGAAGCAAATCGTCGGCAGCGTTCAGCGGCGGCCAGCCTATCGGCCTGGGTCAGACAGGCTTGAAAATCAGCAAAATCAGTTTGCCAGGCTGCAGGCATCTGATCCAGGTCATACCAAGTAATGATATCGCTACAGGTATCGTGCTGCGCCCCGATAAACCAGGTATCTTCCGGTATGACTATGCCTTGTTCGATTAGTAATTGCCGCACCACAGGTCGATTGGCCATGGCGGCAAAGGCGCGGGCATTCGGTCCACCTTGGCGTCCGCCGCAAGCGCCGCAATCATGTGCGGCTTCATGCGGGTTGTTCTGGCTGGTGGAGCCATGTCCCATCAATGTTACTAAGCGGGCAAAGCCGTAGGTTAAGCCGGTGGTTTTCAAAAATCCCGCTACACGGTCGGTCTGTTCCTGGTCGGTAAAGCCTAACCTTGGGGCTGCAGCTGGCGCGGGTGCGTCGGCGATAAACTCTAATTGCGTCGCCACCTGCGGCACCAGCCAACGTTGCCAGGCCTGTTCCATTTGCCGTTGCCAGGTTGGCCACAAGGACTTACCCAGCAAACGCAGCAGTTGTAACGGTGCAAAGGCAAACACCAAGGGGTAGGCCCAGAGCAGGCTGCGGCGCAGATTTTGATACAGTTGATAAGCCAGCCCGTCAGCCTGATGCAAGCCTTTACGATGGCTGGCATATTGCTTGTCCTGCCCCGGCTGTATGACTTCGTTGATTTGATGCGACGGCGTCACTACAACCGGACACAGCGGCGTGACATGGTGGGCGTCCAGGCCTTGATAATTCATCGCAATCCCGAAAAAACCAGCCACCCCCAGGGTTTCGATAGCCGGATTCAATTCCTCCAGATGGCGGCGAAAACTTTCTTCACGCTCGTCCATGCAAAAATAAATTTGTGCCTGCGGTCGGCTGTCGCGGCGTAACCAGCGACCACGCCCGTGGTTGGCATGCAAGGCTTGCAGCAGATCTTGTTGATAATGCCGCTCGTAGGCCTGCAACCAGACGTTGCGCCGCTGGGCATCGCTAAATTGATCGATAATCGCCAACCAGTCCAACAATTGCTGGTTGCTGAGTTGCTGCAGATCTGGCGATGAAATCGCAAGTTGCTGACATAGTTGAAATAAACGCCAGCCGTGGTTGTAAACGCTCACTTTGCCTGATTGAGTCGCCAGCGGGCTGTGCTGCCATGTCCAGATACGTTCGGCCAGGCTTTGCCATTCCTGCGGGTTTTTCGCGCCATGAGCCAACAAGCTTTGACTGGCTTGGGTCAAATATTCCGGCAATTCACCACCAAATAATGCTCGCCTCACGGCGAACTCGGCGCTGTGTTGGGCAAAATAGGTTTGTAATTTGTCCAATTTAGCCTGACAGCGCCATTGCTGATGGCAGAGTTGTTGTAAATACAAGCGATCCAGAATCAAGCGTATCGCCAGATAATCGGCCAGCAAGGGCTGTGTGCTGTCGTCGGCTTGATAGTGAGGATTGACTTGCCGCCAATTAATCAGCCCCGACCAACCCGGTAACTCCAGCGCCAGGCGTTGTAAGTAACCCGCCCAACGGGGTTTGGGGATAGCCTGGGCTTCCAGTTGCTGAATAATGGCCTCGACCGCATCCTCGGGTAATGTCGTTTTTAGGTTTTGCCAATCGGTCAACTCCTGAAATACCGGCATAACATCAAATTCTGCGCTTTGCAGCCAAGCTTGATAAAAGCCCAGAGACTGACGCTGAGGCAAGCGCCAGGCCGCCATGCCTTCATCTAATATTGAGGCAGACAAGCGGATCAATAATGGTCGCACGCTATCCAGAACATCCACGCCGGTTAAAATCTGTACTAAGCCGCGCAAAGTCAGACTGTCGCCCACTTTGGCAAACAAGGTTAGTCTGTCCTCGTTTGCTTGTTGCTGCATGTGTTGTTGCTGGCTATTTATCAGCCAGCTGCGAGCTTGTTCGATGCTTAAATCCAGCAGTTGCTCCGGATGCTCATCAGGTTTAGACAGTTCCAGCTTGCTGAGCAACGCCTCCCATAAATTGTCAGCGGCTTGCCCATCTCGGGTATTCAGCTGTGTAAGTTCTTGAAGCTGCCATTGCAATTGGGCAGGACTTAGACTGGGCAAATCATTTAACAAGGCTAAACGGTATAGTTGCTGCTGAGTAATGGATTGCTGATAGATTTTGGCTAGCTCTGGCTGATGGGACAAAGCAAATTGCTGCTCAAGAGCATTATCCAGGTCTTCGTCGCTGATACGTCCTTGCTGATAAAAGGCCCGGAATTGTTCGACAGGCAAATAACAGTCGATGCCGGTTAATTGAGTAAAGTCGCTCAAAGCCTGCTCAAACGGTAAATGCTGAAAGCCATGCAGGGTATTGTGGTGCACAAAATCATGAATCGGCCCCTGTCCCGGCAAGACATGATTCAGGTGTTGAATCGCATTGAGGACGAGTTGCTGCGAAGAAGTGTTATTCGATGAGGTCACTTGCATATCAAGCCCCTGGATTCCGGTATTTACAGGTTTGGCTAATTGAAGTAATCACTGCAATCTCTCGCCTATGATCATCATCATCCTGTTCACGGTTGCGCCTGATAAATCAATCAGCGGCGCCGGCAGCAAGCCAAATAGCACAATACCCGCTACCAATACGCCGACCGCCATCAACTCGACGTGATTAAGGTCGGGTATCTGTTGCATCTGTGGTTTTACTGGGCCGGTAAACAACAACCCAATGGTGCGCATCGCATACGCGGCACTAATTAAAATACTTAGGCTGAAAAATACCATCAGCCCGCCCCATTGCTGAAAGCCACCGATTAGGGTGTGTAATTCGGCGATAAAACCCACTGAGCCGGGTAAGCCCATGGCCGCTAATAGTGTCAGGGTGGTAAATGTGGCGAAGCGCGGCATCACTTGTACCAGGGAGCTGTAATCCTGAATATTGCGGGTATGCGTGCGTTCATACAGCAGGCCGACCAACAGGAATAGGGCGCCGGCGATCAAGCCATGCGCGATCATTTGTAAAATGGCGCCGGTAAAGCCGGTTTGGTTGAGTGAGGCAATACCCAGCAACACTATGCCCATATGACTCAGGGATGAATAAGCCACCATGGCCTTCAAATCACGCTGCCGCCAAGCCAGCAAACCGCCGTAAATCATGCCGAACAAGGCTAAAAACACCAATACGGGTTGTATCAGTTTTGCCGCTACCGGCAGCATCACCACGCAGCGTAATAAGCCGTAAGCGCCCATTTTTAACAAAATGCCCGACAGCAAAATACTGATCGGACTGGGCGCTTCCACATGCGCCAGTGGTAGCCAGCCATGCAGCGGAAAGATCGGCATTTTCACCCCAAAACCCAGCAAAAACCCCAGCAACACCAATACCTGTTCCAGCTCCGGCATGCTCTGCGCCGCCTGCCCCATGGAAGCCATCAAAGAACCTTGATGCTCCAAATCGTACTGACTAATCGCCAGCAAACTCAGCAACATGAATACCGAACCGCCCATGGTATACAAGACAAAATTCAAGCTGGCCGCATGTCGGCGCTTGCCTCCCCAGCGGTCGATCAGGAAAAACAGCGGGATTAGCGTGACTTCCCAAAAGATATAAAACAAGGCCCAGTCCTGAGCCATAAACACGCCCAGCATGCCAAATTCCAACAATAACACGCAGATGTGATAGCCCTTGACGCCTTCGTTGATGGAAAAAGACGCTAGCAACGCAATCGAGGTCAGCAAAGTTGCCAAAACCAATAGCGGCATCGATAAGCCATCGATACCCAAGGCATAGGCGCTGCCCAGTTTAGGGTTGAGGGGATAAAACTCACTGAACTGCATGGCGCTATTGCTGATGTCAAAGTTCAGCAACAAGCCGCAGGCGAACAAAAATGCCCCGATGGTTGTCAGATTGCTAATCAGCCTGATCAAGCCGTTGCGCTGTCCGGAAATCGGCGCCAGCAAGAGTACGCCCAGCGCCGGTGTCCAAAGCAGTGCGCTTAAAATCGCCATGTTGAAAGTTGTTTTAAGTCAAATTAGCTAGGCATTTTAAATGCATTTGGTTGAAATAGGCCAATTCTGGAAAAAACGGTTTATATGAACCAGATTGTTTTAGCTAAATGATCTAGATTGTTCACAGCAAGATAACGGCTATCAGTTGAGTTTGCAGGCTTTCCCGGCTTAGATTTCGCAAAGACTGCAGCTTCGTGTACTCTAGCCAGCCATAAAAATACCGTTGATGAGAATAGCCAGGCAAGTAGCCAATAATCTTTATCAATTTTTAATACCTTAATTAATTGGAAATGACGTTGTTAGTGATGTCGGATAACACATGCAAATTCATCTAATCGCCGTCGGCAACAAAATGCCCGACTGGGTACTGCAGGGCTATAATGAATATGCCAAGCGCATGCCGCGCGAGTGTGAATTGGTTTTGAAAGAAATTGCTCCCGATAAACGCCGCAGTGGCGATATTGCACGCATAACCAAAGAAGAAGGTGAACGTATGCTGACGGCAGTGCCGCCACGTGCGCATGTGGTAACACTGGATATTCCGGGCAAACCCTGGACCACTGCCGACTTATCAAAAGCTCTGCAACGCTGGCTGGGTAACGGGCAGCCCGTAGCCTTGATGGTGGGTGGGCCGGAAGGTTTGTCACAGCAAGTCAGAGATATTGCTCAGGAGTCCTGGAGTTTGTCGCCGTTAACCTTCCCGCATCCGTTGGTTCGGGTCATCGTGGCTGAACAAATCTATCGGGCCTGGAGTCTTATGAATAATCACCCATATCACCGCTAACATTATGACACCACAGATTGTGCTCGCCTCCGCTTCACCACGCCGTAGTGAATTGTTGCAACAAATCGGCATTCGGCATGTCATAAAAGCTGTGGATATTGACGAAACGCCTTGGCCGCATGAATCTCCGCTAGCTTATGTGGAACGGGTGGCGACGGAGAAATCAGCGGTCTGTCGAGCTTTACTAGAGCATGATTTGCCGGTGTTAGCCGCCGATACCAGTGTTGTGTGCGATGGCCGTATTATGGGTAAGCCGGATAATCTTCAGCATGCATCAGAGATGCTGATGCAGCTTTCCGGTCGCAGCCATCAGGTTTATAGCGCGGTTTCGCTACGCGGCGATCATCACTGGCAGGCAGTGAGTGTCAGTGAGGTTAGATTTAGGACGTTAACCCAAGCTGAAATCCTGGCCTATTGGCAGACCGGTGAACCGCAAGACAAAGCGGGTGCCTATGCCATACAAGGCTTGGCCAGTATTTTTATCGAATCGATTACCGGCAGTTTTTCCGGCGTCATGGGCTTGCCGCTGTTTGAAACCGCACAACTATTAGCTAAACAAGGGATTAAAGTCATCGCATGAGTGAAGAAATTTTAATTAATGTCACCCCGCCGGAAACCCGGGTAGCGGTGATTGAAAACGGCGTCTTGCAGGAATTGATCATAGAGCGCTTGCGGCAGAAAGGTCTGGTCGGCAATATTTATAAAGGTGAGGTTTGCCGGGTATTGCCCGGTATGCAGGCGGCTTTTGTCGATATTGGCCTGGATAAAGCGGCGTTTTTGCATTTATCCGATTTCAATAGCCAGGAATTGGCCGGCGGTTCTGAGAATATCGAGCATTATCTTAAAGATGGCCAAAAAATCGTGGTGCAAGTCACTAAAGATCCTTTGGGCAATAAAGGTGCGCGGCTGACGACAGATCTATCCATTCCTTCACGCTATCAAGTTTACATGCCCTACGCAGCAAACTCCGGCGTATCGCAACGCATAGAATCCGAAGAAGAGCGGCAGCGATTACGGGCTTGTATAGAAAATTATCTGCAAAAACATACTGTGCCCGGTGGCTTCATCGCGCGGACTGCTGCCGAATGTGTGGAAGAAGTTATTCTGTATTCCGACATGACGTTTTTGCACATGCTGTGGGAATCGATACTCGACAAGAGTAAAAAAGCCAAAGTCAAAACGCTGATACACGAAGACTTGCCTTTAAGTATGCGTACTTTGCGTGACTTATATAAAGAGGGCGTCGAACGAGTTCGCGTCGACTCCAAAGAAACCTTTTTGCGGCTGGTCGAGTTTGCCGAGACCTTTGTGCCGGAAGTGGTGCCTTTCATCGAACATTATTCCGGCGAGCGGCCGGTGTTCGATATTTACAACGTTGAGGATGAGATATCCAAGGCTCTGGATCGCAAAGTAAAGCTCAAATCCGGTGGTCATTTGGTTTTTGATCAAACCGAGTCGATGACGACGGTCGATGTCAATACCGGCGGTTATGTGGGGGGGCGGAATCTGGAAGAAACCATCTTCAAAACCAATCTGGAAGCAGCGCATACCATTTCCCGGCAACTGCGGCTGAGGAATTTGGGTGGCATCATCATTATCGATTTTATCGACATGCAAAGCGATGACCATAAAAAACAGGTGATGTCTGCCTTGCAACGCAATCTGGATAAGGATCACGCCAAAACCAAAATCACCGAAGTGTCGGCCTTGGGGTTGGTGGAAATGACTCGTAAACGCACCCGGGAAAGTCTGGAGCATATTCTTTGTGAACCCTGCAGTACTTGCGATGGGCGTGGCGTGTTGAAAACCGCGGAATCAATTTGCCTGGAGATTTTTCGTGAAATTATTCGCGTGGTGCGGCAATACAACGTACAGCAGATTTTAGTGTTGGCCTCTGAGCAAGTGGTGGAAATGTTATTGGATGAAGAGGCTGATATGCTGTCGGAGCTGGAATTATTCTTGAAAGTGGCCATCAAAATTCGTGCTGAATCCGGATACAATCAGGAACATTATGATGTGGTCTTATTGTAGGACTTGAATTTTGTGATTGTTCATATTGCCCGAGCTACTCGCCATTTACTGTTTTGGTCGCTGATTTCAGTGGCTGTGATCGTCAGCGCAGCGCGTATTTTGCTGGCTGAATTGGACGATTATCAAATCGAATTGGAACAAAAAATTCGCCAAATAACCGATATCCCGCTACGGATAGGCAAAATGGACGCCGGCATGCGAGGTTTTAATCCGGAAATCATTCTGCGAGGCATCGATGTTGAAGCCAGCGATCCTAATAATAAGCCCGATATTCAACTGAAAGAAATTCGCTTGGGGCTGGATTTTCTGGACTTGCTGTTAACCCGCAACCTGTTGTCAGCCAGTCGGGTGACCCTGGTGGGCGCGAATATCAGTATCACCCGTAATCTGGATGGCAGTTTTGCTATTAAAGGTCTGCAAGCCAGCGATGAAAAGCCTCTGTGGCTGTTGCAGGGCGGAAAATATGAAATTTTAGACAGTGAAATCACTTGGCAGGATTTAAAGCGTCACAGCAAAGCTGTGCATTTTGACCGCTTTGATTTGGTCATCAAAAATCATTTTTTCGATGACAGCCATGAATTGCATTTACTCAGTAACCTGCCGCCGCAGTATGGCGACACGCTACGCATCTCTGCCGTTATCAAAGGTGATGTATTTAAGACAGACAACATAGATGGCGAGCTGTATATCGAAGGTACAGATCTGCAGGCTGGCGCTTTAATGACGGGCGATTTGCCGTTGGGTTTACAGCTACATTCCGGGGCGGGTGATTTCCGCATCTGGAGTCTTTGGCGTAATTCCAGCCCTTATCAGGTGGATGGTTATATTCAGGCCCAGCAGCTGACAATCAGCAAGCATCAGGGCAAACCTGTGGATATGGATACCTTTGAAGGCAGTTTTAGTTGGAGCGATGAAAATGATCGCTGGCGTCTGGCTGGCTATGACGTCAATATTTACGCAAATCGTCAGCGTTGGCCGGACGGTGCTTTCTATTTGCAGCAGGATGCACAAGGCAATCTTGCTGCCATTATCAAGCAACTGGATTTTCCGGCAGCCATGCTGCTGGCGCCGATGCTAATGCCTGATGGACACGATTATGCCGACTGGTTAAAACTTAATCCCAAAGGCCGTTTGCGAGATGTGAGTTTGTTTGTCAGTCAGGATTTTCAACATTATGCCGCTCGTGGCAGTTTTGATCAGCTAGGTATTGATCATTTTGCGGCCATGCCACAAATACAAAATATCAGTGGTCAATTTAGTGCGACCGATCAGTACGGCGAAATTACGCTGGACACGCAAAACGCCAGCGTCGATGCTGCTGACTGGTTCAGAAACTCATTGGACATCCCACGGCTACAGGGTAGTTTACATTGGTGGCAAACCGATGCTGCCTGGCAGTTCTTGAGTGAAGATTTGGCCATTGATAGTGTTGATTTTACTACGGTAACCAGGCTCAATCTTTGGTTGCCCAAGAGTGCCGCCTCACCCAATTTGGATTTGCGCATACAATTTGGCGATTTTAAAGATGTCAGCCGGATACCGAAATATTTACCCGCCAAACTCATGGACTCAGGAGCTGTCGCTTGGCTGGATGAAGCTTTTGTCGCGGGTCGGATTAGTCAAGGCGAGATAGTCTTAAAGGGGGCTCTGGATCAGTTTCCGTTTACTAATGGGCAAGGCCATTTTGAAACCGTTTTCAGCATAGAAAACAGCGAAATACAATTTAATGAGAATTGGCCTCACCTGCGAGATGCTAATGCCGATGTACAATTTTTAGGGAAAGACTTACAGGTTGCGATTAGCAAAGGCGGTAGCGAGAAAGTTGTGATTGATCAGGCTTTGGTGAGGATTCCGGACATGCCTGACAGTGATTATATTTATGTTTGGGGGCAGGTGCATGCTAAGTTTATGGACAGTCTGGCCTTTTTACAAAAATCCCCGCTCAAGCCCAAGATAGTCCCCATCGCAAAGCAACTCAGCGGCGAGGGCGATATCGATGCCGACCTGAATTTAAAAATTCATTACCCGGAACCCGATCCGCTGAAAGCCAATGTCAATGCTTATCTTAATGGGGCAAAACTGACTCTAAAACCGGTCAACCTTAAAGTTGACGGTATCAAGGGCGTTTTGAATTTTACGGAAGATCGTATCAGTAGTAATCGCATGGATGCGCGAGCGTTGGGTTATCCGATACAGGCACGCTTGAGTAGTGACGAACAGGCCACTTATCTGGATGTCGAAGGTAAAACCAATATCAATAATCTGGAAAAACAATTTAGTTTTTTGCAAACCGATATTGTTGATGGCGCATTAAGCTATACGGCTAAATTGGCAATACCCTACGAAACCACACAAGCGAATTCATTGAAAATTGATACCTCGCTGGTAGGTGTCGGTATCAATAGTCAGACAGTACTTGGCAAATCAGCGAATGAAGAGAAGCCATTGACACTAGATTTTCAATGGGATCAAAACAGCAAAATGCCTTTGGCATTGCAGTATGGCAATCAATTACGGGCACTATTATTAATCGATAAAACCCAGGAAACCCTTTATTCCGGACATGTCGTTTTGGGGCAAGGCCAAGCCAGTCGCTATGATAAGCCAGGCTTGAAACTGGAAGTCAGACAACCCCGCTTTAATTTATCGGAGAGTTTATCGGCTTTCAAAGATGCAGAGCAAACCCAGGGGCCTCAGATAAAAGAAGTAGTGATCGATACCAGGCAATTGATCTGGCAAGACCAGGACCTGGGAGACATGCGTTGCGTATTACAACACGACAATCAAGGTTGGCAGGGCACAATTGATACCGCAATGGCCAAGGGCATGGTTCGTATTCCTGATCAACTTGGCGGCAATAACCGCATTGCGTTACAAATGGATTATCTAAACCTAACGGCTTTGGAAAAATTAAGTGTCGATAGTGCCGAAGAGGTGGTGACGGATTTACCTTTGATTGATATCGAGAGCGAGCATTTATGGTGGCGTTCGGTGGATTTAGGGCTGTTAAAACTGCAGACCGAGCGAGTAAGCAATGGCATACATTTTAAAAAAATCCAACTACAGAGTGCAAAAACCAAGCTTGATCTGACGGCTGATTGGTTAAAGCAAGCTAGTGGTACCATCACTCAAATCAAAGGCAATGTTAAATCAGATAACTTTAGTGAATTTCTCTCTCGCCTGGCTTTTACCGACGACTTTAAAGAAACAACGGCTAATATTTCTTTTATTGGTGGTTGGCGGGGTGGGCCGCATCAATTTTCAATGGATAGGTTAAATGGTCAAGTACAACTTGAGCTCAAGGATGGCCGCATTTCCAGCATCGAGCCAGGTTTCGGCCGCTTATTAGGTCTGGTTGCCATGGAGCAATGGGTAAAACGCTTAAGTCTGGATTTTAGCGATGTCTATCGACAAGGTCTGGCATTTGATGACATAAAAGGTCATATCAAAATCAAAGATGGATTGGCCTTTACCGATGACCTGACAGTGAATGCGGTAGCGGCTAATTTCTATTTGGCCGGTTTTGCGGATCTAGCCAAAAAGACCTTGGATCAACGGGTGTCTGTAGTGCCTAAGGGTTCCGACGCCGTGCCCATTGCTGGTACAATCGTTGGCGGTATCGCCAGTATGATTACCCAGGTTGTTACCAATGACTATAAAGAAGGCTATTTTTTCGGCTCGCAATATCAACTTAAAGGCGCCTGGGGTAATATCGAAGTGACGCCTCTACATGATGAAGACGGCTTGATCAAAAAAACCTGGCGCGGCCTGACCGATTTTGGCTGGCTGGATTCCAATACGGATTAATTCGGCCGATATTGACCGGCCCATTCCGTGCAATTGTTAAAACAATAAAAACCATAGGATAATTTATGACAATCTGCGCAGCGATTCAAATGGCATCAGGACCGCAAGTCAATGCCAACTTATTGGAAGCTGAAAAGCAAATCGCCGATGCCGCCAAAGCCGGTGCCAAGTTGGTGGCTTTGCCGGAAAATTTCGCCATTATGGGCATGAACGAGTATGACAAGGTTCAGGTTCGCGAAGTCGATGGCGCAGGTCCGATTCAAGACTTCCTGGCGACGGTCGCTCAAAAATACCAGGTTTGGGTGGTGGGCGGTACCATACCTATGGCTGCTAAAGCCGATAATAAAGTGCGTGCCACCTGTTTGGTTTACAACGACAAAGGTGAGCGGGTGGCGCGTTACGACAAAGTGCACTTGTTCGATGTCAGCGTACCGGATAGTGCAGAACAATATCGTGAGTCGGATTCAGTCGAAGCCGGCGAAGAGTCCTGCGTTATCGACAGCCCATTTGGCCGTATGGGGATTTCGGTTTGCTATGATTTGCGTTTCCCGGAATTTTTTCGTCCGATGACAAAAAAAGGTCTGGATATCATCGTGATTCCGTCGGCCTTTACTGCCAAAACAGGCGCTGCACATTGGGAAATATTACTTCGTGCACGTGCCATCGAAAATCTCTGTTACGTTATCGCGCCTAATCAAGGTGGTTTTCATGTCAACGGACGACAAACCTTTGGTCATAGCATGATAGTGGACCCCTGGGGCGTAGTGCTGGATTGCTATAAAACCGGTCCTGGTTTTGTGTCGGCTGAGGTCGATAAAAGTCGGCTGGATAAAATGCGCAGTGCTTTTCCCGTGCTGGAACACCGACGCTTTTTTTGCGAGTAATGTTTATGACGAAACACCTGATTTACGGCTTGCCGGCACTATTATTATGGGGTTGTGCAGATACTTCCGACCGATATCGCGATATGCATCATCTGGAAATGCCGCCAGAACTGCCCATAGAGCACACGCACTCCCAGCCGGCATTGTCTCAGGATGATCTTAAGCCCAAAACCTCGCCGCTAGCTAACCTGATTGATTTTAGAGATGATAGCACTCAGCCTAAGCTGACCTTAAAAACCCGCCCTGATAGAGCGTGGGAAATGGTGATGGTGGCGCTAAAAATCTGCAATATTGCCGTACTGGATAAGAATCGGGAAGAAAACCGGATACAGGTGCGTTACGATCCGGACACTGACGGCGAAGAAGAAGGTGTTTTGGATGCGATATTTAATAATGATTACGCCGAAGCCGACTATACCATTACCTTAAAAGAGGACAGTCTCGGCATGCTGGTAAATGTCGTACTCAGCAAGCCGGATCAAATTGAGGATGGCGAAGATGGCTCTGCAAAACTGGTGCGCTTGCTGCACAAAACCATCGATAAAAAAATAATCAATCGCGAAGAGAACAAAAGCGAGGATTAACTAAGGATTGCGCATGAAATATCTTATGCAAGTACCCTCTGTAGGTGCGGATTTATCCGCACCTACAGAGGGCGACTAAGGTTTGCGCCAAAATTATTAATTGCCGCTTATAGCTCCCATGTTTTACGTGGGAACCCCGTCGGGGACGCTCCAGCGTCCCGAACCGCAGAGCGGTTCAGCTTGCATTCCCACGCGAAGCGTCACTGCCATTAAGT
>NZ_LUUI01000100.1 GCF_001644015.1 Methylomonas lenta
TAACTTAATGGCAGTGACGGGCATTGGCTTCATGCAATTCATCGTTTTTTTCGAACAAGCCTTACTGGCTGCCTAAGGAGTTTTTCAAATGTTCGCTCAAGTCCCTTTCCGTCAACCTAGTACATCTACAGTATTACCTGCTGCTAGCTTCCATCCTTTATTGAACAAACCAGTAGCCAGAGCTGTCGTCTCCAAAAACTTTGCCGATTTATCGCGCATTTATGAAGATGGCGTTAATTTGTGCCTGATCGAACGCCGGTTTCCTATAGCCATAGAGCAATTCGTTTATCAGGCATTACAAAACGTCCGCCGAGTCGAAATCAGGCAAACAGTCGCTCCACTGCGTTTCGACTTCGAACAGCTTTGGCCGCAAGCGTCTCACCTGTCTGGCTATCAAGCCTGGATGGAGGATGTATCGCTGCTGGTATCGGCTTTCAGCGAACTGTTCGACTGCCGTGAGGTAGGCATGCGTCTGTATACGCTGGATAAGGCCATGTGCCCGCGTTTTCATGTCGACCGGGTGCCGGCGCGACTGATTTGTAGCTACGGCGGCATTGGCACCGAATGGTTGCCCGAATATGCACTGGAGCGCGCCAAATTAGGTGTGGGCGGTTGTGGTTTGCCGGATACCGATTCAGGTTTGATTACCGACATTACAGCGATTCGGCAAATGCCAGCCTATGCAGTGGGTCTGATGAAAGGCGAAAGCTGGGAAGGCAATGAAGGCCAAGGTTTGGTGCATCGCTCACCGCAGCCGACTGCTTTACAACCACGCCGCTTGTTGTTGACGCTGGATATGTTGTGATTCCCCGGATTTCGCTACGCTGCCTCCGGGCTACCTTAACCCGCTATCGCCACCCAACATGCTGATCAAACTCCAAAACGGCGCGATTTACGTCCCCGCGCAAAACCTGCACGGCGCAATCTGCGACCTGTTCATCCGCGATGGCCTGATCGTCGCCGACCCCGGCCCGGACGCGCATTTTGATGCCGTGTACGACTTGACAGGCAAAGTGGTGATGGCCGGCGCGGTGGACATCCACAGCCACATCGCCGGCGGCAACGTCAACACCGCCCGTTTGCTGTTGCCGGAACAACACCGCAACCACATGGCGCGGCGGTTGAGCCATCCTCACAGCACTGCAAAATGGTCGACCACCGACATTGGCTACCGGTATGCGCAGATGGGTTACACCACTGTGGTCGAACCGGCGATGCTGCCGGTCAACGCGCTGGATGTGCATCTGCAAATGGCTGATATTCCGATTCTGGACACCGCTGCGCTGGCGATACTCGGCAATGATGATTTATTTTTGCGCTTGATGCGGGCCAAGGCCAGTCAGTCGCAAATCAACGATTACGTGGCTTGGACTTTACATGCTACCCGCGCACTGGACTTAAAAGTCATCAATGCCGGTGGTGCCAATGCGTTTAAAAGCAATGTGCGCCAATTCGATTTGGATGACATCGTACCCGACTATGGCGTCAGTTCCCGGCAGATTCTGCAGGCCCTGCAAACTGCCGTCTATCAGCTCGGCGTGCCGCACCCGATACATGTGCATTGCAACAATTTAGGCATTCCTGGCAATGTCGACACCATCGTCGCCACCATGGAGGCCGCGCAAGGCTTGCCGATGCATCTGGCACATGTGCAGTTTTACGCTTACGGCAGCGAAGGGGCAAAAGGCTTTTCCTCAGCGGCAGCCCAGCTCTTGGAAGCCTTCAACCGCCACCCCAACATCACCATGGATGTTGGCCAAGTGTTGTTTGGTCAAACTGTCACCATCTCCGGCGACGTCATCGCCCAATACAGTCGCCATGGCGACGCCAGCCCCAACAAATGGGTGATGTGGGATGCCGAGTGCGAAGGTTCCGGCGGCGTGGTGCCGTATCGCTATCGTGAGGCTAGCTTCGTCAATACCCTGCAATGGGCGATTGGTCTTGAGTTGTTTTTGCTGGCCGAAGCGCCGGAACGACTGTTCTTCACCACCGATCATCCCAACGGCGCACCGTTTACCGCCTATCCGGAATTGATCCGACTGTTGATGGATGCCGATTACCGGCAAGCGTATATGGCTAATTTGAATCAGGAGGCATTGGCCTTGACCCTATTGCCGAACCTAACCCGAGAACTTAACTTGAGCGAAATCGCCACCATGACCCGTTCCGCCGCTGCGCGTTTACTGGGCCTCAACGACCGCGGTCATTTGGTGCCCGGTGCTATCGCCGATATAGCTGTATACGACCCACAAGGATGTGGGAAGTGCGGCAAAACGCCGGGAGCGTTTGCTGCCCGCCCACAAGCCGATTATCGCGCTATGTTCGCCGACGCTGCCATGGTGTTCAAAAACGGCCAATTGGTGGTCAAAGACGGCGACGTCATTGCCCGGCCCGCCGGTAATGCTCAAACCATTCAGCCCCATTTCGACCCGCGCATCGAACGTGATATTCAAAACCACTTCGACCGCTTTTACAGCTTGAAATTAAACAATTTCAAAATCGATGATGTCGCTTTTAACCTCGGCGACAACCAACGCTTCCGCAGCGTCGCAAGCCATTAACCAACCTGTTAACCATGAATTTCCCAGTAGTCAAAACCGCAGATGATCTCGACACCTTACGCCACGATAGTGCGCATCTGCTGGCTCAAGCTGTCAAGGAACTGTATCCTGACACGCAAGTAGCGATTGGTCCTGCTATCGAAAACGGCTTTTATTACGATTTTGCCTTCGTCGAACCGTTATCCGTCGACGCCTTGCAGGTTATCGAACAACGCATGCGCGACATCGTCGAGCGTGCCGACCCTATCACCCGCGAACAATGGAGCCGGGACCAGGCGATTGCCTTTTTCAGCCAGTGCAACGAGCGTTTCAAGCTGGAACTCATCACCCGTATTCCCGATCATGAACCAATCTCCGTCTACCGACAAGGGCAATTTACCGATCTGTGCCGCGGCCCGCACGGTGCGGATACCGGGCAAATTGGACTAGCCTTCAAACTGCTCAAATTGACCGGCGCTTATTGGCAAGGCGATCATAATCAACCCATGCTGCAACGAATTTACGGTACGGTGTGGCCGACGCAAACCGAGCTGGATAGCCATCTCAAGCAGTTGGAGGAAGCGGAATTACGCGACCATCGCCGCTTGGGCAAAGAGATGGACTTGTTTCATTTTCAGGAACAGGCACCGGGATCGGTGTTCTGGCACGCCAATGGCTGGCGCGTGTTTCAGCGTTTGATCGGCTATTTGCGGCAACGGCAGACGGCGGCGGACTATCAGGAAATCAATACGCCGGACGTGATGGACATTGGCCTGTGGCAAGCCTCCGGGCACTGGGAAAAATTCGGCGAACACATGTTTACCACCCAAACCCCGGACGAGCGGGTGTTTGCGCTGAAGCCGATGAACTGTCCCGGCGGCGTGCAGGTATTCAAACAAGGCTTGCGAAGCTATCGGCAATTGCCATTGCGGTTGGCGGAATTCGGCAAGGTGCATCGTTACGAGCCGTCAGGTGCTTTGCATGGCCTGATGCGGGTGCGGTCTTTTACCCAGGACGATGCGCATGTCTTTTGCAGCGAGCAGCAGATTACTCAAGAAAGCCTGGCCATTTGCGAGCTGATTTTAAGCATCTATCGCGACTTCGGCTTTCACGACATTCGTATCAAATTTTCCGACCGCCCACCACAACGGGTGGGTAGCGATGTGGTTTGGGATCAGGCCGAGCAGGCCTTGATTCAAGCCATGCAAACTAGCGGACTGCCGTATACGCATAACCCCGGCGAAGGCGCGTTTTACGGACCGAAACTGGAATTTGTACTGCGCGATGCGATGGGCCGCGACTGGCAATGCGGGACGCTGCAAGTCGATCTCAATCTGCCGGCGCGGTTAGGCGCTTATTACATTGACGCCGACGGTAACAAGCAAACCCCTGTGATGCTGCATCAAGCCTTGTTCGGCTCCCTGGAACGCTTTACCGGCATCTTGCTGGAGCATTATGCAGGTTGGCTGCCGTTTTGGCTGGCTCCGCTACAAGTCGTGGTCGCGCCCATCAACGAACAAACTGAAGCCTATGCGCTGGCTGTCGCCGATCAGTTAAGCGGTGCCGGTTTGACGGTGGAAACCGACTTACGCAATGAAAAAATCGGCTACAAAATCCGCGAACACAGTTTGGCCAAAGTGCCGCTGCTGATCGTAGTCGGCCAGCGAGAGATGCAAGACGGTCAAGCCACACTACGCTGGTTGCACGGCGGACATCAACAAACCTTACCGTTGGCGCAAGCCGTGGCCGAACTAGCCGCGCAAAACCGCTACCCGTCTTCCATACCCACCATTGAATCAGGACACGTTGAAAATCGATGACAAACGCCGAACAAACGCCGCCGAGCTGCGGCCTCTATACCCTTAAAGTTCACGCCCAATTTTGCTCCGCCCACGCCCTGCGCGATTATCCCGGTGATTGCCGCCGCATACATGGGCATAACTGGAAAGTCGAAACCGAAATGACCGCACAGGTACTTGATGACATCGGTATCGCCATCGATTTCAAAGCCATCAAGGCCGTGACCCGACAACTGGCGGATAGTCTGGATCACCAGCTTTTGAACGACATCGAACCCTTCGACCGCATCAACCCCACCGCAGAGAATTTGGCGGCCTGGTTTTACCGCCAACTATCGGCCACCTTGAACAGCACGCATGTCAAAGTTGCTGCCGTCACACTATGGGAAACCGACAACGCTTGCGTCCGGTACAGCGAGGTGGCCGCGTGAACGCCTGTATCATCGAAGACATTCAAGGCCGTGCAGACAGCCGCCGCATTGCCATCGACAAAGTCGGCATCAAGGACATCCTGCATCCGGTACGGGTTAAGGACAAGAGCTGCGGCGAACAACATACCGTTGCCCGCTTTGATATGTACGTGAATCTGCCGCATGATTTTAAGGGCACGCACATGTCGCGCTTCGTCGAAATATTGAATAGCCATGATCGGGAGATCAGCATCGCCTCATTCCCGGTCATGTTGCAAGAAATGCTGTCCCGGCTGGAGGCCGAATCCGGTTATATCGAAATGCGCTTTCCCTACTTTGTCGACAAGGCCGCGCCGGTCAGCGGCGTGCGTAGTCTGCTGGATTATCAGGTCAGCTTCATCGGCGAAATCGACAATACTGGCTGCCGGATCAAAGTCAAAATCGTGGTGCCGGTCACCAGCCTGTGTCCGTGCTCCAAGGAAATTTCAGAGCGTGGTGCCCACAACCAGCGCTCACATGTGACGATTACCGTGTCGGCCAGCGAATTTATCTGGATTGAAGAACTGATTACGTTGGTGGAAGCCGAAGCCTCGTCACCGATTTATGGGCTGCTGAAACGCCCGGATGAAAAATACGTCACCGAATATGCTTATGACCACCCCAAGTTCGTCGAGGACATGGTGCGCGATGTGGCTGCTATGCTGGACGCTGAAATACGCATTACAGCCTATATGGTGGAGTCGGAAAACTTTGAATCCATACACAACCACTCCGCTTATGCGCGGATCGAGCGGATTAAGCCGCAACCGGCATGATAACGCGTACAGAAAATCTTCCTATTGGTGCCAGTTTGCCCTGGTCTGAAATACTGGAAAGTCTGCCGTTCAATAAGGATGGGTTGTTGCCTGCTATCGCCCAGCAAGTCGATAGCGGCGAGGTGTTGATGCTGGCCTGGATGAACCGCGAGGCTATTCTGGAAACCCTGAGCACCGGCCGGGTCTGTTACTGGTCGCGTTCTCGGCAGCGGCTATGGCGAAAAGGCGAGACCTCCGGCCATCATCAATATCTTAAAGAACTGCGTATCGATTGCGACGGCGATACCCTGCTGCTACTGGTCGACCAGCATGGCCCCGCCTGCCATACCCGACGTCCTAACTGTTTTTACAACGCCGTGCGCGGCGATCGGATCGTGGTGATCAGCGCATCACAGCCGAATAGTGAATCGCTGTCTAATCGACGCTAACCCCTATTTCTTTTGGAGATTCAAAATGAACACACGCCCGAAACTCAACTACCCGGTACCGGTCACCATTTTGACCGGCTTTCTCGGTGCTGGTAAAACCACCTTACTGAACCGCATTCTGACCGAACACCACGGCCGCCGTATCGCCGTGATCGAAAACGAATTCGGTGAAACCGGCATCGACAACGAACTGCTGGTGCAGGCCGACGAGAAAATCGTTACCATGAACAACGGTTGCATTTGCTGTACGGTGCGCGGCGACCTGGTGCGCATCCTGGGAGAATTGTCCGACCGCCGCGAAAATGGGGACATTCACTTCGAACGGGTCATCATCGAAACCACCGGCTTAGCTGACCCGGCGCCGGTGGCGCAAACCTTTTTCATCGAGCAGGACATTGCTGAAAACTATAAGCTGGATGCCATCGTCACCGTGGTCGATGCGGTGCATGCCCATCAACAACTGCAAGAACACCACGAAGCGCAGGAGCAAGTCGGTTTTGCCGACCGCATCCTATTGTCGAAAACCGATTTGCAGGAAGCTGAAGTGGTCGCCGATCTGGAAACGCGCCTGCGAGCCATGAATCCCAGGGCGCCGATCAAACGCGTTCATTTCGGAGAAACCGAGTTGTTCGACATACTGGACATCGACGGCTTCAACCTGGACGATATACTGAAAATCGAACCGGACTTTTTGCAGGACGTCAGCCACGAGCATGAAGACGACATCAGCTCTTTCGTGTTCCGTACTGACCGGGAACTGGATGCTGCGCGCATACTGGCTTTTCTGGACATCATGGTCCGCGACTTTGGTAACGACCTGTTGCGTTACAAAGGTATTCTAAACATCGCCGGTTGCGACAAAAAAGTCATATATCAAGGCGTACATATGCTGATGACCGAAAGCTTCGGTAATCCTTGGCAAGACGGCGAAGCCAAGGCGTCTAATTTGGTGTTCATCGGCCGCAATTTACCCAAGCAGGATATGCTGGAGGCCTTGGAGTCATGCCAAGTGGCGGCTTGATGGTAGCTGTCATTGCGAATGTCGCTAAAAACCCATTTAGAGTCCTGAGTAGTTTGAAAGCTGTTAGCAAATTTTTGTGCCTCGTATCATGAGTGAATTAGCCAAAATCCCCGTTATCGTTGTCACCGGTTTTCTCGGTAGCGGCAAGACCACGCTGTTAAACCGCATGTTGGCGGACGGGGTGAAGACGGCGCTGGTGATCAACGAGTTCGGCGCTACCCCGATCGATCAGACATTGCTCTTAAATCAGGATATTCCGATGACGGTACTTTCGGGCGGTTGTTTGTGTTGCCAGATCAAAGGTGCGTTGGCGCCGACTTTGAAGAATTTGTGGATGGCTTGGAATAAGGCTGAAACCAAACCTTTCGAGCGCGTCATCATCGAAACCAGCGGCGTTGCCAGTCCGGAACCCATTTTGGATACGCTGCTGCGCGAACCCTGGCTGTCCAAACGCTACCGTTTGCAACAAATCGTCGCCACGCTGGCGATTCCGTCAGCCATTGCCCAACTGGAGCGCCACGCCGAAGCTCGTGCGCAAATGGCCTGGGCCGACCTGTTGCTACTGACTCACGCCGATCTGGCCGATGCTACACAACACGCGGAACTGATTGATTACTTAAAGCTTCAGGCGCCGGCAACGCCAACGCTGACGGCAACACATGATCTGTTTGATGCCTGCACGTTGCAAAGCAAGACGCCACCGTCTTTCCGGCGCATTCCCAGCGGCCAAGCTTTGCCGGAACATGGCTTTCATAGCGTATCACTTTATCTGGAACACTCGCCAAGTTGGCCGAAATTACAAGACACTTTGCAAACCTTGTTGATAAACCATGCCGATGACTTGGTTCGAATCAAGGGGGTTGTTTATTTTCCTGAGTGTACTGAGCCGTTTGCGGTGCATGCGGTCGCCGGTCATTTGTATCCACCTGTGCCCTTGCCGGAACGTCCGAATCAGGATAGTCGCAGTCGCCTGGTATTGATCACGGTTTCGAACCCGGAACACTTGGCCAATGAATTATTAATCCACTTGAGTGCAGAACGCAGCCAAAATCCGATACGGCTACATTGAGAACTAAATTGGCAATTGGGGGGGGAAGTTGGTCATCTGTTGGTTGATTACCTATATTAGGAAAAATGTCGCGTTCTAGGCGACTATAGAGCCTACCCTTATATTGAATCAGCCATTTGTTGCATCTTCTTGTTGTACCACTATTCAGCAACGTATTTGAAAGAGTCTATAGGTAGCTGACCACTAAGTTTCCTAGCCGCCGCTAGCTTTAATGCACTTTCTTGTTCTTTAGTGGCTTTTCTATCATTAGAAGGATCAACACCACTAGCAACTAGCTTTTTTAGTTCAAATGTTTTTTTTCTTGCATCTGCAAGACTTGTTACTGGATAAGTGCCAAGTGATAAGGTTTTACGCTTACTGTTGATACAGTAATCAACTCTCCACCATCTTGAATCATTAGGCTTAATCAATAGGTACAAGCCGTTACCATCAAAAAGACGTACATCTTTAGAAGCTGGCTTGGTAGCAGCAATTCCCAATTTAAAACCTTGATAAAATAAAGGCATATCCAATCCTCAACTCAAGACAGCATAACCCGATTAACAAATGGACTTATCAATCATTAACCAGATACGTAGCGCATTCGAAAACCTCCCGGATTACCGCAAACCCGGCAACAACCTAAAATACGCGGTCGAAGATGCCGCGCTTAGCGCTTTTGCGGTCTTCTTCACGCAAAGCCCGTCTTTTCTGGACTATCAGCAACGGATGCAAAAGCTTCATAATCGGAACAACGCGCAATCTATTTTTGGTGTCCATCAAATTCCTTCGACCAGCCAGATCGGTAACCTGCTTGATCCGATTGCACCAGAAACACTCTTCCCAGTATTAGCCGAGATGGGCGACAGGCTTTACACACAGGGTTACCTGGAGCCGTTTATCAGCATTGGCGATACCTTATTAGTGGCATTGGATGGTACTGATTCCTTCAGCTCGGAAAAGATTTCCTGTCCGTGCTGTACCCAGCAAACGCTAAAAAACGGCCCGACCTTATACCGTCACACCCTCGTGACACCGGTGATTGTCGCGCCCGGACAAAGCCGCGTGCTGCCTTTGCCACCGGAATTTGTTCGCGTTCAAGACGGCGTAGACAAACAGGATTGCGAACTGGCGGCAGCCAAGCGCTGGCTCACCACGTGGGGCGCTCATTACGCCCCTCGAGGCATCACCGTGCTGGGCGATGATTTGTATTGTCACCAGCCGTTTTGTGAGGCGGTGCGTGCGCAGCACATGGATTTTTTGTTGGTCTGCAAACCCGACTCCCATGCTTTACTGTACGAATGGGTGACCGATTTTGAACGTACCGGTGAGGTTCAAACGATAGAGAAAAGCCGATGGAACGGCAAACAACGCATGACCGAACGCTACCGTTATCTCAACCAAGTCCCACTCCGCAACAGCGACGATGCGCTGATGGTGAATTGGTGCGAAGTGACGATCCTCAATGCCAAACAACAAGTGGTTTACCGTAATGCCTGGGCCTCTTCACACACCCTCGACGAACACAATGTTGTCGAGATAGTCGCCGCGGGCCGCGCCCGCTGGAAAATAGAGAATGAAAACAACAATGTCCTCAAGAACCACGGATATCACTTCGAGCATAACTTTGCCCACGGCAAGCAGCATTTGTCCAATTTTCTAGCCACCCTCAACTTATTGGCTTTCCTCGCCCATACTTCGCTCGAATGGCTAGATGAGGCTTACCACGCCGTCCAGACTGCGGCCCCCTCTAGGCGGACTTTCTTCGAAAACTTGCGGACGTTGCTTCAGTTTATCCCTTTTGATCATTGGCAGCATCTGATGCAATTTATGCTGTATGGTGAAAATTTATTACCCAGGAAAACGTAAAGTTTTAAATTGGGAATTGCTGGTGGCGTGGCTGGCTTTCCTGGACTCGCTGGACTTATGTGGATGTCTGGCTGATGACATGGGGCTGGGCAAAACTATTCAGGTCATCGCCCGCTTGCTGCATGAACAGAGCCAGGCGGATCGCCAGCCACCAACACTGCTGATAGCGCCAACCTCGGTGTTGGGTAATTGGCAAAAGGAAATTGAACGCTTTGCACCACAGTTGCAAACCCTGATTCACCATGGCGCCAACCGCTGTAAAGATGTCAAACTGTTCAGCGAAGACGTGCTGGAGAAAGATGTGATTATCGTCTCTTACAGTCTGGCCCTGCGCGATGTTCCGCTGTTATCGGCACTGCGCTGACATCGCATTGTGCTGGACGAAGCCCAGAACATCAAGAACCCGGAGGCCATGCAAACCAAAGCCATCCTCAAACTGGACGCCCGTTTCAGATTGGCGCTCACCGGTACTCCGGTGGAAAACCGTCTGCTGGATTTATGGTCAATTTTCAACTTCCTCAATCCCGGTTACCTGGGTAAACAAGCCGGGTTCCGTAAACACTTTGAAACACCGATCCAGCGTGATCGCGACCCGGCTAAATCGGCACAGCTGAAACGACTGGTTGAGCCTTTCATATTACGCAGGGTTAAAACCGATCCTGCCATCATCAAAGATTTGCCGGACAAGGTGGAAAATAAACAATATTGCAACCTGAGTCGCGAACAGGCTTCGCTGTATGAAGCTGTGGTGCAGGATGTGGAAACACAGCTACAGGAAAGCGAGGGTATTCAACGCCAGGGCTTGATGCTATCTACATTGATGAAGCTCAAGCAGATTTGCAATCATCCTGCGCAATTCCTGCAAGACAACAGTCCGTTCGACGCCAGCCGCTCCCACAAGCTGGAGCGCTTGTCAGACATGCTGACGGAAATGTTGAGCGAAGGTGAAAGCGCCTTGGTGTTCACGCAGTTTACCGAGATTGGTTCACAATTAGAACGCTATATAAAAACGCATTTAAATTGCCAAACCTATTATTTGCATGGTGGTACGTCCCGCACCAAGCTCGAACAGATGATCAACCGTTTCCAGGATGCCGATTCGCCGCCAGCCGTGTTCGTGCTGTCGCTGAAAGCGGGTGGCGTCGGCATTACCCTGACGCGCGCCAACCACGTGTTTCATTTTGATCGCTGGTGGAATCCAGCCGTGGAAGATCAAGCGACCGACCGGGCCTTCCGTATTGGTCAAACCCGCAATGTCTTCGTGCATAAATTTCTCACCTTGGGTACCCTGGAAGAACGCATCGATCAAATGATAGAAGAGAAAAAACAGGTGGCAGGCGCCATCGTCGGTAGCGACGAATCCTGGCTGACACAACTCGATAATGAGGCTTTCAGGCAACTGATTGCCTTGAATCGAACTGCGATATTCGACGATTAAGGGGGCAATCATGCAAGCCATACGCACTTGGTGGGGACAACGATTTATGCAAGCGCTTGAACGTTTCACGGACTCAGCCCGTCTTGTCCGCGGGCGGAGTTATGCTAACAGCAACCGCATCAAATCCTGGACACTGAAAGATGGCGAGATTTCCGCACAGATACGCGGCAATACAAACCCCTATTACGGCGTATACAAGGAGCCCACTTACCAGACGGCGATTTCTCTGAAAGCCATCAGTAACGACGACTGGGAATTGCTGATCCGCCAACTCGGCAGCCGAGCGTCATTTGTATCCCGTTTACTGTTGAACGAGATGCCGGATACTATCGAAACGCCGTTTGAAGCACTCGATCTGCATTTATTGCCGCACAGCGCAAAAGATTTCAAAACGCGATGTTCCTGCCCAGATTATGAAAATCCATGCAAGCATGTTGCCGGGCTCAGTTATTTTCTAGCCTCACAACTGGATCAAGACCCTTTCTTGCTGTTTGAATTACGCGGATTGTCACAGCAGAATCTGTTAAAAAAGCTAAAGCAAACCCCTTTAGGTAAGGCATTGGCCGAAGTGCGAGAGCAGGAACAGGCAGCGGCCTTTATGCCCGTTGAATCGTATTTCACCCGGCCACTTGCTCTCGATCACCCGACTGCTTGCGACCCAAACTTGACGGTCGCGTTTCTCCAAACCGGCCCGTCAGCCAAATCCAGATTCTGCGAACTGGAAGGCTACAAAGCAGCCGTTAGTGACCTCACACAATTGGCCACTTTCCCGCCACTGATTACCCCAAAAATTATGGAAATTGAATATCTGTTATCTTCACAAAACCTGACACCGACTTTGTACCCTTAATAAAGAATTGTGTTTTATGCAATACACAAATTAATTCGATAAATTATAAGTTTTTAAGCTGGGGATGATTTTGGTAAGGAACGACGAGTTTGAGAATAGTTATCCTGATTGAGGCTGTAAGCCCTAACCCCTAACCCCTTTAAACGCCATAATCGGACTTTTGATTTAGTTTTGTCTAACTTGTGATTTTTTAAAAACCTATCCGCAGACTTTTCAATACTTCTGCCACTTCGGGTTTTGCGGCCGCCGTGGGTGGGAATATAGCGC